>CAKVPH010000001.1 GCA_934796775.1 uncultured Clostridia bacterium
TGAGTCCGGTACAATACCGAACTCAATCTCAAATAATTTAATTGGATTTTTTGTCCAAACTTTGGGGTTCACATCATAAATCGTTCGGTCTGTTTTTTTTGGGGTAAAACGAAATAGTACATTGTAAATATACGGAATAGACTGTTTTTTCCTATAAGACTTGAACGTAACGAGAAATGGGACTAAGTCCCTTGATTTGTGCATAAGTAACTTATATAATGTAGCCGAGTTTTAACCGAACTACAAAAGTATAAAAAATTTTAATTTTAAGGAGACTTGAAAAAATGAAGAAACTCGGACTTATTATCATTATGGCACTTGTGCTTACCGTCGGCGGCGTTTACGCAACTTTCGATTATGCGAAAAACGACGTTGCATCCGTAGACGCAGTGCTTACCAAAACCCTTGCGACTGCTAAAACCGACAATGAAAAGGGAACAATTGCAATCGACGTCGAAACGTTTAAGCTTAAAATCGATGACGTGGGCGTCAAAGATCTCAAAACCGGACTTGAAACTCAGGGCTATGTAACAGTAACATTTACTCCCGCGCAAGGTGCGGACGGATCGGTCGCCGATGAAGGTATTGATTTGAAACTGGAAATAGCTTTCGAAAACAATACATATACACATAACGGTACTCCTTACGAACTTTTCAAAACAACACTGCCTTCCGGCACCACGAGCGTTGCTCTCGGTAAAGGCACAAAAAATTCAGACGGAGCATTTGAATACCAGGTACAACTCGGCGACTATCTTGCCGTTAACGAAATTCCTTTGCCGACTTTGGCGGACTACGATGCGTTTTCTGCATGGTTCACGGATGTCAACAATGCGAAGATTACCATTACGGTAAGCGAGGTAAAATAAGAGGATAACAAAAGCGTAATAACGGAGAATCGTAATGACGGGATATGATAACTATATTTTCGTCTTGTGCTTGGTTGTCTTCGTGGCATTAACTGCGTTTTTTGCCACGTTGATAACCTGCATGGTGAGGATGAATATCAAACTCATAAGAGGCGGTCTTGCCGATGTCGAGATCAAAAAACAGCGGGAAAAAGAAAAAAAATCCGCTGTTTTTAGCGTGCTTGAGAAAATTATATCCATTACATTGTTAGTCATTGCGATAACTGTGTTTTTCTTTTCGCTGGACGTGAAAATCAATGAAAAAAAGCCCGTCGAAAGGAACGTGGTCAAAGTCGTAAAAAGCCCGTCTATGTCAATAAAAGACAAGTTTAACAAGTATCTTGTCGAGAACGATTTGAACGATCAGATACAGATGTTCGATCTTATCAGGGTTTCTCCGTTACCGAAAGAGAGCGAACTTAAACTTTACGATATCGTGGTATATGAAGTGGATGGTCAAATGGTCGTCCATCGTATTGTCGATATTAAAGAACCGGACGAAAAACATTCGGAACGGCAATTCCTTTTAAGGGGCGACGCGAACAGATATTCGGATAAGTTTCCCGTATTATATTCTCAAATGAGAGGTATTTATACGGGAAAGAAAGTATCGTATATCGGCAGTTTTGTCATCTTTATGAATTCGCCCGCAGGATGGCTTTGTGTTTTGCTCGTTGTTGTTGTTTGCTTAGCATATCCGTTTATCGATAAAAAATTAAAAAAAGAAATCGATTTACGTTTTGCGGTGATACAAGCTCAATTACAAAACGAAGAAAGTTGCGAAGTTATCAAGTCGAATGCCGTTACGGAAACTGCCGCAACCAAAGCCGATGAGTATGAAGGCGTAACTTCTTTTATGACTTCAAATATTAAAACTTTGGACGAAAAGTATTTGGAACTTACAGAAGAACAAAAACGCTTTTATGACGAAATCGTTGCATATGCCGCGGCTATTGCAGGTAGTAGACAAATTAAAAACGACCGATACGAAGAGTATAAGTACGGAATCGGTCGTTTGGTGCGAGTTCTGATAAAACGCGACGTTGTTATCTGTGAATATCTGATGACTAACGATAATTTTAAAAGGTATGTCGCAGGCAATAAAGTAAAGGTAAAAACTGCACCGATCATGTTGAAAATTTCGGATAACAATTCTTTGCAGGTGGCAAAAGACAGCATAGACATTGCTAAAAAAATTATTGACGACGAAAAAACGTATAAGAAGGAACAAGCAAAATTGCGCCGTCGCGAAAGAAGAAAGACAGGCGGAGGGAGCGAAAATGAATAAACTTCTTTTAACTCTTTGTTTAATATTGCTTGCCGCTACGCTGACAATCGGAGGAGTATTTGCTGTTTTTCAATATGCCCAAAGCGACGCAACTCCGGGAAATAAGAATATAACCGCCGAACTTGAAGAGTTTGTTTACGGTTATCCGCCGGGATTTACAAAAAATTTGCAATCTATTTTAAGCGTTGCAGAAAAAGATAAGACTTATGGGCTAAATGCAAGCGATACTACGTTTGGAATGAAAAAAGCTATACTTCACTCTCAAGTTTTCGGAGGGCGTATCGGTCTCGGCTATGTAGGAACCATGGATAATCTTTATGGGGACGACGTATACGGAAAAGATAAAATCGAAAGCGTATCCGTAATCATAGCTTTTTCAAAAAAAATAGACGGAGTGTCTACGATATATATGTATATCGTCAAAAAAAGCAAAGCAGAACTTGCGGTGATGAATGAAAACGATACTTTATACAACGTCTATCGTGCAACATTTATCAAAGACGACGCGCCCGAAAGCGAGTGGGAGTTGCGTAAATTGCAGGACGGTTCTCCCGATGTAGTGAAAGGATATTCTCTCGTTAAAGATTACGAAAGACAAACCGACGGGTCAAAAACGTTCGGTTGCCATAATAATAATAATACGGACATCTGGCATGCAGATGAAAACGGAATCGAAAACTTATAAAAATATATTTATAATAATTACAAAATACTTGTGAGTTGAATGTTAAATCAAAGGTTTGATTCGGCAATAAAAATGGAGTTTTAACAATCCATTTTTATTGCCGTTTTATTTAGTTATACGGTCTTTCATAGCAAGCACCTGTTTTTGAGCATAAAAAAAGCCGGGAGGTTAAGAGCCCGACAGTTTCTTCTTTGTGCCGTTCAAATCGACTTTTGTATCGAAATAATCGTTAGAAAAAATAATACGAACGCCGAATTTACGGTGTTCGTATTATTTTCTCTTGGCTGGGGTGGAGAGATTTGAACTCCCGGATGACGGAGTCAGAGTCCGTAGCCTTACCGCTTGGCGACACCCCAATTTTTAAAGCGTATTTATTTTATCAAATATTATTTTTTTAATCAACTGTTTAAACACGATTTTAAAAAATAATCGTAAAAATTATCTGAATTTGTCAGGTATTATAAAAAACCTGTACGCCTATGATAAAATAACGGTTAAAAACGACTTTTAAATATGTTTTTTTATAAGCTCTTTTAATTCAGGGCTATTTTTTGTTGCTTTTAAAACGGATAAATACATTTGAGTTGTATCGAATCTTGCATCGTGGCTCGAAAAAACGTCGCCAAAAAGTTCAAGAGCTTCTTTTGTGACGTCGTAATCGTAAATTTCAAAAAACTCGGCAAGTTCAATAAGCTTAGGCATTTTGTAATTTCCTCTGCCGCTTTTTGACGGAAGTTTAAGCGTTGATTTAAAATATTTCATAGTGTCTAAACTCTCTTTGTAATGAAATATTCTGTCAAACCTTTTAAACTCGCTTGTCATAAATGAAAAATCAAACGAGAAATTATGAGCCACCGAAAGCGATGCAGCTCTGAAATCGTCATCGATTTCTTCTAAGCTTTCGTAAAAAGTATGTCCGCCGGAAAGTTCGTCAAGTTTTTCTTGTGTAATGTGGTGAACTGCCGTTGCGGAAGGGGATATGTAGGGAACGTAAAAATAAAAGTTTTTTCCCGTAGACTTATCTTTTTCTTGCATTATATATGAAAGTTGTATTACATTGCCCGGGAATAGTCCGGTAGTTTCGGTATCAAAATATATAATCATTTTTGTTTTTTTAACAGGGCATTGCGGTTTTGTTACAATTTATTGTAAATAATCGTCCTTGCCGAAAAAGATAGGGGTAAATTTGCCGTTTTCGTATGTAATTTGTGATAGGGAAGCGTTGTTTACCCAGTTTATAGTGTACATTTTTTCAAGCGGAACGTTTTTTACAATGCTTTGAATGCATCGAATTACGCCTCCGTGTGTGGATATAAGTATTGAGTCCTCCTCTTTTGCCTCTCTTGCGATTTTTTTCAGTCCGAGTTCGGCTCTTTTGTAAACTTCGGCCATGCTTTCACCTTCGGGACAGTGAACCATTCCTATATTTTCGCGCCAGATTTTCATTTCGGCAGGATACTCTTCTATTACTTTATAATAATTTACTCCTTCCCATCTACCAACGTCAATTTCAATAAATTCCGGTTTAGCAACGATATTTAAGCCGGTTTTTTCGCTTATAGGTAAAATTGTGCCGTTTGTTCTGGATAATCCGCTTGAATAAAGCTTGTTTATTTTGTAGTTGGATAAAAAGTATTCGGCTAATTTTTTTGCTTGAATTTTGCCTTCATCCGAAAGCGGTACGTCGCTTCTGCCTGAAAAACAGTTTATTTTGTTAGCTTCGCTTAATGCGTGTCGTACAATAAAAATATTTATCATTTATTTTTCTCTTTATTTACTTTATTTATAAGCGAATTTTATCATAATTTTTAGGTAAAGTCAACAAAGCCGTAGGCAAACTTACAAAACGGTTATATCTTAAATATGGAAGATTTTTTAACTATGCAAAAGAGTTTGATAAAATAAGTGAAATATGATAAAATACTGTTGATTTATACTTTTTATTAAAATGATTTTTAAGAGGATAATATGCTTTTTTATTTGTTGCGGCACGGAGAACCCATTTATAACCCTGATAGCATTACGAAGCACGGGCATAAACAGGCTGAAATGTTAGCGGAGAGGCTTAAAGTGAACGGACTTGACAGAATTTACACTTCAACATCAAACAGGGCTAAGCAGACGGCTGAACCGACTTGCAGGTTACTTGGAAAAAGTTATATTGAGCTTGAATGGTGCAATGAAAATCTTGCCTGGCAGGATTTAACGGCTCCGTTGAAAAACGGAAGCAGACACTGGCTCTTTCATGATCCGGAAAATATAGTGAGAATTAACGATCCCGAAATATTTGCTTTGGGTGAAAAATGGTACGAAGCAAAAGGGTTTGAAGGATGTAATTATAAGCAGGGCATAGCTCGTATCCGAAATAATGCGGACGAGTTTTTTGCATCGCTCGGATATGTTCATGACCGAGAAAAAAAGTATTACGTCGTAACAAAGCCGCCGTGCGAAAGGGTGGCACTGTTTGCTCATCAAGGGTTCGGTCTGGCTTTTCTAAGTTGCGTGCTTGATATTCCGTATCCTGTTTTTTGCACGCGATTCGATATGGAATACTCGGGAATGACCGTTATATCTTTTGACGATATAGGAGGAATCTCTATACCGAAAGTATTGCAATTATCCAACGATTCACACCTTTATAAAGGCGGCCTGTCGTTAAGATATAATAAACGGTACGACGTTTAAATTTATAAATCTGTTTGATTTTATTCTTAAATTCTATTTCGTAATTTATTTAAAAATATAAGATAAAAAGCTGAATTTTAAAATATATTATGTTTAACGTAAAATATTTTATATAAAAACCGAGCATAATAGTAATGGAATCTTTATACCCCTTATGCAGCCCCTTGATATAAGCGTTATTTGAGTATGGAAGACCGAATTTATTTTTGTATAGATTTAAAATCATTTTTTGCCTCCGTCGAGGCGGTAGAGCGAAATCTTGATCCTATGACGGAAAATTTAGTGGTTGCCGATCCCTCGCGCGGGAACGGTGCGATTTGTCTTGCCATAACTCCTGCCATGAAAAAGCTCGGAGTTAAAAACCGCTGTCGTCTTTTTGAAATTCCGGAAGATATATCTTATATTGTTGCTTTGCCGAACATGAAAAAATATATGCAATATTCGGCAAAAGTATATTCGGTATATTTGCGATATGTTTGTGAAACCGATATACATGTTTATTCTATTGACGAGTGTTTTATAGATGCCACTCAATATTTAAAGCTTTACGAAGTTACAGCCAAGCAGTTTGCAAAAAAGCTTATGGATGCGGTATTTGACGAAACGGGAATAAGTGCGACTGCGGGAATAGGAACGAACCTTTTTCTTGCAAAAGTCGCTTTGGATATTACGGCTAAGAACACGCCGGATCGTATGGGCTATTTGGATCACGATAAATTCAGAAAGGAGCTTTGGCACCACAGACCTATAACGGATATCTGGAATATAGGCAAAGGTATTGCAAAAAGGCTTGAAAAATACGGGATATTCGATCTTTCTCAGGTTGCAACTTGTGATGAGCAAATTTTATACAGAGAATTTGGCGTGAACGCGGAATACCTTATAGACCACGCTCACGGCATAGAGCCTTGCACGATAGAAGATATTCATAATTTTAAAGCGAAAAGCAACTCTGTTTCAAACGGACAGATTTTATTTTCGGATTATGATTATGAATCGGCTTTTACCGTAATGAAAGAAATGGTTGATGTTCTTTCGCTTGATCTTTTGGATAAAGGTTTGGTGACGAATAATATTTCGCTGTATATCGGATATTCCGACGATGAAATAAAAGCTACCGGCGGAAGCAAAAAATTAAACGGATACACGAATTCGTGTAGAAAACTATTAGCATATTTTGAGGATTTTTATCATAAAACTACGGATAGAAATCACCTGATACGTCGTATAAACATCGGTTTTAATAACGTTATAAGTGAAGATTTTGTTGTTTACGATTTATTTACCGATGAAAAAGCAGATAAAAAAGAACGTGCAGTAAGCGAAGCCGTAATTCAGATAAAGCAAAAATTCGGAAAAAACGCAATACTTAAAGGTATGAATTTTGAAGCCGGAGCTACGGGGCGCAAACGCAATAAATTGATAGGAGGGCATAATGCAGAACAAGAAAGACCGGACGGAAAGAGCTAAACAATTTATGCCTTTTGCCGCTCTGAAAGGTTTTGAAGATCTTGTAAACGAACAGGCACGTTCGCCTGAAAAAAGAAGAGAATTGTGTGAAGAAGATATACAGCTTATTTCGGAAAAATTAGCCGAAATAGAAAAGAATGATTTAATTGAAATAACGTATTACAAGATAGACGGATATACGATAAAGCGGGGAGCTGTTTCAGAGATAAACTTTTTGCGCCATTATGTAACGGTGGTAAAAGAGAAAATCTTTTTTGAAGATATAACTAAAGTAGATATAATACGCAGGCACGACGGCTAAAAAAATTTTAAAATATTCCAAGTGAAAAAATATACGCACGTTCAATGCGTATAATTTTTTTTTACCTTAAATAAAATGTAATATGAATAAAAGTATTTTTATCGGTTCTTTAAAGGCTGCTTTTGCGATAATAGGTGCAGTAATAGGCGCAGGGTTTATAACAGGCAGAGAGATTATGAAATTTTTCTTCGGAAACAATCAGCCTGTACTTTTTTGTATTTTGTTGGTTGCGTTTACGGTTTTTGTTTACGTTACGCTTGCAAATAAAAACCCGGTGATTGAATCGGTGATGCAAAAAAGCAATTTTATAATCAATATTCTTTGCGTTTTAACGGTTGCTTCTATGCTGGGCGCAACCGATAGTTTGGCTCGCGATTTAAAAATGAGTGGGGAATTGCCTGTTTTTTCGGTGTTGATGCTTATTTTTTCGGTTTTTATATGCATAGGCGGAATAGAAAAATTAACTAAATTCAATTTAATTTTAGTTCCCGTAATGCTTATAGTTTTGTTTGCGATAATAGGCGGCGGCTTGATTTTTTCGGATAATAAAGATATCGGATTTTCTCGCTCTTTTGATTTTTTATCGCCGCTTTCGTATTCGTGCATGAATGTAATGCTCACGCAACCGCTTTTAATAAGCATAAAAAAAGAGGAAAAAACCTTTTCCCCTTTATTGACTTCTTTAATTACGGCTTTTGCGCTTGCGCTTTCCGCCGCTCTTTATTTAACGGTTTTACCTAAGGAATGTTTGATGAGCGATATTCCGATATTGTATCTTGTAAGCAATACAAAATGGGCATATTATCTTGTTGCTTCGATGATCGCGGCGGGTATAGTTACTACGCTTGTGGGCAGTTTATACCCGCTTCTTCACGTCATCGAAGGAAAATTACATGTATTATGGGTTATAATGGTTTGTTTGCTTTCGTTTTTGGTTTCCCGCTTGGGATTTTACGTTATAGTAGATAAAATCTATCCGTTGCTTTCTTTAATTGCCGTAATTTATTATATTGTTATTTTCTGCGTTTTACCGTTAGTTTTTCGAATAAAAGCACGGCAACGTACATTAAAGCCGCAAGTACGCACAAAAGAACGGTACTCGTCATTACAAGGTCAAGTTTCAGCACCTGTCCGCCATATACTATAAGATAGCCTAAGCCTTGGCGCGAAACGATATATTCGCCCATAATGGAGCCTATCCAGCTTAATCCGACGTTCACTTTAAGTGTTGAAACAAAAGACGGAAGCGAAGCGGGTAATACAAGTCTGAACAAAATATCGGTTTTATTTGCGCCCATAGAGCGAAGCAATAATATTTTCCCTTTATCGGTCTGGATAAAACCGTTCAGCATGTTTATTGTCGTTACTATAATCGTAACGAGTACAGTCATAAAAATTATTGCGCCAGTACCTGCGCCGAAAGCGATTATTATTACCGGACCGAGCGCAATTTTGGGTAGGGCGTTTAACACTATAATGTAAGGTTCAAATATTTTTTGCAGCGCGTTAAAACGCCACAAAAGTATTGCGAACAACATTCCTAATAAAGTTGCAATCAAAAAACCTATTATGGTTTCGTACAGTGTTGTGAAAACGTGGTTGAATAAATCTCCGCTGATATAAAGATCGCCTAAAGTTTTGACTATCCTTGTTGGCGAAGAAAACAAAAACGAGTCGATTAAATTCGTCTTTGCCGCAATTTCCCAAAGCGCGATAAAAAGCGCAAGTATGAATATTCTGAAGAAATGTATTGTAATTTTCTCCGCGTTTTCACGTTTTAAGTATTTTATTCTGTTAATCGAAAGGTTTTTATCTTTTGTTCTCATGCGTTCAGTTCCCTCCATAAAAGTTCGAAAATGGCGGAAAAACGCGGATTTTCTCGTCGTTTTAACGGAGTAAGGTTTTTGTCGATGTCAATTTCGTTTATCGTATAAACTCTTGCGGGTCTTGCCGTAAGCACGATTACCCGGTCGGCTACGGATATAGCCTCGGATATGTCGTGCGTGACTAAGAGCGCGGTTTTCTTTTCGTGTTTTATTATCGAATACACGTCGTCGCAGACGTTTAACCTTGTCTGATAATCGAGGGCGGAAAAAGGTTCGTCTAAAAGCAGTACGTCAGGTGAGCATGCGAGCGTTCGTATAAGGGCGGCTCGCTGCCTCATTCCGCCGGACAGTTCTGACGGGAAGCTCTTTCTGAAATCTTTAAGCCCGTATTTTTCAATAAGTCTTTCGACGTTGTTTTTAACGGCCTCGTCTTTTTTTATTCTTCTCAGCTTTAATGGAAGATAGACGTTTTCCTCTATGGTGAGCCATTCAAAAAGCTCGTCGCGTTGAAGCATGTATCCGATGTTTGTGGACGGTTTTAAAACTTTTTTGCCGTTGAGTTTTATGTCTCCTTCATAGGGCAACAGTCCTGCGATTACGGAAAGAATGCTCGTTTTACCGCAGCCCGATCTTCCTATTATCGCAACGAACTCTCCTTTTGAAACGGAGAATTCAAGATTTTCAACCGCTTTTACTTCCGTCTTTTTCGTTTGGTACGATACGCTTAAGTTTTTTATTTCAAGTAGTTTTTCCATATTGTTTTCTCCGTTGTAAAACTCTCTAATATTTTAAGTGTTTATAATTATGCCTGACATAAAAATCCTAAAAACACCTTTATCTATCGAATATTTCGTGATAAATTATGTTTGAGTATTCTGTTAATATAAGCTTGTCGAACGGTACGTCGCGTTCAAGTTCTCCTGCGTTTGTCATTATGTTTTTCAATCTTTCAAACGACTCGGGTTTCATGGTCATGTTTTCCATCCAAGCGTCTATTTCGTTATAACGGTTAATCGAAGCGATTATACTTTCGCCGCTTGTGGACGGGAATTGTCCTTTTAATGCGTTAACGAGTTCGTCCTGTTTTGCCGATTTTATAAAATCAATCGCTTTGTAAATGGCGCGTAAAAAATTCTTAACCGTTTCTTCGTTTTTGGTGATATATTCGTCTGACGCCATAAACGCGGTATAGGGGACTTCTCCGCTTTCTTTACCTACGCTTGACACAACAAAACCTTTACCGGCTTTTTCAAATTCCGAAGCCGTAGGCTCAAATAAAGTACAGTAATCGCCCGTACCTCCTTCAAAGGCCGCGGCGGTAAGGTTGAATTGTATATCGTAGTTGAGTTTTATGTTTTTCTTATCGGTATAGCCTTTTTCTTTTAAAAGGTATTCGAGCGTCATAGCGGGAACGCCGCCTTTTCTGCCGGCGATAATTTCTTTATCGGTAAGGTTTGAATAATCAAAATTTTTCTCGTCGGTTCTTGAAATTAAAAATGAACCGTCACGTTTTGTAAGTTGCGCAAAAACTTTGGGGTAGTTTTCTTTTCCGTTTAAGTACACGTACATTGCGGCTTCCGGTCCCATAAGTCCTATATCTGCCGAACCCGATAAAATTGCGGTCATGGATTTATCTGCGCCGCCGCCGTTTGTTAATTCTACTTCAAGGTTGTATTCGGTAAAATAACCGTTTTCTATCGCAACGTATAAAGGTGCGTAAAAAATTGAGTGAGTAACTTCGTTTAATCGTATCTTTTTTATGGTATTATCTGTTTTTGTGCAGCCGAAACATGCGATTGCTATAAAAACAGCAGCTATCAACAGTGAAATTTTTTTCATAATGCTCCTTAATTTTTTTTCTTGCGATGCATTTGCAATTATCGTAAATTAAATTACAATATATCGTATGTTAGCAAACAAATATTTGACAATTATTTCTCTTTCTTATATAATAACTAAGTGTTAGATTATAATAAATTTCGAAGGTATTGTTTTATGGAACTCAACAAAACTTACAACCCAAAGGATTTTGAACGTCGGATTTACGATAAATGGATTGAAAAAAAATATTTTGAAGCTCATCCGAACGAGAAAAAACTCCCTTATACAATCGTAATGCCGCCACCTAATATTACGGGTCAACTTCATATAGGTCATGCGCTTAATATGACTTTGCAGGATTCTGTAATTCGTTTTAAACGTATGCAAGGGTACGAAGCGTTATGGCTTCCCGGAACGGATCACGCTTCGATTGCTACGGAAGTAAAAATAGTTGAGAAAATTAAAAAAGAAGAGGGTAAAACCAAGCAGGAAATAGGCAGAGAAGCTTTTCTTGAACGTGCGTGGGCATGGAAAAAAGCCTATGGCGACAGGATAACCGAACAAGTAAAAAGTCTGGGGGCTTCATGCGACTGGTCGAAGCTTTCTTTTACCATGGACGAGCGTTGTTCAAAAGCCGTTACTTATGTATTCAATAAATTATACAAAAAAGGTTTAATTTACAGAGGATCGAGAATAATTAACTGGTGTCCGTGCTGTAAAACCGCTTTATCGGATGCAGAAGTGGAATATGCAGACGAAGCGTCTAATTTCTGGCATTTAAGATATAAAATCAAGGACGGCGACGGCTATATCACGGTTGCCACTACCAGACCCGAAACTATGCTCGGCGATACTGCGGTAGCGGTAAACCCCAAGGATAAACGCTATACCGCTTTAGTCGGCAAAACCGTTATTCTTCCTTTGATAAACAAAGAAATTCCTATCGTTGCGGATTTGTATGTGGACATGCAATTCGGAACGGGTGCGGTAAAAATTACGCCTGCTCACGATCCTAACGACTTTGAAGTCGGTTTAAGGCATAACCTTCCCGTTGTAAGGGTTATGAACGACGACGGAACCATGAATGAAAATGCGGGCAAATACGTTGGAATGGACAGATACGACGCCCGCAAGGCGATAGTGGAAGATTTAAAAGAATGCGACGCACTTGTAAAAATCGAACCGCACACCCATAACGTAGGGCATTGTTATCGTTGCCATTCTACAGTCGAGCCTATTGTTTCAAAACAATGGTTCGTAAAAATGGAAAGCTTGGCTAAACCCGCTATAGAGGCCGTAAGAAACAAGAGTATAAAATTCACGCCCAAACGCTTTACAAAAACCTATTACAACTGGATGGAAAACATCAAAGACTGGTGTATTTCGCGTCAGTTATGGTGGGGGCATCGTATTCCTGCTTATTATTGCGACGAATGCGGTGAACTTGTGGTTGCCGAAACTGCGCCCGTAAAATGTCCTAAATGCGGCTGTACGCATTTTAAACAGGACGAGGACGTTCTCGATACATGGTTTTCTTCTGCGCTCTGGCCGTTTTCCACGCTCGGATTCCCCGAACATACGCCGGATTACGATTATTTTTATCCGACCGATACGCTTATAACCGCTTACGATATTATTTTCTTCTGGGTTGCAAGAATGATTTTCAGCGGTATAGAACACACGGGAAAAGTGCCGTTTAAAGACGTTCTGATACATGGTATTGTTCGTGACAGCGAAGGCAGAAAAATGAGCAAGTCGCTCGGCAACGGAATAGATCCGTTGGAAATTATAGATAAGTACGGTGCGGACACGTTGAGATTTTCACTTGTAAACGGCGTTTCTGCCGGTAACGACACGCGTTTTTCGCAGGATAAAATAGAAGGAACGAGAAACTTTATAAATAAACTCTGGAATGCAAGCCGTTTTGTTCTTATGAACGCCGAAAACGCGGAAATTAAAGAGCTTTCAGACTGCAAACTTAACGTTGCGGACAAGTGGATCATTTCAAAATTAAACGATACCGTAAAAGCGGTAACGCTTAATATGGAAAAATTCGAAATAGGTCTTGCCGCTACCTTTGCGCACGACTTTTTATGGTATGACTTCTGCGACTGGTATATCGAACTCAGTAAACCTGCTTTATACGGCGAAAACGAACGCGTTAAATCCGACACGGTAAGCGTGCTTATCTATGTTTTAAAACAATCTTTAAAACTACTGCATCCTATAATTCCGTTTATCACAGAGGAAATTTACAGCAATATTCCCGGCGTTACGGAAAGCATAATGGTACAGGATTATCCCAAATATAATTCCAAATTCACTTACAGAAAAGATAAATCGGCCGCCGAAACGGTTATGGCTATAATAAAAGGCTTGCGGAATCTTCGCGCTACCGTTAATGCGCCTATGTCTAAAAAAGTGGATCTGTTTATCGTTACCGAAAACGAGAAGCTTATACGTCGTACTTCGTCGTACATAGAAAAACTCGCCGGAGTTGAAAATATTTCGTTTGTAGCATCAAAAAACGATATCGGTGAAAAAGTTTTATCCGTAATGCTTGCGGGATTCGAAATTTACGTTCCGCTCGGAGAGCTCGTTGACGTAGAAAAAGAAACTGCAAGACTTAAAGCCGAACTTGAAAAAGTAAACGAAGAAATCGCATTCTCGGAAAATAAACTTAATAATCCCGGATTTGCCGCAAAAGCACCTAAAACTGTAGTGGATAAAGAGCGTGAAAAGCTTGACAAAAACCTTGAAATAAAAGAAAAATTATTGTCAAGTCTTTCGGAATACGAAAAATAAAAAACTAAAAATTATAAGTTACGATACAATGAGTAAAATTGTTTGATGTAACTGAATAAAGCGCGAACTACCTTTTTTTGGTAAGCTCGCGCTTTAACGGAGTGTAATGAAAAAGAAAAATAAAAGCTTAAAAATCAGATTTTTGGGCGGAGTGGGCGAGATCGGTAAAAATATGACCGCCTTGGAATACGGCAACGATATAATAATTATCGACGTCGGTCTTACTTTTCCGTCCATCGATATGCCGGGAATTGACTTGGTTATTCCCGACACAACGTATATTTTACAGAATAAAGAAAAAGTCCGCGGCATAGTTTTAACGCACGGACACGAGGATCATATAGGCGGGCTACCGTATCTTTTAAAAGATTTAAGCGGCGTTCCCGTTTACGGCACAAAGCTTACGCTTGCGCTTTCAGAGAATAAATTTCGCGAGCAAAACGTAAAAGGCGTAAAGATGACTGCGGTCAAGCCGTCAAGCCGTATAAATTTAGGATGTTTTCAGGTTGAATTTATAAACGTAAACCATTCTATTCCGGGTTCCTGTGCGCTCGCAATAACCACGCCCGTAGGTATGGTTGTTCATTCCGGCGATTTTAAAGTGGACTTAACTCCTATAAACGGAGAAATAGCCGATATAAACCGTTTTTCGGAAATAGGCAAAAAGGGCGTACTTCTCTTTTTGTGTGAATCCACAAATGTAGAGCGTAAGGGCTATACTATGAGCGAACAGGTTGTTAAAGAAACGTTTGAAAGTCTGTTCGCCTCAAATTTGAAAAAACGCCTTATAATCGCCACGTTTGCAAGTAACGTCTATCGCATTCAACAAATAATAAATCTTGCGCAAAAGTATAAGCGTAAAGTTGCGCTTTCGGGACGCAGTATGATAAATGTAACCGAAGCAGCCGCAAAAATAGGCGAGATGCAGATTCCCGAAGGCGTAATTGTCGATATAGATAAAATAAAAAATATTCAGGATAAAGATCTCGTAATTATTTCTACCGGCAGTCAGGGTGAACCTATGAGTGCTCTTACGCGTATGGCGTCGGACGATTACTCGCAGGTTCAGATAGGGGCTAACGATACAATAATTATTTCGGCAAGCCCTATTCCCGGTAACGAAAAGAGTATTTATAACGTAATCAATAATCTTTACCGCAAAGGAGCGGAAGTTGTATACGACGATATAAAGAGTATTCACGTTTCGGGGCATGCTTGTCAGGAAGAATTAAAAATTCTCCACTCTCTTTTAAAACCGAAATTCTTTATTCCGGTTCACGGAGAATACAGACATTTAAAAAAGCATTGCATGCTTGCAAAGGAACTCGGCATGCGTGAAAGCAATATGCTTATATGCGATATAGGCGATACGGTTGAAGTAACCGAGAGGTCTATGAAATTCGGCGAAAAATTTCACGCGGGCAGTAAGCTTGTTGACGGACTTACCATTGACGATACTAACACCGTTGTTCGCGACAGAATACACCTTGCCGAAGACGGTATAATCGTTGCGATCTGTTGCGTATCTGCCGAAAACGGGGAGTGCATACAGGAGCCTTCGTTTATATGTAAGGGCATAAGTCTTAACGATCAGCTTATTGCGGATTGCAAAGGAATAGTCGTTAAAACGCTTGGCGATTTTGATATAAAGGATATCGGCGACAATGCCGAATTCAGGCGTCAACTCAGAAAAAATTTAAAAAACTATATTTTTAAAAAGACAAAAAACAATCCGATTATTTTGCCTGTAATAACCGAAATTTAATTTTTTAAAATGAGCGATTTTACAAGATCAAAAGTCAATCTGAATATTCCGCCGCGTATAAAAAATATGCGCAAAGAATACAGAGAGAAAGGAATACCTACCATTTTAGACGAAAGCCTTAACGCTCTTTTGCTATGTTTGAAGATTAAAAATCCCGAAAAGATTCTTGAAATAGGCACAGCAACGGGAATGAGCGGCATATGTATGCTTGAAACAATTAAAAAGGCAAGGCTTACCACTATAGAAACCGACGAGAAATCGTTTAATGCGGCAAAAGAAAATTTTTCAGCCGAAAACTTATCTTTAAGAGTGCGTCAATTTCTTGGTGATGCCGGAGATATAATCAGATTTTTGGAAAAAGGGTATGACTTTATATTTCTCGACGGAGCAAAAGCAAGGTATTACGATTATCTGCCGGATATAAAACGACTTTTATCCGACGGCGGAGTATTGTTTGCCGATAACGTTCTTTTTCGCGGATGGGTTGAGCATGAAAAGCCGCCTCATCGCGAAATGACTATTGTAAGAAACCTTCGCTCTTTTATCGACGAGTTGGTGGCGGATGAAAATTATACCGTAAGCGTTTTAGACATAGGCGACGGGGTGCTTATCGCTTATAAAGGATAGGCTATTGAATTCGTTGTTTAACCCGGAAAATATTTTATACTAATTTTGTTATGAAGAATTTTGAACTTCTGGCTCCTGCCGGGAATTTTGATAAACTAAAGACTGCGCTTTATTTTGGTGCAGATGCCGTATATGTTGGCGGAACAAGTTTTTCGCTTCGCGCATTTTCTGATAATTTCAGCGATGAAGAACTTGAACAAGCTGTAAAATATACTCATGAAAAAGGTAAAAAAATATACGTTGCGGTTAATATTTTAGCACGAAACAATGATTTTGAATCACTTGAAAAATATCTTGGATTTTTACAATCGATTGCCGTTGACGCGGTAATAATTTCGGATCCGGGGCTTGTCAGACTTTGCAGTGAAAAGTTTAAAGGGCTTTGCGTGCATTTATCTACGCAAGCCTCAACTTTAAACAAGTATTCGGCAAAATTCTGGGCGGATAACGGGGTAAAGAGAATTGTTCTTGCAAGAGAGCTTACGCTTAAAGAAGTAAAGGAAATTTCCGATTATTGCGGTGCTGAAATCGAAGTTTTTGCGCACGGCGCGATGTGTATTTCGTATAGCGGCAGATGCTTACTGTCAAACTATCTTTCTCATCGCGACGGCAATCGCGGAACGTGCGTGCAGTGTTGCAGGTGGGAATATGAAATTCGCGAAAAATCAAAAACAGACGGCGAATTTTTACCCGTAGAAGAAGATGCTCGCGGAACATATATTTTTAACAGTAAAGATCTTAACATGATTGATTACCTTGATTTGCTGCATGAAAGCGGGGCGGTTTCTTTAAAGATAGAAGGCAGAATGAAAAGCGAGTACTATCTTGCAACCGTCGTGAACGCTTACAGGCGCGCAATAGACGCTTTTGAAAAGCTTGGAGCAAGCTATAAAAGGAATAATATTTATTCAAACGAATTGTTAAAAACCGCTCATCGTGCTTTTACAACGGCTTATATGCTCGGCGAAAACGAACAGACGGTGAATTACGAAGATTCGCAAAGTCGAGGAGACAAAACGTTTATAGCTTTCGTTTTAGGCTCAGGAACAGACGAGTACGGAAAGTATGCTTTGATAGAAATGCGCAATCGCTTTAAAAAAGGCGACGTTTTAGAAGTCCTTTCTCCGTCCGACAGTTTTAACAAAACCATTAAGGCAGAACGCCTTGTAAACGAAGACGGTGAAGAGATAGCCGACGCTAAAATAGTTCAGCAAAAATTAAAGCTTTATACTTCTGTTGAATTGTCTTTCGGTGACGTTTTAAGAAAATAAGTCTAAATAAATCGACAAAATCATACAAATAATTACAGGAAGTTTTGTATGTTTGTCGATTTTTTATTATTTGTAATCGGAAAAATTGTATTTTTTTGCGGAAGTCTTGGCGGCGATTCTTTTCCAAAGCCTTTATCGCCCGAAGAAGAACGTCGCGCTTTAATCGCATTTAAAAACGGAGATTTCGAAGCAAAAGAAAAACTTATTCGGCACAATCTCAGATTAGTTGCGCATATTGTAAAGAAATATCAGGGTTCGTACGATAACGACGATTTAATTTCGGTTGGAACAATAGGGCTTGTCAAAGCCATAAACACGTATGACGTTGAAAAAGGTACCCGACTTGCAACTTATACCGCCAGATGTATAGAAAATGAAATTTTAATGCTTCTAAGGGCAAATAAAAAATACAAGTCTGACGTTTCGGTCTCGGACGTAATAGGTACGGATAAAGAAGGCAATGAATTAAGCCTTATGGATCTTCTGGCGGTAGATGAAGAAAGCGTTTTATCTCAGGTTGAACAAAGCATGTTCAACGAAAAGCTTTTAAAAACCGTCCGCGCATGTTTAAACGACAGAGAATACACGGTTATCGTTTTAAGATTCGGGTTAAAGGGCAACGCTACGCTCTGTCAGCGCGAAGTTGCTTCGCTTTTAAAAATTTCACGCTCGTATATTTCGAGAATCGAAAAAAAATCTATTGATAAACTGCGAAAATATATTATTGAAAACAAAATAGAATTTCACTGATGATTTTGCCGCTTTTAAAAGCGGCTTTTATTTTGCTTATATTTGAAACGGCGGTGCTTATAATTGACTTTGCCGCTTATTTTTTATATAATTATAGAAAAGAAAATTAAAGGAAAAGATATATGAAAAGAATTATAGTTGTTACAGGGGCAAGCAGCGGGCTTGGCAAAGAATTTGTAAAACAAATTTCTAAAAAAGAAAAAGTTGACGAAATATGGGCTATAGCAAGAAGAACGGACAGATTAAAAGAGCTATCCGATTTTACCGATACGCCTATTGTTCCTATTTCTATTGATTTAAGCGATCCGTCCGCAATTTCGGTTTATAAGCAAAAACTTGAAGCGGAAAGTCCTGAAATTGTGATTCTGGCAAACTGTGCGGGTTTTGGTAAATTCGGACATTACGAAACTATTCCTACGCAAACACACCTGAATATGATAGACCTTAACTGTAAAGCGGCTATTTATATGACGGATTATTCTTTGCCTTATATGAAAGAAAGCGCAAAGATATTGAATATAGCATCGTGTGCGGGATTTCAGCCTATACCGTATATCAATATTTACGGAGCAACAAAAGCTTTTATGGTAAGCTATACCCGTGCGCTTAACGTTGAACTTAAATACAGAAAAATACACGTCGTTGCACTTTGTCCGTTCTGGACGAAAACGGAGTTTTTCGATAGAGCTATAAATACCGAAGAGAAACCCGTTGTTATAAAGTACAGCGCAATGTACGACGCAGAATTTGTAATAAAAAAGGGTATAAAAACGCTTTACGGCAAAAAGGATATCTGTGCGCCGGGTGCTAAAAACAAACTTCAATGGTTTGCAACAAAAATATTTCCGCATTCTTTCGTTATGAAAATGTGGATGAAAATGCAAAAACTTGACGGAACAAAAGAAATAAGAAAATAAAATTCAATTCAAATCAATCACTTCAAGTCTTACGGAGAAATTTTTTATGAGCTATGCGGATAAAGTTTTTAAAGAAAATTGTAACGAAATTATAAAGAACGGCGTATGGGATACTAATTGCAACGTCAGACCACACTGGGCAGACGGAACTCCCGCGCACACGGTAAAAAAGTTTGCAATAGTCAATCGTTACGATTTACAAAAAGAATTCCCGATTTTAACTATCAGAAAGACGTTTTTAAAGAGCGCTATAGACGAAATACTTTGGATATGGCAAAAGAAATCGAACAATGTCCATGATTTAAACAGTCATATATGGGATAGTTGGGCGGATGAAAGCGGCTCCATAGGTAAGGCATACGGGTATCAGCTCGCTATAAAGCATAAATACAATGAAGGAGAATTCGATCAAGTCGATCGTGTTATTTTTGATTTAAAAAATAATCCTAATTCGCGCAGAATTATGACTAATATCTATAATTTTGCGGACTTGAACGAAATGCATCTGTATCCATGCGCATATTCGATGACTTTTAACGTATCGGGCGATAAATTAAACGGAATTTTAAATCAGCGTTCAAACGATATGATAGTTGCAAACAACTGGAACGTATGTCAATATTCGGTGTTGCTTATGATGCTTGCTCAGGTTTGCGGTTTTAAAGCGGGCGAGCTTGTTCACGTTATTTCCGACGCGCATATATATGATCGGCATATTCCCATATACGAACAAATGCTAAAAAATCCCGAATATGAAGCTCCCGTTTTAAGAATCAACACAGATATTAAAGATTTTTATGATTTTTCGGTTGATGACTTTGAGCTTATCGATTATAAGTGTACTCCGCTCTCGCAAAAAATCGAGGTTGCCATATGATAGCTATTTTGCATGCGGATAAAAAATGGGGCATCGGTAAAAAAAACGGTCTTATGTTTTCTTTGCCGCTCGATATGAAGTTTTTTCGCGAAACAACGCAGGGCAAAGTTGTTATAATGGGATATAATACTTTGCTTTCTCTGCCAAACGGAAAACCTTTAAAAAACAGAACGAATATAGTTTTGTGCGATAAAAATATAGAAATTGAAAACTGTATGGTTGTTGGCTCGGTTGACGAATTGTTAAAAGCGGTTTCTGTTTACGATGATAACGACGTTTTTGTTATAGGCGGAGCAAGCGTATACAAACTTCTTTTGCCGTATTGCGAAAAAGTTTTGCTTACTAAAGTTGATGCTGACGGCAATGCAGACGTATTTTTCCCGAATCTGGACGAAAATTCTGATTTTTATCTTGAAAGCGAAAGTGAGCCGATTTTGGATAACGGATATAAAATTCGCTTTACTACATATAAAAGACGGTAAAAATGATAATAAAAAAGGAAAAGCACTTGCTTTTCCTTAAAAATAAATGGTGCCGCTGGTGGGGGTCGAACCCACACGATGTCGCCATCACGGGATTTTGAGTCCCGCGCGTCTGCCAGTTCCACCACAGCGGCAAAAAATTTTTTTTGCAAGAATATGAGCTTTTAAGCCACAAATTTTCAACGCTTTAATATAATAACATAAATAATAACTTATTGCAAGCTTTTTTTGAGCGGGGATTAAAAAAATTATGGAAAAATTAGTATTGATTGACGGGAACAGCATATTATACAGAGCCTTTTACGCTACTCCGTATTTTGCAACCAAAACGGGGGTGCAGACTAATGCCGTTTACGGTTTTATCAATATGCTTATAAAACTTATACAAGAAGTAAAGCCCGATTATATGCTAGTGGCTTTTGACAGAAAAGAACCTACTTACAGGCATAAAATGTATGAAGGCTATAAGGCGACAAGAAAACCTATGCCCGAAGAACTCGTTTCGCAGGTTCCGCTTATTAAAAAATTACTTACGGATTTGGGGATTAGAATATACGAAAAAGCAGGGCTTGAAGCCGACGATATTATAGGCAGTGCGGCTAAGACTTTTTCTTTACCTACGTTTATAGTTACCGGTGATAAAGACAGCTTTCAACTTGTAGACGAAAGCACAAGCGTTCTTTTTACAAGAAAAGGCATAAGCGAAACCGAACTTTATTCGATAGACAATTTTAAAGAGAAAACGGGTATTGAGCCTATTCAGATTATTGATTTAAAAGCGTGCATGGGCGATAGCTCGGATAATATTCCGGGCATTAAGGGAATAGGTGAAAAAACTGCTTTGGATCTTGTATCAAAATTCGGTTCGATAGAAAATCTTTATGAACATACAGATGAACTAAAAGGTAAACTGAAAGAAAAAGTCGAGGAAGGGAAGGAAAGCGCTTTTTTATCTAAAACGCTTGCGACTATTGACGTAAAAGCTGACTTGAATTTAACTTTGCAAGAGCTTAAACTTATCTTTCCGTTTGCGTTTTCAACCCGCCGCGCGTTTAACGAACTGGAATTCAACAGTATCTTAAAAAAGGATATTTTTTCAGCTGAACCTGAAAAAGCTCAAGATAATTCTAAAATAGAATTTATCGAAAAAAACGAGATAAAACAAGTTATTTTAGAAAGTATTACGTCTGACATAATTGCTTTTGAATCTGAAATCGTTTCAATTGCCGTGTTGGATAATATTTTCATTTCGGACGGAAAAACCGAGTGGAAACTAAAAATTCAAGATAACGTTTTAGAGAATTTTTTTGATAAAGGAATTACTTCTACCGATGCGTTTACCTTTGTTTTATCTGTGCTTAAAAATTCAAAATTGAGTAAGATTGTTTACGACAAAAAAAAGTTGATGCGTACGCTGGATAGTTTTAATTTTGATTATAGTTTTGATTGCGACGACGTCATGCTTGAAAAGTACGTTGTGGATTATACTCAAAAGGAGATGAATTTAACCGAAGTTTTAGAGCATGCCGGATTTGATGTTTCTTATCCTGCGGCTTCGCTGTTATCTCTTCACGAAAAATACCTTGCTGAATTAGAAAAAGAGGACAACCTTTATTTATATAAAAATGTAGAGCTTCCGCTTGCCGACGTATTGTTCAGTATGGAAAAAGCCGGTTTTAAAATTGAAACTAACGTTTTAAACGCCGCTTCCGAAGATTACAAAAAACGTCTGTTGGAAATAAATAATCGTATAATGGACTTAGCCGGGCAAACGTTTAATCCGAATTCTCCCAAACAGCTTGCCGAAATTTTATTTGAAAAGTTAGGGCTTAAACACGGCAAAAAGACAAAAACGGGTTATTCCACCGGCGCGGAAGTGCTTGAAGAAATGGTCGGAGAACATCCGATAATTCCTTTGATTTTGGAATACAGACAAATTCAAAAGCTTTTATCCACTTATATCGAGGGCTTTAAGCCGCTGATTGATCGCAATACCGGACTTATTCATACCGTTTTTAATCAGACGGTAACAAGTACCGGAAGACTTTCTTCTAAAGAACCTAACTTACAAAATATTCCCGTCCGTGACGAAGAGGGGCGAGAGATCCGTAAATTTTTTATTCCCAGAAATTCTGACGGCGTTATTATAAGCGCGGATTATTCGCAGATAGAACTAAGACTTTTAGCTCATTATTCGGGATGTAAAAAGCTGATTGATGCATTTAATAACGGGGCTGATATTCACGCAATAACGGCATCTGAAGTTTTTAAAGTAAATTTAAACGACGTAACAAAGGAACAGCGTTCAAGAGCAAAAGCCGTAAATTTTGGTATAATTTACGGAATAAGCGAATACGGCTTGGCAAAAAATTTAAAAATATCGCCAAAAACGGCTGCGGATTATATAAAGAATTATTTTGACACTTATCCCGAAGTCAAAGATTATATGAATAAAAACGTAGAATTTGCAAAGGCAAACGGCTATGTTTGTACCGCATATAACAGAAGGCGTTTTATTCCCGAAATTGCTTCGTCTAATTATAACGTAAGGTCTTTTGGCGAGCGGGCGGCGATGAATATGCCTCTTCAGGGAACCGCTGCAGATATAATAAAAATCGCAATGAACAACGTCTATCGTCGTTTGAAAAAAGAAGCTAGCGAAGCAATTTTGATTTTACAGGTTCACGATGAGCTTATAGTTGACGCGCCAAAGTGCGTTGAAACAAACGTAAAGCGTATTTTAGAAGAAGAAATGACAGGCGCGGCGCAATTATCGGTACAGCTTTCCGTAAACGTGAGTTCCGGAAAAAACTGGTTTGAAGCAAAATAAATAAAAAAATACGAACACTATTATGGCGAGTTTTAGCGATAAAAATTTAAAAATAGCCGTAACCGGCGGAATAGGCAGCGGTAAAAGCACCGTTATGCAAATTATTTCGGAGCTTGGATATAAAACCGTAGATCTCGACAAAGTATATAAAGATCTTTTGTCTGATGAAAAATTTGTAAATGGTATATCAAACCTTCTCGGTATTGAGCCTGTTGTTAAAAACGGGCGGGTTACTCTTGATAAAAGCGCCGTATCCAAAAAGGTGTTTAACGATAAAAAAGCTCTTGAAAAACTGAACGCATATACTCATCCCGAAATATTAGCCGAGGCTTTTAAGCAAGGCGGTAACGGTGTAACGTTTTACGAAGTGCCGCTCTTGTTTGAATGCGATCTTATAAATTTTTTTGATAAAACCATAGTCGTTTTGCGTGATAAAAACGTAAGAGCTGAAAGTGCGGCAAAAAGGGACGGAAAAAGTACTGAAGAAATTTTTGAGCGTATAAACAATCAGTTTGATTATGATAATACGGATTTATCGCTACATATAATTATTCGTAACGACGGCGATTTGTCGGAACTTACAAATAAAGTTAAATGGGCGATAAATGAAATTAAAGAAAAATAAATTAGTATTCGTACCTATTTTTGTTATTGCGTCTATTGTGTGTATAAGCTTGATTTTCGGCTTTTTTTGCGGCAAAAACAAAGCAGACGAATATTATGAATATATAATTAAATTTTCCGAAAAAAACGGGCTTGAACCCGAGTTTGTTTTTGCTGTGGCAAAGGCTGAAAGTGATTTTAATAAAAATGTCGTAAGCGATAAAGGCGCGGTCGGGTTAATGCAGATTATGCCAAAAACAGCCGAATTTATCGCTGAAAAAATCGGATATAACAAAAAAGTCGAACTTAAAGACGCTTACGTTAATATTATGCTCGGTTGCGCATATCTGGCATATTTAAAAGAAAAATTTTATTTTGACTGCGAAATTCTTTGCGCTTACAACGCAGGCGAAGGCATAGTAAAAAAGTGGCTGTCTGACGAAGGTTATTCTCAAGACGGAAAGACTTTGGAATTTATTCCGTACTCTCAAACGAGAGCTTACGTTGAACAAACGATTTCCTACAAGAAAAAATTTAAACAATATCTTGAACAAAAAGGTTACTATGAAAGAAAAAAAGACCAACGACAATCTTTATCGTTACTCGGCGGAAAGCCCTGTACGCTTTATAATAGTCGTTTTACTGTATATAACGGGAGCGGTAAGTTTTCCTACGGAGATATTTACGTTTTTTCTCGGCTCGTCTAAAGCTGCCGAATTGTTTTCGCTTTTTCTGGCTCGGGCGATCTGTTCTATTTTGCCCATATGGCTTATGGGTGAAATAAGAGTTAAAAATTTATTTTCCGTAAAAGGAATATGGAAAAATTGTTGGCTGTTTATTCCGTTTTTTATTGTTGCAATAAATAATTTTCCTATTTTTCCGCTTGCGTTTGGAGAGGTAACTTTTGTTGATTGTGATTTTTTAACCGTAATTTGCTATCTGATTGCTTGTCTTGGCGGCGTGGTGCTTGAAGAAACCGTGTTTCGCGGTTTGGTTTTTCCCGTTATTTACCGAAGGTTATATCAAAAAAAATACGGTACGTTTTTATCGCTTCTTTTGTCGTCTGCGCTGTTTGGCGTAACTCATTTGCTAAATCTTTTGGCGGGAGCTTCGTTTGGCGGGGTAATAATGCAAATAGGTTATTCGTTTTTAATCGGCGGAATGTGCGCTATCGCAACGCTTTTTTCGGGGAAAATCGCTTATGCCTATGCATTACATTTTATTTTTAATATAGGCGGTCTTTTAATGGATAAATCAATGATTGACGGAATTATCTGGACGCCGCTTACAATTACTTTAACCGCCGTAATCGGAGTTTTAACGTCGGTTTATGCGCTTGTTTTACTTTTTAAAAAGAAAGACGATTTTTATTCGCAAATAAACTATATTTCACCTGACTTAAAATAAAAGATTGTTATTTAAAGCAAGGTATGTTATAATACAAGCGAGAAAACTTGCTTGCAAGGATTTTCGAGCGCAGTATTTCAACGAAGGGCTATTGTTTGCGAATAGCAAACAAATAATTGCGATAGCAATGCAAAAAGTAATTTTTGCGAGCCGTATAATGTTATAATATAAGCGAGAAAACTTGCTTGCAAGGGATTTCGAGCGCAGTATTTCAACGAACGGCTATTGTTTGCGAATAGCAAACAAATAATTGCGGAAGCAATGCAAAAAGTAATTTTAGAAAGCATACAACAAAAACGATATGTGTAATATTTCTTTATGAGGTAAAAATGCTAAATGTTAATTTTAAAAATAAATTAAAAAAAATAATTCCGTGCGCATTGGTTGCAATTTGTATTATTGTTTGCTCAATGTTTGGTTGCGATATTAACAGAAGACCGGCTACAGACGATAGCGAAAGTGCGGATTCATCCTTTTCTCGCCCGCCGTATATATCAGGCTCAACCGTGAATATGGTGAGCGTAGATGACGCGGAGCTTTCAGACTATCTTTCTATGCCTCTTGCAGAAGTAATTTCGAGGGTTGAAACCGGTGTCGTTTCCGTTGAAGTTGAATCAACCGGCGGCACGAAAACTTACGCTTCGGGCGTTGTTATAGGAAATTCCGAAGACGAAAAATTCAGTTATATAGTAATTTCTCACCATATTATCGTAGGCGCATCATCGGTAAAGGTGTACGTTGGGAAAGACGATAAAACAGGTTACTTTTCGACTGCCGTAGGAACAGATCCTCAAACAGATTTGTGCGTTATAAGAATAGAAAAGAAACTTCCCGCAGCGGCGTTTTATACAGAAGAGCCGTTGGTTGGAACAAAAGTTTTAAGCGTAGCGGACGCGCTTGGCAACAAAAGCGTCGTTTCGTCTACGGGAATAGTATCAATGCGAAATTATGCGGTTGACGTCGGCGAAGGAAAATATTCAAAGTATATGCTGACCGACGCATACGTCGGCACATATTCTTCCGGCGGCGGATTATTTACCGAAAGCGGCGGACTTTTAATCGGAATTTTAAGGTATGGTTTAGACCAAAAGGGTTGGCAAGGCTATGCCTTACCCGCGGAAACCGTAAAAGAAGTTTGTACCGAGATAATAGAAAAAGGGTATGTTGAAGGAAGATATAAATTAGGTTTTACCGTTGAAAACAGCAGAACGAGTTGGGGTATAACAGAAAGTATAAAGGTAACCGACGTTTCTACCGACGGTAGCTTTTATGCAAAAGGCAACGGACTCAGAAAAGATGACATAATAGAATCTTTCTTTTATAACGACGAAGAAAAAATAACCTATGAAGTTACAAAAGCCGAAAATCTTTACGCATATTTTTACGACGCGCAATACGGCTTGGCCGGGCAACTTAAAGTAGGCGACGAAATAACTTTCTATATCGAAAGAAACGGCACGAAAATGTCGGTTAAAGTTGAAATTTTACAATATGATTACTTCCGCCACAACGAAGTATCCTCGGCATTTTAAATTTTAAATATTTTTTAACAGGAACATACAATCGGTAAAAATGGCAAAAAGAACATGGTATCCGCTTGACAATGCGGCAAAAATATATCCACCAAATACTAATTCAAAAAGTCCTTTCGTTTTTTCGTTTACCGCAAGGATAGACGAAGAAGTTGATCCGACGCTGCTTAATAAAGCTCTTAACGAATTGCTTCAAAAAATGCCGACGTTTAAAACGTCTTTAAAAAGAGGCTTTTTTTGGTACTATCTTGAAGAGAATAAAAAACCTGCGGAATGTAAACCGCAGCCTCAGCATTATTTAAGACAAATTATACCCGAAAAAAATAACGGGTATATGTTTGAAGTTTTTTATCGCAAAAACATAATTACGATAAATTTTCATCATTGCATAACAGACGGAACAGGCGGAGTAAATTTCTTTTTAGAGCTTTTGTTCGGGTATTTTTCGCTTAGGGGCGATAACGTTGAAACAGAAGGAGTTTTGCGCCCGTCGGCTGCGCCGCACGTCTTTGACGAAGCGGAGGATACTTTCAGAATTTACGACAAAAAGAAAGATAAAATCTCACTTTTTGAAAAAGACGCATATAGATTTAAAGGAACCCCTTACGGATATGACGGTTGCGGAATCATTACGGGAATTTGCCCGGTTGAGCAAATTAAAACTTTGGCAAAAAAGTATAACGTAACCGTAACGGTGTACCTTGCGGCTCTTTATATGTTCAGTATTTACGAGTGCAGATTAAAAGGCAAACCCGTAAAAAACAAAGATGTAAAAATTCTTGTCCCTATGAATCTCCGCACTCGTTTCGTGTCAAAAACCATGAGGAATTTTACGTTATACGTCAGACTTAAACACGATTTCCATGAGGAAATAACATTTGAAGATTGTATAAACCTTTGTAAAGAACAAATGGCAAAAGGACTTGAAACCGACGCTATAGAAAAGATGATTCATTACAACGTAAAACTTGAAAAAAACGTTTTTATGAAACTCGTTCCGTTGTTTTTAAAGGACGTTGCCATGAAAATAAGCTATCAGCGTGTAGGCGAAAATCTGCAGTCGGGTGATATAAGCAATATCGGACTTATAAAAACTCCCGAGTGTTTTAACGGGAAGCTGAAAGATATCGTGTTTTTAATCGGACCTACGTCGTCGGCTCAACAAAATCTCGGCGTTATAGGTTATAACGGGAATATGTACATTTCGTCGGCAAGGGGTTATGTCGAAAATGATGAAGAACGCTACTTTTTCCGTAAACTTGCCGAAAACGGTGTTGACGTTACCGTTTCAAGCAACTACTGGGAGGCGGACCTGTGAAATACTGTAAGAATTGTAAAGTAAAAATTGATAGTGAGCGCGACTATTGTCCGCTTTGTTTTCGTGAAAGCGTAAAAATAAACGACGAGGTATCAACTCCGCTTTTTGCAGAACGTAAAACTAACGAAACGACGGTAAAAAGAAACCTGTTTGTTACAAAGTTGTTTATTTTTATGTCGATATGCGCAATTTCGGTATGTCTTTTAATAAATTATTTTACCGGTTTTGAATTGCCATGGTCGCTTTCGGTTGTAAGCGGGATACTGTATTGCTGGATTTTAATTTCGCATACGATTATTTCGCGCCGCGGCATTTTTGAAAAAGTTTTGTTTCAGTTACTCGGTATAATATTTATTCTTTGGACTTCTGAAAAAATTTCGACGGGACATACCTGGCTGTGGAACTACGTTTTCCCGTCGGTATCGCTTTGTGCTATATGCTCTCTTTTAATGATTACTTTTATCAGAAAAGATAAGTCCTGGATTCTTTCGTTTTTAACAATTACATTTATTTTAAGCGTTGTATCGCTTATTATAATGCTCAAGGTTTCGGATGATTTTAAATTATTGAATCTTATAACCGTCGTTTTAGGCGGGCTTTCGGTACTTGGATATTTTACGTTCGGTTTTGGGGCTATCAAACAGGAATTTTCAAAAAACTTTCATTTATAATAATAAATTGAATCGGAGCTTTGATGTATAACGTTTTTTTGAAGAAAAATGAAGAAAAAAGAATACTTCGCGGTGAGCCTTGGGTTTACGCCAACGAAGTTATGAAAATAGAAGGAAGCGGCAAACAGGGTGATGTTTGTCGCGTTCTGTCTTTTGACGGCAGATTTGTAGCTTTAGGTTACATAAATCATTTATCAAAGATAATTGTACGCGTTTTAAGCTATAAAGAATGTGAAATAGATTATGATTTTTTCTATAACCGTATTCTCGATGCAGTAAACTATCGCAAAGCGTTAGGATATAACGACAATTACCGCGCGGTGTTTGGCGAAGCCGACTTTTTACCGGCTTTGATTGTAGATAAATACGGTAAATATCTGTCATGTCAATTCTTATCCCTTGGAATGGAAAAGAGAAAAGATATGATAGTAGATATTCTGGTTAAAATTTTTTCGCCCGATGGCATTTACGAAAGGAGCGACGTTCCCGTACGAAAAAAAGAAGGTTTGCCGGAATTTAAAGGCGTGCTTTACGGCGAAGTTCCGGATCGTGTGTGCATTTGCGAAAACGGACTTAAAATACTTGTGGACTTAAAAGAAGGGCAAAAAACAGGCTATTTTCTCGACCAGAAAGAAAACAGAGATAATTTAAAAAGATACGTTAAAGATAAACGTGTTCTTGATTGTTTTTGTAACGTCGGCGGTTTTTCTCTGTGTGCTGCAAAAGGCGGCGCAACGAAAGTGTATTCTGCCGATATAAGCGAATCGGCTTTAAATATTGTAAAAGAAAACGCCGAACTTAATGGTTTTTCAGACGTTATTAAAACAGTGCAAGGCGACGTTTTTGAACTGCTACGGGATTATAAAAAGCAAGAAGAAAAATTTGACCTGATAGTTTTAGATCCGCCTGCGTTTGCAAAAACTGCAGATGCGGTAAAGGACGGACTTCGCGGATATAAGGATATAAACGTTCAGGCGTTAAAGCTTTTAAATAAGGGCGGAATTTTGGTTACATGCAGTTGTTCGCAACACATTTCGGTAAATATGTTTACTAATATGCTTTTTGAAGCCGCCGAAAATGCAGGCGTAGCTGTTAAACTTGTAGAATTAAGGACTCAAAGCAGAGATCACGCTTCGCTTCTCGGTTTTGACGAAAGTTTGTATTTAAAATCCGTTGTGTTGTACGTTACGGGAAGGAGGTAATTGCTTGATTTATGGCTAAAAAAGTTAAAAAATACAAAATTAAAGATACTTTAACGCTTATTGCCGTTATTATATTGATTGTCTTTGTCGTTTTATACTATTTTTATTTCAGGAATGACGGAAAGCAGAATAATAAACTAAATTACGATATAAATTCCATGTTTGACGGCGAGATCGAAATAGAAACGGATTTGATGAAAATTCATTTTATCGATATCGGTCAGGGCGATTGTATTTTTATTCAATTTCCCGACGGTAAAAATATGCTTATCGATAGCGGAGATCAGCATAAAGGAGATATAATTATAAACTATCTTGATAAACTAAGCGTTGATAAAATCGATATTCTGCTTGCAACTCATCCGCATGCGGATCATATAGGCAGTATGCTTGAAATATTTGAACGCTACGATGTAAGTTATTGTTTCAGACCTTTCGTTTATTATTCAGGTAAGTCAAAACTCGAATTCAATGACGAATTCAACATGTTGTCCGAAGCAAAAGTTAAGTTGACCGCTAATACGAACGTTTACTATAAATTTTTAAAAGCGGTAAGCGACGAAGGTTGCGGTTGGAGCTTTTTTAATAAAGACAGCGATTTTGAACAGACTGTTATTTATGACGATAATTCATATACCTATAAATTTGATTTTTTAACGCCGACCGATAACGTTCCGTACATAGGTTATAACGATTTAAATTTATATTCACCGTTGTGCAGACTTTCATACGGGGAATTTTCGATTATGTTTACTGGTGATGCAGAAGCCGAAGTGGAAGAAGAATATCTGAATTATTATAAATATCATTATACTGCAGACGTTTTAAAAGTCGGACACCACGGAAGCAAAACGTCGTCATCAAAAGATTTTGTTAAATCTATAAATCCGGAATATGCCGTAATAATGTGCGCAATGGACAATAAATACGCTCATCCTCATAAAGTAACGTTGAACACTTTAAAGGACGTAGGCTCTTTTGTTTATCGGACGGATTTGCAGGGCAATATCGTAATCGAGATTGATTCGACGGGAGAATATAAATTCAATACCGAAAAAACAGCAAATTATGACGAACTTTATAAAAGCGGCAACGAACTTAAGAATGCTTAAAAATGCTATAAAAACTCTAAACACATAAAATATGAACAAATCGTTTTTATTTGTGAAAAATTTCACGCAAAAAAAACGGTTTGTTTATTTTTTTTAGCTTGTTTTTAGTTTAACGCATTAAAATACAGGCATAAAGATTAAAAAGAAACTCTTTTATGGAGATAAGGAGGTAAACTTTATGTCATTCAAAAAATTATTAACTGTTATTCTATCCTGCATTTTTATCTTTACTATTTTTGCATTTACTGCATGCCGGGGTGGCGATAATAGTTCGGGCGGCAACGGCTCGGGCGGAGGAAGTGGTAATTCGTCCGAAGCTACGCAAACGGGATATACCGTTTTTTATGGTTCGACAGAACTTACAAACGGTTCGGAAATCAGCGTTGAAAAAGGCTCGGAGTCTCTAATCGAATCGTTGATATCGGTGAAAGTAAATTATTCTGACGGCTCTGTAAAAGCTGCCGAAGCAGGCAGCTATTCGATCGGCAACAATTTAAAATCAGAAGTTTCCGTCGGCGACGAATATACGTTTATAGTATCTTACGGTAATTTTGACAGTATTTCGTTTACGGTAAAAATTATAGAAGAAATTACAAGCGATTATACTATAACCATAACTTCGGGAACTGAAAACTGTTATACGGAACAAGTAAATTCTTATGGCGAAACAACTATTACGTTTTCAAATTTAACCGAAAAAACCGTATGTAATTTTACGGGTACTTTAAAAGGTAACATAGTAGTTGACGTTGACCAAAATCTGAAATTCGAACTCGAACTTGACGGGGCAACTATCGTAAGCGATTATAATGCGCCTATATGTGAGCTTAATTCTGATAAGTTTACTATTACCGCTAAAAAATCAAGCGTAAACACCGTTACCGATCGCCGCGCCGAAGTAACGGACGAATCTGCTGTTTCTTCTGCTATTTACGCTACGGACGACCTTGATATAGGCGGTAAAGGCGTTTTAAACGTTGTATCGGCAAATAATAACGGAATACACTCTAAAGACGATTTAGAGGTTAAAAATTTATCTTTAAGCGTTTCTTGCGTGGATAACGCATTAAAAGGAAACGACGAATTATCGCTATTATCCGGTACGATTACTCTTATAGCTAAAAAAGGCGACGGAATAAAAACTTCTAATTCTGCCACAAAGTATAACGATGACGGAACGCTTAAAAAACAGCAGGGCAATGTGTATATCGATAATTCTAAAGGTGATTTATATCTGACAATTTATGCCGCTTGCGACGGAATTGACGCGGCATATGACGTTTTGATAACTAAGTCCGCCGAAAACGCATTGAACATTGAAATATATACAGATAAATACTCCGAATATTCGGAAGAAGTAACCGATTTTTCCGACGGAACGTTGTATTTGAGATACTCGTCAAATTCTTATTCTTATTCGGTTATGTATTATAATTCCGAAAGCGATTACGTTATTAAAAATGCTCAATACTATACGTCAACGCGCGGTAACAGAGGCAGAACATATTATTATTATAAAGTTGACAGACCTTCCGGTTATCAGAAAATTAAAGTTTATGCTTATTCATCTGAATCAGCTCTTGGTCAGACTGAAAACTATGTGTTTTGTTCTTCCTATGTGGCTCTTAGTTCTTCGTACGATACGGCGTCTATAAATTATTATTCGGGAACTGCAAGTATAGACTGGACTAATTTTACGACTTCTTCGCAAGGCGGTCCCGGCGGTTTCCCGGGCGGTCCCGGCGGAGGAATGCAGGAAGGCAATACCGATAAAGGCGATTACTCTACAAAGGGAATTAAAGCAGATAACGAAATAACAATTACAGGCGGGGTAATTACGATTGTTTCTTACGATGATGCAATTCATGCAAATTCGGATTCCGAATTAGAAGCAACCGATTCAAACGGCAATGCGGTTTCTTACGGCAGCGGAAACATAACGATATCCGGCGGCGAATTAAAATTAAAAAGTAACGACGACGCTATTCATGCAGACGGAACGCTTACTGTGTCGGGCGGAAGTATAGACATAGATAAGTGCTACGAAGGACTTGAAGGTAAAAAAGTAATTATTTCCGGCGGTGACGTTTCGATAATATCTTCCGACGACGGAGTGAACGGTACCGGTTCGACCGATGCCGAAAGCATAGTAATTTCAGGCGGAGCATTATATGTTTATGCGGGTGGCGACGGCATAGATTCAAACAGCACCTCGTCGTATGACGGAATACTAATTTCAGGCGGAAATTCGGTTATTATTTCAAACGGAGTTTCGGATTCGGCTATAGACAGCGAACGCGGCTACACTTATACCGGCGGCAGAGTGCTTGCTGTTTCTTTAAGCGGCGGTATGAGCAGCGAAAATACAAATTGCAAAAATTTCTCATCGGTTGGAACGAGTTCAAATTTAAACCTTTCCGAAGGTAACTATTTAACCGCTGCCGTATCCGGAAAAGTTCTTGCGGCCGTAAAAATACCTGCGGGTATCAGGGCTATGGTCGTGTATCTCGGCAGCAGTTCGGCATCGCTTAGTCAAATCGGCTCTTTTGGGGAAGCTTTAAATTCGGACGGCGTATATTTTGCAGATTAAAATTAAACATTTATCTAAAAAAGCGACCTGAAAAAAGGTCGTCTTTTTTACTTGAATTCGTTTTTATGATATGATATAATAATTATATCGGTTAAAAGTATGAATAAAAATAAGTCGATAAATCTAAGTTCCGCTCTGGGCGGATATATATCATCACATGCGCCCGTAATTGAATATTCTAACGAAGTCGTAAAGCATTTTTACGAAAATTTAGGCGTTGGAACCTTAAACGAGCTTTATTCGTGCGGGCTTATTAAGGACGATAAAACATTATTTTACGTTATAAACAAGTTTTTGGCTGAAAGCGGAGTTTTATCTGTTGCAGATATGTCGTATCTTAAAAAGACGTTTGATTCGGCAAAAAAATTTAACGCCGAGTGGTTTGAAAATAATCCGTATATAAAAAACGTAAGATTTCCTACCGTAAAAAACGGCAATTTGCTTATAACGAATTCTTGTTACGAACGTGGCGAAATTTTTCAGTACGATATGCCGGATCTATCGGCCGAAGTAGTAACTTTAAGTCTGGGTTTCTTTGATAAAAAGGTTTTTTTTCCTACAATATACGAAGGCGATATGCCTTGGATGAGCGTTTGTCCGTCCGAAATATTTTCCATGCGGCAACCTATAAAAAACGCATTCGGAAAAGTGCTTGTTTTAGGGCTTGGTCTTGGATATTATCCGTATATGATTTCTGAAAAACAAGACGTAAGCAATATTACGATAATCGAAAAAAATCCGGAAATCATTGATTTATTCGAGCGATATATTTTACCGTCGTTTAAAAATAGGAATAAAATAAAAATTTTAAATGCAGATGCTATCGAATACCTAAAAAGGTTAAATGCGTGTTGCTTTGATTATTGCTTTGCCGATATATGGGAAAGCTCGGTTGACGGCGCACCGCTTTATCAAAAAATAAAAGAGCAGGAGATTCGGCTTAAACAAATAAAATTTGATTACTGGATTGAAAATCAGATAAAAGCCTATCTGCAAGGCGATAACTAAACAGGATTGCAAATTATGGATAAAACACAAAAAAATATTGAATTACTAAGAGAAAAACTTACAGATTATTTTGCTTCCGATAATACGGGACACGGAATAGATCATCTTGAAAGAGCTTTAAAATATGCGTTGCTTCTTCAAAAAAAGGAAGGCGGTGATAAAGACGTTATTGCGGTTTCCGCATTTATTCATGACGTACACAGAATTATGGGCGATATAGAAGGGCGATTTGTTACACCCGAAGAAAGCTTGCCCGTTGTAAAAAAACTCATTGAAAATCTTGATTTATCGAGTGACCGGAAAGAGCATATTCTTTACGCCGTAAAGCATCACGAAGAATATTCGTTCGGAAAAGAAAAAATCAGCGTAACCGATATCGAAAGTCTTATTTTGCAAGATGCAGATAATCTTGATGCGATAGGTGCAATAGGTATAATGCGCGCGGTAAAATACGGCACGGCAAATAAAATGCCCGATTACGATCCGATAATTCCTTTTTATAACAGCGAGTATACCGAAAGCGTAAACGACAAATCAACCATTCATCATCTTTATAACAAGCCGTTAAGGCTTGGAAAATATCTTAATACGGTAACTGCACGAAAAATTGCCAAAGAAAAAACCGATTTGGTGAAACGTTTTATCGAGTTATATATAAAGGAATATAATTGTGATTTTTAAATCGGTTGTAGGGTTGTATTTATGGATAATTTGCTGATTGTGGACGGAAATAATCTTTTGTTTCGCATGTTTTACGGAATGCCTGCAAAAATTTACAATAAAAGCGGGCAAACTATACATGCGACTATAGGTTTTATTTCGTACGTTTTAAAACAAATAAAACTTTACGATATTTCGGCTGCCTTAGTAGTTTTTGATTGCGACGGTTCGGCTGAAAGAAAAGAAATTTTGCCTGAATACAAGGCAAACCGCGTGCAGAACTGGAATGAATTGCCTGACGACGAAGTACCTTTTTCGGAAGAAGAAAAAATATTAAAATGCCTGGATTATTTAAAGATAGCGCATATGCATTCCGAAAATATGGAAGCTGACGATTTGATTGCAAACATAACTGAAAGCTTAAAATCAGAGTGCAATATAATAATTTCTTCTTATGACAGTGATTTTTTTCAGTTAATCGACGATAACGTATCGGTTTTAAGATACAAAGGGAAAAATTCTGTTTTGTACGATAAAAAATATTTTTACGAAAAATTCGGTTTTGCGCCTGAAAATTACGCATTATTCAAATCCTTAACCGGCGATTCTTCTGACAATATAAAGGGCGTTGCAGGTATAGGGCCTAAAAAAGCAGCCGAATACATAAACGCTTACATCGCCGAAGAAAAGCAAAAAACTATATTGTCTGCTTGCATTTTAAAGGCCATTAACGAAAACGAAGATTTGATAAAAAAGAATTTGCAACTTATTGAATTTAAAAATAAATCTGAGTTTATTTTTAATATTAAATCATTTTATTTTAATTGTGAACATGTAAAGAAAACTAATTCCGAAGTTTTATCTGCATGCAATATTTTTGACTGATAAAAAAATCCTTTTCCGTAATTACGGATAAGGATTTTTTAAGTGGAGCAGGTGATGAGAATCGAACTCACAACCACAGCTTGGGAAGCTGTTGTTTTGCCACTAAACTACACCTGCATATTCAAGCAATATATATAATATTATAATTGCTTGATTATGTCAAGTAATTTTTAAGCGGCTGAAAGTTTTATTGTTTTAAAAAATGTTTTCGATTCTGAGTGAAAAGGTTGAAGGTATTTGTTTTGCCAGAATTTTTAAAACTTTAATTTTAGTTAGTGCTTCTTCGTAATTTTCGTTTTCGGTAAAAGCAAGAGTTTCTCCAAGCCAAAGGTCAATTTCTTTTATATCGGCATGCGGAATCCATATATGCAAAATTTTCTTTTTTTCCAGCCAGAAGTCTTTTAAAACCCGAGCGTCTTCGTTCGTTATTGTTTCTCGCTTTATTTTTAATTCCGTTTGCTCTAAAAAATCGTAAAAGACGTTAAACGTGTCGTTCACGGTTTTACTTTCTAAAAACGCACAGCAAAACAATAATAAAATTGCAATAATTGCAGTAAGAATGGATTTTTTCATTTTATTTGATTGAAACCTCTATTATTTGATATTTTTCGTTCTTCTTTTGTAAATAAATTCGCCCGAAGTTTGTCATAGTCAATACTTCTATTTCTTTTAAATTTTTTATCGATTGTTTGTCGTTTGTCGCTTTTATAATCTTTTTGTTCAGTTCATCTAAGGTCAGTTCAAATTTTAAAAAGTTAGCTTTGTTTATTTTTCCGTCGTTTATTAAAAGATAGGGTAAATCTTTTTTTTCGCTTTGATTCGCATTTTCAAGCGCGCTTAGTTTGCCGTTGCTTTCAAAAATGGCATATTTTAAATCGTCAAAGTTAAAGTAGCCTAAACTTCGCATGGCTTCTATAAGATCTTCAACGCCCATATTATTCCTTTTTAATTCGTTTAAATCGATTCCGTCAGGATTAATCACTATCGAAGGTTTTCCGCTTATAACGAATTTCATTTTTTGTCCTGTTCGTTCGAGCAGCGACATAATCTGATGCAGAATAAATACGGCAAGAACGGATATCAGTCCGTATGATAGCGGAATTGAAACGTCGGTCATAGGGATGCACGCAAGCTCGGCTATGAGCAGGGTGATAATAAATTCAAAAGGCTGCATTTCGCCTATTTGCCTTTTGCCCATAAGACGCATCACAATCAGAAGTGCAATGTATAAAATTATTGCGCGAAGAAAGATTATAAACATACGCTTAGTATATCTTTTATTTTATAAATAATGCAACTTACAAAACTTATTAAAAAAAAAGAATAAATTATATATCTTCAAAAATATAATTTAAATAAAGGTGGACTTTATGAATTATAGTTTTACTGAACTTAAAAAAAAGACCGTTATAAACATTTCCAACGGAAAAAAACTCGGTAAGATAACCGATATAACCGTAAGCTTTCCGAAGTGCTGTCTTGAAAGTTTTACGGTTTCTCCTTGTTTTTGTTTTTTTTCGGGAGAGAAGACTGTATTAACTCCTTGCGATATTGAAAAAATCGGGGAGGATGCAGTGCTTGTAAAATTTAAAAGTTCTAAAAAAGATTTGGGTTTATCTATGGACGACGAAGAATAAATTTTTAAGTTTTCTACAAGAATAGTTTTATTCTTACAATAAAAGACAATTTATTTTCCTAAAAACAGCTTATAGTAAAAATATATAAAATCACTTATATAATCTGTAATTATGGAGAAAATTATGTCTGAAGTAATTGTTGTTACGTCCGGTAAGGGAGGAGTTGGTAAAACGACTGTTGCCGCCTTTTTGGGCTTCGGGCTTGCAAGCCGCGGAAAAAGAACAATCGTGTGCGATATGGATTTCGGCTTAAATAATCTCGATATCGTGATGGGCGTAGAAAACAAAATTCAGTTTGACGTATCCGACGTGTTGGAAGGCAGATGCCGAGCAAGTCAGGCGTTCGTCGAATGTTCCATTAAAAATTTATTTATGATCTCTTCTGCCAGATTTTTTTCCGACGGTAAAAAGTGCCGTGATAATATCAAAGGCCTCTTTGAAGGATTAAGAGAAAATTTTGACTATGTGATACTCGATTGTCCTGCCGGATTAGATACGGGTTTTCATCGTGCGGTTTCTTTTGCTGACAGCGCAATTGCCGTAGTTACTCCGGCACTGTCTTCTATGCGTGACACGGATAAAGCTCTTACCGTGCTAAGGTCATATGACTTAAATAAAATATCTTTGGTTGTGAACATGGCAAGGGGAGATCTTATGTTTGAAAAAAGTATGATTTCAGTGACTGATGTTGAAGATATTTTAAAAACCAAAGTTATAGGCGTTATTCCGTACGACGACAGGATTCTCGTTTCGGAAAGTTGTCATCAGTTTAAAGAAGGAATGACCGCAAAAGCTCTAAAAAATTTAACCAACGCCGTTATAACGGGAAAAATTAAATATTATAATCCCGAAAACGAGTATTCAGGATTTAAAGGAAGCATAAAAAGGAGTTTAAGAAAAATTATATGAAGAGCAAGGTTACCGAATCTTTAAAAAGAGCGTGTGAAGTTATAAAAAACGACAGAATGGGAGTATCTCAACAGATTGAAGGTACAATTTCTAAAGAAGTAGCTCAAACTTTGTCACAATTTTTTTCTCTTTACGGTAACGTTACTACGGTTATCGTTCCGCAAGGCGGCGGATTTGAAATAAAAATCAAAGCTTGCGCAAAATCGGTAAGACAATTCAGAATAATCGGATAAAATTTCGGTAAAGTAATAAAAAAGAGTTGTTTTACCGTTTACATATGCATAAAGACGTTCTTAAACAAAACGTAAAATCATTTTTTGATTTTACCAAAGAAAAACATATGACTACCTATGCGGGCGGGCTTGCATACTTTCTTTTTTCGGGGTATAGCGGTTTTCTCGGCTTTACTTTTTTTATTTTAAAACAATTCGGCGCAAGCGAAGAGATAATAAATGAACTCGTCGCTTTTTTTTATTTTGGCGGAATCGAATCGGAAAATATAAAATATGAAATAATAAAAAAGGCGAGTACGATAGGTTTGCTTGTTTTTGGAATATATTCCGGTGCGCATTTATATTTTCATTTGATAAGAGCAGGCGAAAATATTTACGGAGTCATTCGCGGCGAAAATAAACTCAACCGTATTTTTTCTTTTATATATCTGTTTTTGGTTCAGATCGTCTTACTTTTCGCTCTTTTTATTGATGTTTTTGGCGTAAAAATTGCGTCGCTATTGGGTTTTAAAAACTTTGTAAAGGAAATAATAACTTTTTCTTCCGGTTTGATTTTAAACATTTTACTCGTATTTTTGTTGCAGATTTTTGCGTCGCCTTTAGGTAAAAAAAATATTTATTGCGTAAAAAACGGAGCAACTCTTACTATCATTTACTGGGAAATTGCAAGGCTGATTTTTTCTTTGTACCGAAATTTTTTTATTCGGGAAGGAAACGGATTGAGTTTATCGTCCGTTTGCGTTTTTCTTTTGTACGTTTATTTTATGATGCGCGGATTATTGTATGGCATAGCCCTTAATGCGTTTAAGAATAAAGGAATAAAAAACGTTTCTATATAATATTTTCTTAAAAAATCGGGTTATCGGACTGCGTATATAAAAATATCTTGACAAAAAATGCTCTGAATAGTATAATTTTTTTATTAAATAAATACGGTAGAAGTATATGGAATATTTAACCGAAAACGCAGAACAAACCGAAGCTTTAGGCGAAGCCTTTGCCAAAACTTTGCAAAAGGGCGACGTGGTTTTGTTAAAAGGCGAACTTGGAGCAGGAAAAACAGTTTTTGTTAAGGGAATGGCTCGCGCACTCGGAATAACAGCGCGCATAACCAGTCCGACGTATGCATATATGAACGATTACGACGGGATATTATATCACTACGATTGTTACAGGCTCTCAGGCGGAGAGGATGCCGAAGGGCTTGGCTTGACGGATTATTTTTATTTGGACGGTATTTGCGCGATAGAATGGAGCGAGAATATTGCCGACGTTTTGCCGAGTAATGCAAAAGTCGTAAAAATCTCTAAAATCGGTGAGAATAAAAGGAGAATTGAATTTTGAAATATCTTGCAACAGATACAAGCGGCGACCTTATTGTAATATTATTTGACGGAGAAAAATATCACACTCGTTATTTAAAAGGCTGCAACACAAAACATTCGCTCACGCTCATGCCGTATATAGAAGAGTGTCTTATCGAGAGCGGTTTAGAACTTGAAGATCTTGATTTTTATGGCGTTGTGACAGGTCCCGGATCTTTTACGGGAATAAGGATAGGCATTTCGGCTATAAAAGCTCTTGCTTTTGCCACTCATAAAAAAGTTTTGGCATTGACTTCTTTTCAAGTGCTTGCATACACTGATAATGCTCCGGATAAGGTGTGTTTATTGATAGACGCTAATCACGATAATTATTATGCGTCTGTTTTTGAAAATAAAAAATGCGTTATAGATCCGTGTTTTTTACATATCGACGAAATAGAAAAAGTTTCTGATAATTGTTGTATTATAAGCGAGAATAAATCCGACGAACTGAAAAATTTAGCTTTAAAACGAGATTTTTTAGCCGGAGATCGTGTTTCGGGAATAATTAACGCCATAAACGATAATTTTAATAATCTTACGGATTCAGAAGAAGTTGTTCCTTTATATGTTAAAAAAAGTCAGGCGGAGGAAGAACTTTGCATATAAGGCGTTGGAACGAAATCGATAACGCTGCAATAGCGGAGCTTGAAAAAATTTGCTTTAAATATTACTGGACTCAAGATATGATCGCCGATGCCGTTGCAATGGATAATTTTATCGGCTTTGTTTTATGTGACGAAAGCGGTAGTATCCATGGATATGCCGGAGCTATAAATGCCGGGCATGACGCGGATATTGCGCTTATTGCAGTAGCTCCCGAATTTCGTAGAAAGGGCTATGCAAAGAGAATGCTTGGCGAACTTTTTTCAAATCTTGCCGCTTTGGGCGTAGAAAACGTGTATTTAGAAGTAAGAATTGATAATATAAACGCTCGATCACTTTATGAAAAAAGTGGTTTTTTACCTGTAGGAATAAGGAAAAAATACTACGAGGACGGCTCTGACGCGATAGTTATGTTGAAGGAAATCAACGTTGGAAAATAGAGAATATACAGGTAATTTTACTTTCGATAAAAATTGTCTGATTGAATGCGGACGAGGCGAACCGCTCATTATGTTGCACGGATATATGTCGTCAAAAGAAGCATTTCTCTCTCAGATTGAGTTTTTTTCAAGATATTTCAGAGTTTATGCTCTCGATTTAAAAGGTTTTGGAAACAATGTGCCTATGCCATATGCATATTCGCTTTCGGACTATGTTGACGAGTTTAACGAATTTGTGCGGGCATTGAATCAAAGAGTTTATGTTTTGGCTCATTCTTTCGGTTGTCGCATTGCAATAAGAGCAATGAGTAGCGGAACTTTGGTAAAAAAAGCTGTTTTATGCGGGGTTGCAGGGTTAAAACCTCGTTTTTCGTTAAAAAGAGAAATGAGGAAACTTGCTTATAAAACAGCACGTCCGTTTTTTGACAAAGATACGCTTGAAAAACGTTTTTTTTCAAGCGATTATAATCTTGCCGACGGAGTAATGAAAAAGAGCTTTAAAAAAATCGTAGGCGAGTACCTTGATGACGACTTAAAAAACATACAATGTCCGGTTCTTTGTGTTTTTGGTGAAAACGATCGCGAAACGCCGCCGTATCTTGCCGCACGAATTACAAAAAATCTTCCGACTGCAAAAACAGAAGTTATTGCTGACTCCGGGCATTTTTGTTTTGTTGAAAAAAGTACCGAGTTTAATTACAAAGTGAGGGAATTTCTTTTATGATGCAATATTTTTCGGCAAATGCAAAATTTTCCGATTTATTTTCGGGAAATATGTTTTTGCTTACAGTGTACATTGCTACCTGTAATACGCTTTTATTGCTTTTAATTTCATATAAATTCTTGCAGATCATGCAACAGTCGGGCTATGAGGGTATCGGCTATTTTAAATGGCTGCGTCGGCGCGACAACGTTTATTTGTCAAGGCTTGCAACGGTAGCCATGTTAAGTGTATTAGGCTATTTGCTATCTACGGTTGCGCTGTCGTTTATCGAAGACGAATGGACGATTTACGTAGGATTTCTTTTTTATATTCTTTTTGTTTTAAGCTACCACAGATCGGATAAAAAACATATCCGAAAACTGCCCATAAATTTTACTGCAAGAATGGAACGCCTTATAGTAGTTTACGTTTTCGTATTGCTGCTTTCAAACGTTTTGCTTGTTACTCTTATGAATATGCTCGCGTTTGCACTCAGGTTTAATCCGCTTATTGCAAGAATAAGGCTTGTTCCCGTATGCGCTCTGCCGCTCGCTGTCCCGTTTTTTGTTCTTATCGCATATTATATTACAAAACCTTTTGAGGACGCCAGAAAAAGGCAATATATTCATAAATGCACGCAAAAACTATGCTCGTATAAAAATTTAATTCGTATAGGAATTACGGGCAGTTACGGCAAAACTTCTTTAAAGGAAATTTTAAAAACACTGCTTAAAGAAAAATACGACGTTCTTGCTACGCCGAGTTCGTACAATACGCCTATGGGTATTTGCAAGACCGTAAATAACCTGAAGCCCGAGCATCAGATTTTTATTGCCGAAATGGGGGCAAGACACGTCGGCGACATAGCCGAGCTTGCTGCTATAGTAAAGCCCGATTATGCAATAATAAGCGGAATTACGGGGCAACATCTTGAAACATTCGGAAATATTGCAACCATTCAAAAAACCAAATACGAACTTGTTGAAAGCATGATAGGCGGAGCTGTTGCTTATACTATCGATAACGAAAATACTTCGGTTTTATTCGGCGACTGCAAGATTAAAAGTATTCCGGCAGGCCTTGATTTAAGTAAAAACCCCGAAGTATATGCGACTGACGTAAAAACTTCGGAATATGGTACAGATTTTACGCTATGTTTTAAAAATGAAAAAATTACTTGCCATACTTCGCTTTTGGGCAGGCACAACGTTTCGAATATATGCCTTGCCGTTGCGATTGCATTGGAACTCGGGCTTACTAAGGAAGAAATGTGCAGCGGTATTTCCAGATTGAAGCCCGTAAAACACCGCCTTGAATGTATAAGAAACAGTCAGGGTGTAACAATAATAGACGATAGCTATAATGCAAACACTATGGGCATAGACGCGGCAATGCAAGTTCTTTCCGATTTTCCCGGACGAAAAATTATCGTTACGCCGGGGCTTGTTGAACTCGGGCGAGAAGAAGACCTTGAAAATTACAGACTTGGCAAAAAGATGGCTGCCGTTTGCGATATTGCGATTTTAGTTGGAAAATCAGCAACGTACAGAATTGCCGACGGACTTTATGACGCAGATTTTAATCACGAAAACGTTATAACGGCTAAAGATTTGGAAACAGCTAAGAAAAAACTCAAAAAATTGCTTAAAAAAGGCGACGTCGTTTTATTTGAAAACGACTTACCCGATAAATTTTCATAAAATTTTAATTTTCTACAATTGAAAAAAATCATAATTCACCAAAGCGAAAAAAGCGGAGGTGAATTTTATTTTAAAGAAAATTGTAGTTTTTTTCGGCGGAGTTTCCACCGAGCGCGAAATTTCGGTAATAACCGGCGTTCTTACTCTTAATTCGCTTGACAAAGCGATTTACGAAGCTGTTCCTGTTTTTATAGATAAAAACGGTACCGCCTGGAGCGGCGAACCGTTATTCAATCTTAATTTTTATAAAAAAATGGATTTTAAAAAACTTTACAAAGTAAATTTTATTATCGGGAATGCAGGTTTATTTAAAATCAGCAGAGGAAAAAATAAGGAAATAGGGCAAATTTATTGTGCTATAAATTGCATGCACGGTATTTGCGGCGAGGACGGAATGATTGCGGGGCTTATGAAAGCTTGCAATATTCCGCTTGCATCGCCGGATATGTTTTCGTCGTCGCTTTCAATCGATAAACATCTGACAAAACTTATTTTAGCAGGAATAAAAGTTCCATGCGTGGATTACATAAAGCTTGAACGCGAAAACTTTTTTTCAAGGAGCGAAGCTTCGATTAAATATGTCGGAAACAAACTTGGATTTCCGGTAATTGTAAAGCCTGCAAGGCTCGGTTCGAGTATAGGAATAAAAAAAGTAAATGATGCAACCGAATTATTCCCCGCGCTGTGCGAAGCTTTTAATTTTGACGATAAAGTTTTGGCAGAAAAATATTTACCCGGCGCGCGCGATATAAATTGTGCGGTTTATAAAGACGTAAACGGCATAAACGTATCTGAAACGGAAGAAGCTTTTACCGTAAACGAAATTCTTTCTTTTGAAGATAAATACGGCGGGTCAAAAATTACCGGCGAAAAAAGGCGTTTCCCCGCGGATATAGAAGAAGCCCGGAGCGACGATATAAAGTTTTATTCTAAAACGGTATATAAAAAATTAGGGTTTTCGGGAATAGTAAGATTTGACTTTTTATTGCATAACGGCGAAGTTTATTTAAACGAGATTAACTCCGTGCCGGGTTCGCTTGCATATTATCTTTTCTGTAATAAGATAAGTGAATTTTCAGATTTGTTGCATAAAATTATTGTGGAAGCAATCAATAATCATAAAAAAGAACTAAGGCGCGTTATGGACTTCGAGTCCAACGTTCTTAGCGGTAACTGGGAAGGAATTAAAAAATAATCTTTAAAATTATGCCGTTTTGGTTATATGCTTTACAAAATAAATTATTTATGCTAAAATAATAGTGTTTGAGTCGACTGTGCGGTTGCGGGGCAGATATGGAAAACTGTCACGAGGAAAGTCCGAGCTTCGCAAAGCAGGGTGCCGGCTAACGGCCGGTGAAGGTGACTTTAAGGAAAGTGCAACAGAAAATTACCGCCCGAATTTGTTCGGGTAAGGATGAAAAGGCGAGGTAAGAGCTCACCGCTTTTGCGGTAACGCATTAGGCTGTGTAAACCCCACCTGAAGCAAGATAGGAGCGTACCACAGGGTGCTTTGACCTGACGCTCGTCGAACGTCGCTTGAGCCTGTCGGCAACGGCAGGCGTAGATAGATAACCGCACCAGACAGAACTCGGCTTACAGGTCGACTCAAATTTTTCAACATAAAACCTTTGCTGTTTAGCAAGGGTTCTTTTTTTATAAAAAAAACGAACTTAGTTTTTTACGATTACCAAGTTCGGATATATCTTTTTATTTTATATTTATAAGTAAATTATTGCGGATCATGCGGAAAGACGGGGAGAACCGAAAGAAATTTTACGTCTGTTCTTTCCGCGGCTTTTGCTTCGGCTAAAACAAAAACTTTTTCACTTACTATTCCGCCTGCAAGCTTTACAAGCGCTTCTAATCCCGCGCAAGCCGCGCCCGAAGATACAACGTCGTCTACTATTGCAACTTTTTTACCTTTTAAAAGATCTGAATCATGCTTTGAAAGATAAAGATGCTGAACTGCGCCTGTGGTTATGGTAGGATCAATAACGATATCCAAACCGTCCTGCATATAAAGTTTTTTGCTCTTTCTTGCTACGGCGTAATAATCGTGCCCGAGTTCTCTTGCAACGACGTGGCAAAGCTGTAAACCTTTTGATTCTGCGGTAATAAGTACGTCGCTGTTCGTTATAAGCTTTGCAAGCTGTTTGCCGCAGTGCTCGGTGAGTCTCTGATTACCGTGAAGATTAAAAAACGCGATGCTGAGCGTCGGCGATATAGGCAGAATAGGAAGGTCAGTTTTGTAGCCCGCAATATCTATAGAATAAAATTTATCGTTATTGTTCATTTTTTCACTCCTTAAAAACAGTTTATTATTATATCATCGTTTTATTTTTTTTGCAAGCTATTTTTTGCGTTAAGATAAATATTTAATACTTTAAGTTCATATATTATCATAGAATAACGGTGACGCATGCAAAAAGACCTTTCAAATCTTGAAAAAATATATAAAAACGGAAATTTTTCGGACGACGGACTTAAAAACTCCGACATTTCCGTTTATCGCGAAAAATACGGTAAAAATGTTATAACGCAAAAGAAAAGCGTTACCGTATTTAAACGCATACAAAACGCGCTTTTCGAGCCGATGATGCTCATTTTAATGCTTGCTTTTTTTATAACGCTCGGTGTTAATATAGGTAACGCCGTTGCAAAAAAAGAAGCCGATTTTATTGAATGTATCGGAATTTTTTGTGCAATCGTTTTATCTGTCGGCTTAACGGTTGTAATGGAAAATAAGTCGGAAAAAGCTTTCAAACTGCTAAAAAGTTTCAGCGACAACGTTTCGGTGAACTGTATCCGTAACGGAGAAAAGCGTATTATAGGCAACGCGGAAGTTTGCGTAGGCGACGTTTTATTTTTAGAATCGGGCGAAAAAGCCGTAGCCGACGGCGTAATTTTAGAGTGCGAAGGTCTTGAAACCGACGAATCGACTCTTACCGGTGAATCGGTAAACGTAAAAAAGGAAAAGTATTCCTCAGGTGCGTTTCAGGAAAAAAATATAATTTATTCAGGCTCTTACGTTAAAAGCGGAAATTTAAAAATGTTGGTTTTAGCGGTTGGAGATAACGCAGCTATAGGAAAAATCGCAAAAGGGTTGGAACAGGGAAATAATGTTTCCGCACCGCTTAACGAAAAGCTTTCAAAGCTGTCAAAGAGCATTTCTATATTTGGGGCGTTAAGTGCGCTTGCCGTTTTTTTGCTCACGCTTTTCAGATTAAAATTAAGCGGAACTTTCAATGCCGAATCTTTTAAAGACGCATTTGTTAAGGGTATTGTTCTGATAGTCGCCGCAGTGCCGGAAGGACTTCCTACTACCGTTGCGATTTCGCTTGCGCTTAGCGTAGTTAAGCTTGCCGGGCAAAATGCTTTAATTAAAAAACTTGTTGCCGCCGAAACGGTGGGATGCGTCAGCGTTATTTGTTCCGATAAAACAGGAACGCTCACTTTTGGAAAAATGGAAGTAAATTCATTTATCGTAAATTCACGCAAAATCTCGCTTAACGACCGTGATTTTAAAGTTTTTTATGAAAACATAATTTATAATAGCACTGCGGAATATTTATTAGAAAACGATAAGATTGTTTTGTCGGGAAACAGTACGGAACAGGCTCTTATATCATATTTGTTTTCGCAAAAACCCGGTGAACTTAAATCGGAAAGAAACCGTGTTAAGTATTTAAAAAGACTGCCTTTCTCATCTGAAAATAAGTATATGTTTACAACTGTACAATGCGGAGAGAAAGAAATTACGTATTATAAAGGCAGTATCGAAAAGCTGATAGAACTAAGCGATGAACCGCTTGCCGTAAAACAAAAAACTCTTCTTGACGCAAGTTTTTACGAACGCCAGGCTGAACGCATACTTGCATTTGCTCATAGTGAAAACGGCAAAATGAAATTCGACGGTTTTTGCTGTATTTCGGATAAAATTCGCCCGGACGTATCTTATTCGATTTCGGAGTGTAAAAAAGCAGGAATCGAAGTAAAAATTCTTACAGGCGACAATAAAGAAACCGCGCTTTCAATCGCTGAAAAAACGGGGCTTAAACACGGAGAAGAAAACTGTATCACGGGTGACGAAGCTGCAAATTTAACTGATGAAGAGCTAATAAAAATTTTACCGCAAATAACCGTTGTTGCAAGATCGGCGCCTGAAACAAAGCTTAGAATCGTAAGGCTTTTAAAGCGTTCGGGCGAAGTTGTTGCTGTAACCGGTGACGGAGTAAACGATGCTCCGGCCGTAAAAAATGCCGACATAGGAATAGCTATGGGTGACGGAAGTGAGATAACCAAGGAAGCCTCGGATATAATTTTACTTGATAATTCTTTTTCGGTAATAGTAAAGGCCGTAACGTTCGGAAGAAATATTTATAGAAATTTTCAAAGTTTTTTATTTTTTCAATTAACGGTGAATTTTTCTGCCGTCGGTTTGATTCTGTTTTTTCTTATTCTCGGATTCCAACCGCCGTTTTCTACGTTACAACTGTTATGGATAAACGTCATAATGGACGGACCGTTGGCTTTGTCTTTAGGGCTTGAACGCCGCGATAATACATTTTTGGACGATAAACCGGTAAAACGGACGGACAGTATTGTTCCAAGGCGGCTTTTTGTGAGAATAATAATGCACGCAGTATATATAGTCGGCATAATAGTTCTTCAAAAAAATTATAATTTTCTTGGCGTTTCCGAAGTCCAGAACGATACGGTCATATTTTGCTTTTTTGTATTATTTCAGTTATTTAACGGTATAAACGCCAGAGAAATCGGCGGAAAAAGCGTTATATTTTCTTTCGGAAAAAATAAAATGTTTTCTGTATTGCTATTTGTTTCGCTTGCGTTTCAATTTGTTCTCACGCAATACATGGGCGGCATAGTAGAAACTCAAAGTTTATCTGCCCTCTGTTGGATAAAAATTATAGCCATATCGTTTTCAATAGTTGTGATATCTGAAGCTTACAAATTATTTTATCGGGCTTTCGGGCGTAATTTTCGTAAAAAAATCTTTAAAAGGAGAAAGTTTGCCTAAACTACTAAAGTATGAGTCTGATATCAGTTTCGGAATGCGCAAAAAACAATAATAATCTGGTTTATATCAACGAAAGCCTTTCCGATTTATTTTTTAAAAAAGAACAATGCGAATTTTCTTCCGATAAGGATATTTACTTTGCGAATTTTTATGTGGACGACGATCTTTTTCCCGTTGCCAGAGAAGAAATCGCCGATAAAATAGCAGATGTTATTTGCGTTGCATATAAATATGAATATTTTGAAGATGAAATAATGCTTGGCGGGCTGAAAAGTCTGGATAAAGAAATACTTTTGTCGTCGCTTATATCTGCCGATATTGACGACGATAAAAGGTATGTTAAGTCGGTTCTGAACTTTGGATCAAAAATTTCTTTGGATGGATTTTATAATTTTCGGATTGCTCCGCTCAGAAGAAAATGGCGCGAAATAATCGGATATATTCCTTCGTATTTTACCGAAGGCGAATTAAAGGAGTTCGTTTCATATTTAATCGGCGAAAAACGCGGCAGAAAAGTTTACGTTGAAAACGAAAAAGTTTACGACAGGCGATATAACCGATTAAAACGTTCAGATCTTATTCCTCAGGGAAAGGGTTTGAAACTTGTAAAAGAAGTTTTGTTATCGGGGGCGGGGGAAGTTCTGGTTAAAGGAAAGATACCTGAAAAAGACGAAAAGTATTTAAAAGAATATTTTGGTGAAAAAATTTTGCTTGTGCACGGTTAAATCTTTGACAATCGTCAAAAAAGGTGTATAATATAGCTATAAACATCGGACGGGGACAAGTAAAATTGTTTTAATTCGTTACAGAGAAGCGGTTTATAGCTGAGAGATCGCGCGTAAGAAACTTTGTTGAAACCACCCGTAAAACGTCCGTAAAGCATCCCTTGCTCAATGGGAAAAGTGGTCGCTTGTCAGCGGCAAATAAGGTGGAACCGCGGTATATTATATCGTCCTTATGTTAAAGCATAAGGGCGTTTTTTTGTACCTTATGCAGATAAAATAAGGTAATAATCGTACGAAAACGGAGGAAATGTTATGTATATCACTTTAAATGACGGAAGCAAACTTGAATTTGAAAAAGGCGTTTCCGTCGGAGAAATTGCAAAATCGATAAGCGAAGGTTTATACCGCAACGCGGTATGCGGCAAAGTGAACGGCGAAGTAGTTGATTTATCGCACAAAATAGAAGATGATTCTGCCGTAAGCATTTTAACGCTAAAGGATCCCGAAGGATTAAACGTTTATCGTCATACTTGCGCACACGTTCTTGCTCAGGCTGTAAAATCTATTTTTCCGACCTGCAATCTTGCAATAGGTCCGGTAATAGAAAACGGTTTTTATTATGATTTTGATTTTAAAACTCCTATTTCTCAAAACGATCTTGCGAAAATAGAAGAAGAAATGAAAAAAATCATAAAGAGCGACTTGCCGATTGAAAGATTTGAACTTTCACGCAAAGAAGCGATTAAACTCATGAAAGGTTTTAAAGAAAGCTATAAGGTTGAACTCATAGAAGATATTCCCGAAGGCGAGCCTATTTCATTTTATAAACAGGGTGCATATGTTGACCTTTGCAAAGGTCCGCATCTTTCTTCTACGGGTAAAATTAAAGCTTTCAAACTTACTTCTTTAACCGGTGCTTACTGGCGCGGAAACGAAAAGAACAAAATGCTTACCCGTATTTACGGAACAGCATTTGAAAAGAAAGCCGAACTCGATGAATATCTTGCTATGCTCGAAGAAGCAAAAAAACGCGATCATAACAAGCTTGGCAGAGAACTCGGACTATTTATGACTGAAGAAACAATAGGTCAGGGCTTGCCCATTTTAATGCCTAAGGGTGCAAAAATCGTTCAGATTCTCTCTCGTTTCGTAGAGGACGAAGAAGAAAGGCGGGGCTTTATGCTAACAAAAACTCCGTATATGGCAAAGAGCGATCTGTATAAAATTTCAGGTCACTGGTATCATTACAGAGATAAAATGTTTGTGCTCGGCGACGAAGAAAAAGACGATGAAGTTTTAGCTCTCCGTCCTATGACTTGTCCTTTCCAGTATCAGATTTATAAAAACGGTTTAAAAAGTTACAGAGATTTGCCTTGCAGATATGCCGAAACGGCGACGCTTTTCAGAAAGGAAGCAAGCGGCGAAATGCATGGTCTTATAAGAGTAAGGCAGTTTACTTTGGCAGACGGACATATCGTTTGTACGCCCGAACAGATTGAAAGCGAATTTAAAAGATGTTTGGAAATTTGTTTGTATTGCTTGAAATGCCTCGGCATGGAAAACGACGTTTCGTATCGTTTTTCAAAACGTGGAGCAAATAAGGAAAAATACATTGATAACGATAAGGCATGGGAAGAAACTCAGAACCTTATGCGCCAGATTCTTGACCATCTTAATGTTAATTATGTTGAAGCTGACGATGAAGCGGCATTTTATGGTCCTAAGCTCGATATTCAGGCTAAAAACGTATTCGGCAAAGAGGATACGATTATGACTTTGCAACTCGACTTTGCTGCCGGTCATTCCTTTGATATGAGTTATATTGATCAAAACGGTGAAAAACAAGTTCCGTTTGTAATTCACAGAAGTTCTATCGGCTGCTACGAAAGAACTCTTGCAATGCTTATTGAAAAGTATGCCGGCGCATTCCCGCTTTGGCTTTCTCCCGTTCAGGTTAAACTTCTCAGCGTAACGGACAGAAGCGTTGATTATACTAACTTAGTGGCAGATAAACTTCGCATGGCGGGACTTCGTGTCGAAACAGACTTCCGTTCAGAAAAGATCGGAAGAAAGATTCGTGACGCGCAGCTTGAAAAGGTACCTTATATGCTTATTCTCGGCGATAAGGAAGTGGAAAGCGGTAACCTTGTTTCCGTTCGCGAAAGAAACGGAGAAGGTTACGAAATGTCTATCGACGAATTTGTTGAAAAAGCGGCTAAAGAAGACAGAGAAAAAGTTATTAAAAAATAATTGAATAAAAACATAAGTCGGTGATAATCGTTTTTTGCGATGTACCACCGACTTTTTTTTATTTAGTTAAAGTGAGCCGGTTAAAGTTTTGTTACTAAAATATTTAAATTATTTACCGTAAACGGCGTTGCGGATGCATTCCTTAATTCAAGCGTTTGAGTTGACGTAACGTTAATTACGTGTTTTGCGCTTAAATTTGATAAATCGCTTGAAGCTTGAGGTGTTGCTTGCGCTAATGTTTGGGGAATTTGCGTGTCATTTAAATAAAACGCCAAAGCCTGCGTTTCAGTGCTTCCCGTTGTCGTTGCATTATATTCTATAAGATAATTGCCGGGCATGAGAGTTATCGAATTGCCTGTGGTTGAACGAGTTATATCTCCGTCTGTGTCATTATTAAAAGTCTGGGTGAGTGTAAGCGGTGTATTTGAAGCAATGTTTCCGTTTGTTCCTGAAAATTCGGCTATATTCATTGTTGCTGCTTCACCGGTTGCTCCGGTCGGTCCGGTCGGTCCGGTTGCTCCGGTGGGGCCTGTGGGACCTGTAGGTCCGGTTGGACCAGTAGATCCGGTTGGACCAGTAGGTCCGGTTGCTCCTGCCGCACCTGTTTCACCTGTAGCACCTGTGGGACCTGTAGGTCCGGTTGCTCCTGCCGCACCTGTTTCACCTGTAGCACCTGTGGGACCTGTAGGTCCGGTTGTGCCTATAGCACCTGCTGCGCCGGTAGGACCCGTTAAACCGATTAAACCTTGAGGCCCGGTTGCTCCGGTGGGGCCTGTTGCTCCGGTTGCGCCTATAGCACCTGCTGCGCCGGTAGGACCCGTTAAACCGATTAAACCTTGAGGTCCGGTTGCTCCGGTGGGGCCTGTTGCTCCGGTTGCGCCTATAGCACCTGTCGCGCCTGTAGGACCGGTTAAACCGATTAAGCCTTGTGGCCCGGTTGCTCCGGTAGGACCCGTCGGTCCGGTTGCTCCGGTTGCGCCCGTGGCTCCGCCGGATGGTCCGGTGGGACCTGTAGCTCCACGTGGACCCGTTGCGCCCGTGGCGCCTGTAGGCCCTCTTAAAACGTTGTTAGGGCGATTGCATCTTCCGCAGTTATTTTGACTGTTTTGGGAATTATTGCATCCGCAATTTCCGCCGAACAGAATTCTGCAAAAATCATCAAACATACTATACTTCTCCTTTGTCGGTCTATATTAGTTTATGATAAAAGGCGATAAATCGTTAAACAAGTCAGTGTAAATAACGAATTGTTAATTTTTACCATATTATATTGTCAGGAAAAAGTTAAAATGAAAATTTCGGTTTGTATGATTTGCAAAAACGAACAGGAAGTTATTGCAAGGTGTTTAGATTGCGTAAAAAAATTTGCAGATGAGATTATAATAGTCGATACAAACAGTATTGACAGGACAAAAGAAATTTGCAGAAGGTATACCGATAAAGTTTATGATTTTAAGTGGAATTATGATTTTTCGGCAGCAAGGAATTATTCAATTTCTTTTGCGTCGTGCGATTACGTTATGTGGCTTGATGCAGATGACGTTATATATGAACAAGACGCTAAAAAAATAAATGAATTAAAAAACGAAGAAAATCCGTTCGATACGTATATGTTAAAATATGTTTTAACCGAGGATGAATATGGCAACGACGGTTTTTATTTTTATCGCGAACGAATAATGAAAAGATGTGCGGCATTAAGCTTTAACGGTTTTATTCATGAAACAGTAGTGCCGTTCGGAAAAATTACCTACAGAGATATAAATATAAGACATAAAAAAATCGGGAAGGGAGATCCTGCCCGAAATTTGTTTATTTATGAAATGCATATAAAAAACGGAGCCGTGTTAGATGCCAGAAACGTTTATTATTATGCAAAGGAGTTGTTTTATAACGGTAAATATGACAGATGCAAGAGTGAACTATTAAAATATTTATCTATGCCTGATAAGTATGCCCCTGATGAAACTGACGCTTTAAAAACTTTATCTAAGTGCGAAAAAAACGATAGTAAAGCTTTAGACTATCTGTTTGACGTACTTATGCGTTTTAAAGCGGATGCCGAAACGCTGTGCCTTATTGCAAGCCGCTATGAGATATCGGGAAAACTTAAAGAAGCTATCGACTACTATAAATTTGCGCTTTGCGTGGATAAAAACGATTTGAAAGGGTTTGTAGATCAAAGCTATTATTATTTTATCCCATTATTATCGCTTACCGCATTGTGCTATAAGATAGGTGAAAAGGATAAAGCCAAGCAATTTCATATGATAGCAAAAAAACTTTATCCATATAACGAACGAGTGATTTTTAACGATAAATTTTTCAGTTAAATAAAGGAGTTGCGAATGTTTTCTGTTTTACTTATTAGTTACAAAACCTTCGGTTAAATCGTCGTAATCGAACCATTTGTAATTTTGCCACTTTCCGCCGTTTACGCGATGAACTTCTTCAACGCAGAGCATCCATTTTTCGCCGCTGTGGTGTTCGAGCGGCGTAAATTCATAGTATTTTCCGTCTTTTGCAAAAGTATAAAAAACACTTGCATCAGTGCACATTCCAAGCGACGGAAGGGCGGAACTTTCTATAAACAGATTAAAGTCTTTACCGTCTTTTGTTCCGTTGTAATAAAGTCCTTTTCGGTTAAGCGTCAAAAGTCCTTCGCCTGCGGGCAGGCTTGTTTTTCCTTCCGTTAATAGTTTGTAATCCGGCAATACTCCGAGTTTTACTTTCTCGCTTATTTCAAATTCGGGATTCAGCACTTCGCGCCTTATCATTCGTCTTTCCCATTCAAGCCATTTTGCGGGAGTTGCGGGCAGATTTACGTTTTTTGGTAAGTATAAATTATATTTTTCATCCATACCGATTTCAAGTCCGCAGTCAGAACAGGTAATTTTTCCGTTGCCGTCGGTCATGCAAAATTCTTTTTCGCAAACAGGGCATTTGAACAGTAGTTGATGTATGTGATATTCCGGTAATCCCTTACAGTCATACGAGTATTGCTTTTGCTTATTCCACTCGTAGTCGTCGTGGTATAATTCTTTATCGAGTATTTCGGTTATTTCGTCTAACGAATAATTTTGCAAATCAGTCGGAGTAAATAATTCGGAAAGTTCTGCTTCGGTTTTACCGGGACGTTCGTCAAGGCAATATTTTGTATTTGTCAGATAACCGCCTTTAATTTTTATCATTAAAACGGGGAGCTTATAATGTTTTAAAAATTTTGCAGTTCCCAAAGCTACGGGTTGTTGTGCGCCGGATATCGAACTCATACCTTCGGGGAAAAAACAGATATTGCCTCCGCTTGATAAAACTGATTTTACGCCGCGGATTGTAAGCATATCCGGAACAAAATTCTTTTTAGGTATACAGTTTACCAAGTTCACTATAAAACTTAAATGTGAACGATAAAATTCATTGTGGCCCAAAATAAAATTTAAAGGTACGTCTGCGCCTACCGCAAGCGACGCATATATATAGTCTGCTCTGCTTGCGTGGTTACCTATAAGAATAAACTGTTTATTTTTATATTCTTTCATATCTACGTTGCGTTTAAAAGTCGTTCCGTATTTTTTTGCAAGTCCTTTAACAACAACGTTTACAAGCAGGGAATATATAAATTTATTAGGGCGCTTGTATTTTTTGCTTTTTAATTTTTCTTCAATCGTTTTGCGGCTCATTTTTTCCTCTGTGTTTTTAACTCATATCTGTCTATATATTTATATATTATACTTTTTTGTTTAAATTTTGTCAAACAAAAATAAATTTAATTATGTAATAATAAACATAAATTACAAAATAAGCAAATCAATTTCTATTTTATAATTTTTTTTATTTTTTTTAATAATTCTCTTGACAAATTTAAATATCGGATATACAATATTAGCAGTCACTTAAAAAGAGTGCTAACAAACTCTTTTAATGAGTGCAAATTTTAAATTAAGAATTAAAGAGGCGATTTATATGAAAAAATTTAAAGCGGAATCTAAAAAAGTTTTGGATTTGATGATCAATTCCATTTATACAAATAAAGACATTTTTTTGCGTGAGCTTTTATCTAACGCAAGCGACGCAATAGACAAATTGTATTTCAAGAGCTTGCAGCTCGGAACGACAGGACTTGCACGTTCTGATTTCCATATTGATATTTCCGTTGACAGAGAAAATCGTATTTTAAAAATAAGCGATAACGGAATAGGTATGACTGAAGACGAACTTGAAAACAACCTTGGTATAATAGCCAAGAGCGGTTCGTCCGATTTTAAAAAGAATAACGAGCTTAAAGACGACGATATCAATATCATCGGTCAGTTCGGCGTAGGTTTTTATTCTGCGTTTATGGTAAGCGATAAAGTTGAAGTGCTTTCAAAGGCTTACGGAAGCGAAACGGCATACAGATGGGTAAGCGACGGTGCAGACGGATATGATATCACGCCAGATACCAAAGAATCAAACGGTACCGATATCATTTTACATATAAAACCCGATGACGAAAATGACGATTATTGCAAATACCTTGAAGAATATTCGCTTAAACAGCTTGTAAAAAAATATTCAAATTACATCACTTATCCTATAAGAATGATGTGTACTAAATACGATTATGACGTTCCCGAGGGCGAAGAACCTAAAAAAAGCGAATCCTTAGAAACGCTTAACAGTATGGTTCCTCTTTGGAAAAAGAATAAAAACGATATAAAACCCGAGGAATACGATGACTTTTACAAAGAAATGTTCTATGAATCCGAAGCTCCGCTGAGAGTAATTCATACCTCAATGGAAGGTACGGTTGATTTTAAAGCTTTATTGTTTATTCCTGCTAAAGCTCCGTTCAACTTCTATACAAGAGGATATGAAAAAGGTTTGAAGCTTTACACAAACGGCGTTATGATTACCGAAAAATGTAAAGATCTGCTTCCGGATTATTTTGCGTTTGTAAAAGGTGTTGTAGATACCGATATTTCGCTTAATCTGTCACGTGAAACCGTTCAGCATTCAAAGAGTTTGAAACTTATAGCCGCGAACGTAGAAAAGAAGATAAAACAGGAACTTGAAAATATGTTAAACTCCGATCGTGAAAAATACGAGGCGTTTTATAAAGAGTTCGGTTTGCAGCTAAAATACGGTATATATCAGAATTTCGGAATGAATAAAGGTGCGTTGCAGGATTTAATTATGTTTAAGTCTGTAAAGCTCGATAAATTCGTTACTTTAAAAGAATACGTTACGGCAATGCCCGAAGATCAAAAATACATTTATTATGCTACAGGCAAGACCGTTGACGCTATTAAACTTATGCCGCAAATCGATAAAGTTTCCGAAAAAGGTTATGACGTTTTGTGCATGACCGATGAAGTGGACGAATTTACCGTAAAAGCTTTAAACGAGTACGAAAGCAAGCAATTCCGCAGTGTTTCGGGCGGAGATCTTGGAATTGAAGAAGAGGACACGGCTGAAAACGATAAACCGCTTGCAGATTATATTAAAGAAACACTTGGCGATAAAGTTGAAAAAGTAAGGATTTCTAACAGAATAAAGAATCATCCGGTGTGTTTGACGGCGGAAGGCGAAGTTTCTATCGAAATGGAAAAAGTTTTAAATTCTATGCCTAATGCCAACGGCGCTATTAAAGCTAAAAAGGTTCTTGAAATAAATTCGGAAAGCCCCATATGCGAAAAACTTCGTAAGTGCTATGAAAGCGATAAAGAGAAAGTAAAAGAGCTTGCCGATATTTTATATCAACTCGCTCTTGTAATTGAAGGAATGCAGATTGAAAATCCTACGGCTTTAACCGATTCGATTTGTAAACTTTTAGCTGAATAATATATGTAATTAAGTTTGCAGCCCGCCGCATATTTAACGGCGGGCTATTCTTTTATTAAATTTGCAAGGTTGTTTAATATTTCAATATTAGGTGTAGGAATGAAAAAAGCAACTCGGTTTTTAACAAAAAATTTTTTTTCGTAAAAAGTAATTTTTAAATTTGAAAACATATTTTTTATCTGTACGGTCTTTAAATTCGCATGCCTTTTATTTTTAAAAATAAAGTGCAGGGCAACTGTGTCCGAGATATTATATCTTTGAATATTTAAGCGTCTTAAAATATTTTCTACGTTCTTTATTCGCTTCTTTTTTATGAAGAGAAATAAAACGTCCGCTTTTTTACTAATATGCTCAATTGAAATTATGTCTGTCATAAAAAGCCTAAAAATATCATATATACTCTTGTTTTCTGCGTATAATTCCGAAATTGATATTTTTACTTGAATGTAAGAATTTTCATATGAAAAACAGTTTTGTTTAAGTTTGCTGCCTAAGCTTATTACGGTATTTTCTTTTGAGTATAAATGCGTTTTTTTAACTATGACTTTTTTATTTTTACATATTAACGGAAGAATCGAAACGGGGTTTAAAACGTTATCGCCATGGCTTGCTAAAAAGTATGCGTCCGAATAATTTAAAGTTTTTATCGTATTCTTATTTTTGCAAACGGGCGGGGAATCATATATGCCGTCAACGTCGGTAAAGTTGTAATAATAATTTGAATCCGAAAACGAACACAGATATGCGGCGGTGATATCGCCGCCGCCTCGTTCAAAAAGTTTTATGTTCCCGTTTTCGTCTTGTCCGTAAAAGCCACATGTTACTAAGGGTGCGAAAAAAATTTTTTTATTAAAAAGCTTAGAGCTTTCTTTTTTTAAAAAGCATCCGTCAATATCAAAACGCATAAACTCTGAGCTATCGATAAATTTTATTTTACTGTAAGCCGAAAATATTTTTGCCGTAAAATATTCTCCGCGGCTTATTATGTATTCGTCGCTAAATTTATCTGTATTATCTATAAAAAAGCAAAGATCTTTTTTTATTTTATCTGATACTTTGAGTATTGTGGCAACAGACATAAACCTGTCATAAAATTCCGATAAAAGAGCCGTTTTTTTTGAGCGTTCGTTTTTTTTGCAGCAAAATTCAATAAGTAAATCGGTAATTTTTTTGTCTTCGTTAAATCTTTTACCCATTGCCGAAACGACAATTAACGGATTATGTAGCTTTGATGTGACTTGCACTGCATTTTTAATATTATTTGCGTCGCAAAGAGAGCTGCCGCCGAACTTACAGACAATCATTTTTCCGCAATTCTCCGCATTATTTCGTAGGCATTATATGCTGCGCCGGTTCTTAAATTATCCGATAAAACGTAAAACGCAAGCGATTTATTTTCTGCCGTATCTTTTCTTATTCTGCCTACGTAAACTTTATTGTTTCCGTTTGCGGCTGTTGCAACGGGATAAACATCGTTTTTCAAATCGTCCGCAATTATTATATCTTTTTGAGATTTTAATATTTCATGTACGTCTTTAAGCGTAAAATTCTCTTTAAATGTTGCAAATACGGATATTCCGTGGCAGTTTTCTATGGGAACGCGAACGCATGTTGCACTTATTTTTAGTTTTTTGTCATTTAAAATTTTGCGCATTTCGTCTTGCATTTTTATTTCTTCGCTGGTGTATCCGTCGCTTAGCGGCGTACCTATTTGCGGCAGACACGTTTTTCTTATATCATAAGGAAAAACGCCTTTATAATTTCCGTTTTTCAAGGCTTTTATGGCTTCGTTTCCCGCACCCGAAACTGCCTGATAGGTACTGAATCTGATACGTTTTAACCGTAATTTATTGTGAAGTAAAGATAGCGGTTTTGCACAGATTATCGTTGAACAATTCGGGTTCGCAATAAGTTTTTTGTTTAATCGGCAATCAAAATTTATATCGGGGATAATAAGAGGTACTTTCTCGTACATTCTGAATGCCGCAGAATTATCTATAACTGTGCAACCGTTCTTTAATGCGTATTCAGCGTATTTAAGCGATACGTCGCTGCTTGCGGCAAATAATACAAAATCTGTATTCGGTGAAAAATTTTCGTCGAGTTTTTTTACTACGTATTCTTTTTTGTTGAACGTTACAATTTTTCCAACGCCGTTATTTTTAGCATATAGATCAAGATAATCAACCGCAAAGTTTTGTTCTTTTAAAATATTTATAAAAGTTTTTCCCACAAGTCCGGTTGCCCCGACTATTGCTATACTGAATTTTTTATGATAATCTGACATAAAAAAACCGCCGATACATTATTTTATGCAAGGGCGGAAATTATTGATATAAAATAAGATGTAAACAGGAATTACTCGAATGATACTATTTTTGCGCTTTTTACAAATGGAATCTGTTTGATTTTTTTGTTAAGTTCCTGCAAATTTACGTCGGTATCGCTTATGTCGATCGTTATCGTAACGTAAACGCAGTTTTTTATGGGCATAGCCTGAGTTATGGTTATGATGTTTACGTTGTATTTATAAATCGTGGATAAAATCTTACTTAAAACGCCTTTTTCATCTGCCATTTTAAATGTAAAAATACACTTTCTCGTAACTTTTTCAACCGGACGAAAAATATAATCTTTGTATTTGTAAAAAGTGGAGCGGCTTATGTCCTTTTCCTTGCAGGCGCGGCTGATGCTCATTTCTCCGTTTTCAATAAGTTCTCTTGCTTCTATAACTTTTGTAAAATAGTCGGGCAAAACATTTGCGCTCACAATTAAATATTTGTTATCTGTATTTCCCATTTTTTTCTCCGGCTTAAGAAGATAAGAGTATTATACATCAAATATTAAAAAAAATCAAGTTTTATTTCGTCAAGGTAAAATGAATTTTACTTTTCGGTGTGTTTGTGATAAAATATTTGTATGAGAAAAATTCAGGAAAAATATTACGATTTTGCAGTAAGCGACTGCGACGGAACCCTTCTTACGTCAAATGGCGATATCGCCAAAGAAACTATACAAAAAATAGAAAACTTTATTGCTCACGGCGGTACGTTTTGCCTTTGTACGGGAAGAATGAGTGCTTCAATTATACTGCTTGCCAAGAGTTATGGATTAAAAGGCTATGTTATTTCGTTTAACGGAGCGGAAATTTGCGATATAGAAAGCGGTGAAAAAATCTATAAAAATCACGTGGATAACGCGGCTTGCATAAAACTTTTACGTTATGCCGAGCAAAACAACAGGCGTGTACAGGTTTATCCCAACGATAAAATGACGGTTGAAAAACTCAATTCGGATTATCTTAATTATGCAGGCCGTTCGGGTGTAAACGTGTGCGAATACGGGGATAAAGTCAGCAAGCTTTTTGAAAAAAAAGGGTATACGAGCGGTAAAGTGTTGTTTTATACCGATGAAACTTTGCGTCCGAAAATGAATGATGAGATTCGCGGAATTTTAGGCGACAATTATGAAATCGTAAACAGCAATAAAGAACATATAGACGTTATGGCGAAAGGTGTATCAAAAGGCGGTTCTGTTTTAAAACTCTGTGAAATCATTAAAAAGCAACGTAAAAAAATTATTTGTTTCGGCGATGAAATGAATGATTTAAGTATGCTTGAAGTTGCGGCTTTAAAAGCCATGGTTGAAAACGGAAACGAAAAGTTAAAAAGCGTTGCAGACGTTATAATTCCGTCAAACGATGCAGGCGGAGTGGGAATAGCTCTCGAAAAATACGGAATATAAATTTTAACGGTTAAAATGCTTGATAAATAAATATATTTATGTTAATATATATGTATTGAAAATCGGGGGATTGCGATTTATTCATGTACAGTATGACAGGATTCGGTAAAGCCGAATACAAAAACGGTTTTGAACTCACTGTTGAGATAAGATCGGTAAACAATCGTTTTTTAGACGTCTTGCCGAAATATCCAAAGAGTTTTATATCTTTTGACGATGCTATACGAAAAGCCGTTCAGGCAAAACTCAGTCGTGGAAGGGTTGAAGTATTTTTTACTTTTTCCGACTTACGCGAAAAAGAAAAGGTGATTGAGCCTGATCTTGCGCTTGCCAAGGCGTATTACAATGCGGCAGAACGTATTTCTTCCGCTTTGAATATAGAAAACGACCTTACAGTAAGCAGAATTTTAAAAATGCCCGACGTTATAGATTATACGCCGGACTGCGAGGATGAAAGCGAACTTTCGGCTATTGTAACAGATACGTTAAATCGAGCGCTTGATAATCTTAATGCGATGCGCCTTACCGAAGGCGAAAAATTAAAGCGCGAACTTAATTCTCATGTTGACGAAGTAGAACGTCTTGTTTTTAAAATTGAAAAACGTGCGCCGCTTATCAGTGAAAATTATAGATTAAAAATCGAAGAACGCGTAAAAAATATTTTAGATTCTTATCAGATAGATGAGGCAAGGCTTTTACAGGAAGTTGCCCTTTTTGCCGATAAATCGAATATCGACGAAGAGATCGCGCGTTTAAAATCGCATATAGCGCAATATCGCAAACTTTTGGACTCGGATAATCCCGGCAGAAAAGTTGACTTTTTGGTACAGGAATTCAACCGCGAATCCAACACAATATGTTCAAAGTCAAACGATATTGAAATTACTAACGATGCGCTTTTATTAAAGAGTGAAATTGAAAAAATACGCGAACAAATTCAAAACATCGAATAAACAAAAACAATTAAAACATTGATAATAAATCGGAGGAATTAAATATATGCTTCACGAACCGCCTATCGACGAACTCGCCGAAAAAATCGGATCGAAATACTCACTTTGCGTAGTCGCTTCAAAACGCGCGCGCCAGCTCATAGATAATGCCCAGAATCAGGGACTTACCGACGTTCCCGGCGGAGAAAAGCCTTTGACTATGGCAGCAAAAGAAATCTATGACGGTAAAATAGTTGCCACTAAATTCTAAAAGATAACCAAAAATGCTCTGAGGAGCATTTTTTGCTTAAAAGCGATATTTTTGTAAGGAATAAACGCCGAATGATTGCCGAAATAATAGTTGACATAACGAGCAGCGAAGTCGACAAAATTTTTGATTACGATACAAAAGATTTGAACGTAGAAGCGGGGAGTCGCGTCTGCGTTCCTTTCGGAAACAGAAAAATCGACGGCATAGTAATGGCTTTAAAGCAGTCTACCGACGTTAAACCTGAAAAGTTAAAAAGCATTATTTCGGTTACAGATGATTTTCCCGCACTTACAAAAGAAGCGTTAGAGCTTGTTTATTACATTTCCGAAAAATACCGCGTAAGCAAGGCTTTGGCTTTAAGACTTTTTCTTCCCGCCGAAATGCGCAGGGGGAAAGTAAGCGAAAAAACCGTAGAATTTGCTTTAAAAAAGCAGGACGTTACATTAAGCGACGCTTTAAACAGCCTTTCAAAGTCGGCAAAAAGTCAACGTGCCGCGCTTGAAAAATTATATAACAGCGAAAAAATAAGAATTTCGGTTTTAAGAAACGATTTCGGACAATCGGCGGTAAAAGCCCTTTTAGATAAAGGACTTATCGATACCGAGAAAGTAAGAGTATGCAGGTTGCCTTATTCCGAAATGCTTTCATCTAATAAAAACGTTACGCTTATTGATGCGCAAAAAAAAGCTATTGAAAGCGTTCTTTCAACCGATAAAAGGGTGTCACTGTTACACGGCGTAACCGGAAGCGGAAAAACCGAAGTTTATCTTGAACTTATTAGTCAGGCAATAAAAAACGGAAAATCCGCAATAATGCTCGTTCCTGAAATTTCGCTCACTCCGCAAATGCTGACACAGCTTCGCGGAAGGTTTAACGAACTCTGTGCGATACTTCATAGCGGACTATCGGCAGGTGAAAGATTTGATGAATGGTGGAGATTAAGGACGGGCGAAGCAAAAATTGCAATCGGTGCAAGAAGTGCGGTTTTTGCTCCGCTTGAAAATCTAGGCATAATAATCATCGACGAAGAACACGACGGCAGTTACGAAAGCGAAACCATACCGAGATATTCAACTATAGACGTTGCCTTAAAACGAGCCTCATACAACGATTGTAAACTTGTTTTAGGTAGCGCGACGCCGTCGGTAGAAAGTTACGCAAAGGCAAAATCAGGCGTTTATAATTTAATAAAAATGCCTGAAAGAATAAATAAAAAGCCTTTACCGGAAGTGATAGTTGCAGATATGCGGCAGGAAATAAGAAGGGGAAACAATTCGGTATTCTCATCTTATCTTAAAGCCGAAATAGAAGATACTTTGTCTAAAAATAATCAGGCGATTATTTTTTTGAACAGACGCGGCTATTCTCAGCAAGTTATTTGCCGTGAGTGTGGCTATGTTGCTACTTGTTCGACATGCGACATATCGTTGAATTATCACCGTGCCGGAAACTTGCTGAAATGCCACTATTGCGGTACGAATTATAAAATGTTGACTGCATGCCCGAATTGCGGCTCGCACAATTTAAACCTTTTAGGCACGGGAACACAAAAAATCGTTACCGAATTAAAGGATCTTTTTCCGTCTGCAAGAATTATCCGAATGGATAACGATACTACGTCGAATAAGGAAGGGCATTATAAAATATTGTATTCTTTTGCAAGGCACGAAGCCGATATTTTGGTTGGTACGCAAATGATTGCAAAAGGACACGATTTTCCGCACGTTACTTTAGTCGGAATACTCGATGCAGATATGAGTTTGCATTTCAGTGATTACAGAAGCAACGAGCGTACATTTCAGCTTTTAACTCAGGTTGCAGGGCGCAGCGGCCGTGCAGACGATAAAGGAAAGGTTGTTTTACAAACCTATTCTCCAAACAATCCTGTTTTAAAGCTTGCAATGAGTTACGATTACGAAGGCTTTTTTGAAAGAGAATGCGCCGTGAGAAAAGCAACGCATTTTCCGCCGTTCGCTCTTATAATCCGCGTGCTTATAGAAGCAACCGAAGAACAGGACGCAATAGACGTGTTAAAGCTCATATATTTCGAGCTTAAGGACGTTTACGATAAAAACAGACAAGATTTCTTGTTTTTTAATAAAATGAAGTCGCCTATAAAGCGATTAAAAAATAAATACAGATATCAGGTTTTAATGCGTATTAACGCAGGGTGCGATAAACTCCGCGACGAAATATTTGATAAATCTTTAAAATACCGTTCGGATAAAGCACTTATAACAGTTGAGGAAAATCCCTCGAATCTTTCTTAAAGAAGGTAATTATGGCATTAAGAAAAATTATTCAGTTAGGTGACGAAACGCTAAGAAAAAAAAGTTTTAGCGTTGATAAAATCACGGATAAAACAATTCAACTTTTAGACGATATGAAAGAAACGCTTAAAAAAGCCAACGGAGCAGGACTTGCTGCGGTTCAGGTCGGCGTTCTTCGTCGTATTTTTGTAGTTGACGTAGACGAAGGCTATTTTGAGTTTATAAATCCCGAAATGGTTTCGCAAAAAGGCGATCAATACGGCGTGGAAGGGTGTTTATCGGTTCCGGGTAAGTGGGGTGACGTGAAAAGACCGAAAGAAGTGGTTATAAAAGCGTTGGACAGAAACGGAAAGCCTTTTAAAATAAAGGCAACCGATTTTTTTGCAAAAGCTATTTGCCATGAATACGATCATCTTGACGGGATAATTTACGTAGATAAAGCAGATAATTTAAGGAACGAGGCGTAATATATGAAAATAATATTTTTAGGTACGCCCGATTTTTCGGTTCCGTCGTTGCAAGCTTTAATCGATTCGCCTCATGAAGTTCTTGCCGTTGTAACTCAACCCGATAAGCCTGCAGGCAGAAGCGGCAAACTTTGTTTTTCGCCTGTTAAGGAACTTGCTTTAAAATACAATATTCCGGTTTTGCAGTATAAAAAAATCAGATTTGAAGGTGTTCGGGATTTAAAAGATCTTGCTCCCGATATAATGGTTACGTGTGCATTCGGGCAGATTCTTTCAAAGGAAATAATTGATATCGCTCCGCACGGAATAATAAACGTTCATGCGTCGTTATTGCCGCTTTATCGCGGGGCTGCGCCAATTCAGTGGTCGGTCATAAACGGAGATAAACAAACCGGTATAACCATAATGCAAACCGAAGAGGGAATTGACACGGGCGATATTATAAAGGTTGAAAAAACAGATATCGGAAACGAAGAAACGTCAGAGGAACTTTTTGAAAGATTATCGGTTCTTGGCGCAAACGCTTTGATTAAAGCCTTAGATGATATCGAAAGCGGCAAAGCTGTTTTTATAAAGCAAAACGACGAACTTGCCACTCACGTAAAAATGCTTAAAAAAGAAGATGGATTGCTGAATTTTAATCAAAATTCCGAAACCTTAAGGAACTTTATACGCGGCATGAATTCATGGCCTTCTGCTTATACTTTCCTGAATGGAAAAATGCTTAAGGTATTTAAAGGCAGTATATATTCCGGCGATTTTAATGCGCCTTGCGGCACCGTTGTTTTAGCCGATAATAAAAACGGACTTGTTGTAAAGACAAAAGACGGAGCTTTAAGGCTTGACGTAATTCAAGCCGAAGGCGGTAAAAAAATGACTGATACTGACTATTTGATAGGTCATAAAATTCCCGTCGGAACGGTGTTTGAAAATGCTTAATACTTTTTACGACTCGTATCGCATTTTAATGCGCGTTTACGGGCAAGGTACTTTTTTAAAGCAGGCAATAAACAGCGAAACCATAGAACCTATTAACAAAAACGCCGTAATTAAAATTTGTTACGGCGTTTTGGAAAACGATATTTATTTTGACTATATAATTTCGCTTTTTAGCGAAAAACGTCCGAAGCTTCCTGTAAGAGTTATTTTAAAAATAGCTATTTACAATATAAATTTTTTAAATAAAGCAGATTATGCAGTTACCGATAATGCGGTAGAGCTTTTAAAAAAACTCGGTAAAGGCGGCGCGGCAGGTTTTTTAAACGCTTTTTTAAGAAAGTTTATACATGTTAAAGACGAGATTTCTCTTCCGGATGCGGCTACGGATAAAAGGCGGTATTTTTCTGTAAAATATTCCTATCCGCTTTTTGCCGTGGACGAGCTTATTAAGGATTACGGAGAAGAAAAAGCCGAAAAAATTATGGCGTATAACATCCCGCATAATTACGTCAGATTTAACGACGGAATATCGGGAGCACAATATCTCGATTCGCTTGGAAAAAATTACGATAGTACGCCGTATTTTAATTTATTTGACGTAAAAAACTTTAATCGTAATGAAGATTACGATAAGGGAATTTACACTTTTCAGGCTATAGGCTCGGTTGCAATATGTGATGCGATAGATAACGGCGAACGTATTCTGGATTCATGCGCCGCACCGGGCGGAAAAACCGTTTTGCTTTCAGGCAAGTTTAATTTTGTTACGGCTACCGAACTTCACGAACACAGAGCTGAACTTATAAAAACGTATGCCGCGCGTATGCACAAAAGCAATATTGAAGTTTTTACGGCTGATTCGAGCATATTTAACGAGAATTTTAAAGAAAAATTTGATGCGGTTCTTTGTGATTCGCCTTGCAGCGGTTATGGCGTCGTTTATGAAAATCCCGATATAAAACTTAATCGTGAAAAGCAAAATCTTGATGAACTTTTAAAAACTCAGATTGCAATACTTAAAAATTGTTCTAAGTATGTAAAAAAGGGCGGTTATCTGTATTATTCAACATGCAGTATTTTTTCATGTGAAAACGACGGAATTATAGAAAAATTCAACCCTGAAAGTTTTGGGTTTAAAGTGATTTTTCCGGAAATTAAATTGAATGGCTTAAAAACTCGCTTCGGAACGCAGTTTTTGCCCGATATAAGTTTGGGCGCAGGTTTTTACCTTTGTAAAATGCAAAAATTATGAAAAACGTATACGATTTGAATTTAGCAGAATTAACCGAATATTTATCGCTTAAAGGAGAACCGAAATTCCGCGCCAAACAAATTTACGATAACTTTGTATCGGGTAAAAGCATAAGCGAAATGAGCAACGTGTCTTTAAAATTAAAAGACGAACTAAAAAAAGATTTTTATGATGCACCCGCAAAAATTATCGAAAGACACGTTTCAAAAGACGGAACGGTAAAATATCTTTTTTCTCTTGCAGACGGCAACGTGGTTGAAGGCGTAGTGATGAATTATAAGTACGGTAAAACGCAATGCCTTTCAACTCAGGTGGGGTGCCGTATGGGGTGTAAGTTTTGCGCATCTACGCTTAACGGCTTAGTCCGCAATTTAACTAAGGGTGAAATGCTTTTTATGATTGCTCTTGCAAACCGCGATTTTGGCGGAACGCAAAAAGACAGAGCTATTACAAACATAGTTTTAATGGGAAGCGGAGAACCGCTTGATAATTACGATAACGTAGTAGATTTTTTAAAAGAGATTTCTTCAAAAGACAATCTTAACGTCAGTTTACGCAATATCAGTTTATCAACCTGCGGATTAGTTGATAAAATTTATTCCTTGGCTGATGAAAATCTGCCTGTAAATCTTACGGTTTCATTGCATGCGCATTCCGACGAACAAAGAAGATTAATTATGCCGATTGCAAATAAATATTCTGTTTCGGAAATTTTAAAAGCTTGCAGATATTTTTTTGAAAAAACAGGGCGCAGATTTATTTTTGAATATTCGCTTGTAAAAGGCGTAAACGACAGTGATGACGACGCGTTGGCTCTTTCAAAGCTTTTAAAAGGGCTGCCGTGCCACGTCAACCTCATAAGGCTTAACGAAGTTAAAGAAAGCAGTTTAAAAAAGACTGATGATAAAAGAGCGTATTCTTTTTGCGAAAAGCTTAACGCTTTAAGTATTTCGGCAACTGTCAGACGTCTTATGGGCAGTGATATAGAGGGCGCATGCGGGCAGCTCAGGAATAAATATATCGGAGGACACGACAATTAAAGGGCAAATAATTTGCGCCGGCAACGGCAAATATACCGTTGAACTTACGAACAAAGATATTGTAAAAATATTTGCCAGAGGCCGAATAAAGTTTAAAAGGGAAGAGCTTTTAACGGGTGATTACGTTGAAGTCGAAAACGATGCGATAACAAAAGTTTACGATAGAAAATCGCGTTTTATGCGCCCGAATATTGCTAATCTTGATTGTTTGGTTATTCTTATATCGGATTATCCCGCACCCGATTATTTGATTTTAGATAAGCTGATTTTGTCTGCGGCGTATGCGGATATAGAATGTGCGATTGTTGCAAACAAAAGCGACCTTGGCTGTCAGACGTTTAATTACATACAAAAGGAATATCCCTTTATAAAAAATTTATTTCACGTTTCATCTGTTTCGGGCGAAGGTATAGCGGAGCTTAAAAACTATTTAAAACAAAAAAGCGTTGCGTTTGCAGGGCAATCCGCCGTAGGAAAAACTTCGGTTATAAACGCGCTTACCGGCAATGACTTTTTAACCGGAGAATTATCCCGCAAAACCGAAAGAGGCAGGCATACGACAACTTATTCAAGAATAATACGTTCGGGCGATTTCAGTGTTTACGACACTCCGGGATTTTCTGAACTCGGAGTTGACATTACGCCTCAGGACGCCGCGGCTAATTATCCGCCGTTTGAAGACTATCTTGGTAAATGTAAATTTTTTGATTGTCTGCACACCGACGAACCCGATTGTGCGGTAAAAATTGCAGTTGAAAACAGAGAAATTTCTGCAGACAGATACGAACGATATAAAATAATAAGTAAAGAAATCTGTACGGAGTATAAAAATAAGTATGCAAAAAAATAATCGAGTTGCAAAAATCGCGCCGTCGATTTTATCTGCCGATTTTGCAAAAATGGGTGATGAAGTCGAGCGTATGCAAAAATGCGGGGCAGATCTTATACACGTTGACGTTATGGACGGGGTTTTTGTTCCTAATATAACTTTTGGCATAAAAATGGTTCACGATTTAAGACCGCACACAAAATTGATGCTCGATACGCACCTTATGATAGTGCATCCCGAAAAGTATATAGAAAGTTTTGCAAAAGCCGGTAGCGATATAATTACCGTACATTTTGAAGCGTGCGGGGATAATCTTAACGAAGTTTTGAATTTGATAAAACAAAATGGTGCAAAATGCGGTGTAGCGATAAATCCCGATACCCCAGCAAATGTTTTGGATAGCTTTATAAAGCAAGTAGATCTCATATGTATGATGAGCGTATTTCCCGGTTTTGGCGGACAGAGCTTTATTTCTTACGTCATCGATAAAATCGGATACGTAAGAGAACTTATTGATAACTCCGGTTCAGATGCGGCGTTAGAGGTGGACGGCGGAATTACCGAGCAAAATGCAAGGTCGGTGATAGATCGCGGTGCCGATATTTTGGTCGCCGGCAATGCTGTTTTTAAAGCCGCAAATGCCGCCGATGCAATAAAAAAATTGAAAGAATAAATTAAAAAGACAAAGAAAAAGGGGAGCAAATTTTGCTCTCCTTTTAAATTTTGTCTGACATAATAATTCTTAAAATCACACATATTATTTGTGATTTTTAAGGTTTTTATTAGAAAGAAACAACATCTTTATCATTGAAGAATGCAGTCAATGCGCTTATCATACGGTCGTAATCATCAGCTGAAATTGTTTCAAGCGCAGAATGCATTGCAAGCTGAGCAATACCTATATCCACACTTTTAATTGAAACCTGAGAAGAACTTATCGTTCCTAAAGTTCCGCCGCAAGGCATATCCGAACGCATATAAAAATCCGAATAAGGAATGTCGTTTTTCTGTAAAATATTTTTAAAATATGCTGCAGTCATTCCGTCCGTCGTGTAGTTCTTATTTGCGTGATGTTTGATAACTACGCCGCACGATAAAGTCACTTCGTTTAAAGTATCCGAAAGTTCCGGATGGTTAGGGTGAACTGCATGCGCATTATCGCATGAGACCATAAAACTTTTAGCAAGAGATTTTAAAAAAGCTTCTTTTGTATATTCAAGCGAATTATTGATTCTTTCCAAAGTATCATACAAATACTTTGACGCCGCGCCTTGCTCCGTACGGCTTCCTATTTCCTCGTTATCCGCAAGATAAATAACGTTGGTATAAATCTCGTTAGATGCGTTTAAAAGCGCAAAAATCGAAGAAAAGCAACTTGTCAGATTATCTATTCTCGGTGCGCATAACAATTCGTTGTTTGCGCCCGCCGAAAAAGGTTTATCGTCGCTTACAAGATATAAATCTGCATCCAGGAGCTTTCCGTTAAAAGCCTTTTCAAGATTGCTTTTTAAAATATTTGCGTCCGCATTTAAAGAATAAAGCGGTTGACAATCGATTTGAGGGTTGACGGCAAATCCTTCGTTTGCGTTTCTTCTGAAGTGTATTGCAACGCTCGGTATAACGTAGTTTTCTTCAGACGTATAGAGTGTTGAATAAATTTTGCCGTTTTTCTCGCCGCAAAGTCTGCCTGCAAGTTTTAACGGTCTGTCAAACCAAGTGTAACGCAATCCGCCGCCGTATTGCTCGACGGCAATTTTAGCTACTCCGTCAGATACAGGGTTTTTGCCGAATTTTACTTTAAAACAAGGGGAATCTGTGTGCGAAGCTATAATTTTATAGTATTCTGAGCTTTTTTTACCGACTGTAAAAGCAATCAAAGCCGAATCGTTTCTTATAATATAATATTTCCCGCCTTTTTCGATTTTAAAATCATTATTTTCGTTTAATCTTAAAAATCCGTTTTCATCCAGAATTTCTGCGGCATTTTTTACGGCATGATATGCTGTTTTCGATTTATAAAGTAGTTTTTTTATATCCATTTTATTTAACGATAATATTTATAAGTCTTAAAGGAACAACTATAACTTTTGCTATTTCTTTGTCTGCAATCAATTCTTTTACTTTGTCGTTACTTAAAACTGCTTGCTGAATTTCTTCTTTGGTAAGATTTTTGTTAAGAACGATTTTGGTGCGAATTTTGCTGTTAATCTGTACGCCGTATTCGGTTTCGTCCAAAACAAGATATTCTTCATTGTATTCAGGATATTGAGCGTTGAATACAGACGTTTTGTTACCTTCATGGCTCCAGAGTTCTTCTGAGAAATGCGGAGTCATAGGGGCGAGCAGAAGAATTAAGGTATGAACTGCGTCTTTCAGTAATTTTATATCCTTTTCTTTTTCGAGTAGGTCGTATTTATAAATTGCGTTTACAAATTCCATAAGTCTTGCAACGGCTGTATTAAACGAGAAAGAATCCATATCTCTGTCAACGCATTTTATAGTGTAATTCATAACGTATAACAGCTCTTTTTCTTCTTTTTCGTAAGACAAGGCTTTTTTGGGCGACTTATAGGAGATAACTTTTTCAACTATACGTTCAACTCTTTCCAGAAATTTAGCAATTGATTTTATTCCTTCGTCGTTCCACGGTCCGCCTTCTATAAAGGAAAAGCCAAACATCAAATAAAGTCTGAACACGTCGGCACCGTAGGTTGAAATATAATCGTCGGGAGAGATTACGTTTCCGCGACTTTTACTCATTTTAAATCCGTCGGGACCTAAAATTGTTCCTTGGTGTGTAAGAGATTTAAACGGCTCGTCAAAATTAAGATATCCCATATCGCGCAGAGCTTTTGTAATAAAACGCGCATACAAAAGGTGCATGCAAGCATGTTCCGCGCCGCCTACGTATTTATCTACGGGCAGCATTTTATTGATAATATCTTTATTGAACGGTTCTTCGGAATTGTTTGCGTCGGGATAGCGCAGGTAATACCAGCTTGAACAAACGAATGTGTCCAAAGTGTCGGGATCGCGCGTAGCGTCGCCGCCGCAGTGCGGGCATTTTGTATGCATAAAGCCCTCATGTTTAGCAAGAGGTGATTTTCCGTCCGGCTTAAATTCCACGTCATACGGCAAAAGTACAGGGAGGTCCTTTTCCGGAACGGGTACCATGCCGCATTTTTCGCAGTATACCATAGGAATAGGCGCGCCCCAGTAGCGTTGACGAGAGATAAGCCAGTCACGCAGACGATAGTTGACTTTTGCTCCGCCGAGTTGCTTTTCCGCAAGATATTTAAGTACGTTTTTTCTGCCTTCGTCGCTTTTTAGTCCGTCAAAATTAAGGCTGTTAATCATAACGCCGTCTTCGGTAAACGGCAGTTGATCTTCTCCCTTTGTGGAATGTATAACGCGTGTTATGGGTAAGTTATATTTTTTAGCAAAGGCAAAATCGCGCTCGTCATGTGCGGGTACGCCCATAACCGCGCCCGTTCCGTAAGAATACAAAACGTAATCGGCAGCATAAATGGGGACTTTTTTGTTGTTTATCGGGTTTATGGCGTATGCGCCGATAAATACGCCGGTTTTTTCGCGAGCAGTTGACAATCTTTCGATCTCGTCTACTTTACTCGTGTTTTCAATATAGGTTTCTACGGCTTCACGCTGAGCGTCGCTGCAAAGTTTTTTAACTAACGGATGTTCGGGTGCTAAAACAACGTATGAAACGCCGAATATCGTGTCGGCACGGGTAGTGAATACCTTAAAAGTATCGCCGCTTTCCGCAGTAAAAACAATTTCGCCGCCAACGGATTTTCCGATCCAGTTTCTCTGCATTGCTTTTGTTTTTTCGGGCCAGTCGAGTTTATCGAGTCCCGAAAGAAGCTCTTCGGCATAATCGGTTATTTTAAAGAACCACTGCGTAAGATCTTTTTTAACAACCTGCGTTCCGCAGCGCTCACATTTACCGTCTACAACTTGTTCGTTTGCGAGAACGGTATTGCATGACGGACACCAGTTTACCGGTGCTTCCTTTCTGTACGCAAGACCTTTTTCATATAATTTTAAAAAGAGCCACTGCGTCCATTTATAGTAATCGGGCATGCAAGTTTTAATTTCGGCAGACCAATCGAACATCGCCCCCATGGCTTTTAACTGTTTTTCCATAGTTTCGATATTTTTTAAAGTCGAATCCTGCGGGTGTACGCCGGTTTTTATGGCGTAGTTTTCGGCGGGCAGTCCGAATGCGTCAAATCCCATAGGTTGAAACACTTCATAGCCTTTCATCCTTTTGTATCTTGCATAACTGTCGGTAGGCCCGTAGTTATACCAGTGTCCGGCGTGAAGTTTTGCCCCCGAAGGATAAGAGAACATTTCAAGACAGTAAAACTTTTTATCTATATTTTTTCTGTTAAAGGTATAAAGTTTTTCTTTTTCCCAACGTTCCTGCCATTTTTTCTCGTTTTTAAGCATATCCATAAGTTAAGCTCCGGTAATTTCGCGCTCATAAATTATATATAAGATGAGATATGAACGCAAAATAAAATTTTAAATCTTGATAATTATAACACAAAAAATATTTTTGTAGCAACTTATTTTTGCACAAATACGATTTTTAAACGCTTTTATGCGTGATTTTCGTAAAATAATATAATATTTATAAAATATAAAAGTTAATTCGGATTTTTATTTGATATTTCGGTGACTTTTAAAGCGTTTAGTGTTATAATTAGCCTGAAGTATAAATTTTTACGAGCAGACAAAATGGATGAACTACACGATTACCAGATAAAAGATCCTAAAAAAATGCAGATGATGCAAACGCTTAAAGAAGTGGGCATAATGATTTTTGCCACGCTTTTATATTCGATAAGCACATATATTTTCGTACTCGGCAACAATTTTGCGCCGAGCGGGTTCAGCGGAATACTTGCGATAATTTCTTATTGTTTCGATTTGCAAATCGGAAGTTATGCTCTTCTTGCAATGAATATTCCGCTACTCATCTGGGCATATTTTTCTTTAGATAAACGATTTGTTGCATACACAACGTTTAACGTAGTAATTTTATGCGGCAGTTTGTTTTTACTCGGACTTCTCGATAAAAACGGCGTTTTAAAATTTAATACAAAAACCTGGATATCCGGCAACGAAATTATTTTAGGCGGCGAAACAGTTCAGCTTCCCGGTGCTTGGGTAGATGATTTTGGTAAAAAACTGTTTTGCAGTATTATAAGCGGTATTTTAGCGGGAATAAGCATAGCTTTAACTTTCAGATACGACGGAAGCCTGGGCGGCGTAGATATAATCATTATGATTATTCAAAAGAAAAAACCGCGTTCAAATGTTTCTATACTGCTATTCAGTTTTAACGCAATGATAATAGTAATGTCATATTTTGCGTTCAAAGATCCGCAGTCAATTTGCTTTGCCGTAATTTATATACTCATTTTCAGCAAAGTAACCGAGTATATATTAAAGGGTGTAAAACAAGCTTTAAAATTTGAGGTTATAACGCAATATCCCGAAGAACTTTCGGCAGAGCTTATAAAAGAACTTGGGCATAGCGTAACCGTAACGCACGTTACTGGCATGTTTGAGCATAAGGACAAATATCTGCTCTTGTGCGTAATCAGAAGCCGTCAGATTTCCGATTTTGAGAAAATATTAAAAAAATATCCCGATACTTTTGCTTTTGCCTCATCTGTAAGCGAAGTATTCGGAGTATTCTTTAAATAACGTTAAAGCATAAAATTTAAGGGAGAATTATGAAAATAAACGTTAAAAAAGTGTGCTTATACGGCGGAATTGCTTTATTGTTGATTTTGCTGATTTTAGGCTCATTATGTGATTTGCAAATTTCAAAAGCTATTGCAGACTTAAAAGAAGGGCAATATCAGTCTTCAAATATTTTTGGAAGAATTTTTGAAACGATAGGTGAAATGCCGCTTTATTTAACAGTCGGCTTTGCTTGCTCTGTAATTTATGCAAATCTTAATAAACGCAAGCAGAAAAAATATTTTATTGTTGTAAAAATAATTTGTGTGTTATTAACCTTGTTTGTCTTTTACTTTATGTATTACAGACTTTTTAAGTATTTGTCTATACATTTTGATTTTGAAGATCGACTTGGGAAAGTCACCGATTATTTGGCATATTTTTTACTCGGCGCGCTTAGCTGCGGCATTTTATTCTTTTTTTCTAAAAAATATCCGGTGTATTTTTTAAATAAAATGCTACCGCTTGCGTTCGTAATGCTCTCGGCTTCGCTTTTTTCTGTAATTTTCTCACAAGGTATAAAAATTATTTCTAAACGATACAGATTTTGCACTCTGAATGCGATACAAGACTTCGGATTATTTTCTAACTGGTTTAATTTTAACGGAAAGCTTCCTATAACAGATCAGATGCTACTTATGGGAGTCCAGTCGGACGGGGCTAAGTCCTTTCCGTCCGGGCATGTTGCTTCGGGGGCGCTGGTTATTTGTCTTACAGCTCTTCCTGCTCTGTTTGACGAACTAAACAATAAAAAATATCGTATTATTATAAACGCCGTAATTTGGCTGTATATCGTCTTACTTATGGTATCAAGAATGGTTATGGGCAAACATTACCTGAGCGACGTCTTGTTCGGGCTTTTGATAACTATTGTTTGTTACGTTCTGTCCGAAAAAATCATAGGTAAAATACTTAAAAAACATCAAATTAAGCCTATTACAATTCTTAATCCCGTAATTGTGGAAGAAAGAATTTAAGCAAATTTAATACTATAAAGTAAAAATGGTAAAGCACCGAAAAAATGTGCCTTACCATTTTTTATTATCTATATTAGTTATTCTTTTGTTTTGATAATATTGCATTTACTTTATAAGCCACAAAACCTGCTAAAATACACAAAAGCAAGTCTTTAGGCATGTAAATCAGATTGTAGTTTACCGCGGCGTTTAAAAGTTCGGTTCTGTTAAGGTGATATTTCCAAATAATAAGGAAATAAGGGATTCCTATAATATAGTTTACAAAAAAACCTGTAATTCCGCCGAATATGTAATTTTTAAGTGTCGGCGAAGGTGAAAGATCTTTTACAAAACCTGCGAAAAAGGATGCGGGAATAAAACCTATAATATAGCCGAACGTAACGCGGAAAATCATTTGAAATCCGCCTTGAAAACCGCTGAAAATAGGGATATGGCACACAAATCCCATAAAAAAGTAAATAAACATTGATGCGGCGCCTTTTTTCTTCCCTAAAATCAGTCCGCTTAAAACGCAAATCGCCGTTTGAAAGGTCAAGGGAACGGGTACAAAAGGAATACTTACAAAAAGCGTAAATACTATCATCAGAGCAACGAATACGGCTATTAAAGCTAAGTTTTTAGCCGAAAATCTATTTGCTTGGTCGTTAATAATTTTTTTATCTTCGTTTGGTACGTCCATTGTTTTTCCTAAGCAATATTTTATAAAAAATTTATCAAAAAAAGCAAACCGCAAATCGGTCTGCTTCTTTGGTGCCGCTGGCCGGGGTCGAACCGGCACGATCGGTGAAGATCGAGGGATTTTAAGTCCCTTGCGTCTGCCTATTCCGCCACAGCGGCATGTGGCTTACTTAATTTTTTCAAGCTTAATCATTATATTATTTTTTATTTATATTGTCAAGCGGTAAAAAGCATAATTTTGCAAGAAATATTTTTTTCTGCAAAAAATAGGCAATTTATAAAAATTAACATAAAAAATAGGCATATTCTACTGAGCGTAGAGTTGCTTTTTTATAATTCTACCTTTTAACTTTTTTGAATAGGGTTGCATTTAGCATAAATAGAGCAACTTTTTATTCTATTTGTGATACACTGTTTTTGAAAAGCGATGCAGCTTCATGCTAAAAATCTTGAAAATATCGAATATAAAAAACAGGAGGCATTTTATGAATGAGTATATTTTAAGTTGCGGGTCAACCGTGGATTTAACCGAAGAGCATCTTGCAAAAAGAAATATTAACGTTTTACATTTTCATTATCGTTTAGGCGACGTTGATTATAGCGACGATTTTGGAAAAAGTCTGTCGTACAGCGAGCTTTATAAAGCTATTTCAGAAGGAAAAAATGCAAGAACAAGCCAGATTAACACCGAGGAATACATTGAAGCTTTTACACCCATTTTAAAGGCCGGAAACGACATCGTGCATATAGAACTGTCATCCGGAATTTCCGGCTCATATCAGTCTGCATTGCGTGCTAAAGACACGTTAAAAGAGCTTTTCCCTGAAAGAGAAGTTTATATTGTAGATTCGCTTGCGGCTTCTTCGGGTTTTGGGCTTTTAGTTGATCTTGCAGCCGACTATCGCGATCAAGGTCATTCCGCAAAAGAAGTTGCCGAATATGTTGAAAATAAACGCCAGCATATACATCATTTATTCTTTTCGACCGATTTAACTCAATATATAAAGGGAGGAAGAGTATCTGCCGCGGCAGGACTTTTTGGAACGATTCTGCACATTTGTCCGTTATTATACGTCAACCCGGAAGGTAAGCTTATACCCGAAAAGAAACTTATGGGTAAAAAACGTGCAATGAGCGAACTTTTAAAAGAGATGAAAGAACGTGCTTTAGATCACGAGAATTATAGCGGAAAATGTTATTTGTGTAATTCTGATTGTGAAGCAGACGCTATCGAAATGAAAAGATTAATAGAAGAAAATTTTGCAAACTTAAAAGGTAAATGTCAAATTTTTAATATCGGGGCAACCATAGGCTGCCATTCCGGCAAAGGAACGGTTGCGGTATTTTTTGAAGGCGAAAAACGCGTTTAAAAGCAAATATATTTTTACTTATTGTGAAAGAATTTTCACCGAACGTAATATCGAATTGTATTGACTAATTGCTTGATTGTATTATATAATATATAAAGATAATATAATGAATCAAGGAGGAGAAAATATGACCTGGTTTAATAAACAAAGCCGTTTGGTACAAATTATTTTACTTCTTATTCCCGTTGTGAATGAGATAGTAGAAATCTTTGTAAGATGGGAAACGTTCTTTAAAAAAGGCGGAATCGTAAGACTTATAATAAGTATCTTAACAATACCTTTCGGAATTATTTTCGGTTGGATAGACCTTGTATGGGTACTGTTGTTTAAAAAACTATTTTTACAATAACTTGCAAAAAAACGGACGATTAAGGGCTAGCCTTTTGAAACTAGCGGAAAAAACACTTCAGTAATGGAGTGTTTTTTTAAATAATAATGTCTAATTGAAAATTATAATAATTTATGATATAATATAACAAAATTATTGAGGATAACATATGATTGAATGGAATACAATAGAAGAACTACGTAATATTTTTATAGATAAATATATTAATTCAAAACTTTCAGCTGAACTTGAAAAAGCTTGTAGTGAAGAGTATGAACTAAAACGTGACTATAATGGCAGACAAATTTTAGAGTTATTGCAAAACGTAGATGATGTGTATAATGAAACGAAAGATATAAATAATACAACAAATGCACTAGTGAAGATTACTTATAAAGATAATATTCTTGAGGTTGGAAACACTGGAACAGCTTTTACCTCAGAAACAATAGAAAGATTATGTCTTGGAAGAGCAAGTACAAAATCATCAATTAATATAGGAAATAAGGGAACAGGTTTTCGTTCTCTTTTAAATGATGCAGAATGGATTGAAATACATTCTGGCAATTTTCATATAAAATTTAGTAAAAAATATACTGAGTCACTTTTTAAATAGATATAAAAATGAACCATTAATAGAGAAACAAATCACAAACTGGAAAAAAGATTATCAGTTATGTTTTCCTATTATGAATTGTCCAGAGGAAATAAGTCCATTGCAAACGGATTTTGATACACTAATACGAGTTAAATTAAAAGATGAAAATAATGCTAAAGAAACTAGTATTAAGAATCAATTAGAACAACCTTTTTATAAAGCTTTGCTTTTTTTACCAAATATAGAAAAAATAGAAGTTCAAACTGATGAAAATACAAAGATATATGAAAAAATATGTGAAAATAGTAAGGTTTTACTTCAGGAATCTAATGATGTTATACATGAATATTATGTATCAAACAAAGAAATTATTTTAACTAATACAAATAATAGAAAAAAAGCAAATTTAATGATCGCTGTTCCATTAGATAAAAACTATGATTTTTCTAATGAAACTTTATATTGTTATTTCCCAATAAGGAATTTTCCCGCACCTATTCATGCTTTAATTCATGCACCTTTTCAAACTAATAATTCTAGAGACGATGTTCCCAATGATGATAAACAAATTAATAAAAAATTGTTGGAAAATTGTTTAGTGTTTGCAAAAGAGGTTGCAGAAAAAATTGCAAATGATAGAATTTCTGACATTGACTTACCAATAACAGCTCTTTCCCCAATTAATAATTTTAGTGGGAAAATTTGGAATCCATTATCATTTAATTTAAAGGATTATTATATAAACTTAATGGCAGGAGCAAGACTCTTACCAACTGTAAATAACGAATTAATATCAATAGATGACAAGCCTAAATATATAGCAAAAAATTTCCCAAGTGAATTCAAAAATAAACTATTCTCTAATCTTTTAATAGGCTTAGAAAATGATGTTTATAAATTTATTCTTGAATTAGCTAAAACTTGCCAATACTATGAACTCGACTTATTGTATTCTTCTTATAAAAATTTGTATACACTAAAGCAAAAAATCAATACTTTGGCAAGTAATTTTGATATTACTACATCAGTTAAAATATTTTTATGGTGGAGTAATTATACTAATTTATGGCGGAGTAATTATACTAATAGAATATACGGCATACCAAATTTATTAAAAGATACTAATAATAATTGGATAAAAGAAGATTCAAAAATATATTTACCTACAGATACAGGTGTATCTATATTACCAAAATCATTAGCATGGGTTAATCTATGTATCCTACACAAAAATTATGTTAACGAATTAATAAAACAAATTCAGACTAATTATCTAAATAATTGGAATGAAATAAAACAAGGGATGGCAGAAAAAACAGCTGATAAAAGAATTCTAGATAAATATAGCGACAAATACTTTCCAATCAATTTTAAAGAACAAAGCTCATCAGAATTAGTTATAGAAGAAATCAATAAACAAATTGATAATGAAGAAAAATCCATTACTTTTTTAAATTGGTTTTTTGAAACATATAAAGATAAATATCATGAAAATTCATCTCTAAATAAAATTAATTATAATTTCCTTAATCGAAAGAATCAAATAGCTACATCACAAAATTTATTTTTTGGAAACGAATATCAGGCAGAACTATCAGAAAAAATATTTTCGCTAGATTCAAATTACTCAGCATTAGCACCTATTTCAAAAATCTTTAAAGGAAAAGAAGTTGATAAAGGTGAATTTATTCAATTCCTAAATAAATGTGGTGTATCATATTTCCCCACGATAAAAGAAAGGGATTTATGTCTTGACAATAAATTTAATAATTTCATAAGAAAGAAGTATAGTTTTTCCCAAAATATTAATTATCTTGTAGTAAAAACAATTGATAATCTTCAAAATATATTGCAAAAATTAAGCACTGATGAGATTGTGCAATGGATTGAACGAGATATAAATCTTAACAATCTAATACAGGCAAATGATAATTTTGGATATTTTTCACAGAAATCAAATACATATCGCACACATATTAATTCAAATGAATTTGTAAAATACCTTTTTAATAATACATCATGGATAGAATTAGATGGAAAAAAATATGCTCCAAATCATATAGTTAAATATTCTAAATTAGGAAACAAAATTAATGGAATATATGGAATATCAGAAAATGACTTAATTAATAAATTAAATAAAAAAATTGTAATTGATTATAAATTTGAATTTAAAAACTTAATATCTGAATTGCCCGATGAAACTTTAAGAATGATTTTAGAAGAATTACCAATTAAAGATATAAATGGTGAAATTAGTAGAACTCTATATGAAGATATAATAAAGAACAAAAAAGAATTATTGCCTACATATAATATTTCAAACATTAGACTACTATGTTTTGATGGTCAATTTCGTTTAAACAAAGACATAAAATATGCTCAACAAAAAATACAAAGAAAAGAAAACAACGAAAGTAATTTAATTTACATTCAACCTAAAAGAAATGCAGAGACTATTAAAAATTGGTTTGGAGTAGAAAAATATAAAACAAATTTAAAATTGGATAATTATACGATATTAGAAAATAATCAAGAATTTGAAAATGAAATAAAAGAACTCAAAATCGCAACTTTATCTTCAATGAATGAAACAAATAATTATATAACAAAACTAAAGAATTTAACAATCATACCCTGTACATATTTAAACACTGTAAATATTGAAAACGATAATGAAAAATTTGAATTAGAAGATTATAACTACATTAAAAATAATGGCGAATACTTTATTAAAATTCCTCAAACATACGATAATAATGTTTTAGAGCAATCAGTAGAATTTTCAAATAACATTATAGAAATTTTAGAAGATGCTGTTAGTTTTCAAATAGATAAAAATTTAATAGGTCGATTAATATCATCTTCTTCAAAAAATAAAAAATTAATTATAGATGACCAATTTGGTATTGATAGATGGAACTATATTCAAGAATTATTGTTTACAAATACAAAATTTAATAAAAAGATTGTAAATTGGTTTAAAGAACAAGGTTTATTGAATGAGAATTTACAAAAAATTAGCAAGATTGATTTTACAAAAACACTATCACATGATGATTATATTACATTAAAAGATTCATGCAAAAATGTTAATAAGGATATTAAAGACATCTTAACAATTAGTAATAATGTGAATATTGATATTAGACATAATTTAGCAAAAGAATTTTATGATTATAAAGAAACAAAACTTGCTCAATTTAAATTTGCATTATTTAAAACATTAAAAAATCAAACAGAACAGCAATGTAATTTCCTAAATTGTGTTAATAAATTTAGGTGTTATGAATTAAATATTAATGATGTTGAAAATAGTGTGTTTTTTGATTCAAAAGAAGTTTTAAATAAAATATTAAAAAATGAATTTAATGACATCAACCTTGAAGATTATAATAATATTGACTTTAATAATATCTATGATAATAATTATATTCAATGTGTTTCCGAAATAAATATCAATAATGAAGATTTAGATTATATTTTGAAAACAAATATTGAAATAAATTCAATGCTATATTTTGGAGTAACAGAAAAATTAAAAACTTTAATTAATAATATTTTAACAAAAATTAAAGAAAGTGAAACGCAAGAGAAAAATAGTAATATTTCAACTAATAGCCAAACTACAACCATAGAAACTTTATTAACTCCTAAGGATAAAAAAACAAAGTCAACAACAATTAAATCTGAAATGAGTGAAAAACAATATGAAAAAATAAATATTAACAACGAAACAAATGGTAAAAAAGCTGAAGAAATTGCTTACAATGAATTAAAAAAAGATTATCCTAAAATTATTTGGCATTCAAAAAATTCAAAAATTCAAAGTGATAAAAACAATGCTCCAATAGATATCACTTGCGATATGTGGAATACTGATTCTGATGGCAACAAAACATATTTTGAAATAAAATCATCAGTAAGTGAATTTAATATGTCAATAAATGAATATAACTCAATGAAAAAATGCCAAGAAAACTATATAGTTGTTTTAGTGGATATAAAATCAAATACAATAAGCTTACATAAATTTGATGAATTAGATGCATTAAAAGAAATTAGCGAATATACTTTTATATTTAATCAAATAAAAAAGTAATTGGCATTTAAACGTGTGCTTGTCTTCGGTGTCGCTACGCTCCACCGAAGACAAGCACACGAACACAAAAACAATTAAGCAAAAAAGCATAGACAAACATTGCCGATTGAAAAAGAGGTTTGCGCGCAGGCTATCCGCAAAACCTCTTTTTTTTACCACTCGGCAAATTGTATTGTAATTTGTTTTCAAATTTAATATTGTTGTTTCAAAGACATTTTTCAAATATGTAACTATGAGCATTGTTAATATTCTAGTTATTTCAAAATCATTAAAGTATATTTTCTTTATCTAATCTCCTTTACTCGCTTTTGGTGTCTTTTTGTAGCATAGTTTTCCTCTAAGTCAATGGAAATAAATATTGTTTATGTAATCTACTAGATTGAACATTCAGTTTAGTATTTTTTATTTCAAAAAAATTTCAATACAATATTTTTTCTTCTTCCTTGACTTTTTGCATTAGAAATTTAAGGGTTATGTTTTGTATCCAAACTCTGCTCCAACGCCACTTGCCAAAAGGCGGATAAAGGAGAAAATATATGAACAAAAGAAAAAATGAAATATTAGAAGATAATGTTGTAATTAGTTTAGAAAACATTGAAAAAATCTCAAAGGTTGCACTTGCAAGTCTAAGCAATTTTGAAAAGTATGCTTAACCTAACAAATATACTCCATAAAAACATACATAGAAAAAGAGCATATCATAGGAAAACTCCAAAAATATGCTCTTTACTTTTTAGAAAATACTGAAAGTTTCAAACAGCATTGATTAAGTCCGTTCTTTTTATTTTGCTTTTATTTAATTCACTGCGCGCTTTTTTTCGATTTTTTTGCGGATATAAGCAATCAGTATAGAAATCCAGCGCATTATCGATGCTTGCGCTATAGCAAACAAAACACAAAGGCTCCAGCCTCTTAAAGAAATCGATTCAATGCTGAACCAGTCGTAAAATACGTTTATGCATATGGCAAAGCAGATAATACATAAAGCAAAAACAGCAATTCTGTATTTGTTGAACGGGCGGATTATGCGCCATAAAATTATATAACCGCCTACGGACAAAAGATAAGTGCTTGCCGTACTTATTTCTTTTTGCGGAATATCAAAAAGTTTTGCAAAATTTGCAAGCGCGACTATGGCTAAAAATGAGGTGAGTGCGGCGGGCAGAGCTTTAAAAAGCGTTTCGTTAATAAATTTGCCTTGCTGCTTCCTTTCGTTTGGTTCAAGCGTCAATAAAAAAGCGGGAACGCCTATATTGAACATTGAAACGAGTGAAACCTGCGACGGCTCAAGAGGGTAAAGCCTGAACCTTATAATTGAAAACGTTGCCATTAAAATCGAAAACACGTTTTTATATAAGAACAACGTTGCAGTGCGGGTTATATTGTTTATGTCGCGTCTGCCTTCCGAAACGATGTTTTCCATGTGCTTAAAGTCTGAATCCATAAGAACTACTTGCGAAGCTTCGCGCGCGGCGTCGCTTCCCGTGCCCATAGAAATCGAGCAATCGGCTTCTTTCATGGCGAGAATGTCGTTTACGCCGTCGCCCGTCATTGCAACTTTTAATTTCAGTTTTTTAAGCGCAAGTATAATTTGTTTTTTCTGTTCGGGTTTAACTCTTCCGAATACAGTGTAATTCTGTACGGCTTGCAATACTTCTTCGTCGGTATTTAAAGTGGTTGCGTCAATATATTTGTCGGCGTTTTTAATTCCGGCTTTTATTGCAACGTGAGAAACCGTAAGGGGATTATCGCCCGAAATAATTTTAATCTTAACGCCTTGTTTTTCAAAATATCCAAAAATTTCGGGGGCGTTTTTGCGGATTTCATTATTCAAAAAAACAAGCAAATAGTTACATATTTTTTCATTTTTCAGCTTTACAAACGCTAAAACTCTTTTGCCTTGCTCGGCTTGTTTTTTTATTTCGTCTTTAAGTTCGTCAAGTAATTGACTATCTAAAACGACTTCCGGCGCTCCGAGTTTATAAACGCAAGCGGCTGTTGTAACGGTAGAGCATTTTGTTTTTGAACTGAAATTTTCTATTTTTTGTGCGTCTAATTTATTATCAAACGAATTGCCGCTGTTAAAAAAGAATTTTTTAAGCGCTTTAGTCGTCTGGTTTTCGTCTGTTACGGTATTTAAATATGCTATAAGTTCGTTATTTAAGGCATTCTTTTCTTCTTGCGAAGCGGCATTTTTGCATAGTGTCCCCGTAACTGACATATCGTTTTCGGTAATGGTTCCGGTCTTATCAACGCATAAAACGTCAACACGAGCTAACGTTTCAATACTTCGCATATCGTGAAGAAGTACGTTTTTTTGCCCGAGTCTTATTGCGCTTAGGGCAAGCGCAACGGTAGTTAAAAGATACATTCCTTCCGGAATCATTCCTATAATAGCCGCAACCATGCTTTCAATAGACGTTTGAAGCGGCATTTTGTTAGTAACGTAACTTTGTATAAAAAGGGCAGTGCCTATGGGAATTATAATTATACCGGCAAACAAAATAATCCGTTCGATATCTTTAATCATTTCGGATTTTTTGTCTTTAATTTCCTTTGCCTTGCTCATAAGCTTTGCAGAGTATGAGTTTTTTCCGACGTTAGTAAGCGTAACGTATGCTTGCCCCGAAACAACAAAGCTGCCCGACAAAAGCTCACTCCCAACCTTTTTCTCTATTTCGTCGGCTTCGCCCGTTAAAAGCGCTTCGTTGACCGATAAAAAGCCTTCTTCAATAATACAGTCGGCGGGAATTTGTTGCCCGCCTTTTAAAACAAGGAGATCACCTTTTACCAAGGATTCGGAAGGAAGTTTTGTTTCTTTTCCGTCGCGAATTACAGTGTAAACCGACTTATCAAGCAAATTTAATTTATCAAGCACGCGCTTTGAACGAATTTGCTGAAATATTCCGATTATAACGTTTGCGATTATAACGGGGAGAAAGGTAAGACTGCGGTATGATTCAACGCTTATTAAAAGCAGGGCGATAATTAAAAATATTGCGTTAAAGTAGGTGAAAATATTTTTTATAATTATAGAAAAATAGCTTTGGCTGCTTTTTTTCTTAATAATATTTAAGTTACCTTGTTTTGTCTGATTTAAAACTTCGGTAGAGGTTAGTCCGTTTTTGTTCATTTTTATATAATTATTTACCTTTATAACTGAATTTAGGCGAAAAAAACAAAAATATATCGTTTTTTCGTTTAGCCAAAAAAAACAGCCTTTTTACAGGCTGCTTTTGGAGCTACTGGCCGGATTTGAACCGGCGACCTGCTGATTACGAATCAGCTGCTCTACCGACTGAGCCACAGTAGCATTTATCGCTTAAGGGCGATAGTAATTTTATGAAAACATTTTAAATCCGTGGAGTTTTAACCAGTTTACAGAAGCCTGAATCCAAATCCGATCTTCGTTATTGACCATGTTGGTTTCTTCGGTGCAAACGGATAATCCATGTCCGCCTTTTTCAAAAACGTGAAGTTCAACAGGAACGCCCGCTTTGTAGTAAGCATTAGTTAAAATCAAAGTGCCGTCAAGCGGAACAACAACGTCATCGGCTGCGTGCCATATAAAAGCAGGGGACGAATTTTTATTTACATGAGTTTCAAGCGAAAGTCTTTTTGCAAGCTCGGGATTATTTGCGCTTACATTTATAAACGAATCCAAATGCGTTTTGGTATTATCACCGTCATAATAAGTCACGGGGTAGCATAATAGTATTGCGTCAGGACGAATCAGCTCTTTGTTTCTTAAAAAAGAAAGCTCTTGTATATCGAACATTGTGCCAAGGCAACCTGTAAGATGTCCGCCGGCTGAAAAACCGATTGCCGCAACGTGATTTTTATCTACGTGCAATTTATCTGCGTTTTCGCGGATATAAATCATTGCCATTGCCGCTTCGATAATCTGAGTGGGAAACGAACACTTTGGCGCAACCGAATAATTTAAAACAAACGAATTGTAGCCATGTAATAAATATTCGATACCAACAGGCTCGCTTTCACGAGTGGAAACATAAGCATAAGCTCCGCCGGGAATAATAAGCATTGCGGGGCGAACACGATCTAAGCCGATTTCTTCGGTATTATCATGGCAGTATACTGTCAAATACCCGCATGCGCCTTCAAGCTTATTTATATCGAAATATTTATACAAATCAATTATTTCGTGCAGCATAATTATCCCTTTCGCGACTTGCCTAATTATTGTATCATAATCCAAATCTTATTGCAAGTTTTTTTTATTGATTTTTTCTTTATTTTTATTTTTTTTTATGGTATAATTCAAGTAAGGAAAACATTCCGTAGTTAAATACGAAAGGATATCTCTTATCATGAATTATCATATAAATACAGGGCTTGTTATAGAGGAATTTCAAAAAGGGGACGGCTGTCCGCTTTGCAGAATAGAAAAAATAGTTGAAACCGGAATTTGCAAGGAACTTCTTGCCGACGGTTGTATGGATGACGCCGTCAGGACGCAAGTAAATGCCAAAGGGTTTTGCCCGGAACATTTTGAAAAGCTTTACTTAATGCCCTCTAAATTATCGCTTGCGCTTCAACTTTCAACAAGGCTTAATACCATGCTTACGGTATACAAAAAGCCGAGCAATTCGTTTAGCGCAAAAAAACTTTCGGATAATATTGTTAAATCGTCACAGACTTGTATTGTGTGCGATTATACAAAAACAGAAATGGAAAAGTATTATAGGGCAATACCTATGCTTTTTTTAAACGAACGTGATTTCAGACAAATATTAAAAGATAACAAAAACGTGTGTCAAGGGCATTTCGCAATGCTTTTAAAATACTCTGCTAAGGCAGGTAAAATGCAAAAAGAATATTTATCGGTAATTTACGATAACATGAAAAATAAGTTTGATTACGACTTAAAATTGTTAGACGCTTTTGCAAAAAGACATGATTACAGGAACTTAGGCAAGTCGCTCGGTGAGGCAGAAAATGCCATAATGTATTTTCATGACGATTTATACGGAAAAAAATAAAAAAGCCCCGTTTTTTTCTTGACATTTTTTTCAAAATATAATATTATGTAAAAGCTGTATGGATGTACGGCATAAAAACTACATAATTGCTGATATGGCTCAGTCGGTAGAGCGCATCCTTGGTAAGGATGAGGTCACCGGTTCAATTCCGGTTATCAGCTCCATGAAAAGGCTTGAAATTTTTAAATTTCAAGCCTTTTCAATTAAATTCGCAATAGATCCGCTTGAGCAAAGGTGGATCGGCTTGCTAAAGCAAGGCAAAGGGCGGATTGTAAAGATTATATGTTGATTATTAAAGCTTAGAGTTAAAATAAGCTTTCTCCACTTGGAGAAATTCCTCCGGTGAATTGGGGAAAACGTCGCGTAAGCGACAAAAGGGGCGCGTCCGCCTCTTGGAGGAAGTGGCGCGAATGCGCCGATAAGCGAATAAGCTTTCTCCTCTTGGAGAAAGTGGCGCGAATGCGCCGATAGAGGATTTCTAATAATAAAATAAATTATTATTAAAAATAATTGTAGAGGAAGATATCATCTTCCCGCATGAAAAAGGCGTATATAAACAAACGGGCGGATATTATCCGCCCGCTACGATTTTTTTAAACATAGTAGAAAACTTAAAACGAGTTGTAATTTTATTACAACCGCGAAAAGTTTATAAGTGGCTATCAAAATGTAACGTTACGTTGCAATCCTCTTCAGTCAACGGCTCGTTAAACTTCGCCGTTGCCAGCTTCATGCATTCGTGGAAGCCTTTAATTTGAACTAAACAAAAAGCGGCGTGCTTTAATCAAGCGCGCCACTTTTTTTGTTTAGGTTATAAGTTTAACTTAAACGTTATTATTCTGCAACAACAACGATGCTTGTTAAACCGATTTGGTTATTACTCGAAGAAGAACCTTTGTAAAGTAATCTAACGTTGGTTACATTTTCAAGATTGCTTAATGCCATAGTTTCATAATTTCCACCGATAGCAGTAGCCGTTTTGTCTTTTATACCAACATTTGAATCACTCCAAGTTGTTCCGCCATCAGTTGAATACTGGAGAAGAACTGTAACAAATTTTTTCTTATCTGTCCATTCTTTAAGATTAAAGGTAACCGATTTAATCTTTTTATCGGTAATAGAAACCTCTACAGTTTGATCTGCATTTTTAGCCGCAATAACAGGACGATCGGTAATCGTAGACGTCTGTTTACTTACGCTGCTCATCTTTATAGTAGCATTTAAAGAATCTACGCCTAAATCCGCAGAAGTAAGCGTAATAGCGTTATAACCATTAGCCCATGATTTAGCATAGGTTGCAAAGTTAGTAACAAAATCTAAAGTAGCGGTTACTTCACCGGCAACAGGGGGAGTAAGCGTAATATTAAATTCTTTTGTATCGGTAACTGTGCCAAGTTTAATTGTAGCAGTAACTTTTACGGTGATTTCGGTAGTAACGGTAGCAACCGTAACAGTTCCGTCTTCAGCAATAGAAATAGCAGCATTGTCTGAAGTCCAAGAAATAACTACGTTGTCAAAAGTTTTACCTTTTAAAGCAACAGTTGTGGTAGTTGAAACAAAATTCAAAGCAGCTTTTTCAGCAGCAACTTTTTCAAGTGCCGTAAAATCTATTACGGTATCATTAATCTGCAATAATCTTGCATTAACGATTTGTTTTGTGCCGTTATAATTTTTTAAAGTTCCGTATACAACTATAAAGTTACCTACAACAGGTTTTTGAGCTTTATCAAGTGAATCATATCTTACAGTACCGTCAGGCCCATAAACGCCATAAAGGAAGAATGTTGCACCATTCAAAGAAATATACATGTTACCAAAAGTGGTATTAGCAATTTCAGTAACAACACCCATCGTGTAATACGCTGTCGTGGTTACGTTTCCAGCCTCAGGAATTAATGCTGCCAAATCTTCATAAGAAGTAATTGTAGCACCTTCAACTAAACATTCATATGAAACTTCTTCTTCGCCGAGAACAACAGTGAATACTACAGTTTGGTTAACTTCGCCAAGGGTAAGGGTAGCAGTAATTGTTACAGTAGTTTTTTCGGCAACCTCGTTAATAGTAACGGTTCCGTCTGCATTTATAAGGATTACGTCCGTAAGACTTGAAGTCCAGGCAATTGCAACGTCAGTATAAGTTTTACCGGTTAAAGGAACGGTTGTAGTGTCTTTAGTAAAGCTTAAAGCTGCCTTTTCAGCGGTTACTTTATCAGCGTCGGTTAAGCTGACTTTAGCTTCTTTAGTGTAGGTTGCACCTTTAGCTATCTGTCCAACATTTTTATAAACACCGGGAGTACCTGTTACTAAAATATAATCGCCGAGGTTAAGATCGCTGCCGCCACTTAACTGGTGACAAAGAATATCGTTTGTTCCGTCCGTTAAGGTAACGCTAATGTTTTTGTATTGTTCGCTGTAAGCTGTATCAATTTTCTTAATCTGACCGTAAATAATAGTTCCGGCAACACCTGTACCGTCTTCGCCGGCTTTTTTGGCTGCGGCAATAGAGGTAAGGTTAAGTTTCTCAAATTTAGAAACAGCTTCGTAAGTTGAAGTTCCGTTTTTAACGAAATTTTGAACTTTTGAAGTAAACGCAACGGCATCGCCAACTTTTAAAGTTGCAGCATCATCAAGACCGTAACGGAAGACTAAAATTGTATTTTCACCATCGGTTACGTTGAAGCTTACGTTTTTAAACTGTGCGCTATATTCAGTAGTAATTTCAGAAATAGTACCGATAATCATGTAAGAATCGGTAGAAGTTTTACCTGCGCCAAGTGCTCTTGCTGCGGTTAATGCCTGAACTATGAAAGAGTTAGATTTTATAACAATAGTTTTTACTTTGTATTCTCTTTCAACTGTTGTGCCTCCGCAAGAAATAGTTGCAACAAGAACAAATTCTTCGGTATTTTCGCCTAAGGTTATAACAAGATTTTTATCGGTATCGATAGTTGCGCTTGTATGAGCAACACCTTCTTTAAACGACCAGCTAATTGCAACGTCGTTAAACGTAGAACCAACTTGTTTAAGAGCGGTGGTTGCATTTGCAGTGTATTCTTTTACGACTTCGCCGTCAAGAATCTTAGCTTCGGCATCAACTTTTTCAGCTGCGGAGAAGGTTGCGTCTTCTACATTACTAATGCAATCGCTTCCGACAGGGTAGATTTGGTAAGCATTGTAATATGATACTAAGCCTTTAATAGTAGCTTGTTTACCAACTTTATAGTTTTCGAGCATTGCAGTAACGTCTGCTTCATCCATAAAGTAGTTGGTTTTATAAATATTATATTCAACGCCGTTTACGGTGAAGTAATAATATACTTTACTTCCGTCTTGTTTTATTCTTGTAAACTTGCAGCCTTCAAGAGTAACAAGCGAGTTCTGATAGGGGATAAGGGCTGTATCTGTATTATTTGATGCACTTCCCCAAGCTTCGGTTGCGTTTCTGTAAGGTAAAGATTCAACTTTGTTGCCTGTCTTTTTAACAGCGCAGCCCTCTTTGAATTCGTATTGTCCAAAATGAATATAACCTTCGCCTGTAACCTCTATTTCGGTTCCTACGGGCCAAGCAGCTCTTAAAGCCGCGTCGTCTTTAATGGAACCGGGAATACCTGTGGGTTTATAAGCGTAATAACCATAGCCTTCTTCATCCTGGAAGTAAATAGAACCCTTTGAGCTTGAAGTAGTGGAAACAATACCGATAATATATCCTTTTACGGTTATAGCTTTTTTGTCGCTGCTATTTTCTACGTTCCATTCGCAGTTTTCTTTAAAACCTTGCCAGTTTACAATCGTATAAGCGGGAACAGTATGAGTAAACGTTACAGTATATAAACTGCCGTCCTCTTTTTTATATTCAACGCCTTTTTTGTTTGTAAGTGTAGCGGTAAGGGTATAGGTAAATTCGATACGCGATTTATCGTTGATAACTATCATAATGAAATTATCAGCCGGCGCGCTAACGGTAACGTCATTTTCGTTTGCGCCTTCGGTTTCAACCTTAGCCGTCCACTTAATATAAGCTAATTCTTCCCCATAAATTGCTTTTTCGGCAACTTTGTATGAAGAAGGCGTGGAGTTTTTAACATCAGTCTTATGTTCAAGTTCTATGGTTTTAATCATTTCAGCCAAGGTTTTTGCTGAAGGTTCAACATAAGTGCTACTGTCGATTTGGTTGCATGCGGTAAATACACACATTACAGACATGATAACCGCAACCAAAGTCAAACCGAGAATTGTGAATTTTTTCTTCATTTCAGTTAATCTCCTTTTAACTTTTAATTTTCTGAAAAAAATTTATTTTTATCGGGCGGGATAATTATCCCGCCGCGAATAAAAACACGTTTTTAATAAAGCCTTTTATCTCACGCTTAAAAAATCATCATAGGTGAGAATCATTATCTGATATTGTCCTTCAGTGGCGTTTTCGGCTTTATAGTATCCGACAATACCTCTGATATCCAAAGTTTTATCCTTAAATTCGTCCTCTGTAACAAGGTTTCCGTTATTGTAAAGAACGCCCGTTCTTAAAATAATCTCTTTACCGTCTTTTTCACAGTACAAAGTGATTGCGCCTTTTGAAGAACTGCTTTCGTTTTTTGTAGTATAAGTCTTTTTTACCTTAAGATCACTGAACGAGATTGAGGAGTAAAGGTTCAAATATGCATAATCAAATTTTATGATTTCGTCTGAAACTTCGATTTCAATCTTTTTAGTATACTCTTCGACCGTAGGAGCATGATATGAGGGCAAATTCCCGCCTTCTTTGATAAGCTTTATATATTCGGTTTCCATACCGGGGTCTGGACGCGCTTCATACTGTAAACCGGAAACCTGATAAGTTCCGCCGGCTTTCCAGTATTGTACCGAGCCTACAATTAAAACCCTGTTTCCCATAGTCGTAAGAAAATCGGGCATTACGCCGTATCCGATATATACTTGCATACCAAAATAACATTCGGTTTCTTCGTCGTAGTCTTCGAGATAAATTGTATCACCTACTTGACGGGTTACGTTCCCTTCAAATGCGACTTTCTTGCCGTTATAAGACTCAATATCAAGTCTTATATCTTTAAGAGTGCATCTAATGGCCTTTCCGTAAAAGAAATCGGGATCCGGCTTACCGGAGAAAATATTGTACTTTAAATCTTTAGCTTGATTTAATGCTTTTATGCAAACGCTTCCGTAACGGTTTGCTTCGGTATTCGAAGCTATTGCTAATCCGTTTTGCAAAATTTCAAGATTTAAGTTTCTGAAAGTTTCGTTATCTTGAGTATTATACCATACCCAAACGAGGTGTCTTACGCCGGTGGAGTCGAGATTCCAGTTGTCGTCATCCGATTCAATATAAATTTCCTTAGCATTTTTTAGCCTTTCTTCGGTAAGGTTTGAAGCAGCTTTGCCGTATTCTTCGATTTTACCGGTAGATTCGGGAGTATTTATTGCAATATATCTTGCTTTTAATACCAACGTCGAGGAAACTGTTTCAGGAACGTTAAAGTGGGTTGTATCGCCGTCGATATAAGTTTTAACGGTAACTTTCTGTTTTTTTGTAGTTGAATTTAAATCAAACGAAAGCTGTGATACATAATCGATCGCTTGTTTGTTGCCGCCGTCGTCCGGCTTTTTACATACAGCTAAAAAAGCCAGACAGGTTGCAACTAATGAAAGAACTAAAACGATCGATAAAATTTTTAAAGTCTTATTTTTCATTTTTATTTGTTCTTTAAAATACTATTATTAATTTTACGTATATAATTTTTACTTAAAGAGATATTCACAGTTAGCGATTGCATCGTCAAATGCTTTGCTAATGTTATTAGCTAATGCTGCAGGATCGGTATTATCGAATACTAAGCATTTTACGAGAAGCGATTGAGCTTCCGAACGAGCGTTTGAAGAACCTCCGAATGCAGGGCTGGTGAAATAGTAATCTTCTTGAGTTAAACAAATTTGAGCGGAGTTAGAAATTACGCCGTTCTTCGTGTCAAAGCCTTTTTTGCTAAGATGTGCAGCATATGTCGGGTCTTCGTTTACAGATTTAATTACGGGAACGTAACCGGAAGCAATAGAGAAATCTGCCTGGAATTCTACATTTGTGGTAAGGTATTTAACAAAGAGCCATGAAGCAAGAATTTCGTCTTCGGTTGCATTACTTAAAAGACAAACAGAAGGACCTTGAGAAATAACCTTTTTGTTATCTGTATCAGCCTGAGGAATAGATGCAATACCAACGTTGAAAGGAAGTTTTCCGTTTACAGCTTCGGGACATTGATGACCTGCGCCTGCGGAAGAACCGATCGACATATAGCTTTTAACTATATCTTTGTTATTGGGGTTAGCTTCGGGCTTATTAACGAAAAGGGTAGAGGTGTATGCTTTATGAATTTGTTGTGTGGTTACCCATTGTTTGTGATACCAGCCGTTTAAAGTTGTAACGAAGTCTTTATGTGCAGGTGTGTTAAACAGATAATAGGGGGAAGTAGCTTGAGTGTAAGGGATACCTAACTGTTCGCACATGGTGATAAACCAGTTTGCTTCACTGTCATATCCTAAAGGAATACAGTATTGGTCATAAGCTTTAAGCTTCATACATGCATATTCCATAGTTGTTTTACATTCTGCGCAAGTATCCTGAGGATTGCCTTTATGTCCTTGTTGGCTGCACCACCAGGTTGTAGGAGGCGTAGCTACTTTTTTACCGTCAACTTCGGTGTAAAGACCTGCTGCTATAAATGCATTTTCGTTGTAGTAAAGAACTTCGGTAGATTTACTGAACGGAAGAGTATACATTTTGCCGTCGCCGAACTGTTTGCCTTCTTCATAATAACCGGTAATAAAGTTATCTTTTTCAGCTTGGGTTAAACCTATGGGCATTTCTTCGGTGTTGCCGAATTTTCCTGCGGGAACGGTTGCAGTGCTGTCGATGTAATTGTCTAATACTACTACTTTTTTAGATCTGTTGTATAACGCAACGTGATCGGGGTAGCAGTATGCAACGTTAGGACCGGCATTACCTTTAAGTTCTTCGGAAATTTTCTTTCTTACATCGTCGTAACCGCCTTCTTGCGATGCTTTTACTCTGATATTCGGGTAAATCTTGTTGAATTTTTCAATGTACTTGTTTAAAGTAGGTTGAAGGTTGGTAGCACTCATCGTGTGATAGAACGTGATTGTTGTGCCTTCGAATTCATCAACATCGGGCTTTGGTGCGCAAGCCGATAACGCCATAATTGCTGTTGTCGACAATGCGAGAGTTAGTAAAAAAGTTATAAACTTTTTCATAGGTTTTTTGCCTCCAAATTAATTTTTTTATTTTTTAAAACGTTTTACGTTTCAATCTTATAATAATAAATAGTTTGATAATTTTTTATCCTTTTATACCGCTTCTGCTTACGCCTTTCATGATATATTTTCTTAAAAAAGCAAATACAAGGAAAAGCGGAATCGAAACAAGAACTACCGCAGCCATTTGTACCGGATAATCATAAAATTGTCCGTCGGCCGGGGTAAACGCATTTCTCAGACCGTATGTAATGAGTTTGTGTGAATCGTCGTTAGCAACAAGGCTCGGCCATACGTATGAGTTCCATGCTCCCATCATCTTTAATATCGTAATAGAAATAAGGGTAGGAAGGGCTAAGGGAATCATTACTTTCCACAAATACTTTAAATCGCTTGTTCCGTCAACTTTCGCCGCATAATACAATTCATCAGGAATTTGCATGAAATTCTGTCTTAAAAGGTAAATGTAAAATACGCTTACCAAAAACGGAACTATTAAAACGATGTATGTAGAATTCCAACCGAAGTCCGAAATAGTTTTATAGTTTGTAATGGTAAATAATTCACCCGGAATCATCATGGTTGCAAGAAGTGCGGCAAATAAAATATTTTTTCCTTTAAATTCGAGCCTTGCAAAAACAAATGCCGAAATTACGGTAATTATAAGAGATAATACCGTAGAAACAAGCCCTACATACAAAGTATTAAAGAACATGAGTCCGAGTTTACCGGTAGTAAACGCTTCGCTATAGTTCTTAAAATCAAGTCCGCGAGTGGGAAAGAAAGTAGGTATTACAAAGTAATATTCGTCATACGTTTTTAAAGATGATATTATCATCCAGTAAAACGGAAATAAAACGACTAATGCCATGAGTATCAAGAAAAAGTATATCGCAATTTGAACAAATACTTTTACCACGCGCTGTTTTGTGGTAACTTGTTGAATGTTTCTTTCTTGCATGACTTCGGAAGACGTCGCGTTTTTTACATCGGAGCTTTCATTTATTTTATTGTTAGTGTTGTTTTCTGACATAAACTTTATCTCCTTAATAGTGTACCTTTTTCTTACTTACATAAAGGTTAAGTAAAGTAACTGCAAGAATTATTACGAAAAGAATAAGTGCAGCCGCGCTCGCATAGCCGTAATCGTCGTTGTTTATGGATTTATAAATCATACCCACTATGGTATCCATTCTTCCGCTGTCGGAAGGCGGTCCCATCGTGGCACCAAATATACCTACGACGCTTGAGTATTCTTTAAAACCACCGATAAAACCGGTTATGATAACGTAAGCGAGCATGGGGGAGAGCATCGGAACGGTTATTCTCCAGAAAGTTCTGGCTCTCGATGTCCCATCGATTTTTGCCGCGTCGTAATATTGTTTGTTTACGCTTTGAAGTCCGCCAAGCAAAATTAGAATTTTAAACGGCAACGCATTCCAAACTATATATATAATGAGTACAACATAGTTAGATAAAGAGTCAGATGTTATTCCAAGCCAATCTATTCTTTTCCCGCCGAAGAATACTATAATATTGTTTATCAAACCTATAGATTCTTTTGATGTATTTATACCGACAACATTGAACATGACGGCAAAAACCATACCAATCGCTATAGTGTTTGTAACATAAGGCAAGAAGAAAATGGTTTGTAATATTTTTTGTAATGGCTTAATCGCATTTAAACAAACTGCAATTAAAAGAGCCAATATTGTGGATACGGGTACAGTAAAAACACAAAGAATTAAAGTGTTTTTTAAACACGTCCAAAATGGAGAACCCTTATCTGCAACAACATGATAAAAGTTTTTTACACCGAAAGAATATGTTTCGCCACCGATAATACCTAAACCGTTATAGTCGTTCGTAAACGCCATTATCAACGTGTTTACAATCGGCCACGCAGTAAAAACCAGCAGTAAAATTATAGCGGGTGACAAATATAACCACGCTTTCCATTGATTTTTTCCGTCAACCATTATTTCACCTCAGGATAGAGTCTTTCTTCGGTTTCTTTATTGAAAATAAATACTTTATGCGGCTTTAACGAAAATGCAACTTTGTTTTCTGCCGTCGGTGTTACCACTGTGTCTGCATCTATGATTGAACGAACTATAGGTGATATTGCAGCAGGGTGACGAGAAACTATACTAACGTCACGTCCCATAACTTCGGTACTGGTAAGTTCAAGATGGAGTGTGCCTTCCAGATTATAAATAAATCCTTCCGGGCGGATTCCTACATAAACGGGTTGATCCGATATTCCTTTTGCAGCAAGAACTTTTTCATTGCCGATATAAAGATCTTCGTCTTTAATTTCGCCTTCAAATACGTTGATAGGAGGTGTACCCAAAAACTTTGCAACAAAGAGATTTAAGGGATTGTCGTAAACTTCTTGCGGTGCACCGATTTGTTGAACAACGCCAAGTTTCATAACGACGATTTGATCCGAAATAGACATTGCTTCTTCCTGGTCGTGCGTTACGAAAACGGTGGTAATATTTGTTTCGCGCTGGATACGTTTTATTTCTTCGCGAGTTTGAAGTCTGAGTCTTGCGTCAAGGTTTGAAAGAGGTTCGTCCAAAAGCAATACTCTCGGCATTTTTACAAGCGCACGAGCGATAGCAACACGCTGTTGCTGACCGCCTGAAAGTTCGTGCGGTTTACGATCCATAAGTTCGTCTATCTGCACGAGTTTTGCCACACGATATGATCTTTCGAGCATTTCGTCTTTTGTAAGTTTATCCACGCCTTTAAGGTTTTCAAGCGGAAACATAATGTTCTGTTTAACAGTCATATGCGGATAAAGAGCATAGTTCTGGAATACAAGACCAACGCCTCTGTTTTCGGGGGAGAGTTCGGTGACGTCGTCGTCACCAAAGAAAATTTGCCCCGATGTGGGCTTCTGAAGTCCGCAAATCATATAAAGCGTGGTACTTTTCCCACAACCGGAAGGTCCGAGAAGACCGATAAGTTTACCGTCCGGAATTTCGTAATTAAAACGATTTACCGCCGTAACTTCAGCGCCTTTTTTGTTTCTGCTCGGAAAGATTTTCGTTAAGTCTTTCAGTACAACTTTCATTTCCTTTTAATTTCCTTCATACATTATTATTTATATAAAAAACTTTATATAAAAAACTCAATAAACGCACCATTGCGCGAAAATCGATATTTTCTCTTTTTAAAAAATATTAACAATTTAAAAAGCCAAAGAGGATATACTTCGGCTTTTTATAAGCCATCAATCATCAATTTTATGTAAAGCGGTAAGCAAAACGTTGACTGCTTGCATTCCAAGTGCGATAGCGGCAACGATTATTGTGATAGTACATGTATCCGAGAATTTTTGTACCATTTTTTTACCGAAAAGTGCTTCGATGGCAAATATATCTAATTTAAACTTTTCCGTGTTTGCTTGATACTTTGAGGTATAGGCTGCATTTAAAAACATTATTATGAATACGATAAAAAATACAGATAAAAGCATTCCGACACCTTTCAAAATATACATAGTTTTTGGCCTTTCTTTATATTTATCGGCAAAAATCAAGCAAACACTTGAGCCTATTGCAAATAAAGCGGAAAAAAATAGCCAAGGCGATCTGATATTTAATTCGAGATCCGCAAGAAGAACAAAAAGCATTCCTGCACAAAAAATCAAAATGAATCCTACGATATCTGAAATTTTTCCGATTAACGTGACTGTTTTTTTAATTTTTAAATTATTCATTGTATTCGCACTCCTTCAAAAAAAGTGAAAATGGATTTTTGTAATTCGAAGCTAACTTATTAAACTCTATAGTCAGCTTTTTCGGCTTCCTGTCTGTGCAATTCTTCTTTATACGCAATTAAGTCTGCTTCGCTGTCGAATATCTTCTGACACGACATATCGACCGCAACAGTGTCAGCTAAAAGATCATGAATGGCTGAATGCGACGATGTAACTAATAAAATGATTATATTTACAAGAGGTATCGCAAAAAGGAGTATTGCTCCTAATGCGTCAAGCCGACCGAAAAACAACATTATTAAAAAGTAGACGGGAATCATTGTTTCGATGGCATATTTTCCGAGTATTGATCTTATAAATAAAGATATATTTCCTATTTTTACTCCGTTGCTTCGCATAAGGGCAATCGAAAATATCTTTTTTCCCACCGTCTGACCGTTTTTGAAAACTATGGGGAGTATAAACTCTAATAAAATAAACGCAAAAAAAATGCTTAAACTGGTTATCAAAATAGACAAATTCACCACCATATTATAACTTTTTACGGCGACTTTGTCTTTGGAAAGAGCTTCCGACGCTTTTTTATAATCTTCTTTCTTTTCTTCGGGAAGTTTATCATATTCTTCTTGCGAAATATTTTCTTCTATATCATATTCGGCAAGATAATATGCTCGTCTTTCATTGTATTGTTTGCTGTAGTCATTGTATCCTGTCACAAGGGAGAGCAGATACGCAAAAAACACAGCTACAATGGCAATAAGAATAAGATCAAGTAAAAACGCCGATGCCCGTTTTAAAATACTTGCTTTTTGCAAATCAAAAATCATAGTATTCGTCCTTTCTTTTGGTTTTACCAATCAAGCATCATTATATTATATTATATAAATACCTAAAACTACGCTTAAATTGTAACATAGCAAAAGGATAATGTCAATGCTTTTTTTTAAGATTTTCATTTAATTTTTTTATATAAAAAATTCACTTTTAAAGTATAAAAATTACAATATATATACATTCTTTCTTAATTTTTAATTTCATAATAAATGGTAATAATCGGTATATAATATATGATTTTAAAGATTTTTATGTTTAACATAATTTATCTTGCGCTTATAAGCAAGTTTTTACAAAATGAATTTATTCTGATTTAATTGTATAAATATTTGAGTTTTAATATAAATATTTTTATTCCGAAAAAAATTTTTTATATATGAATAAAATAAAAACGACCATTTTTTAAATGGTCGTTTTTCGTTTCTGGTTTTTTATACTCTTGTTACTTTGTCGCTTTTAAGGCAACGAGCACAAACATATTCAGAGGTCATCACGCCGTCTTTCATAACTTTGACCTTTTGAACATTTGCGCTGTATAAGCGGGGAGTTTTACGGTTACTGTGGCTTACTTTGTTACCGGACAGTTTTCCCTTACCGCACACACTGCAAACTCTTGACATATATACACCTCCAAATACATAAGTTAATTCGGTTTTTATTCAACACTTATAACACTATATCATTTATTTTTTAAAAAATCAAGAGTTTTTTGCTATATTTTAAGAAGTTTGTTTTTTTTTTGAAATTTTTTTATAAAACAGATAAGAATATCTTGTGAAAGAATGGTGTAAAATTCAAATTGCCGCAAAAATTCTTGCAAAATATATTTTAATGATGTACAATAATAACATAACTTAAAAAGGAGCATACGATAAGATGTCGGTAAAAACAAGTAACATTTATGGCAATATTTCAATATCGGACGAAGCTATAGCTCGCGTTGCCGAACATGCCGCGTTAGATTGTTACGGTATAGTTGAGATGGTCAATAAGCGTTTCGCCGACAGTATTTCGGGGTTACTGAAAAAAAACGGGCCTAAAGGGGTCAACGTTACAACAGACGGCGACCGAATTTATATTGATTTATACGTCATTATAAAATTCGGCGTTTCCATTTCTGCAGTTGCGGACAGTTTGAAACAAGCTGTCAACTACAATGTCGAAAAATTTACGGGCATGCTCGTAGATCGTGTAAACGTAAACATTGTAGGCGTAAAACTGTAATTATCGGGAGTTTTCTATTTTATGATTAAAAGCATTAACGGTGCTGCATTTACGAAGATGATCGTTACGGCGTCTAAACTTCTTGATGCTAACAGAGCTAAGATAGACGCATTGAACGTCTTTCCCGTGCCGGACGGCGATACGGGAACGAATATGTCCCTTACTATGCAGTCGGCGGTAAAAGAGCTTAAAAATTGCAATTCTAACAGATTAAGCAATATAAGCGATGCCGTATCTCGCGGAGCACTAAGAGGCGCGCGTGGTAATTCAGGCGTAATTTTATCCCAAGTATTGAAAGGTATTTGTACCATAATCAAGACAAAAGACGAAGTTGATACCAGACTTTTTGCAAAAGCAATGAAAAACGCAACGGCTGTTGCGTATTCGGCTGTAAGCAAACCTAAGGAAGGCACCATGCTGACTGTATCGCGCATGATGTCGGAAGCGGCTCAAGCCGCAGCTAAATATCGCGATTTTGAAACTTTTTTACATGAAGTTATCAAACGCGGCGAAGAAGCACTTGAAATGACGCCGCAACTTTTGCCGGTTTTGAAAAAAGCCGGGGTAGTGGACTCAGGTGGAATGGGGCTTTTAACCGTTTACAAAGGAATGCTTAAAGGCTTACTTGGCGAAACGGTTGAATCCGGAGAAGAAGAGGAAAAATCCGAGCCTGAAAAAAAGGCGGACTATACTTCATCAGACAATATTGATATAATCAACTTAGGCGAAATCGAATTTGCATATTGTACGGAGTTTTTCATTATTAATTTAAAGAGAAGAACGACTCTTGCCGATATAGATAAACTGCGCGAATACCTTATGACTATAGGCGATTGCGTTTTAGTTATAGGCGATCTCGAATTTGTTAAAGTACACGTTCACACAAACAATCCGGGGCAGGCGTTGTCCAAGGCGTTGACTTTGGGTGAAATAGACAGAGTTAAAATCGAAAATATGCTTGAACAGCATCGTCAGCTCGTTAAAAAATACGAAGCCGAGAAAAAGGAAATGGCAATGCTTGCTATTTCTCAAGGTGACGGCCTTGCCGAGATATTCAGAGAACTTATGGTCGACAAGATTATCGAAGGCGGACAGACGATGAATCCAAGCGCAAGTGACATTGCCGACGCCATAGCTAAAATCAACGCAGAAAATATTTTTATTTTCCCGAATAACAGCAACATCATTCTGGCGGCCGAACAAGCAAAATCATTAGTTGAGGGCAAAAAAATATTTGTAGTTCCCACAAAAAATATTCCGCAAGGTTTTTCAGCTGCTCTTGCATTCAATCCTGAAGAGAATGCCGAACAAAACCTGCTTAATATGTACCACGCGATTGAAAATGTGGTAACGGGACAAGTTACCTATGCCGTAAGAACCACAAAAATTGATGGTTTCAGTTTGAAAAAAGGTGACATAATCGGACTTAACAGTAAAAAAATACTCACAAAATCCGATAATATAGTAGATACTACGTTAAAACTTGTAGATAAATTAAAAGATAACGGGCAGGCACTTATAAATCTTTACTACGGAAAAGACGTTTCCGAAGAAGATGCTACAGCTTTATCACAAAAGATATCCGAAAAATACCCCGATTGCGATGTAGAATTGTATTATGGCGGACAGGATATATACTACTATATAGTTTCTATGGAATAATAAATTCTGCGCCGCGTTTTAAGCGGCGCGTTTCATATACAAAATTATGGAATTAAAAAACATAAAAGGATTATCCGATAAGCTGATTGAGGAACTTAATAAATGCGGTATAAAAAATGCAGAAGAATTGATAATGCATTTTCCGAAAAATTATCTTGATTTAACGCACGTTACGCCTTTAAAATATTGCTTTGAGTATGAGTTTGCGTTTACTAAAGCCAGGCTTGTAAGCACGCCCAAATATTTTGTTTCAGCCAAAAAGTTGCGTTGCGTAAAAGCTATGTGCGAGCAGGAAGGAGAACTTTTTGAAGTTGTATGGTTTAATCAACCATATGTTTTAAAAAAACTTATTCAAGGGACGGAATATTTATTTTACGGCAGAATAAAAAGAAAGTACGGACAAACCACAATGCTTAACCCTACTTTTGAAAAAGCTGAAAAAAATGACTATCTGAAAGGCATTTTGCCGGTTTATAATCTTCCGCAAAGCTTTTTTCAACGCACGATGCAAGCCGTTATTAACGACGCATTATACAAAGTTAAGCCAAACTCGCGTATTCCGGATTCTCTTGTAAAAAAATATTCGCTTTTACCGCTGCAAAAGGCGTATGAGGAAGTGCATAATCCCACGTCATTTGATCAAAAAGATATTGCATCAGACCGAATTGCCGTAGAAGAATATTTTCTGCTCATTTCTGCTTTTCGTTTTATTAAAGGCGATAAACAGCAGGTCAGAGTGAATAAGTATAGCGTATCGCCTAAAGATTTGCCCGAATTTGCTTCGCGTTTCGGATTTGAGTTTACAAAAGGGCAAAAACTTGCCGTAAACGACGTTTTTTCCGATATGACAAAACCTCACGTTATGAACAGACTTATTCAAGGGGACGTTGGTTGCGGAAAAACAGCCGTTGCTCTTTGCGCGCTTTTTATTGCTTTAAAATCAGGCTATCAGGCGGCATTGCTTTCGCCGACCGAAGTTCTTGCCGAGCAAAATTATAGAATTGCAAAACATTATTTAGGGGAATTTCCTATAGCTTTTCTGTCAGGTCGTCTTTCAGTAAAAGAAAAAAACGCCATTAAACATGGAATTAAAAGCGGAGAAATAAAGCTCGTTGTCGGAACGCACGCAATTCTCCAAAAAGACGTTGAATTTTTTAATCTTAGCTTGTGTATCTGTGACGAACAACAAAGGTTCGGCGTTTCGCAAAGAAGCTCGCTTCTGGCAAAAGGATCGGCTCCCGATTTACTTGTAATGAGTGCAACGCCCATACCCCGAACCCTTTCGCTGATATTTTACGGAGATCTTGATATAACGACAATTTCAGATAAACCAGCGGCAAGGTGCGAGATAGGAACGAATATAGTTCCTTCCGTTAAATACGGCGATATGCTTAAATTTATATCTAAAGAAATAGCAAATAAACATAAAGTTTATTTTGTCGCACCCAAGATTGACGAAGATCCCGAAGGGGAAATTATGAGTGTTACCGAATTATACGGTGAGCTTTCAGAAAGATTGCCTCAAGTAAAAATCAGACTGCTTCACGGAAAAATGAAAGATGCCGAAAAGAACGAAATAATGGAAGATTTTTCTCACGGCGATTGTATGGCGCTTGTATCTACTACGGTTATTGAAGTCGGCGTGGACGTGTCTGACGCAACCGTTATGGTAATTTTTAATGCAGATAGATTTGGTTTATCGCAGTTACATCAATTACGCGGCCGAGTCGGGCGCGGAAATCTTAAAAGTTATTGCTTTTTGATTTCGTCAACCGATAATCCCGAAAGTATTCAAAGGTTGCAGACGTTTACAAAAACAACCGATGGTTTTAAGATATCCGAAGCAGATTTTAAAATGCGGGGAAGCGGAGATTTTTTGGGAACAAAACAGAGCGGACGTTCTACAAGCGAACTTGGTGCTTTAAAATACGCCCCGTCCGCGATATTTTTAGCTAAAAAAATTGCGGACGAATGCGACATGATGCATTATTTTAACGATGAAATCAAAAAATATGCCTTAGAAAAGTACGATAAACTTTGCGAAGTATCGCTAAATTAAAAAACAGATAACGAAAGGGTGTTACATAGTTGACATATTTTTTCGTAATTGTTATAATACTACTATAAAAGCTATCTACGGAGCATAACATGTACATCGTTGAAATGAACGAAAAAAACATTGCAGAAGCGGCCGAATGTTATTCGAGCAGTTGGAAATCTGCTCACTCGAATTTATTTTCGGAAGAATTTGTAAATAATTTTACTCCAGAAAAAACTATAAGCATTTTAAAAAAGGATAACGCAGCCGATCGTCTTACTTTTATCGCATATGATAAAAATACAGCCATAGGCTTTGTTACAATTGATAAAAAAATGTGTGAAATGACGCATCTGTATGTTAAACCCGACAGACAAAGGCAGGGCGTAGGTACTAAACTGATGGAATTTGCCATAAAGCAGCTTACAAGCATAAGCCGTGTGTACGTTACCGTAATTTCTGAAAATTCAATTGCAGTAAACTTTTTTGAAAATTACACTTTCGAATTTACAGGCGAGCAGAGGACTTTAAAAAACGGTCTTTTGGAACTCAAATACGTTTATAAAAAGAAAAAATAATAAAACCTATATATTGAACGACTTTATTGCACATAATAAGGTCGTTCTTTTTTATGGAAAATATTTTAAATGCAAAAGATTTAAATCAAAAACTTGATTACACCGTTTCAGACAGATTTATAACTTATGGTGAGATAAAAAAAATTCTTGATAAAGCCGTGGAGCAAAATTACAGATGCGTATGTGTTCCTCCAAGTTTTGTACGTTGGAGTAAAAAATACGTTGGCGGAAATATAAAAATTTGCGAGCTTGTAAACTATCCTTTGGGTAATGCTACCATAAACACTAAAACAATAGAAATTAAAGAAGGGTTAAGAAATGGTGCCGACGAGTTTGAGGTTATAATAAATCACAACGAATTAAAAAGCGGCAACGTGGATTATGTTTTGTCGGAATTAAAACAATTAAAACACGTTGCAAGAAACAAACTTTTTAAAGCAGTATTCGAACCGTCGGTCTTAACAAAAAATGAAACGGAAACTTTCTTAAAGTGCGCTTTGTCGTCTAGGGTAGACTATGTAGTAATCGGAACTCCATTCGGTGTAAAAACCGATATAACTGAAATTGACGTAATAAAACTCCGGCTGCAAAAAAAGATAAAAATTAAATATTTTTTAATGATCCGCGAAGATGAAAATTTCGAACCATTTTTAAATCATGGCATAGACAGAATAGGTGTGACAGCATTTCGTCAGACATAATAGTAAGTAAAATTACACATAAAATAAAGAGTTTTTAAAATTATTGCAATGCACTAAAAGAAGAGAAAATATATTGTGTCGAATTGATTTTGTAATTCATATAATGTTTTATACGGAAAGTATTTATGGATTTACAAATAATCGAAAAAAACTTTTTCCCTGATGTATCTATATACAGATGTGAAAAAAACTTATACGGCAATATAAATAAATCATATATTTTATATACTTCGAACGATAAAAAATATTTACTGCAAAAAATAAATACCATAGTATTTAATGATCCGGTTGCCGTAATGAATAACGCCGTTTTAATTAGCGAATATTTAAAAACTAAAGGAAAAACTTGTCTGGAATATGTTTACTCCATAGACGGTAAGCCATACTTTGAAGATGAAGATAAAAATTTTTGGCGTGTGATGAAGTTTTTTCCTCACACGGTTTCATATTCTCGTGCAGACGATACCTTAAAAGCGTATCGAACGGGAGTCGCATACGGTACATTTTACAAAAATTTAAGCGATTTCAGTATAGATACTTTAAGTATAACGATAAAAGATTTTCATAACAAAAAGAAGAGATTTGAAGATTTAAAGCAGTCTTTTGAAACTACGGACCGTAAGCGACCGCATGAATTTTTGCTTCTTAGCAAAATGATTGAAACAATATTAAACGACAAGGCACAAATAAATAATATGCCGCTTCGGGTTACGCACAACGATACAAAAATTGATAACCTTCTTTTTGATGAAACAACGGGTGCATGTGTTGCGGTTGTTGACATGGATACGGTTATGCCGGGGTACATAATTGACGACTTCGGCGACGCGGCAAGATCTGTTGCAAGCACGACAGAAGAAAACGAAAAAAATTTGAATTTAATTAGTTTTGATCTTGAAAAATTCGACGCATTTGCAAAAGGTTTTTTAAATAAAACGGCTAAAATAATGACTTTAAGCGAAAAAAAGGCATTGTTTTATGGGATAGCGTCAATAACGGCCGAACTTGCTTGCCGGTTTTTAACGGACTATTTTAATCACGATATTTATTTTAATATACAATATCACGAACATAACTTTGTTCGCGCATTAAATCAAATAACCCTGCTTAAAGATATACTCTTAAAGCAGGGCGAAATAAAAAAAATTATCGAAAAAAATTGTAAATAACCATTTTAAACGGCTTGGAGCGTATTGTTCTGAGTCGTTTTAAATTTCAGGGTAAATGGTTTTTATCCTTTGACCGGATCTTGCAAATTCGTCTTTTAGTGCTTGTTTAAGTTTATCAAGCCCGGTTCCGTTTTTTGCAGATATGAAAATTGCATTTTTAGGGTAAAGTTCAAAATTGTTGACTGCATCGCATTTATTGATTACAGTCAGGCGAGCGCCTTTACAGTTCAACTCGTCAAGCATTGAATTTGTCGTTGCAATTTCGTTCTGCCAGTCTGCATTTGCGTCGCATACAATTAAAATAATATCGGCATTTATCGCCGCTTCCAAAGTGGATTTAAAAGCTTCTATAAGGGTAGTCGGAATGTTTTTAATAAATCCTACCGTATCCGATATAATTACGTTATAATTTCCTAAATTCAATTTTCTCGTTGTAGTATCAAGTGTAGCAAAAAGTTTGTTTTCCGTTAAAACATCGGAAGAAGTCAAAGCATTAAGAAGGGTAGATTTGCCCGTATTCGTATATCCGGTAAGGGCAACTGAAAGCACGTCGTTTTTTTCTCTGTTTTCGGTTTGTAGCTGCCGTCTTGTTTCGATTTCTTTCAGCTTTTTTTCAAGAGAAATAATGCGACGCCGTATATTTCTTCTATCGGTTTCAAGCTGCGTTTCGCCCGGACCTCTCGTACCGATGCCGCCGCCAAGTCTTGATAACGATGAACCTTTTCCTTTAAGTCTGGGGTAAATATATTTTAATTGAGCAAGTTTGACTTGCAATTTTCCCTCCGAACTTTTTGCATTTAATGCAAATATATCAAGAATCAGTGTAGTACGATCCACAACTTTAACGTCGCTAAGCGCGCTTGAAAGGTTTAACGTTTTTGACGGAGAAAGTTCACCGTCAAAGATGACGAGGTTACATTCAAGCCCTTGTATTTTTTCGTTTAACTGTTCGGCTTTGCCGCTTCCTATATAGGTTGAAGGATTTACGTTGTTAATTTTTACAAACTCATAACCTTGAATTTTTGCTCCCGCACTTTGAGTTAATTGAATAATTTCGCTCAGCTTATTATCCTTATTTTCACCTGATTCAATCGGTATTATTATAAATGCAATTTCCATTAAAAATCCTTTTAAATTCTAAAATTATAAACGTTTTTATGACAGGCGGAACTAAATGCAAAGTGATTTAATCGTCTTTAAGCTTAACGTGTTTTATAGCTTCACGGCGTATATCTTCGCTCATTGCCGCGTAATGTTTTTTTGTTGTGTTAATATCTCTGTGACCTAAAAAATCGGCAACTACGTAAATATCTCCTGTTTCCTGATAAAGGTTTGTACCGAATGTACTGCGCAATTTATGCGGCGTAATTTTTTTTAGCGGAGTAACGAGCCTTGCGTATTTTTCTACAAGTATTTGTACGTTCCTTACGCTTATTCTCGTATTTCTTAGCGACACGAAAAGAGCCTTTTCGCTTTTTGACAATTCTTCGATTGTTTCTCTGTAATCAAGCCAGTGGGTAAGGGCCGATTTAACTTCGTCCGTAAAATATAAAATTGTACGATTGCCGCCTTTACGGGTTACAACAAAGCTGTTTGACTCCATAAAAAGATCCGTAACGTCAAGTCCTACAAGCTCGCTGATACGTATTCCTGTGCCTAAAAACAGGGTAATAATCGCCACGTCGCGTATTTTTGTGTTTTTATGATAAGCTTTTTGCCGATTTGAAAGTCCGTCTGCGCTTTCAACCGTATCTATAAGGCGAGAAACCTCGCTTACGTCAAGTCGGATAATCTCTTTTTCGTGCGACTTTGGGGTAGCGACCTTTGCCGCAACGTTAGAAATTATTTTATCTTTATTGAAAAAATATTTAAACATTGCTCGTACGGACGCAAGTTTACGCTGCTTTGCCTTTTCGTTGCATGAAAGAGTTTTGCCGTCGTGAGTATAGTGATTAAGATAACTTAAAAATTGCTCGATATTAGACGCCGTAATTTTCTCAAGATCTGCAAGGGTAAACGCATCTATCGGTTTTTTCAATATTTTTTTTCTTACAAAATCGAAAAAAATTCTTAAATCAATAGCGTAGTTAAGCCTTGTAAGCGGAGAGGTCGTATTTTCGATTCCTATAAAAAACTCTTCGCAAAACGGGGGCAAGTCGGTCAGGATCTCTTCAAGTCGTTTGATGCAATTTATTTTTCTTGATTCAAAATAATCGTTTGTTTTAGCCATCTTAAGCTCCGTAGCCACGTAGGGCGTTAAATATTATCATTGCGTAAAAGTCAACTTTTGCGAAATAATAACGGTATAATTCACAAAAGTATAAAAAAAACTAAAAATTCACTTAAAAACTTGAATTATGATTATTTTTATAATTTAATCAATAAATAATTTTTATAATGATTGCGCAAAACAATTCAATTACAAGTTTCTTATATTATACCATTTAATAAATAATTTGTAAAGCATTTTAATATTTTAAGAAAGCATTCTGCTTGTTTTTTTAAATATAATTTAAAATTTCATTGACAAAACGTTTGTTCAAGTGATATAATTTGCTTATAAATTTCAAATATATAAAGGAGTTTTTATGGCTGATTACGTTGGCGGAGATATGATTCGCGGTCATATCGACACAATAATATTGAATTCTTTGATCGACAGCGACAAGGATACGAATCAGATTCGCGCAGAGATCGAAGCCAAAGCCGGCGGAAAATTCCAGTTAAAGCAAGGCACTTTTTACAGTGCGCTCCAACGCATTTCCAAGCAAGGTCTTGTTTATGAATACAGAGGTCCCGGCTCCGACGGCGTTCGTCGTAAGTTTTTCCAGCTTACAGAAAAAGGCAAAGCTCATATAGAAAAAACGCAAAGTTCCTGGAATGTATCGCAAGATGTAATAAATAAACTTTTGGATGCAGAACCCGTTCAGGAAGCCGAGCCGAATAAAGTTAAAGACGAAGAAGTAAAAATTCCTTCTTTTGAAGATACTGCAAAAGTTACCGATTTTTCATCAATCGGTTTAGACGATACCCTTGAGCAAAGTGCAGCCGATAAGCTTTTATATGAAACTTCCGTTGAGGAAGACAATCTTGCAATGCAAGAATCTAAGGACTCCCCCGAATCGTCCGACACACCCAAAGACGATGAGATGGACGCATTGTTTAACGTATTGCGCTTTACATCCGATGATGAAACAGTTTCTGATTTTACTAAAGTCAATTCGGATAATTCTTCGTCTGACGCTACGGCAGAAACTGTTGAAAAAACTCAGCCGACTGTATCGTACGCAGATTTAGTATCAGATGAAATTGACGTAATTTCTGACGTTCAAAAGACAGACTACAGTACGGATATTGCGACAAATTCTTTTGTAACAAACGAAAAAAACGACGCTGAGTCAGTTGAACTTTCTGAAAAAGCCTCCGATGATTTTATTGTTCCGGCTGAAAAAAATGAACAAATTTCAGATATATCTTCGGCTAACCAAACAGAACAATCAACCAAAGACGCTTTAAATACCGTCGGCGAAAACACAGAACCTGACAACGCAGACGATAATATAAATGAATCCGACACTATTTCTCAAACAAATAACGCAGCCTTAACCGAAACTTTTGATTACGACAAATTAAAAGAAGCAATAAGAGAAGTTATTAAAGAAGAAAGTTCGGCTGCCGTAAATGAGTCTGCCGCAGACGAAGCAACCGCGGATAAAGTTGAACAAACGAATGAAAATGTTATAAGCGGTGCCGAAATTTTGCCGATAAACGATTCTTCAAACGAAACGACGGAATCAGTTTTAAATGCAGAAGTTTTATCCGAAGATAAAAAAGAAATCGAAGAAGGTAAAAGGTTCGAACAGCTGATTTTAAATACGGATTCTACCCCGACGCCTTCGAAAAACGAAGAACCCGACGATTATCTGAAAAGCGAAGATATTCCGGAACAACGTGAATATAAAGAAATACTTGCAAAAATTTTCTCTGTCGGAATAAAAGACGAACAGCCGGATACAGCCGAAGAACAAATACACGAAAAAACTGCCGAAAAAGAAAACATCGTAGTTTTCCCGAGCGAAAACAAGCAAGAAGACGAGTTTACCGAAAAGGAAAAACATTCGGAAGATTATAAAAAAAGCGACGTAATTGTTGACGAAATTGACTTTTCGCTTCCGCCCCAAAAACCTGATCTTGTTCAGAACACAAGAGCGGCAACGGCTAAAAAAGCAGAGAAACGCAAACAATCAGGTTCATTTGATTATTCGGATATTATTGCACTTTCCGAAGAAGAAGGTTTTAAAGTTACAACTGCTGACAGAACGAATAAGCACGAACTTGGCAAAATTCTTGTAAACAGATTGAATTTCCATTCTGCATTTCTGTTTTTTGCTTTGATTGTTTTAGAAACTTTAGTTGTAGGGCTTACTATGGACAGCGTTTTGCAGTTCGGCTTTAAAGCATATTTGTTTTTTGATTTAGCCGTATTGCTTTTCCCCGTAGTTACCGGCATAATGTATTATGTTTCGCCAAGACGCGCTGTAAGCGAATTACGACCGTTTAAAAGCGCATTTGAAACGGCACTTATTATAACCCTTAATCTTGTATTGTTGATTTTGGTTGTCGCCGTTGTTATCAACGTTGATTTTTCGGCTCCTGTAGAAATTTCACGATTTATATTCGTTCCGGTGCTGATTGTTATCAATGTTCCGTTGTTTGTTGTATTTAAGTATTCGCTTTTAGATAAACAAATGTACTATTCCTAAAAAAACACATATAAAAAAAATACATATAAGTTAAACGCCGTTTTAAGTTTTGAATGCTTAAAACGGCGTTTTATATGTTTTAACAAACTATTTTTTTAACGAAATCATATTTTCATTAATTTCTAAAAGTTGCTTTAGCGTTTCAAGCGCATAATCAAATCTTTCCGTACTCGAATCCGTAAGTCTTGCAAAGCCAAGCTCTGCAGAAAGGGTTTTAAACATGCCCTCCTTATCAACCGTTACGTTGTGCTTTATAAGTTCGAGCATGCCGGCGGCAAGTTCTTCAATTGAAATATCTTTTACGTTTCTCGGGACGTCTTCGTCTTTTGGTACGCGTAGCCGATATCCCTTGTTTGCCAAAAGATATAAAAATCCGTTTTTTCTTAAAATTCCGTAATTTTCATAACCTTTTATCATTTTCTCGTAATCACTTTCAACTGCTTTAGTAACCTTTTCTCGCCCGAACATTCTTACCGTACGTTTTAAAAACCATTCTTCCGAAAGAGGTGCTTCAGTTTCAAGCACAGCTTTTAAAAAGGCTTTATAATCGTCTTTAAAACGTTTTTTCAATGCAAGCACGTCTGCATATTCATATTTAGGGAATTCAAAATGTTCAGGGCTGATTTGGAGGGTAAAAACAGGTCTTGACTTCGATAAATCCGGTAAATCGGCTATTCCGTCACGCATATTTAAATTTTGTAAACCAAAAACGTTATCTTTATTCGAATTAGTCGTTTCGTTTTTTAAATTATCTGATTTTGTTAAAGAATATTTTGCAAGTTGCAAGTTAAGAACTTTAAGCAGCCGCTCCTGTTCGGTTTTTTTATTTTTGAACCAGTCAACCGACCAGATCCTATAGTATCTCCACCCCATTTTTCTTAATACGTCGCGGCGAAGTCTATCCCTGTCGCGTGCGCAAGGAAATGCTCTATAATCTTTACCGTCGCATTCGATTGCAAGTAAATACGGAGAGTTTTCCTCTTTTTTAACGCAGATATCGATTTTTATAGCCGAATATCCGACTTTTTTGTCAGCTATAAACCCATTGCTGCGAATAAACTCACAGATTTCCTCTTCCATATCCGCGGATTGTTCGCCGAAAACAGCTTTTGGGGGTTCGTTGTTTATTTTAAGGTTTTTCTTTTCTGCAAACTCAAGATAATCCCTTAACATTCTTGCACCGACCGCTCCGGTTTTTTCAAGATTTATATCATTGTAATGCATGGAAGTTACAAGTTTTACGTTGAGTTTAGCTCTTGTAACGGCAACGTTCAGCCTGCGTTCGCCGCCTACTTTATTTAAGGGACCAAAATTATGAACAAGTTTTCCCGTTAAATCTTTTCCGTAAGCAACGCTGAAAATAATTACGTCGCGCTCGTCGCCCTGAACCGTTTCAAGGTTTTTTATAAAAAACGGTTCTTCTGTATTTTTTAAAAAGAAAAATTCTTTATCCGGCTCAATACGCCTTCTTTTATAGAGCAATTTTTCAATTATTTCCTGCTGAGCAATACTGAATGCAACTACGCCTAAACTTAATTCGGGCGTTTTTTCTATATGCTTGAAAATTAGATCGACAACAAATTCCGCTTCTTTTTTATTTACTCTCGACTGATGTTCAAACGTTCCGTCAACATAGCAATAATCTACGCCTAAACCGTCTTTATCAACGCCCGGCGACGGAAACGTTACAAGTTCGCCGTCATAGAAGTTTTTATTTGAAAACGAAATCAGTTGTTCGTGTTTACTCCTGTAATGCCATTTTAAGCGAAGTTGCCTGAATGTAGTTGAGCACAGATCCAAAACTGACTCAAAATCTGTGATATCAGATTCATCATCGTCTTCAAAATCTGTATTTTCGGTTGCCGCATTAAAGAAATTGCTTGGCGGCATCTGCATTGAGTCGCCAACGACTATAAGCTGTTTTCCGCGATATATGGCACCGATTGCATCCTGCGGGAAAATTTGCGAAGCTTCATCGAATACTACTAAATCAAACTCAATTTCCGGGCTTAAAAACGTACTTACGCTAAGCGGCGACATTAAAAAACATGGTTTTAAAGTCTGAACAAGCTTTGGAATTTCGGCAATAAGCGTTCTTATACTCTTTTGTTTTCTTTTTTTCTCGCCTTCTCTTAGTAAAACGGCGACAGAACTTTTTGAGGCTACAAGATCCAAATCGGGGCGGTTAGCCGAAAGTTTTGCGTTTATAAGTGCTTTATTTATTTCAAACTGTAAATTATCTTTTTCGCAAAAGCGTTCAACGGTTTTATCGTGCGCTACGCGGGATAACTCTGATAAAAGAGTCGATTGATGCAGTATACAATCCGTCCATTGACTATAAAAAATCTTTTTAAAAACGGGAACGAATTCTTTTACGGGAAGATTTGAATCAATCATAAAGTTTACAAAATCCAAGGCGTCAAGTCTTGAAATTTTTGTAAGTAATTTATCAAATCTGCACCAGTTTTCAATTTTATCTATATTATCGATGCAATCGTTACACTTTCGTATATTTGCGGTAAACGAAGAGCTTAAAACATTATATTGATTTGCTCTGAAATTTTTGAGTAAAGAACCTACCTTTTCGGCTTGAACGTCAAACGCCCGATTCATTCTCGAAGAAAGTTTTTCAAGTGCTTGTTTGCTTGAATTAAACTGCTCTTTGGTAAGTTGAGTTAAATTACCAAAGTTTACTTCGTCTGATAATTCGCAAATACTGTTTAATTCATACGTTACTTCATTCCAGTTTGTGTTTATTCCGTCGTAAGCATTCCCAAAAATTCTTGCAACGGGTTTTTCAAGTGCCGAAAACGTTTCAACCTTTTTTTGATACTTAAAAAGCTTTTCAAAAATAACAACTGCCTGCAGATAATCTATACGTTTACCGTCTTTTTTACATAAACGCAAATCTGAAACAATTTCCTTATATTCCTTTTTAAAAAGACGAGATAAAAAACTTGTATATTTGCGCGTGAGTTTTTTATAACACAATTCGCCGTCAAGCTTAAAAATATCCTCATCGTATTCAGATAAAAGATTATTTTTAATTGACAGAATTTCGGTTGACACATCATCAAGTTTTTTTACTGCTGTTATAGTATACGTCGCAGCTTCTTTATTAAAAAGCGAAGGCGTTAAAACGTCGGTATCCTTTAAAAGGTTTAACGCTTCTCTGTAATAACGCGCTTTTTTAAGCGTATTGAATTTCATTCCGAACTCGGCTTGAAGTTCTTTTGAAATTTCATATAGCTTTTCACAAAGAGTTTTAAGCGATTCAAATTCTGCCTTTACCTTTAAGTTTTCCTGATAAGTACTTTCGTGCTTACAAAAACCGTACCAGGGATTTTTTCGGTAATCATACCCTATCGACTGTTCGTATTTAACAAATTGTTCGAGCGCGTCGTCTGTTAAAGCAAAATATTTTTCGCCCTTCTTTTCAATATCCTTAAGCACAAACGAAACCGAAGGCGCGTTTCTGAACGCCGAAGCATCTTCGATAATTTCAAAAAGAGATTTATTGATAACGTCACGTTTTTTATGAAGTTCAGAAACGTACTCGTCAAGAACTTCTTCTGCTTTTTGTTTAATTTCTGTTTCTGTAGCTGCTTTTGACGAAAGTATGCTCTTATTTAACCTTAAGGTATGGCAAAGATCTGCAATAACGTCTTTTTTATTTGCCTTGTGGCTGTGTAACTCAAGACAAAAATCGGATAAGCCCGCTTTTGAAAGTTTATCGTAAACTACGTTTAACGCCGCAAGTTTTTCCGACACGAATAAAACTTTTTTTCCGTTTAACAAAGACTCCGCTATAATATTTGTTATAGTCTGGCTTTTCCCTGTGCCGGGAGGACCTTGAAGGACAAAACTTACGTTCTCTTTGGCAAGCTCAATTGCTGTGGATTGACTGTAATCTGCGTCCACAACGTTATGAAGGTCAAATTTCTTATTCTCGCTATTTAATTCACCTGTTTTATTATCCGGCTCGTTTTTATTCTGCGTTTGTTCGTTGGCTGATTCGGGAGTAATGTCCGTGCTTTCACCCAAAAGCGCACTGACGTTTTTGCTTTTTGCAATTTTGTCACCGTTTGTTTTTAAGTCGGTGTACATATTGATCTTTAAAAACGAAAAAATACCGAGAGTAACGTTTTTTTGAACTTCCCAGTTATAAGGTTTTAATAATTGTTCTATTTTTTCAAAATATACCGTTATATCTTCGTCGTTATATTCCGGCAAAGCAACCGAAAGTTCGCTTTCAAGTTTAAAGGCAAACGTCGGATTTAAAATAACGTCGTCATCGGTTATTTTTAAATAAAAAGATGAAAACGGAGATTTATTCTCAATACTTACGGGAACAAGCAAAAGCGGAGCATAATAATTTGTATCTTTATCGGTTGCCTCATTCCATTTTACAAAGCCGAATGCAAGATATGCAATATTAACGCCGGTTTCTTCCAAAGCGGAAATTGCACGTTTTCTAACGTTTTTAACTGCATTAAGCGCAGTATTTGTATCGTTATAAATAAGTATCTGCAAAGATTTTTTTATTTTTTTAGAATATAAAGAAAGATATTCTTCTTTTGAAAGAGTATCGGCTTTTCTGCGTTCTGAAAAAACATCTTCATCATCTGCAGGATTATTCGAATTTACATAAGGATCCACGATTTCAAACGAGGTATCCTGCGAAATTTTATTAAATAAAGTTTTAAAATCGGGATAAACTATATCCGCAAAAAGCGCACGTGTTTTATGAAAATTTATTAAATTGTTACGCTTTCCGGTATCTAAAAGCAGGTCTGCCCATTTACCGAGTTTTTGTTTATCCATAAGCTTATACCCTCTTTATTATAGCTTTTTTAATTATATCATAACCACGATAATTTTACAACAGAAAACCGTTAGCGGAATTTTATTTTATAAATAAAAAAAGGCGAAAAAAGTCATGCTTTTGTCGCCTGAATTATTATAGTTTTACTATTCTTTATTTTGCCGTTTTTAACTATTCTTTATATTCGTCAATAGGTGTTTCTTCTTTCAAAGAAGAAATATATTCGCCGTATGCTCTGTCGTCAAGTTTTTTTATCTTTTCTTTTTTCTTTTTTTTCATAAAAACACTCCTTAAATTAGAATTACTGCGAAACATAAATTGTTTATGCAACCAGTATTTAAGTATGGTCATAAATGAAAAAAATATACTTTAAGCTAAATAAAAAACGTAATTTTAAAGCTCTTTTTTAAAATTGAAAAATCTGATGCCCTTGGGGTTTACAAATTCGCTTTTATAGTCATACCCGATTTTTGAAAAAAGAGACAAAGCCGCCTGATTGTTGCTTTGAATTAAAAAAACGGCATATTTGTATTTTTTTGTTTCGGCAACTTGTTTTAAAATCGAGTTTACGCCGAATGTAGCAAAGCCTTTTCTTCTGAACGGTTCAAAGACGTAAACGCTCACCATTACTGATTGTGAGTTATATTCATTTACAAATATTTCGCCAACCATTTCGCCGCCGTGTACGATGGAAAAAAATTCGGAATAGCGTCCGCTGCAATCCCCTTTATTCCATTCGTTTATCATAGCGAGTATCTGCAAATCGGTTTTGTTCCGGTAGCGATACGTTTTTAAATTTTTAATATCTTTTACTTCAAAATGTCTTAAAATCATAAACGCTCCCTGAAAAAAATTTTTACTTGTTAAATTGAGTTATGCGACTCGTAAGATATGGTAAAGCCTGTTCAAATTTGACGCCGTACCAGTGCTCTTTTCTGTCTGCATACGAAACTTTCATGCACTCAACTGTATAATCAACGGCAAGAGAAGCAGCCTCTTCAAGTTCCATGCCGATAGACAGACCGCCTGATAAAGTTGACGAATATATATCGCCCGTACCATGGAAGTTATGATTGATTCTGTCTTTAAAGTAATAAAATATTTCGTCCGAGCCGTTCTTTATGGTTGCGATGCCTATTTTCCCGTCTTCAAACGAAACACCGGTCAAACACACGCTTTTCGCCCCAAGCGCGCAAAGTTTATCCAGAATTTCTTCTATGTAATCTTTATCATATCCGGAGCTTTTATATTCCATGCCCGTTAAAAAACAGGCTTCCGTAATGTTAGGAACTATAACGTCAGCCAAACCGCAAAGCCCGCCCATTTCTTTTGCAAAATTCGCGTCAAAGCCTTTATAAAATACTCCGTTATCGGCCATTACGGGATCTACTATAAAAAGTCCGTCCTTGTTTAAAAGTTCAAGCGTTTGTTTTACGTATTCTATCTGATCCGCCCCGCAAAGATATCCTGTATAAACGTAATCAAACTTAATGTTTTCCTTTTTCCAGTGGCTTAAAACCGGAGAAAAATCTTCGGTAAGGTTTCTGAACGTATATCCCGAAAAACCCGCCGTATGAGTAGAAAGAACGCCCGTAGGAAAAATGCAACATTCGGTTCCGCATGCCGAAATAATCGGAAGCGCAACGGTCAGCGAACATTGCCCGACGCACGATATATCCTGAATCGTAAGTAATCTTTTATATGTCATATTTTTTCCTTTAATCAAAGAACAATTTTTTCTATATTTTGTAATGTTTCTTCTATAAGTCCGTTTACGTCGAGATTGCTTTCAAATTTTTCAACTTTATCAAGCTGCGGTCTTATAACCGGAAATCTCGGTAAAAATACAGTGCAACAATCTTCGTAAGGAAGAATCGACGTATCGTAAGTGTCTATTTTTTCGGCTATAGAAATAATATCAAGTTTGTCAAATGCAATTAAAGGACGAAGTACCGGCAGGTCTACTACTGCGTTGGAAGTAGTCAGGCTCTCTATCGTCTGACTTGCCACTTGACCTAAACTTTCGCCCGTGATTATTGCCTGCGCACCTGTTTTTTTGCAGATTATTTCAGCTATACGCATCATAAATCTGCGCAAAATCGTTATCATAAGCTCTTCAGGACATTTTTTATGTATTTCTTCCTGAATTTTCGTTACGCTTACAACGTAAAGATCTATTCCGCCGGAATAAGCCGAAACCTTTTTTGCAAGGTCAATAACCTTTTGTTTTGCGGCTTCGCTTGTGTAAGGATAACTATGGAAATGCAAAGCTTTAAGTTTCATTCCGCGTTTTGCCATCATATATCCGGCAACGGGACTATCTATTCCGCCGGACAAAAGTAAAAGCCCCTTGCCCGCCGAGCCTGACGGTAAACCGCCTATTCCTTTTATAACGTCCGTATAAATCAAGGTGTCGCCGCTTTCGCGTATATCGATATTAACGACAAAATCGGGATGTTTAATGCTTACCTTAAGATTTTCACCGTATTTGTCAAGAATAAGTCCGCCAAGTTCACGCGACATATCGACTGAATGAATGGGAAAAGTTTTATCCGCTCGGTTGGTTTCAACCTTAAACGTGCCGCTTTTTCCGTCGCATAGCGATAACGCTGTTTCATAAATAGCCTGTTCGTTGCTTTTTACAAGATAAGCAGGCGAAATCGAATGAATACCGCTTATTTTTAATAATCTGTCAATTATTTCGTCGTAATCGCTTTCGTTGAAATTTTCAATAAGATAGCGAGCGGGAATTTTAACATATTTATAATCAAGCCCCGATAAAGCTCTGTTAATATTTTCACCTAAAAGTCTTTCAAAATATCCGCGATTTTTACCTTTTAAATGTATTTCGGAATAACGTATTATGATAATTTTGTTCATTTTAACGCCCTTTTTAATTTCTGATAGCATGTATTTATTGTTTCAGCTGCTTTAATTACGTTTTCAATAGGTGTATCGTAAATAAAGCTCACACGCAAAACGCCTTCGGCAATTCTTTTTTCATAACCGCAGTTTGTAATTATTCTTGAAACGCCTATTTTTGAGGAGCAAGCCGAACCTGTTCCCACTATTATACCCTCATCGTCTAAAACTCTTTGCATAATTTCGGCTTTTACACCGGGAAGCGAAAAAGAAACGATATACGGCGAACACGAATCATCTGAAATAAAAACTGCATCTTTGGTTAACAGTTCCTTAAAAGTACGATTTAACTTACTTACGTTTTCATAATTTTCGTTTACGCACGAATGTTTTTCTATCATAGAATTAAAAACATGCAATCCGAAAGTGTTTTCAGTACCGCTTCTTAGTCCCTTTTCCTGTCCGCCGCCAAAAATCAGCGGTTGTAAATGCAGATTTTTTTTGTAAACAAGCGCGCCCACGCCTTTTAAGGCGCAAATTTTATGCGCGCTTATGGAATAAAGGTCTATGTCCGGAGAAGGCACAAAGGGTATTTTTAAAAAACCTTGTACGCCGTCGGTATGAAATATTACCGATGGATTTTTCTTTTTTATAAGTTTCGCGATTTTATTAACGTCATTTATCGCGCCTGTTTCATTGTTCACGTGAACAATCGAAACAAATGAGGTATTATCGTCAACAAGCTCTAAGAGTTTTTCTACGTTTACCGAGCCGTTTTTATTTAACGACGCAAATCGTATTTCCCTTCCGAGCTGTTTTAACTGTTTAAAAGCATTATTTACGGCAGAATGTTCGCCGTCATCGGTTATGCATCTCCCACGCCGACAAAACGAAAATATAGCCATATTATCGGATTCGCTTCCGCAGGAAGTAAAAACGACGTCATAATTCTTTCCAAACAATTTTAACAGATTTTGTCTGCAATTTTCAACACAATTATGAATTTCTCTGCCGCCGCTGTATAAAGCGGAAGGATTATAAAAACCGCCGCCTGAAGTAAACTCAACCGCTGATTTCAAAGCGGTTTCGTCGGGTTTTGTGGTGGCGGCGTTATCAAGATAAATCTTTTCCATTTTACTCTTTTCCGTAATCCTTTTCGATAATATTCTTACCGGTATAAGATACTATATATGAAAGAAATTTTTCCTGACATTCCATAATTATAAGATTTTTCTCTCCGTTTATTTTTACGCCTGCATAATAAAGCTGTTTCTCGGCAGAAAAACCGTTAGGAGTTGCCATTTTTTTCTTTATATCGGAAGATTCGTATAATTTTTCAAATTCGGCACTGCCCACCTTGCCAACGATAAATACGTCTTTTGCATCAAAAAACAAAAACTTTTTGCGGAATTTGCCGTTTATAACTTTAACTATTCTTATTTCGCCGGATATATAGGTATAATCGTAATAAATAAGAATTTTTCGTCTTACAACATAGGTCGAAATACCGAAAATCAACGAAAATATCGTTAAAAATACAAACCCGCTGTCGCCAAACATTATAAACAAATATAAAAACAAGCAAAAAGCGATAACGGCAACAACAAATAAAACGCTGTAAATTGTATAAAGCGTTTTATGCAATTTTTCCTTTTGCGGCCCCGCCGAATTTTCGTAAAATTCTTCTCTCATCAAAAAATATTCCTTAAATAAACTTTCTGCATATATTACAAATCCTTTTTATTATAACATAAAGCAGTTATTTTAACAAACGAATGCAAGTAATAAATCTCTATTTTAAAGCTTTATTTTAGCGTAACGAAGGTAACGCCGTGTTCGCCTTCCCCATATTTACCGAACCTGAACGACTCAACATGCGGGTGTTTTCTCAGCATATCGTGTATAGCGGAGCTAAGTATTTTTAGTCCTACGCCGTGTATTATTTTTACTTCGGGAAGATTATTGAGAACCGCTCTGTCTAAAAAGTTTTTAACTTCTTCAAGAGCTTCGTCCGTATTCATTCCTATTACGTTTATTTGCGTTGACGGAGGAGTAAAATTGCTTCGATCTATTCTTACGGTAACGTCACTTTTTTTCTGTTGTTTTTTAGTTCGTCCTTCATAAAGAGCCGAAAATGAAAGCAATACCTTTTTATCGCCGAGCGAAACGTCGCAAACTTGTTTCTTTTTATTCACGGTTAAAACTACGCCGTCTGCTTCCATTGACGGAATATACACTCTGTCTCCGGTTTTAATTTTTTCAGGATTTATAGGTTTTTCTGTAAAAATAACAGGCTGTTCGGCATCGAGTTTGTATTTTTGTTGTTCGAGTTTGTTTTTTAAAGTTCTAGCCCGAATCAAATCGCCGCTCGTAATTTCTTCTTTATCTAAAATAGATTTAATCTCGGCAAGCAATTCTTCTGCTTCTTCAACGCTTTCGTTTACAATTCTTCTGCTTTCAATTTTTGCGGTTGCAAAAAACTTTTCTCTCTCTTTATCGAATTTTGCGCGTTCATTTAAAATATGATCAAGTTCTGCTTGCTTTTCGCGCGAAATCACTTCGTATTCTTCAAGCTGTTTTTCCGCCGCTCTTCTCGTTTTTTCAGCTTCGGAAATAACCTTTTCAAAAGAAACCTTGCGCTCGCTTAAAAACGAATTTGCTTTTTCGGTAATCTCTTTTGAAAGCCCCAGCTTTGATGCAATTTTTAAAGCGTTTGAGCTACCCGCCATACCTATATTCAACCTGTAAAGCGGAGCAAAAGTCTGCTCGTCAAAATCCATCGACGCATTCATTATTTCAGGCTCTGTAAAAGCATATTCTTTAAGAGCGGAATAGTGCGTGGTAACAATGCCGTAACTCTGTTTTAAAATCAAATGTTCCAAAACCGCCCGGGCAAGCGCGCTTCCTTCATCAGGATCCGTTCCCGCACCTATTTCGTCAATTAAAACAAGACTTTTTTCATCAACTTCATCAGTTATTCCGATAATGTTTTTCATGTGAGAAGAAAAAGTCGAAAGGCTCTGCTCTATACTTTGTTCATCGCCTATATCTACGAAAACTTTATCGAATACCGAAATATTTCCGCCGTCTGCAGCCTGAATAAAAAAACCGCTTGCCGCCATTAAAGTAAACAATCCCACAAGTTTAAGCGTTACGGTTTTACCGCCGGTATTCGGTCCGGTAATTAAAAGATAATGATACGATGAACCGAGCGTTACAGAAACCGGAACAACCTTCCGGCTATCTATAAGCGGATGTCTGCCATTATTTATATTTATATATCCGTTGGAGTTTAAAAGGGGTTTTACGGCCTTTGTCCTGTAAGCGTAAGTAGCTTTAGCATAAGAATTGTCAAGCTCGCATAACAGCAATAAATTATTATTGAGTCTGTCTGCTATCATGCCAACCTTTTGAGTAAGTTCGCTTAAAATGCGTTCTACTTCGATTTGCTCTTCAATAGCCGCAGTTTTTAAATCGTTGTTCATTTCAAGAACTTCAACGGGTTCTACAAAAAGCGTTGAGCCGCTTGACGATTGATCGTGTATAAGTCCCTTTATTTGTCCCCTGAATTCCGATTTTACAGGAACGACATATCTGTCGCCGCGCATTGTTATTATGCCGTCTTGCAAATACTTGCTCTGTGAACGAACGTAATAATTAAGTTTTTCACGGATTTGTTCGTTTATTCTCTTAATCTTTTTTCTGAGTGCGGCAAGTTTTTCGCTTGCGTTGTCATTCATTTGTTCGTCAGACAAAATCTTGAATAAAATATCGTCTTCAAGATATTTATCGCAGTAAATACTCTCGGCAATCAGTCTTAAAGCCGTTATATTTTCGTCCGTAATAGAAGTTACGGAATTATAAACAACTCTGGAAGATCTTAAAAGACGTGCAATCTTTATAAGTTCGCCCATTGAAAGAGTTGAACCGCGCTTAGAACGTTGGAGTTCATCGGTAAGCGGATCAAAATACTCTATGCCTCTCACTCCGTAATCAAATAAAAGCTTATATGCTTCCTGCGTTTTTTTAAGTAAAAAATCCGCTTCCGAAAGGGAATTTGCAGGCTTTTCAGCAATAATACTCTCCTTTGTTTCATCCAAAACGGCAAACCCGGAACAAATATTCAAAATTTTATCGTATTCGAGTGCGTGAAGTACTTTATCTGATATCATTATTCAACTCCCTTGTTTAAATTACCCGACGTATACGGAATTTCAAGTTCCCACTTCTTATCGGTAAAATAAATAGCCGACAATTTTTCCTTTTCGGTTTCGGTAAGCGTTGTAAAATCGTAAATTTCACTTTTAAATCTCTTTTTGGAATACAAAAGCGCGTTATTATAAATTTCAAATCTGCACGAAGAAAGTTTATACCTTCTTACCTTAAAAATGCGATTGTTTTCATCTTTCAAACTAAAAACATTCGGTCGGTTACAGTCAAAGCATTTTTTCCCGAACGGACAGTAACAAAGCGACATTAACTTTATCACACCGCCTGACAAAACCCGAGCATTTGCAATTTTAAAAAGTTCGCTAAGTTCTGTAACGCTAAGCTCTTTTGAAAAACATGCGTCAACCGCCCCGTCTTTTATCAAATAATCTAAAGATAACGAATTAGTTATATTAAGTTCTATTCCGCCGAAAAATTCTTTTTTCAGCCTTTTTGCCAAAAATAACACCGACGCACTTTCTGAATATAAGCCGTCAAACGGAGCCGAAACGCTTGAAACAATTTGTTCGTCATCAAACGTAAGAAACGCCGGAATATATAAATATCGTTTGCCGCCAAATCCAGCCGTAGATTTTAAAAAAGTTTTAAGCTCGTTTTCGTCGTTGTAATCTGACGGGCAAAAAACGATTTTTGATATTCCGTTTGATTTTAAAAAAGATAAATTAAACGAATCGGATATTAAGGCAATTTGTCCACCATTAAAATCATGCGTAACATAATTATCATCAAAATCACGCATAAAATATTGATTTATAGATGTTTTTATGTTTTTATGCTCAAATTGATAAAAGAAAGTTTTATAAGCATTTGCCCTTAAAGCATTTATATCCTTTTTAGGCAAAAATACGTCGCCGTCCATTTCACACGATGGTGTTACTTCAAATGGATAAACGTCTGTTTTGCGAAGATTATCTTTAATTTCGGATTTCGTGAGCGGATAATTCTGAGCTTTTTGAACTAAAGCGTTACCCGTAAATTTTTGGTCGTTAATTATAATCTCGGGTAAACAACCGGCTTTTAAAATCATACGGACATTTAATTTATAAAGTCTTTTATTCAGTTTATATTTTTCAATTAAAGAACAATCTTTTGTAATCGACAACGTACTTCCCGCAAAGGCTTTTTGCTTGAATTTAATTACAATTTTGCCGTTTTCGTTTGCAGCGGTTGCATTACCCGTTTCTTTTCCGTCGGATATGATTTTAAAACAATCGCCCTCATGAACGTCTGTCTTTAAGTTTGACGGTATAATTTTATCTTTTGAAACAGATAACACTTTGCCTACGCTAAGACCTGCATGGTTTTGAATTTTATCCGAAATAAGAGATTTATCCTGTCCGAAAGTCAACCCTTCTGTATAACCTCCGCGGTTATAAGTCTTTAATAAATTTTCAAATTTACGTCTGTTAAATTCACCTTTTAAAATGTCCGCATAGAAATCACACGAAGCGCAAACATATTCAAAACTTCGCATTCTACCCTCAATTTTAAAACTTTTTACGCCTGCCGTAATTAAATCGTCAATTCTTTTATAAAGTGATAAATCTGAAAGCGACAGCGCATACCTTAAGTTATCGTTAACGCTTTTGCCTGTATACTTATAAAGCTTTCGGCAAGGTTGACGGCATAATCCTCTGTTTCCGCTATTGCCACCTATAAACGAGCTGAAATAGCAATGCCCTGAAAAGCACGTGCAGAGCGCACCCTGAACAAAAACTTCGGTTTCTATAATTGCGGTAATTTTTTTAATCTCTTCTATCGGAGTTTCTCTTGCAAGAATTACTCTTGAAAAACCGTAAGACAGAGCTTGCTTTGCGCCGTCCGCATTGTTTACTCCCGCTTGGGTAGAAAGATGCAGGCATATCTCGGGAAAAAGTTTTTTAAGTTTACGCCCGAGAAAAATATCCTGAACTATGAATGCATCAACTCCCATAGCGTAAGCCTTTGATATGACGTCAAAGTAATGCGGCAATTCGCTGTTTTTAATAACCGTATTTACGGCAACATAAACTTTTACGTCAAACAGATGAGCGTATGAAAGATAGTACGGAAGTTTTTCCAAAGCAAAATTACCCGCGTTTTTCCGTGCGGAAAAGTCGGTTAAACCTAAATATATCGCATCGGCACCATAATTTATTGCCGCGTAAAAATTTTCTTCCGTCCCTACGGGCGCAAGTAACTCTGCTTTATGCTCCATTCTCTTACCTGTTTACCATAGTCATTTTAAAGTAAATTTTTTAAAAATGGCTACGGTTTTAGTTATTTTATCTTAATTTTATTCCGTTTTCGTCTAAATGGCGAAGTATTTTTTTGATGAATGCATCAACCTCGCCTTCGCCGAAGGTTTTTTCAAGCGACGAGAATGTAAGTCTGTACGCCATACTCTTTTTGCCGTCGTCAATTCCTTTGCCCTTATAAACGTCAAACAATTCAACGGATTGTAAGTTCTTGCCTCCGCGTTCACGAATCAGTTTTTCAATAAGAGCATTAGGCGTGTCTTCATCACATACAAGCGCGAGATCTCTTTCAACCGACGGGAATTTCGAAATAGGAGCAAAATATACTCTCCCCGAAATCATACTGTCGATAAGGTCATAATCGAGTTCCGCAACGTAAACACGCTTATCTATGCCGAGTTTTTCATAAAGAGAGGGATGTAGTTCACCTAATACACCCAACCGCTTGCCGTCGCAAACAATTTCCGCGCTCTTTCCGTCATGCATATAAGGAAGCGTAACTTTTGCATATTCATAGGGCTTGCCGAAATGTAAAACGTCCAAAAGCGAATCTATAGTTCCTTTTAAAGTAAAGAAATCTTCGTTATCGCCAAAAGCCGCAATAGCTATTCTTGCGTTTTCGGCAGGAAGTTCGGTAAGCGGCAATGAATGCGGTAAATAAACCTTAGCATACTCAAACAATCTGCCTTCAAGGTTTTTCTTGTTTAAGTTACGATTTACTGTTGCAACGATCGACGGAATAAGCGTAGTCCTCATAACGCTCATATCTTCGCTTAAAGGATTTAAAATTTTAATATGCATATTTTCGGGTGCGTCTTTGTTAAGCCCGAAATTAGCATAATCGCTTTCAGAAACAAAGGAATAAGTTAAGATTTCGTTATACCCCATATAGACGAGTGCATTTTTTACTTTATCTTCGCGAAGTTGTCTGGGCGTTTTTCCGCCGTTTGTAACGGACGCACATTCAAGCATTCTGCCTTTAACGTGTTCATATCCGTATGATCTTATAATTTCTTCTGAAAGATCGGCAAAACCTTCGATATCGTTTCTGTAAAGCGGCACAATAACTTTAAAAGTATCGTCGTCGAGTTGTTTTACGTCAAATTCAAGGCGCTTTAAAATGTTAATTTGTTCGTCTTTAGGAACGTTTATTCCAAGAATTTTATCGATCGACGAAAATTTTGCCGTTAATTCGAGCGGCGTCATATCGTCGTTTAAAACGTCTATTCTCTTGCATGCAACAGTCCCGGCATTAAGCTCGTTGATTAAATGCAAAGCACGATTCATAGCTTTTTCCACAGTGTATGAATCAACGCCCTTTTCAAACCGAGCAGACGAATCCGAATGCTGCCCTAACGCCTTGGAAGTTTTTCTTACGCTGTCACGTTTAAAGCGAGCGCATTCAAATACTAAATTTAAAGTATAATCGTCAATTCCGCTTTCCTTTCCACCCATAATACCGGCTAAGGCAACAGGTCTTTCTCCGTCGCATATAACAAGATTATCAGGATTTAAATCAAACGTTTTATCGTCTAAAGTAGTAATTTTTTCGCCTTTTTCAGCATTACGGACCACAATTTTTTTATCGAGTAATTTATCGTAATCAAAAGCATGCATGGGCTGCCCCATTTCAAGCAAAACATAGTTTGTGATATCTACGATATTATTTATAGCGCGAAGCCCCATAAGCGCAAGTCTGCGTTGCATCCACTTTGGTGAAGGTCTTATCGTAAGATCTTTGACGTATTGCGCAATGTATCTCGGACAAAGCGTAGTATTTTTTACTTCAACCAAAACGGGAGCTTGTTCATCTTCGTTTTCGACTACATAATCGAATGCGGGATATTTAAGTTCGCGTTTGAGCATTGCGGCAATTTCTCTTGCCAAGCCTAAAATACTTTGGCAGTCAGGTCTGTTTGCCGTAATAGAAACGTCAAACACGGTATCGCGTATGTTTAAAAGTTCGCATACGTCGGCACCGACAGGAAAATCGTCCTTAAAAACAAGAACGCTATCCTCGCCCGCTCCGTCGTAATATTCATCGGTAATGCCTATTTCTGCGCCGCCGCAAAACATTCCGTCCGATTCCACACCGCGAAGCTTTCCTTTTTTAATAACCGTTCCGTCGGCTAAAACAGCGCCGTCCAGACTTACGGGGACTTTATCGCCAACTTTTATATTTTTAGCGTTTGTAACTATTTGCAAGCAACCGTATTTACCGCAGTTAATATCGCAAACGGAAAGCTTGTCCGCATTCGGATGTTGTTCGATTGCGTTAATCTGACAAACTACGATATTTTTAACGTTTTCGTTTATCTGTATTATTTCTTCGACTTCGAAACCGCACGAAAACAAACTGTTTTTCAGTGTTTCAACGGGAACATCGTCAACTTTTACATATTCGTTAAGCCAGCTTAAAGGTAATCTCATGTCCTTTTCTCCTTATTTGAATTGTTTTAAAAATCTTACGTCGTTATCAAAGAAATATCTGATATCGGGGATTCCGTATTTAAGCATAGCTATACGTTCCAAACCTACGCCGAACGCAAAGCCCTGATATTTATCCGGATCAATTCCGCAACCCTCTAAAACTTTGCGGTTTACCATGCCTGCACCGAGTATTTCGATCCAACCGGTACCTTTGCAAAGATGACAACCTTTACCATGACATTCAAAGCAAGTTACGTCAACCTCAACGCTGGGTTCGGTAAACGGGAAATATGACGGACGAAGTCTTGTATCCAAATCACTGCCGAACAGCTTTGATAAAAAGCTGTCAAGCGTGCCTTTAAGGTCACTTAAATTTATGTTTTCGTCCACTACAAGCCCTTCCATCTGATGGAACATAGGACTATGCGTCGCGTCGTCGTCTGCACGATAAACTTTACCGGGGCTTATTATTTTAAGCGGCGGTTTTTTATTGAGCATAACTCTTGCCTGACCGGCAGAGGTCTGCGTGCGGAGAAGAATATTATCGGTAATATAAAGAGAATCCTGCATATCGCGGGAAGGATGATCTTCGGGAATATTCAAAAGTCTGAAATTGTATTCGTCAAGTTCGATTTCAGGTCCTTCATAAATTTCAAACCCCATACCCGTAAAAGCTTCTATAAGTTCGTTTCTTACAAGGTTTATGGGATGAAGTGAACCTATTTGTTGTTTTTTGCCGGGGAGCGTTACGTCAACTGCTTCGGCTTTTAACGCCTTTTCAAGTTCGGCTTTTTTACGTTCCGCTTCTTTTTCGGCAATCAAAGCTTCGATTTTCTGTCTTAAATCGTTGACGAGCTGTCCTACTTTCGGTCTTTCTTCGGGCGCAACGTCGCGCATGCCCTTTAAAAGTTCGGTTACGGAGCCGCTTTTACCAAGGTATTTAACCCTGATTTCGTCAAGCGATTTGCGATCCGAAACAACTTTTAAAGATTCGGTCGCGCTTTTTAAAAGTTCGCTGATTTTTTCTTTCATATATTTCCTCGCTCGGTAAATTATTACCTGTTAATTGTTCAAAAATTCGGGCAATAAAAAACGCCCTGATTTAAACAGGGCGAAATTACTCGCTGTACCACCTATTTTTCGCTTTTTTAAAGCCTCGTTCAACGCTCTCACGCGGCATCACGGCGCGGTCTACTGGTATTTCTTCGCGCGGTTCGGGAGCGAAAAACGCAAAACTTAACGTAAAGCTCTTTCAGCAAACGAGCTTCTCTCTGTAACGCCTATATTAAATGCGCCCTCTCCGTCATAACCTTTATTATTTATTAGATTTATTATATATAATAAACTTGTAAATGTCAAACGATTTTTTTAATCTTTTGTTGTTTTTGCCGTAACTACTTCACGCGAAAGGTAAACTTCGGGCACTTTTCCCACTATAACGTTATCATAAACCAACGCTTCTATAAGTCCGTTATAATTTTTCTTTTCAAAAATAGAATAAATCGTTATATCACAATTTATTACAAGCGATAAAGTCATTCTCGTCTGATTTATTCCGGCGCTCATAAATTCCCTTACAAAAGCACATTGAACCGATAATACGGTTACAAGCTTTATATTAACGTCAGGTCCAAAACCCGAAAGAAGTTTTATGCCCGAAAAAACACCTGCCGGAACAAAATATCCGTCTAATATAAGATTGTTTAAACATTCATAACAGTTATCGGCCAAAAACACGGATATTTCATTTAATTTTTGCGAATCGGTAGAAACCAAGACCACATTTCCGTCCGAACCGTATTTTAAAGAACATATCGAAGAAAAATCATACTTTTTAGTACAATTATTTATTGTTGCATATGCACAATTTGAAACGGAAGCATTAAAATAAACTCCGCCAGCATCTAAAATAAGTTTTGATGCCGCATAATAAAGGTAAAATATCAGAATACATAAAGCTATACAAAATATTTTTAGTTTAGTTTTTTTTCTTTTCACATAACCATTATATGCCAAATTTTTTACATTGATTATCAGATAATCTATTAATCCTGAAATGCTTTAGTTCATTTTAGATCTCGGTCTGAATATCAGCGCATTTATAAAACTGAACACAACGGCAGCCGATATTCCTGCGCTTGCCGCCTTCATTCCGCCCGTTAACGCACCGAATAAACCTTCTTTAGCCCCTTTTATCGCTCCGTTTGCAAGCAGATAGCCGAACCCCGAAATGGGTACCGTTGCCCCGCTTTCTCCGAATTTTACCAGATATTCATAAATTCCGAGAGCTTGGAGCAATAGGCCGCCGAGCATAAAATATACGAGTATTTTTCCCGCTGTAATTTTTGTGTAATTTATAAATAGTTGAGCAAGCGTGCATATTGCGCCGCCTGTTAAAAACGCTCTCAGATAGGTTAAAATTATATCGTTCATATGTAAATCGGCATTGCCGATTTTATATTTTAAACCGATAATTCCACAAGATGTGCAATTCCGGGTATTGTATCGCCCTGCTGTGTGGACGTTGTAGATAAAAGTGCACCTGTAGTTATCAATAAGATTCTTTTATAATCTTTTAAAAGCATTTTTTTGTATATATACGAATTAAATACCACAGCAGAGCACCCTGCGCCGCTGCCGCCCTGATATTCTTTTTCGTCCAGATTATAAATAAGCTCGCCGCAATCAACGTGATTGACGTCTATATCAATTCCTTGTTTCGTTAATAATTCTTTTAAAATTCTTGAACCCAACGTACCGAGATCTCCGGTGACTATAAGATTAAAATCTTCAGGCTTTTTTCCGCTGAATGTAAAAAAATCAAAAAGCGTATCGGCGGCGGCAGGAGCCATAGCCGCACCCATATTGTTTGCGTCCGAAATGCCGTAGTCAACAACACGACCGATAACGGCACCGTCAATCGTAATGCCTGCGCCTGATAAAGAAACAACGTTTGCCCCCGCGCCGGTTACCGTCCATTGCGATTGCGCAGGCCTTGTAGTACCTTGTTCAACGGGAAATCTGTATTGACGTTCAGCCGTTGAAAAATGACTTACCGTAGCGCATACCGCACTGTTTAAGTAACCGCCGTCACATAAGGAAGCCGCTAATAACATACTTTCAGCCATTGTTGCGCATGCATTATAAACACCTAAAAATGGATAAATAAATTCGCGGGCGGAAAACGATGATGAAATTATTTGATTCAACAGATCGCCGCCGATATAAGCACCGATTTCTTCATCGGGAATTTTACTCTTTTTTACGGCATTTTTTATTGCAAACGTAAGCATTTTTCGTTCGGCATATTCAAAAGATCTTTGATCGGCATAATCGTCGGATAATTTTTTATCTATATAATCCGCCAGATTTCCCTTTGCTTCTTTAGGCCCGCAGACCGTATACGTCGATATTATTTTAGGTTTATTTTTAAATTGAATATATCTGCCCATAAATTATAACCCAAAAATATAATATATCAGTCCTACAAGAACGCTTGCCGAAACACCGTAAACGATAATAGGGCCTGCAACAACAAACATTTTTGCAGCCATTCCGTAAATATAGCCTTCTCTTGCAAATTCCATTGCGGGTGACGCTACCGAATTTGCAAAACCGGTTATAGGAACAATAGATCCGCCTCCCGCGTGCTTTCCTATATTATCGTAAATACCTAAGCCCGTCAGCAAAACGCCGAAAAAAATTAAGACTATAGAGGTTGCCATTGCAAGCTCATCACCCGACAATTTAAACAGATACATAAATAAGTATCTGAAAAATTGACCTATACAACATATAAATCCCCCTACTAAAAAAGCGTTTAATAAGCTTCTGGTCTCGTTTGACGCGGGAGTCATTTCGGAAACGAGTTCCAGATACTTCTTGTCACTCATAATTCTGTTATTTGTCACTGTCAGATGCCTCCTTTATTGAAAAAACACCTAAAAACGATTCTTTTTCGTCGATAGTTTTCATATCCTCGAAAGGCTTTAAATTAGTTCTTTTTTTCATCAGTATTTATTATGTATAACAAAATCGGAATTTATCCGTAAAAAAAGCCTTAAAGACGCAAAATCTTTAAGACTTAAAACTTTTGATATACATTTTTAAAAATCAGCAAAAAGCCTTTTTATAATCCTCAATGGATTTTTCTATTATAGCAATAGCGGCTTCTCTGCCCTGAACTTCGTCGACAGCAGTAGTCTTTCCCTCCAAAGACTTATATACTGAAAAGAAATGCCGCATTTCTTCAAATATATGAGCAGGAAGCTGATTTATATCGTTAAACATATTATATGTAGGATCGGTAAACGGAATAGCAATTATCTTTTCATCTCTGTGTCCGTTATCAATCATGTTGATTACACCTATCGGATATGCCCGGCAAATCGTTAAAGGCTCTAACGATTCCGAACAAAGAAGAAGTACGTCCATCGGATCTCCGTCATCGCCTAACGTACGCGGTATAAATCCATAGTTTGCGGGATAATGAGTTGAAGTGTATAAAATTCTGTCAAGAATAATAAATCCCGTTTCTTTATCTAATTCATATTTCTTTTTACTGCCCTTGCTTATTTCTATAACGCAAATAAAATCGTCGGGTTTAATTCTTTTAGGTGAAATATCGTGCCAAATATTAGACATATTTGATTCTCCGGATAAAATTTTTAATAAGAATATCATATTTATCACTATAAGTCAAGTTTTTTGCATAAAAGAATTTTTTTTATTGCAAAATTTATTTTTAATTAAAAAAAAATTAAAAACTGCAAAAAAACATTTCACAAAATCATTTAATTATGATATAATCATAAAAGTTTTTTGCGAGTTATAAAAAAGAACATCACAAAAAAAATAAAAACGGAAACGTATCGAAGTGGTCGCAACGAGCCGCACTCGAAATGCGGTTACGCCTTTACCGGCGTACGAGAGTTCGAATCTCTCCGTTTCCGCCAAAAAGAGCAACGAATTTTTTTCGTTGCTCTTTTTGTTATACATAAAAGTTATATATAGTTTTTGCGATAATAAAAAATATTTCTAAATTTTATTTTCTTCGCAAAAATACAGAATATATTTTTTTAATTCCTCCATTAAGCTAAAGCTTGATCTCCGTTTGGACATGCGTATATCTTTGTCATAATCAATAAAGCCTTGCACTGTTAATACAAAATTTTTCGCACTGTAATCTGTATTTTTAAAATGCATTTTTTTCTGTGCTTCCAGAATGTAAAAAAGCCGCTTTATTTTATAAATATTTTTTTCTGTTTCTTCCGATAAAATTTTTGCCGCAGTTTTATTAAAACATCGTTCCGAATAAATTATCTTATAAAACGTTCTTACTTTTTTACGGTTACTTATTTTTATATAATCTGATACTATGTACTGCAAAATCTCCACCGCACTTTTATGTTCCATAAACGAATCAAAATCCTTTAAGTCCGTTTGCGATGCTTTGATTGCTTGTTGACGCAAAAAATTATACGCTTCATCAATAAGTTTTTCCTTAGATTTAAAATGATTATAAAGCGACGGCTTTTTTACTCCGACCTTATCGGCTATCATATTCATCGATACGCCGTTAAATCCGTATTTTGCGGCTAAATCGACCGCAGCTATAATTATTTCTTCCTTTCTGTTTTCAGCCATAAAAACCTCTCGTTAATAATTTTCTTACCAAACGGTAGGTAGATTTTTTGCTACCAGATGTTAGTTATATTTTATCATTTAATTTTTTATTTTGCAAGTAAATTTAAAAAATAAAATAAAAAAAATGAGTTTGCGCTTAAACAAACTCATCATTATTTTTGCCGAAATATTCATTTAATTAGCAAGTTTATCTTTTAAAATTTTTATTATTTTGTTTTCGATACGAGAAATCTGAACTTGAGAAACGCCTATGGCTTTTGCCGTTTCGCTTTGAGTTTTATCCCTGAAATATCTTAAAAGAACAATTTTCTTTTCACGTTCGGAAAGACTGTCGATAATCCCTCTTAACATTATTTTGTCTACAATCTGATCTTCCTCTTCGCCGCACGGAATTTTTTCAATAAGCTCAATTCCGCCTTCGTCATCGTCTTGTTTTTCAAATAATGAGAGCGGATGTTTACCGGAATCCAAAGCCATAACTACGTCGGATTTTTCAATATCGAGAGATGAACAAACCTCCTCTAACGTCGGAGATTCCCCCATATGCTCGTCTTTAAAATTATCGATAAAACGGTTGATTCTCAATCTTTGCATTTTTAAAATGCGCGATACTTTTATAATTCCGTCGTCACGAAGATAGCGTTTTATTTCGCCTGCTACCATCGGCACCAGATAGGTCGAAAATCTGACGCCGAAACTTAAATCAAAATTATTTATGGCTTTTAACAGCCCGACGCAGGCAATCTGATATAAATCTTCAGGCGATTCTCCTTTATTTCTGAACTTTTTAACAATGCTCTTAAGCAGATTTTCGTTTTCTTCGACAAGTAACGTCTTAGCCGCGATATCGCCCGATTTAGCACGTTCGAGCAATTCGTTTGTTTGTTCGAAAGAAAGCATAAAACTCCTTTACGAGGCTTTGCCGATCATTTTGGACATATAAACGACCGTACCTTCGTTTTCAGTCGATTTCACATCAAATGTATCCATAAAGGTTTTCATTATGGTAAATCCCATTCCGGAGCGTTCGTCAAACGGTCTTGTAGTTACATACGGCTCAAGGACTTTTTTCACGTCTTTAATGCCTACGCCTTTATCGGATATTTCGATATGTAAAACATCGCCGTCGATTTCACACGCAATACTTACAATGCCTTCGCTTCCGGGATAACCATGAACAATACAATTTGTAACGGCTTCGGAAACCGCAGTTTTAATGTCCGTTATATTTTCAACCGTCGGATCAAGACACATAATAAAAGCCGCAACTGCCGTGCGCGCAAATTGTTCGTTTTCTTTTTTCGACGAAAACTCAATTATCATTTTGTTTTTCATATAACACAATCTCCGAATTAAATTTTAGGAATCAGCGAATAAATCCCGCTGGTCTGAAATACTTTGTCTGCGCAAAAAGACGGATTTTCAATATAAACCGCAATCTTGTTTTTTTTAAGTTTTTTGTACCGCCCGATTATCATACCTATTCCTGTTGAATCCATAAAAGAAAGATATTTTAAATTAAAGATAACCGCGCGAACGTTCCCGCATTTTTCTATAATAGAATCAATTCTTTCACGCGCCTTTTCGCTTGTACAATCATCAAGTTCTCCTTTCAGATATATGTACAAACCGGAAGGCATAAGTTCATATTTGACTTCCATTTTTTTATCTCCGCATTTTTATTTAATTTTACCATTTATTATCAGGCGAAATATGAAGATAACAGATGATTTTGGTCGTTTTTTGGCATAAAAAAATCCGCATTAAAGCGGATATTTTTATCTATTATAGCCGTAAAGCGGATATTTTTATCTATTATAAACTATAAGAAGCAAATCTTTTACCTTGCGGTAAAATCTTTAAAACCTATCGGCTTAACGCAAAAAAGCTTGCTTTTTTGCGCTTCTCGTTTGAAATATGGCGAAGTTGTAAACCCTTGCAAGCAAGTTTTCAACTTCTTATATTATAAATTATAATTTTAAAGCTGAAACATTTTTCCCGACTATTGCCGAAGCGCAAGTTTTTGTACTGAAATACTCTTTTGCAAGTTCGTTTACGTCATCAAGTTTTAAATTCGAAAGATTTTCAAGGTCTTTATCGATATTAAAAATTTCGCCCGTAAGCAAAAGCTTTTTTGCTTGAGAAATCATAAGACTTGCGGTACTTTCGGACGATAAAACCGTTGAGCCTTTTATTTGTTCTTTTACCCTTATAAGTTCTCTTTCCGAAATACCCTGTTTACCAAGCAGATTAATTTGTTCTGAAATGCATTCGCAAGCTTCGTCAAGTTTTTTAGGGTTTACGCCCGCATAAACGTAAATTACGCCGAGATCGTTATAACATGAAAGATACGAATATACCGAATATGCAAGTCCTGCCTTTTCTCTTACCGTCTGAAACAATCTGCTACTCATTCCGCCGCCTAAAATCGCATTAAGACAAATTAAAGCCGGTTTTTCGGGCGAATTTAGTCCTACACCGGGAATTCCGAAAGCAATGTGGTTTTGTTCGATAGGTTTATTGACGCTGAGATTATTCTTTAAACATTCGGTATTGATTTTTATCTCAGGCACTCTACTTTGAGTATTATACATACCAAAGTATTCTTCTATCAAAGCACACGCTTTTTCAAATGAAACATTCCCCGCAAGAGAAATTACCGTATTTGACGGAACGTAATATTTTTTTCTGTAATTAAAAACGTCGTTTCTGTTAAAACGCGATACGTTTTCTGCGGGTCCTAAAATAGTCGAGCCATATCCGCCTTCTCCAAAATACGCCTTAGCAAGAAGGTCTATACAGAGATCATCCGGTGTATCTTCAGCCATATTTATTTCTTCCAGAACTACGCCGCGTTCTTTGTCAAGCTCGTCTTCGGGATAGACTGAATCGAGAAAAAGATCCGATAAAATATCAAAGCATTCTTCAACGTGTTCGTCTGTGCATTTGATATAATAACAAGTAACGTCTTTTGACGTAAACGCGTTGATTTGCGCTCCAAGCCCTTCCGTTTGATCAGAAATATCAAACGAAGTACGCTTTGTAGTTCCTTTAAAACTTACGTGTTCTATAAAATGTGATATACCGTTTTCATTGTCAGATTCAAGGCGGCTGCCGGCACCCACAAGAATGCCCATACTTACCGACCTTATGCAATCAATGCTGTTCACTATCAATCTCAAACCGTTTTCATATGTTTTTACTTTAATCATTATTTATTGCTCCATACAGCAAGACACCGTATCTACGGTAACTCCGTGTTCTATGTAATAAGATAAAATTCCGCCAAGAGCTTCATACGTGTGCTTAAACGGATGCATAAGCACAAAATCTCCGCCCGAAACGTTTATTGCTCTATTATAGACTTTTTCAGGCGTTCTGTCAAGCCAATCGATAGTATCCTTCGACCACATGATTAGTTTATTTCCCGTCTTTAAACAGGCTTTTATGGTAGCCGAAGAATAATCACCCGACGGCGGCGCAAAAAGCGTTGTATCAACGCCGGAAAGAGCTAAAATAACGTCATGTGTTTTTTTAATTTCGGAAACATTTTCTTCTAAACTTAGTTTGCCTTGATTTTTATGGAAATAACCGTGATTTCCGATTTCATGCCCTTTTTCGTAAAGTCTTTTAATCAAATCAGCATTATCATCCGCAAAACATCCGCCAAAAAAGAAAGTTGCTTTAAAATCGTACTCCTCTAAAAGCTCTGCTATTTTTAAAATATATTCTCTTCCTTCATAGCAATTAAACATCAACGCTACAGCGTTTTTTTTGCGGTTCCCGAAATATATCGGTTCCCCGTTTTTTGAACTTACCGTTACTGTAACGTCTTCGCCCGAAAAGCATATAACGCTAACAAAAACTATAAGTAAACTTATGATTATACCCGCGATTTTTCTCAAAGAAGAGATTTTTAAGCAACGCATACAAACTTATTCCGCTATAAAATAATATATGTTTAAAAAGGTTTATTATGCGTTAAAAAAGACGGCACACTCCAAAAACGGAATGACAGCCGCCAAATTTAACTAATTCTTTTAAATTATTTTTTGAAATTACCAAAAACCTCGTTTACTTTTGAGAAGTTTGAAAAAGTTTTAGGATAACGTTTTATAATTCGCATCATTTTTGAAAGTTCACGCTTGCGGATAATGCAGACAATCATAAATTTCTCGGTATGAGTGTACATACCCTGAACGTTAAGCTCGGTTACGCCGTGCCTGAGTTCTCTCATTATTTCGCTTGCCAAACCTTCAGGCTCATCGGTTACTATTTCAAATTTATATCCTTCTTTTGTACCTTGCAGACATTTATCTACAACTATATCCGCAATAAACAGGTTTACAAGCGTACATATTGTAGCTTGAATATTAAAACCGTAAAGGAAAAATACAAGAACAACTACACAGCTATCCATTGCAAACGAAAGCCATGCAATGTTTGCTGCCGGGTGCCATTTTTTAATCAACGCAGAAATGGCATACGTTCCGCCCGATGCACCGTGTCGCATAATCTGAACGGAAAAGCCGAATCCCGTAACGACCCCGGTTGCAATCGACGCAAAAATAAGATTACCGACTTCGGGCTTATATTGCGGACATCCGAATTCTTCCAGCAAAATAAGCGTAACAGACTGGACTAAAACGTAAAACGAAAGAATAAAACCAAGCTTGCGTTCTACAAAAATAGATTCAAGGACAAAAAGCGGAATATTTAAAGCTATTAAAAAATACCCCATGCTTATGTTCGGGAAAAAACTTGATAAGATGGACGCAATACCCGTTATTCCTCCGGGAGCAAAGCCATTCGCGTTTGAAAAAACGTGAAGTCCGAATGCAACGAGCAACCCTGCTAAAAAACTCGCGCCTGTATCTTTAAAAAATTCGATAACCTTTGTTTTTTTATCCATTTTTCTCTCTTCTTTCGCCTTTCGCAAAAATTTAACTTGCTATAAAAAAAGCTTAATATAGCTTTACTTTGCAATATCTTCTTTTCTCCAACGGAAATTGCCGTTTACGCTGCTCACTTCGGAGCTGTAAACAAAAATATGTTCGTACTTTTTTAATATTTTCATAAATTCGGGAACTTGTCTTGTATTTACAACGCAGAAAATCATAGATTTTGTTTCGCCTGTAAACATTCCCTTACTTTCAACTATTGTTGCACCGTGTTTAAGATTTGAAATGATATCATCTTTTAACAGCTCGGGATGATCCGTGATAATTTTAAATTCAACGGCATTTCTTAAATTTTGCATCACCAAAGCCGCAGTTTTTTCAAATACAAACATTTGAATAAACGATAGCATTATACTCTCTAAACTGTGATATACCGCATAAGAGCTGAGTATTATAATGTAACATATAACTGTTATGTATCTTTCAAAATTTATAAACGGATTTTTTTTGGAAATTATTCCGGCTATTATATCAACTCCGCCTGATGACGCGCCGATTTTTAATAACAGACCTGTTCTTAGTCCTAATAAAACGCCCGAAAATATCGCGGGAAGAAGCTTATCGGAATCAGCTACATATTGCGGAAAATGCAATGCTTCTAAGAGTATTATAAGCAAAGACGTTAAAACAACGCTTAAAATCGTTAAAATCGTAAATTTTTTATCAAGAAAAAAAATAGACAAAATTAAAAGCGGCAAATTAAGAGCAAGTATAAAATAACCTGTACTTACCCCCGTCACTTCGTGAAGCATCGTTGCCACGCCGTCCATACCTATAGGCGCAAAATTTGACGGATAAATAAAGTAATATATGCCTATAGAAGAAACTAAACTACTAAGAACAAGATATAAAACTGAAACAATAATTTTTTTCGTCATTTATTTAACCAAATCTGCTTTTCAAATGTGTTTCCGCTGATAAATTATACACTTAAAATAAACAAAAAACAATAAAAAAAAGCATAAAAATAAAAAAGAGTTATTACAAATTCGAAATAGTTCGCGTTCGGTTGACAATTTCTTTAATTTAATATAAAATAATAAAAGCTCCAAAGAAAAAATCTTTGGAACTTTCAGTGGCAGGGGAGACGCGATTCGAACACGCAACCGGCGGTTTTGGAGACCGCTGCTCTACCGTTGAGCCACTCCCCTACGCAACATTTCCATTATATAATAATATTTATGTTTAGTCAAATAAAAATCACTCTTTTTGCAAATTTATTTTGGAGGAGCAATGCATAAAAAAGTCTTGATATGGACCGACGGTGCCTGTTCATATAACCCCGGTCCCGGCGGTTGGGCGGCAATACTTAACTATAAAGGAATAATTAAAGAAATTTCAGGCGGAGAGCAGTCAACCACAAATAATATAATGGAAATCCGCGCAGTAATCGAAGGGCTTAGCGCATTAAAAGAAAAATGCGACGTTACGCTTTACAGCGATTCGGCATACGTAGTGAATGCCGTTAACGAAGGCTGGCTTAAAAACTGGGAATCAAGCGGTTTTAAAACCGCAGCAAATAAAGCGGTAAAAAATCAGGAACTCTGGCAAAACCTTTCTGCCCTTTTAACAAAACATAACGTAGAATTTGTAAAAGTTAAGGGTCATGCCGATAACGAGTATAACAATCGTTGCGATTTGCTTGCCCGTAACGAAATTAAAAAACTTTCGGTTTGCGTCGATACCAACAACAATTAAAATAATTTGATATGTAAAAGCCGTTTATTGTAAAACGGCTTTTTTAAATGTGTCCTTGAGCACGTCATTCAGTTTTTTTATTTCTTCTATGGGTACCTTTATCACCTTTCGGTCATATGTTATAAGCCCGTTAATTTCTTCTTCCACGTCGCTTAATTGAGTATAAATACAGCCGGATAAGCCTTTTGAAATAAGCGGCGCAACTTTTTTTATATATAATTTTTTTAACGCCAGAAGATATTTTTCCTGCGATTTAAACTTTTTGTAACCAAAAGATTTATGCTCGTCGTAAACATGCCCGTCTATCTTAAAAGAATATCCTCCGAATTCGCTGAGCGTAACGGGACGAGCGTCTCGCGGGACTTTAAGCGGAGTGTAATACGTATGCATACTTTTTATGTCGCATTTCTTTTTATAGTCATGCCACCCGCTCACGCTTTCTACAATTCGCGTTTTATCCGTTTGTTTTACGGCATGCGCTATTTTTTCGCTATCAAATTGCCCCCAACCTTCGTTAAAAATCGTCCACATATAAATACTTGCGCAATTTTTCAGCTGTTCGACCGTATCCTGCCATTCATGAATAAAGCGTTTTCTGCCTTTCTCGTCCGAGCGCGAAAAATATGAGTAGTCTTTATCGTTGTGCAGAATGTTCAAAAACGGCAATACGGCTATATGACTAAACGAATATTCTCCGCCTCCGTTCACAAAATCCTGCCAGACAATAAGACCTAATCTGTCGCAGTGATAATACCAGCGCATATTTTCTATTTTTATATGCTTTCGTATTGTATTAAACCCCATCTCTTTTACTGTTTTTAATTCTTTATAGACGGCGTAATCGGAAGGCGGCGTTAAAAGCCCGTCGCTCCAGTAACCTTGATCAAGCACACCACTGAAAAAGTAAGGTTTTCCGTTAAGCCCCAAACGTTTTTTTCCGTATTTATCGGTTACAATGGTAAATTCACGCATGGCAAAATATGAGTAGACCTTATCTTCGCCGCAAGTAAACGTTACGTCGTATAATTTAGGATTTTCGGGAGACCAGGATTCAAAATCATATTTTAAAGAAAGAGTTTTGTATGCACTGCCCGATAAAATTTTTTTATCTCTGTCAAAAACTTCATAAAGGATTTTTTCATCGCAATCAAATAAAATATTGACGGTCTTTTCTTTGTACTCAGGGACTATCGTAAAACTGTTGATATGTGTTGCAGGCATATTTTCAAGCCAGACCGTTCCCCATATACCGCTTTGCGGGGTATACCATATACCCCCATGCTCTGTTTTTTGTTTACCCCTGCCACCTTCGGAACCTTCGGTAGAATCGCTTACGACTACGTCAAGCGAATTTTCACCTTCCGTTAAAAATCTTGATATATCTATTTGAAACATCGTATATCCGCCTTCGTGCGAACCGGCGAGCTTGCCGTTTACATAGACGTCGCACGAATAATCGACAGCAGAAAAATAAAGTACGGTTAAACCGCTAAGCCACCCGTTTGGAACCGAAAAATCGCGTCCGTAATACAATCGGTCGGTTGCAGTGACCGAAATCTTTTCAAAAAGCCCGGAATTTTTTGTTTCAGGCGAAAAAGGCACTATTATCTCTTTATCGTAATTGCCTAAAGGCGCACCTGCTTTTCTTATTGCGAAACGCCACTTTCCGTTTAAACAAATAAACTTTTCACGCCTGAATTGCGGACGAGGATATTCGGAATGAGGTATATTTTCAACAATATTTTTTTCGTCAATGTTCATTATACTTTCCCCAAAGTTTCCTTTTTGTTTTGTTTAAACAGTAAAAATATAAATATTAGCGACAAAAGAGCCGCTATACTTGCTGCAAAAAAGATTTCAGGCGCGGGAATATACGCAGTAGTCATTACGTCCGCAGAAGAACTATCCGGAAGAGGAATGCTTCTGTGTGCATTTATGGCATTGCCTATCATAGGCCCGAAAAACATAGGTAAAAGTACCGAAAAAATCATTCTGATGCCCTGAAGTTTTCCTACGTTTTGCCGAGGCATATAATCTCTGACAAGCGCACCGCTTACAGCAGCTGTTAAAATATAGCCTATAATCATTACGGCACCCGATATGCCGAATAATAAAAGCGTCGAAGTCTTGTTCATGCCCTTGCAAAGATACATAAAAATAAGCCCGAGCGAAAAGACAAGAATAAATATAAATAACGTGTTTATTTTATTCCATTTATCCAAAAATTTACCAAACAACAAAGCAGCTATCGCGCCAACAATGATTGCTATACCAAAAACTACGCTGTATTCCATAACAGAAAAGCCAAGATAAGTTTTCATATAAATAATAAGGTAAGGCATAAAAATCTGACACGCTATGCCGTATATACCTATAACAAGAAACGTCAAATATAATTTTACGTTGCTTTTTACAACCGACGGTTTAAATCCGTAAAAAATATCTTTAAACGAACTTTGCGGATTTTTAATAAGAGTCGGAGAGTCTTTAATATAAAATATTCCGAAAATTCCCGAAAGAGTTATAATCGAGCCAAGCACGCCGAATAATACAGGATATCCGACAGCTTCAACCAACATACCGAAACCGCCGGCAACTATCAGCATAGAAATTAGCGGAAAAATAGATAATATGCTTTCAATTTTGCCACGATACGAACTTTCCGTATTATCGGTTACCCAAGCGTTAAAACAAGCGTCGTTAGCCGTTGAGCCAAAAAGAGTCATAACACAGTCCATAACAACGATAACGCCCAAAGTAAACGTTACGGCGGCCTGACCATTTAAACCAAATAGAGCTTCGGTATTCTTTACGGAAATAAAAGAGAAAGTAATAACCGTTATTCCCCATATTAAATAGCCAACGGATATAAAAGTACGCCTGTTGCCGACTTTATCAGATAGTGTTCCTGCTATCATAGTTACAACGGTGGCGGTTATTCCGCTAAGCTGAACCATAAGTGTAACGGCATCAAGAGAATGACTGACCGTATCGAATAAAAAGAGATTAAAATACATATTTTCGACAGCCCAGGCAATTTGCCCCAGCATTCCGAAAATTATCAGTATTATCCAGTTCCTTTTTAAAAAAGACTGCGCCATTTGTAGCCCTTCCTGAAAACATAATATTTATTTTAATATTATACTATAAATTTAACTCAATGTAAATAAATTTTTAAAAAATAAAACAAAAAGCAACTTGCACTCAATGCAAATTGCTTTCTGTAAAAAATATATGATAAGGGGGAAAATGATGAGCTGTTTTATGACGTTGAAAGCTTTCATATCGCTCTCTCAATCATTATGACCAAATTATACTATTAAATTTTTTAAATGTAAAGTGTTTGAAAGGCACTTTTTAAAAATTTTTTAAAAAATTTTTTTTAAGGCTTTTTTCACACTTTTTATAAATAAAAACACCTTAAAAGATTATATAATGGGCTTTTTTATGTTGTTTTCCGGAGCTTTGAGTTTTTTATAATACTTATCGTTTGAAAAATCTCTGTTTTTATTATACTCCCCGCCGAACGCCTCTATGGCAAGTTTAAGCTCTTTAAAATCAACGTAATTTATACCGTCGTCTTCTATCAGTTCCAAAAGATAAGGTAAAGCATTCTCGTCGCCGTACTTGGTAACATAAGATAAATAAAACGGGATATCTTTTTTATGCGACATAAGCTCCGCAATCAGAATATTAAAAATCCGGTCGTCCGGCTTGCATGACGCAAAAATTTCAAGCAAATAAACTTTACTGCTCCCTGCTTTATCATAAACGGCAAGGGCTTGTTCTTTTGCTGCTTCAGGATTATTTGCCAGCATTTCAGCAAGAAGATCTTTCATATCTTCGCAGGTTTCATCCGATAAAAGCATATCAAAATATTTTCCGAAAGCAATCGTACTGTTTTTATCGTTTAAAACGTTCACGCAGTAAGAAACAAGTTCTTCGTCGTGTTCGTTATCTATAAAGCGCGATATTTCTTTTTCGCAATCGCTGTCCACTATTTTTTGAAGCAAAAAATCGGAAGCGGGAATTTCATTTTCTATATGCTCGCTTAAAATATCGCAAAGCTCTTTTGCCGTCAGGCCGTCGTAAAAGTTAAGCGGCGTATGTCCGTCAAGTTCGGCTAATTCGGTTTTTCCAAATTCTGTATACAATTCGGGAATTTTGGATTCCCAGTCTTTTTCGGAATATTTACCTCTGTTTTTTGTAATATATTCGGTTAAAAAATCATCAAAAAGTTTATCTATATCAACTAATTTTTTATTCATGTTTATCTCCCGTAGTTAAAGATTATTCTTGTTCAAGTAATGCCTGCAGTTTTTTAACTTCGCTTTTTGACGTTCCAAGATAAGACATAACGCCGCCGGGTATTTTTTTAGAATTAATAAGATCCGTATTAGAAAGAATGAGTCCGGCAAGAGGAAGCGGATCGCTTACTTTCTTTATATTTCCGTTTGCCAAAAATTTGTAATATATGTCATATGCCGCATTTTTCAATTTGTAAAGCTCATTTTCGGCATACGGTGCAAGTCTACCGAAAACAACGGCGTAAGCGTCTTTGAAAACATCGCCTCTTTCTTCGTTAAATTCAACTTTTTCGTAAGGCACATTCATATAGATACTGCCAAAAACCATGGGCGTCGGTTTATCGTTACCAAGCTCCACAAGAATGGTTAAAATTATCAATTTTATCGATTCGTTTACGTCCACTGCAAGTAAAAGTTTTTTTAAAGTTTTTTCTGCCGCAGAAGTATTCAAAAGGGATAAAAGCTGACATGCAACAGCCTGCAGTTCCATACTTGTAGTTGCAAAAGCAGCTTCTTGAATTTCGAATACGAATTTTGAATATTTTTTTAATGAACGGGCCGGTACGGATAAAAGTTTTTCGGCTTTAAGCGAAAGATCGCGAAGTGCAGAATCGGGAAGCATAAATCTGAATTCAAATTTTCCGTTTCCGTTATAATTTTTTGCAATCGTTCGATAATAATCGGCGAAATAAGAATGCGTAACGTCATAGTATGCCGAAAACATATCATAGGCTTCCAAAGCTTTTCCGACATTTAATGCGGCTATTCCGCAATAAACGTAGAGATTAGGCATAGGCATTAATAATTCTGATATTTTTTTTGAAAACTCATAATTAACGTCATGTTCGTCATGCTTATAAAAAAGAATAAAATACTTAACTAAATGCGAAAAATCTGCAGCATTACGCTTATGCAGTTCATTAAAAGCTTTGTTACATTTATTTTCGTCGCCTAAAAGCAAGGATACGGCAAAAATATCGTTAAGAACAAAATCAGTATATTTTTTATCGTTTAAACTTTCCTCAAAACAATGCAACGCTTCATTATATTTTTTATCAAGCAAATAAAAAGGTGCTAAAGCAATCTGAGCTTCCGAGTAACACTCACTATCAGGTTCAATCGAGTTTAAAAGTTCAATCGCTTTGTCCTTGTCTTTTTCAAAAATCTTTTTTGAAAGAATTAATTTTTTCTCGTCGGCTTCGTTTTTCTCGTCGTATAATTTTATATTCGGATTGTTTGTTTTTAAACCGCCGTTCTCTTCCTCGTCCCGGTTCCCTTCATAAAAAAGTTCGTACATGTAATCGTCAAAAGGAAAATCGTTATCGCCTTTATCGTTAATCTGCAAATTAAAGTAATAAACCGCGATATTTTTATAACCGGCAAGGAAAAAATTTCCGCCTAAACCATTATAACATTCAGCATAATTTTTTTTTGACGTTACCGAAAGATATTTAAACCAGTAATTTATACTTTCGGTATACATTCCGAGTTCGGTATAAAGATCCGCTATCTTCTGCAAAAGCAAATTGCTGTATTTACCGGTTCTTTCAATTTCAAGGTAAATGGAAAGAGCTTTTTCGGTATCGTTTTTTTCAAGTGCTTCTTCTGCTAAAGATTCAAGAATGTTTTCGTCTATTTTAAATTCAAATATATTATTATCTTTTTCGTAAACTTGATTTTCGGATTGTTGTTTATTGTTCATTATCATTGTTTTGTTCGGTAATTTTACCAAAAAGTTTATCTATGTCATCTTTTCGGTAAACGTATTTTTTGTTGCAGAAATGACAGCATACTTCAACCTTACCCTCTTTTTCAACGGTTTCGCATAATTCTTTATATCCTAAAGTTATTAAAATTCCGTCAATATATTCTTTTGAACACAGACAATTATATTTAGGAGTAAAAGTTTCATAAATGTAATCCGGAAATGATTTTTTTATAAAACTTTCCGCACCTTCTTTTTCCATAATGGTAGATACGTCGGTAAGCCCGAGCATAAATTCCTGAGCTTTATCAATAGTTCCGTCGTCGGCATCAGGCATAAGCTGAAAAATAACGCCCCCTGCGCCTATACATTTACCGTTTGTTCCCACTTTTACGCCGAGTGCCATGCCGGTAGGCTGTTGTTCGGAAAAAGTATAATATTTTGCAAAATCTTCGGCAATCTCACCGCTTTCAATTTCACAACTTCCGGTATAAGGCTCTTTTAGCCCCATACTTTTTACAACGGTAAGTCTGCCCTTTCCAACGCAGCCGGCAACGTCAAGTTTACCTTTCGCGTTAAGAGGCAAATAACACGAAGGATTATCAATATATCCGCGCATATTAAGCATTGCGTCGCCGGCAACGACAATATTCCCGCCAACGCCGTCTCCTGCAAGCGTTACAGAAAGTCTGTCGTCTTCGCTTTTTATTGTCGAAGACATAAAAGTAGCCGCTATAAGCGTTCTTCCGAGCGCGGCAGCAGCCAAAGGCGATAAATTATGAATTTCCATGGCGTCGTTCACCATTTTTGTCGCTTCAATTACGGTAACGGAAATTTTTCCGTTAAAAGCTACACCTTTATATAAAACGTCCATAAATACACTCTTTTTTAATTAAATTTTTACAGCCGTAACGTTAAGCCGTTCGGATGTGTTTGTAAATGACTCTCCTGAACCGCTTTCAAAAAAAGCCACTTTAAATCCGGCGTTTTTTAAAGCATCAAGCAAAAAATCGGCAGAATAGATATACTCCGTAAGCGAGCTTTCACGTTTTTCGTAAAGTTCGCCTTTTTTAATAAAAACGCTCATATCCATCTGAACGCGGTCTTCAAAAAGTTTATTAAACCAAATGTAAGAATAATTTTCGTCGTCTTCACAAAAGGTTTCGTTTGCTATTATGTTTTTAAGTTTATATTCCGACGAAATATCAAAGTGCAAAATTCCGCCTTTTTTAAGACATTTGGCAAAAGACAAAAAAGCTTTTGATATTTTTTTTGGCGGAAGAAAATTTATTCCGTCGTTTATAACAGTTATAAAATCAACCTTTTCAAACGATTTTAAATTAGTCATATCCTGTACATAAAAAGGTATAACCAACTTTTCATCGGCACATTTTTGTTTTGCAAAAGTCAACATTTCAGGCGATAAATCGCAACCGCAAACGTCATAACCCGCTTTTTTTAAAACGCGCGTAAAATATCCCGTTCCGCAGGCAACGTCTATTCCCTTAACCGAAACCGACGGCTCTTTAAACGATTTTATTCTGTTTAAAACATACTGCGCCCACATTTTGTAGTCGCAGTTTGTTTGCATAGAATATTCGTAAAAATCCGCTATTGCGGAAAAAAGCATTTTTTTTTGCATAACACAAATATGTTTATTCGGTTTTTCCCTTATTTTCGTCGGAAGAATTTACGTTATCGTCAATTTTTTCCTCATTGCTTTCAGATTTTGAGCCGTCTGTGTTTTCATTATCCTTTTTAGAAAGCATTTCCATAACGTATTCGTCGGAATCTTTTCTCATAGCTTCTTTACTTTCTTCGAGTTTTCTTAAATCTTCGCGCGAGAAGTTTACTGGAAGCTCGGCAATTTCCACATCGTAGTCCGTTATCGGCTTTATAGGACGCTTGCCCAAAGTTGAACGTTCGAACGAAAAATCGCTTTCTTCTTCGGGTTTCTTTGAATAAATACCCCTGTTTTTAACTGCTCCGGGAACTTTATCGTTTATAAATTTATCAAAAGCCCATTGCGAATAGTCGGTCCATATAAGAGCTGCACCCGAAAGACCTAAAATCAAAAATATAAATACGCCTATCGTCATTGCAAATCCGCCCAGCATCATTATAATAACCGAAATCAAGGCAAACGCAGCAAAAAACAAGTTTGACGGTAAAAGTCCTATCGCCATTATGAACGAATTTTTTATAAGCTGTAAAAATTTTAACTTATACGTTACGCCAAACGTAAGAGTATAAAGATAAACAAGCGACGCAAATACGATTATAATGTAGCTCATAACGATTGATGCGGTAATCAGCCAGTTAGAACCGTCCGACGCGATTATCATCTTTCCGTAAGACACGGATATTACGCTTAAAAGTAAAACAAGCGTATATAAAAGCGTGCTTAAAAATACGGGAAGGAAATTTTTCTTTACGCCTTTCCAAAAGTCCTGACCTACAAAAACGCCTTCTGCCCAAACCATATTGCGCATAACGTACATTCCTCCGGATAAACCTACGGAAGCAATGATTCCGGCAATAGGAAGCATTAAAAACGTAGAGCGATCTGCCATCATATAGATATATTCGGCAAAACCGGCACTCGTAGGAACAGCGGGATAACCTAAGCCTATGTTAGCCGAAAACGGCATAGATACAGCGTAATACTGTATTTGAAGATATCTGTAAAATACGAGAAATAATACGGGAAGGAAAAACAGAAGCATTAAAAGATTCAGCCCGAACATTTTTCCGAAATTATCGCGGATAATTCCCCAGCCTAATTCCCAACGGTTTCCGGGCATTGTGGAACGCGCGTATGTATCGGAACGTTCAGGTCCTTCTATCATTCTCGTTATAAAACCTTTTTTCTTGGTTGCCATATAAATTCCTTTTTTAATTTTTAGTTTGAAACAAATTTCTATATAAAAATGTCACTGCGAGCATTTTAAAAACATAATTTTAAAAACATATATTATATTTCAACATATATAATATACTATTTTTCTTTTTTTTACAATTAAAAAACAGGCGTTTTTAACTTTTTAGATTTTTCTTTCGCCAAAAAAATCAACTGTTTTTTTATATAAAAGTTAAAACTCTTATTTACCGAACATATAATTAAACGTATGAAAAAAGAAATAATCGCACGCGGAGCTATAACCGCACTGTTGACGCCGCTTAATAAAGACGGCTTAAATCTTAATGCACTTGAACATCTTTTACGAGAACAGATAAACTCAGGCATAAGCGGAATTTTACTTTTCGGCACTACCGGTGAACCTTTAAGTTTAAACAAAATTGAAAAAAGAATAATTTTTCATACGGCAAAAGAAATAATAAGTAAAAAAAAACCGATTATATGCGGCATATCTTCTCCGGTTACTAAAATTTGCATTGAAAAAGCAAAAATATTAGAAAACTCAGGCGCAGACGCGCTCATGCTTATAACGCCTTATTACTACAGAGTGAACGAATGCGGAATGTATATGCATTTTAAAACTGTATGCGAAAGCACAAAGCTACCCGTAATAATCTATAACGTTCCGGCAAGAACTGCATACGATTTAACGGCGAATATGCCGCTTTTAAAAAGAATATCAGAGCTGCCAAACATAATTGCAATAAAAAATGCACAATCAGATAAAGAAAAATCTTGTAATTTTACTTTAGAAAGTCCGCTCCCCGTTTATTCGGGTTGCGACGAAAATAACTTTGATATTTTAAAATCAGGCGGCATAGGTTGCATATCGGTGGCGTCGAATATTTATCCAAAATCCGTATCCGATATTTGCAAATTATTCTTTTCGGGCGATATAGAAAAATCGCTTAAACTTAACAAAAAGCTTTTATTTTTTTATTCGCTTTTATCCGAAGAACCTAATCCGGCACCTGTAAAATTCGCCTTAGCGGTAAAACTTGCTCAAAATTTCGGAGAAACCGATTATTTAAGATTACCGTTAAGTAAAATATCTGCAAATTTACAGAATAAAATTATAAATTATATGAATAACGGAGGTACTTTATTATGAAATCGTTACTGATAAGCGGAATAGCCGGAAAAGTAGGCTCTTTCGTAAACAAATATGCGCCCGAATACGGCTTTTTAGTCGCATGCGGCGTGGATAAAAACAATTTTATCGAGGCGAACTGCCCCGTTTATAAAAACTTTGACGAAGTTAAAGAAAATATTGACGTAATTATAGATTTCTCTTCTTCTTCGCTTACGGAAAAAGCCGTTGAATTTGCATTAGCAAATAAATGCGCTTTTGTTTGCGGAACAACCGCGTTAAGCGAAAAAACACTTGAAAAAATAAATCGTTTGACCTTGATTGTACCCACTTTAATATGCAGTAATTTTTCTGAAGGACTACCCGTTTTTTTGAATGCGGCAAAATATCTTAAAAACAATTTAAACGGATTTGATACAGAAATTTGCGAAATACATAACGCAAAGAAAAAAGACGCGCCAAGCGGTACTGCAATAGCTTTAAGTAAAGAAACAGATACGCAAAAAATTCATTCTATCCGCGGAGGCGATATTGCCGGCGTTCATACGATTTATTATCTTGGGAACGGAGAAGAAATTACTATTTCGCACAGAGTATACGATAAGAGCGTTTTTGCGCGCGGCGCGTTAAAAGCAGCAAGTAAACTGCTAAACACTAAAAAATAAAAACGGACCGCTTTTATTCGCTTTTTTGCAAACCATAAAAACAATCCGTTAAATTTTATCTAAAAATTATTTATTTAAATTATTTTTAAAATTTTCGGCGGCAAGAAGCATGTTTAAAGCATGTTTTCTTGCCGTTTCGTCTGTTACGCTGCCACCTATAAGCCTGATAATTTCGTCTACGCGTTTTTCATTATCAAGCGACTTTACGTCGGTATACGTTTTCCCGTCTTTTTCGAATTTTTGAATTAAAAAAGAATTATCGCTCATAGCCGAAATTTGCGGAAGGTGCGAAATTGCAAGTATTTGTTTGCTTTTTGCAATTCCCGCAAAATTTTCGGCAACGGTTAAAGCCGTATTGCCGCTTATTCCCGCATCGATTTCGTCAAAAATATAAGTTGAACATTCCGTAACCGCCTGAGTTTTTAGCGCAAGCATAAAACGGCTCATTTCACCGCCGCTTATTATCTTTGAAAGCGGTTTAACAGGTTCGCCCGCGTTAGCAGAAAACATAAATTCTACTTTGTCAAGTCCGTTTTTAGAAAAAGTAGTAACTTCTTCGCAAGCAGGCAAAGCTTCAAAATTAACCACGAATTTTGCGCTCGGCATATTTAAACCGGACAGCTTTTCCTGAACTCGTTTTTCAAAATTTTTGCAGTAATTACGTCTTTTATTCGATAACTCAACGCTCAATTTGTAGGCTTTTTCTTTTAAAACAGCTATTTTTTCTGTAAGCTTTGCACTATGTTCGTCAAAATCAATCAATGCATCGCGTTCTTTTATAGCTTTTTCGTTTAAAAATTCGTTTATTTCTTTTACCGAAGAGCCATATTTCTTTTTAAGATTTTTATAAACGTCGAGCCTTTTTTCAATTTCATCGGGATCTACGGACTCTGTATCTAAAGAATCCGAATAGTCCTTTATCGTTTCCCCTATATCAGAAATCTCGTCAATGGCAAGCCTTAATCTTTCAGATAATTCCCCGTAATTTTTATCTATTGAAATAACGCTTTTAAGAGACTGATTTGCAGAAATAAGCAAATCGCATGCACAGCCCTCTTCGCTTATAGCGTCGTAAGCCCCTGCCAAAGCCGAAGCTAATTTTTCATAATTCTGAATTTTATTTCTGAGCGAAACAAGCTGTTCTTCTTCGTATTCTTTTAAATCGGCGTTTTCTATTTCGGAAATTACAAAATTCAAATAATCTAATCTTTTAGCACGATCTTCGGCACTTCCGCCGGATGCATTCAATTCTTCAAGCAAACTTTGTAGTTGTTCGCAAATATCGCCGAGCTCTTCTTTAGTATTAACAACGTCGGCTCCGTCATCTATACAATCAAGTTGTTTTGCTTTACTTAAAAGCGAAAAATGTTCGCTTTGCCCATGAACGTCAACCAAAAGCGACGTTATTTTTTTCAACATAGACGCAGTGACGTTTTCGCCGTTGATTTTTATGTATCCGTTACCGGACAAATCAAATTTGCGTTTTACAATAAGTTCGTCGCCGCACTCAACATCATACTCCGAAAGTATTTCACGCACTTTTTCAGGCAAACAAGTAAAAACGCATTCCACAATGCAAAATTGTTCACCGAATCTGATCATGGACTTATCCGCTTTTGCACCCAACACAAAATTTATGGAGTCTAAAATCACCGATTTACCGGCACCTGTTTCACCGGACAATACGTTAAGACCTTTTCCGAAATCAATTTCGACTTCCGTGATTAAAGCCACATTTTTAATACGAAGTTTTGTAAGCATGGTTTTATTGTAATGATTTTTTTAATTTTTAAATTCGTTTCAGTTTAATAAAAATCGTTAAAATCAAAGAAGAGAACGGAGTTTTTCAACTACGTCCAAAGCTTCCTGAGCATTGTGCGTAACGATAAGCAACGTATCGTCGCCGGCAACGCTGCCCAAAATCTCTTTATAATTAAGACTATCTACCGTTGCCCCTACAGGTCCGCCGTTACTTATAAGAGTTTTTACAACAACTATATTCTGAGCGGCTTCTATAGAAACGACCGCAGCCTTAAACAGATTTAAAAATTTCGTATTGTCTATTTGTTTACTCTGCGTAACCTGTGCGTAACGATATTTTTTATGAACACCCGAAACTTTAATAAGATGAAGCTCGTTTATATCGCGCGATATGGTAGCTTGAGTTACTTCAAACCCGCAACCGTTTAAAATCCCGATAAGCTCTTCCTGAGTTTCGATTTCGTATTGTTTAATTATATCCAGTAATTTTTGTTGGCGTTTGATTTTAGACATTATCGTTTTACCCCCCAATTATTTAATTTGGTGTTAAGTTTTTTGTAAAAATCCGAATTAGTCGCAACGGATATTGTTTTAGTTGATTTATAAACGTCTGCGCTCTCGCCTTCCGATATAGAAATAAAAAATCTGCCATCGGCAAAAATATTACACGGAACGCCCGCTTTTTCCGCTTTTACGGTAAGCTTTGCGCTATCCGGGAAAACAATAGGTTTCGAATATAAACTATGTGCAAGTAAAGGTGCTGCAATCACACCCTTTAAGTCGGGAACAAGTATTGCACCGCCTGCAGATAAAGAATATGCCGTTGAGCCTGCCGGAGTTGAAATTACTATTCCGTCTGCAGAATACCATTCTACAGGCTTATTTTTTGCGTAAAGTCCCAAAGTTACAACTTCCGAATTGAACGAAGGACTACTTTCACGTTGAACGCTTACGTCGTTAAAAAAAAGTCTGCTTTTATTCTTATAAACCACTTTAAAAAGTCTTTTCTTTTCAAGATACAAAGCATTGTCTTTTATTTTCTTTATTAAAAGCGGAATTTCGTCTTTATTATAGCAGCTTAAAAATCCGAGATTGCCCGTATTTACCGACACAATCGGAGCCTGATATTTGCAAGCATAATCAACGCAACGCAAAAACGTTCCGTCCCCGCCAAAGCACACAATGAGATCCATCTTATCGCGTTCGGACAGTTCGACGCATTCAAAATTGCTTTGTTCAATAAATGATCGGGCGTAATTACGTGATTCATCGTCCTGCTTGTATAAAATACCTATTTTTTTATTCATCTACGTTTTAAAATAGCGGCTTTTTCCAAAAGCAAATCAAAAGGCACTGTATCGCCTCTAATTTTTAAGCCGATAATAAATTCTCTGTTTTTTTTCTTATTGTTGGAAACCGCCGTAAGAGAAAAAGGAAAATAACCGTTCAGACACGCAACGTCATATATCTTATTTAAAATACCATATATTTCGCGTTCGTCTTTTAAAACGCCGTTTTTAACCCTTGCTTTTTTTCCTGTTTCAAATTGCGGTTTAATAAGAGCAAACAAATATCCGTTCTCTTTCAATAAAGGCTTTAAAGGCGGCAGAATATATTCAAGAGATATAAAACTGCAATCAACAACTATTCCGTCAACCTTTTCATCAAAATCTTTTTCTGTGAGAAAACGTGCGTTTGTTTCGTCCATTACAACAACTCTTTTATCGGTTGCAATGCTTTCGTCTAAAAGATTTTTCCCAACGTCAATACAATAAACTTTGCTTGCCCCATTCCTGAGTAAACAATCTGTAAAGCCGCCCGTTGATGCACCTACATCGATAAATACACCACCCGATATGGGCGGATTTACTGCATCTATGGCTTTTTGTAATTTATACCCGCCGAGAGAAACAAATGGTATTTTTTCAAATTTAACTTCGATTACGTCGTTTTCGGTAACATCTGAAGAAGTTTTTAAAGCTTGTTTTCCGTTTACAAAAACTTCGCCACGGCTAACAGCTTCCGCAGCTTTGGTTCTTGATTTAAAATATTCATTTTTTAAAAGAAAAACATCAAGCCGCATATTTTTATAAAATATAAAAACTTTAAAAATTTAAGATTTTAAAAGTAATTTTCGATATTATTATGAAATACGTAATTTTAGATAATCAGATTATTTTGTTTTATAAAAGCCGTAAATGCATTATCTAAAAGCATTGCCACAGTCATAGGCCCCACGCCGCCCGGAACCGGAGTTATAAAAGAAACTTTGCCTTTTACACTTTCAAAATCCACGTCGCCTTTTAATCCGTCGGGCGTACGATTTATTCCCACGTCAACAACTACGGCGCCATCTTTTACCATATCGGAATTTATTAGGTGCGGCATTCCCGTTGCAACTATAAGAAGGTCGGCTTTTAAAGTTTGTTCACGCAAATCGCGAGTTTTTGAATGGCAAACCGTAACAGTACAATTTTCTTTTAAAAGCATAGCGGCAAGCGGTTTTCCCACTAAGTTGCTACGCCCTACGATAACGGCGTTTAAAGAGGAAAAATGTATTTTATAGTGTTTTAACAACTCAATTATTCCCTTAGGCGTACAAGGCAACAAACATTCTTCGCCCAAAAGATTTTTCCCCGCGCTTAAAGGCGTAAGTCCGTCAACGTCTTTTTCAAACGGAATATTTGATAAAATTATTTTTTCATCAAACCCGCGCGGTAAAGGAAGTTGCACCATAATTCCGTTTACGGTTTTATCGCTCGCAAGCCTTTTTATAACAGAAACAATATCTTTCTGTGACGCATTTTCCGAAAATCTTTCAACTATAGAAGTTATGCCAACGTATTCGCAAGACTTAACCTTTGAAGAAACGTATATTTCAGAAGCGGGATTGTCGCCTACAAGGATTATCGCAAGTTTAGGACTTATTCCGTATGTTTTTTTTATAATTTCGCACTTTTGCTTTAATTCATCTTTTACGACACCGGAAAAAGCTTTACCGTCTAATAAAACGCTCAAATTAAGCCTCCGAGTTTTTAATATACTGCGCCAGAATTCCGTTTACAAAATTATTGCTCTTTTCAGATGAATATTTTGTGGCAAGATTAACGGCTTCGTCAATCGCAACAATCTTAGGCACGTCAGGAAAATATTTAAGCTCGGTAAGCCCTATAAGAAGAGCGCATTTATCCGTAGGGAAAATTCTGTTAAGTTTAAACGCAACGGAAAGCTGTGAAATAATATCCAGCAATTCGTTTTTATGTTCGTTTACCGTATCATAAAGGATATCGGCAAACTGTTTTTCCGAATCGTTGAGTTTGTGGCTTTTGTAAATTTTGTCTATAAGTTCCGTGTCTTTTTCTTCTGAATACATATCGCGGTATAAAAGAACAAAAACCGCTTCTCTTGCATCTTTTCTCATAATAAGCCAAAAAGCCGCAATTAAAAAAACGCGGCTTTAATTAAATATTTATTCTAAATGGTCTGACTCACCGAATATGACGTCGGTAACGTGAACATCGATTTTACGAATCTTATAATCAGACATCGCTTCGACATTGTATTTTATGCTTTGCTGAATATTATATGAAACGTCGGGAATGTTATATCCGTACATTACGCATACGTTTACGTCTACGTCAACGTTCATATTCTCGGTAAATACGAGTTTTATATCGTCTTTTACCTTTTTCCCCGTTTTGTCGTTCGCGGCGGAAACGCCTTCAACTTCAGAAACGGCAAGGACTACGATTCCCTTAACGATACTGCTGTTATATACGACCTTACCGGAAGGCACCGATTTATTTTTCTTAGTTGCCATACTACACCACCATTTTCATAAAGCTATCCGGAAAAGGTTATTCCTTGAATACTTATGCAATTATAGTATAACACATCTTTAAAAAAATTGATACTGTTTTTTATCTCTTTTACGATTTTTTTAAGATAAAGGTATAATTTTTACGTTTTCAGGAGAAGCATTTACTTCTTCTAAAAGAACTGTATAAATAGACACCGCGTCGTCGGTATCAAAATTATCGTCTTCAACAACTACAGTAACGTTATCGGAATCTATCCCCATCATAACAACTATGTTTTTGTATCCCTTAGCTTTTATAAGATTTTCTAAAAGCAGTTCTTTTTCAATAATTTCGGTAAGACGAAGCTTGCTGTTTAACGCATTCTTTTTTACTTCGGAATTATCTTCAGCGCTTGCAATTATACTGTCAAGCTGCAAAATACGTTCGTTAATGCTTTCGGAATGCTCGGTTCTGTACTCGGTAAAATAGCTTGCAGTCGTTACGGTTTTGTCTTTTCCGCTTTTACCGGTGAACAAAAAGTTGCACACCGCAGTAACGGCGAGTAAAAGAACCATGCAGGACAGAATGAGAATTTTTTTCTTCTTTGACATAATGATATCTCCTTATAATACGGTGTAGTTCCGTTTATTACCTCATTGAAAGGACCTGGATTTTATCGCTTTCTATATCCAGAAACGTTTGTGTTGCCATTAAAAGCGAAAGTTTTACTTTAACGTCGCTTGCCCCTTTTGCAAGAATTATCACGCCGCAAATTTCGGGATATATTTCACCTAAAACAAGCGGTTTTCCCGCAATCAAAACAGGACTTTCTTCTAAAATTTTATCTCCGCTATCGTATTTTTTTTCGGTTGCGACTTCGGTAGTTAATCCGCGTTTAACCGAAATTATCACGCTGACCTTTCCTGCTCCGTCAAGCTCGGAAAGTCTTGCCGAAAGTTTGTTTTCAAGCATTGAAACATATTCGTCAACCGACAAAGTCTGTTTCTCGGTCGTTTTAAACGACGATAAAAATAATACCGCAATAATTACGATTGCAACAATTACAATTATGTATTCCGGTTTTATTTTTTTAAAAACGTTTTTTAATTTAAAATCAATCTTTGCCATAAATATTCACCATTGTTTCGGGAATAAAAAAGTATTCGGCAAGCGTGCTTTTTGTTAAGGACGCTATATCTATATGCTCGTTTTTTCCTTCATATCCCAAATCTTTGTAATTTATCGAAATTTTTTTTAAAGAATAGTTATCTTCGTTTAAAAATATCTTCATATCCTTAATCGTAACGTGTTCGCCTTTCAATACGTCGCGAGCTAAAACCTCATAATACTTCTGCATATATGCGCCCGATTGAGCATCGCACTCGGTATAAAAGGTGCTTTTATCGCTAAAAAACGAAAAATTATCCGAACTGCCGTTTAAAGCTAAAAGCGGCGTCAGTAAATTTACCACGGATATAAGCGAGTATATTAAAACGATCGTTTTCATCGTTTTTTTTTCCGGCATTATTATTTTCAAAACAAAAAAAGTAAGAGATAGGCCTATTACGGATAAAATCCATGCTTTCATTTTTCACCTTTTATCATGTTTTTGTATAGCGAACAACAAGCTTCTTAAAACAAGTTTCCTCCCGCAAAAACGAGAATATAAACCGTAAAGAAAAACACAACGAATATCAGAATCAGAGAAATAGCAATAAGATTCAACGTTTCCGAAAAAGAAGAAATCATATCGGTTATTCTTTTATCCGCAAGCGGTTCACCGACCGCCGCAAGCAATTTAAAAACTAACGACAACGCAAGAATTTTTATAAGCGGCAGTAAAAATGCAAATATTAAAGCAACCGAAAATAATCCGCCAAGCGAATTTTTTATTACGTATGACGCGGCAAGCGCAACGTCTATACCCTCTTTTGCAAAGCTTCCCACAGCCGGAACGGCATTGCCGACCGTATATTTTAATGCTCTTAAAGATACTCCGTCATAAGAAGCCGCACCAAGCCCGCTTATAACCGTAAAAGCCGAAAATACCGTTACGCAAATTCCGGATACCCATTTAAACGCGCTTTGAAAAAATTCCTTTGTCTTTTTTAAAGAAAATTTTTCGGAAAGCGACGAAATTACCCCCAGGACGCAAATAATGGAAATCAAAGGAATTAAAAGGTTTACAAGAGCGGACGAAATACCTTGACTCACAAAAAGAGAGGCAGGTTTTAAGGCATTAGCCTTAGCTTTTCCGCCGCTTGCCGCAACTAATGTAATCAAAACGGGATAAATAGTTTCGATAAAACCGGTCATTTCTTTCAAAAAATCAAAAACTTCGCTTGCAAGCGTTGCCGTTTCGCCAAAAACAAGAAGAGCTATCGAAAGATAACACGCTATAAAAGCCACATCAGTCGTTCTGTTTTTATTTACACTTATACCCGACAACAGCCCGTTTAACGCCATAGCCGCCGTAACGCAAGCAAATACGCCCAAGAATCCATATATATCTTTAAAGAAAAGTTTAAAAAAATATTCAAAAAAATTACCGTAATCTACAGATTTTTCACCATTTAAAAAACCGTTTAAATATTCGGTAAAGCTTTTTTCCGTAGTTATGCCTTTTAAATATTTTTGATAAAGCTTTTCAAAACTTTCCGTATCGGTATTTTTTAAAAGCTCGTCCACAATTTCTTCAAACGAAGAATCGCTCGTTTTCAATTCGTCATCTGCGGCTTCAACTTTATATGTCGAGGGCATAAAAATACATAATGCCACCAAGGCGATCAATAATATTTTTTTCATATTTAAAATCAAATACGCCCGATAAACTCTTTAATAAGAGATATCAGCGAAGAAAATACAGGTATACTCATTCCCACAAGTACAAGCCGACCGGCAAACGCAAGCTTATCCGACAAACTTTTAAGTCCCGCATCCTCGGTAAGCCCGCACGCAAACTCTATAAGATAGGCAACCAAGGTTACTTTTACGGCAATGAGCATAATTCCACCGTCTATCCCGGATAAACTCGTAAGTTCGTTTATAAAAGCAACTGTCTGCGTTAAATAATCAACCGAAAAACTTAATACTATTATACCGCCGGCAATTAAAGCGGGTAAAAATAAGTCGCTGCCTATATTTTTTAAATAAACGCACAAAAAGGCAGTAATAACAGCAACAGCAATAATTTTATATATTTCCATAATACTTAAAAAGCTTTTTTATCAAGCTAATAAAGGTCAAACAACAGTTTAAGGCTTTCAAAAAGTTCCGAAACCATAGAGATAACCATTGTTAAAACGATAACAAGCCCCGCTATTGCAACCAGCATAGCTATATCGTCCCGATCTGATTTTTTAAGTATCTGACATATAACGGTAATCAATACTCCGATTGCCGCAATTTTAAAAATAATATCTATATCCATAAAAAAAGCCTTAAATTATAATTACAAAAGCTATAAGTCCGACTAAAAAACCCGTCTTTTTATATATATTCCCATATTTTTTTTGTTCGCTTAACGATATTGAAAGTTCGTTTGCAAATTTTTCTTTATATCCTTCGCACGTCATGCTTTGCATTGCCGCATCGGTTTTCCCGAGTTTATCAAAATATGTGATTATATCATTTTTTTGCACGTCGCTAAGGTAAGAAGGAATTTTATCAGAAACGTTATTTCCTTCGCCCTTCATTTTTATCAAATCGTTAAACGCAGAAGAAATATATTCTTTTTTACATAATGACCTTACGTTATTTTTAAAAAAGCAGACCTCTCTTAACAAGTCGCAGTTAAAATCGTAAATCGATTTATAAAATTTATACTTTTCTGAATAACGGTTGGAAAACAACTTTCCTACGCATGTTCCAAGCGCCAACATGCAAACAGCTAAAATTAAATTTAAAGCCATAAATTATTCGATCTCCCCGATTTCGCAAACCGAAACCTTTTCGCCTTCCCGTTTTAAAGTTATAAATAAATCAAAACATCCGTTTTTAAAAGCATTTTTTAAATAATCTTTTTTTAAAGCGTCACGATAGTTTTCGGCATGAACGGAACATATTACAGTCACGCCCGAAAGCTTTGCAAAAAGTGCGCCGTCGGCTTCACTTGCATTTGTAAGCTCGTCCGCGATCAATACGTCGGGACAAAGCGTTTTTATAGCTGTATAAAATCCGAAACGTTTATCGCAGTCCAAAAGCACGTCAGAACTTTCACCCAAATCAAATTCACGCCCGGAAATTTCATTTTTCTCATCAATAACAAGAACGTTTTTATGCGTTTTTTCTGAAATAACGCGGGTTATATCCCTTAAAAAAGTGGTTTTTCCAACGCCAGGCGGTGAAATTATAAGCGCACTTTTAATCCGTGAACGGGATAAATCTCCGTTCATATCATTTATTATAAGCTCGTCAAATATATGTTCGGCGCATCCTTTTATTTCATGCGGAATACGAATACATAGCCCGCTGAAATCTTTCATTGTTTTTACGTTGCCGTTTTCAAGAACAAAACGCCCGCAAAGGCCGATTCTTATTCCGCCATACGAAATATATCCTTCTTTTATACAGTCGTTATATGCATAAACGGAATTCTCGCACGCTTTAAACACTATATCGCCGATATCATCGTGCGATAGAACAATCGACTTTCCGCAGTAGTAAAGCTTTTTATATATGCCGTTATAATTTGCGGTTACAGGCCTATTTTCGCGTATACGCAATTCATTAATTTTACTCTCGTCCGATAAAAGAATGCTTTTTATCTCAAACGGTAAAAAATCATACATATAACTTGTCCTTTTTTTACTTAAAGAAGTCTGATTTTTTTTCGTCCCATATATTCAATGCACAAAAAAAACAAATTATTCTTAAAAACAAAAAAAATGAGTGGCACATAACCACTCAATTTTTCGTTTCGTTCGTTATAATAAAATTAAGAATTTATAATCTCTTTTATAATTTCTCCCACCGTAGGATGCGGATAAATAAATTTATTCATCTGATTTTTTGTCGTTTTTGAAATTATCATATTCGAAAGAGAAAGAATTATTTCGCTTGCATAGGAAGAAACAATAAACGCTCCTCGCAAAACGTCATTTTCGTCAAAAATCAACTTACATATTCCCTTATAACCGTCATTTTCGGCAACAAACCGTCCCGAATAGTTGAGCGGTAGTTTTAAAACAGAAAATTTAAGATCATTAGCCTGCATTTCTTGTTCAGTCATTCCCGCTGCCGCAGCCTCAGGGAAAGAATAAATCACCGACGGAATACAAGAATAATCCATTTCGTCTTTAATTCCCAAAATACTATTCAAACAAACGTCTGCCTCACGATATGCGGTATGCGCAAGCATTGATTTTTGGTTCACATCACCTATTGCATATATCCCCGCAATATTCGTCTGCATACGCAAATCAGTAACAATAGAGCCGTTATTCAGAAGAATTCCGGTTTTTTCAAGCCCGAAGCCATCAATGTTTGCGCGTCTTCCTACGCACAAAATAATTTTATCGAATTCAATACTAAAACATTCGGTCGATTTGCAAACCACGGTATTACCGTCAATTTTTTCAGCTCTTGTATTTAGAAAAAATTCAATTCCGCCTCTGCTAAGATTATCCAGTAAGACAGACGAACATTCCGGCTCGAAGCTGCCACCAATTTTATCCGAAGCTTCAATAACGCTAACGCTGCTTCCGATTTTAGAAAAATAGCAGGCAAGCTCAACGCCTATTACACCGCCGCCGATTACAACCACCCTTTCGGGCTTTTGAGCTATATCAAAAACTTCGCTTGAAGTAAGTAAAAACCCATTCGAGTAAGCATCCGATAAACCTTCGATATCCGGAAATACGTTATGTGAACCGGTTGCTATAACAAGGTTTTTAGCCAAGTAAAAATTCCCTTCTTCGTCAGCCACGCAAACGCCTTCTTCGTTACGGGAAACAATCGTTCCTTTAGAAAAAATAAGTTTAACTTTATTCTTTCTTAACCGACCTCTTACGCCCATCGTAAGCTCGTTTACAACTTTGTCTTTATGCTCGGTAGCTACAGTTTGATCAAAAACAACGCTTTCACTTGTTACTCCGAATACAGCCGAATTTAATGATTCACTGTATTTTTTTGCTGACGTTAAAAAACATTTAGACGGAATACAGCCTTCATTCAGACATACTCCGCCAAGTTTATGTTTTTCAAATAAAGCAACTTTAAGACCTGTCTTGCATGCCTTCTCCGCAAACGAATAACCGGCAGGACCGCCGCCTAATACTATTGCATCATATAAAAAACGTTCATTCATAATAATATAAATAATCCTTTATTTTATGCAGAGTTTTAAACATAATTATGTTTAACGTAATTACAAATTATATATTTTTAATTATAAAAAACTGTCGCAAAAAATTCACGACAGTTTAAAGATTTCAATCAGGCAATTTCTTTTTTTATAACCTTAGGTTTACCCTTTCCGTCAACTACATCTTTATCGATAATAATTTTTTTAACGGAATCATCGCCGGGTAAATCATACATTGTATCAATCATAAACGATTCAAAAATTGTTCTTAAACCTCTTGCGCCTGTCTTTAATTCAATCGCCTTTTTAGCAATTTCTTTCACTGCATCATCTGATACGTTAAGTTCAACGTCGTCAAGTTCAAGAAGTTTTTGATATTGTTTTATAATCGCATTTTTAGGCTCTGTCATAATTTTAACAAGAGCGTCTTCGTTCAACGGATTAAGAGAAACCACTATCGGCAGACGTCCTACAAATTCCGGAATCAAACCGTATTTAGTTAAATCATGCGGTTGAATATTTTCAAGTGCTTTATCATTCTTTTCTGATTTTATTACAACCTTACTGCCAAAGCCAAGTCCTGCGTCATCGGCAATGCGGGCGTCAATTATTTTATCAAGTCCTACAAACGCTCCGCCGCAAATGAACAAAATATTTGTTGTATCAATTCTTAAAAGCTCCTGCTGCGGATGTTTTCTGCCGCCCTGAGGAGGAACCGAAGCAACAGTGCTTTCAATAATCTTTAACAAAGCCTGTTGCACGCCTTCACCTGAAACGTCGCGGGTTATAGAAACGTTTTCACCCTTTCGCGCAATCTTATCAATCTCATCAATATAAATAATGCCTCTTTCGGCCTTTTCTATATCGTAATCCGCATTTTGAATAAGCTTTAATAAAATATTTTCAACGTCTTCGCCTACATATCCGGCCTCGGTTAACGTCGTAGCATCGGCAACAGCAAACGGCACGTCAAGAATTTTAGCAAGAGTTCTTGCAAGCAAAGTTTTACCCGAACCGGTTGGACCGAGCATCAAAATATTGCTTTTTTCAATTTCAAGTTCGTCGCCGGATAAAACGCTTTTATTCTGCAATGCATAATTCACTCTTTTATAATGATTATACACGGCTACAGACAAAATCTTTTTTGCCTTATCCTGCCCAACAATATATTTGTCAAGCTCGCTTTTTATCTCAGCGGGAGTTTTTAAGGGAATGGTGTCTTTGCGAATTTTTTTATCCTTTTCGCGGATCACTTTTTCACATATTTCGACGCATTGATCGCAAATATACACACCGTCAGGTCCCGCAATAAGTTTTTTTACCTCGGAATTAGGTTTTCCGCAAAAGGAGCAATGCACTTCGTTGTTTTTATTTTCGTTATTTGCCATTTTACCTCTTTAAGGATAAAACAAAAATAGTTTATCCTTTATTATCTCTTATAATATACTTCATCGATAATACCGTAACCCTTTGCTTCTGCAGCGGACATATAATTGTCCCTGTCGGTATCGGTTTCGATAATTGAAAGATCTTTACCCGTATTTTCGGATAAAATCTTATTGAGTTTTTGTTTTATTTTTATAATTTGGCGAGCTTGAATCTGTATATCGCTCGCCTGACCTTGCGCGCCGCCTAAAGGCTGATGAATCATAATTTCTGCGCTCGGGAGAGCAAATCTTTTACCCTTTGCACCGCTCGAAAGCAAAAATGCGCCCATACTTGCAGCCAAACCTATGCAAATAGTAGATACATCGCATTTGATATAATTCATTGTATCGTAAATAGCAAGACCTGACGTTACGCTTCCGCCGGGGCTGTTGATGTAAAGATAGATATCTTTTTCCGGATCTTTTGATTCAAGATATATAAGCTGAGCTACTACCGTATTTGCAACGGCGTCATCAATTTCACCGGTAATAAATATAATACGATTTTCTAAGAGTCTTGAATAGATATCGTAAGAACGTTCGCCTCTGTTAGATTGCTCCACCACCATCGGGATAAGTGCCATATTGAATATCCTCACATTGTATTTTTCGGGCGCAACCATATTAAGTTGCGCCCGTCTTAATTTTTATTTTTATTTTATCAGATTACTTTTTGATAAACTCGTTATTTTTGGTTAAAAAATCAAATAATTTGTCGATAACAATTGATTGCCTGATATAATCAACCTGACGTTCGGGCATATCCGCTTTGTATTCTTCGAAAGATTTTTCGCAAGCTTTAGCCTGTTCTTTAATCTTTTCGTCAACTTCTTCGTCAGTTGCTTTAATTCCTTCAACGTCTATTATCTTTTCTACAATGAGCTGAGATTTTGTTCTTGATTTAGCGGCTTCTTCAAATCCCTTTCTGTAATTTTCCATGGTCTGATTTGAATATTTAAGATAATCTTCAAGTCTTAATCCCTGATACATCATACGATAAGACATTTCTTCAACCATAGAATCGATAGTTTTTTCTATCATGCAGGAAGGAATTTCGACTTCGGAGTCGTCGCTTATCATTTTTACAAGCTTATCTTCGTTTTCGCGTTTTGCACGTTCGTCATTCTGTTTCTGGAGTTTTTCTCTTTCTTTCGTTTTATAAGCGTCAAGAGATTCTTCGCCTACGGCGTCTTTAATAAATTCGTCGTTTACTTCGGGAAGTTCTTTAACTTTAATTCCGTGGAGCTTAATTGCAAAAACAGCAACTTTTCCTGCAAGATTTTCAGCACCGTAATCATCAGGGAATTTTACGGTTATGTCGCGTTCGCTGCCGATAGTCATTCCGACAAGCTGATCTTCAAATCCGGGAATGAAAGTTTTGCTTCCGATAACAAGTCTTTGATGTTCGGCTGTACCGCCGTCAAATTTAACGTTGTCGACAGAACCCGAATAATCTATATCACAGATATCACCGTCCTGAACAGGTCTGTCTGTAACTTCAATTTCACGCGAGTTTCTTTCGCGAAGATTGTCTATTTCTCTTTCAATATCTTCGTCGGTTACATTATACTCAACTTTTTCAATCTTTATACCCTTATATTTTCCGAGTTTAACTTCAGGCTTTAAGGGCGCAACGGCAACAACCGTAACACTGCCGTCGTCGTTCATCTTAAGATCTTCCACAGAAGGTCCGTCAACAACAACGTAATCTTTTTCTTTATCGAGTATATCCATATAGTTTTCGGTAAAAGCAATATTTAAAGCATCTTCAAAAAGTGCTTGCTCACCATAATATTTTACGAAATAATGGTAAGGAACGTGTCCTTTACGAAAACCGGGAACAGAAATTTTCTTTTTATTTTTATCGTAGGCTTTAAGATTCGCAGCCTGCCATTCTTCTTTTGTAACGTCAATAGTCGTCTTAAGTTCGTTTTTCTCGGTTTTTTCAACTTTGTAATTCATAAATTCACTCCTGAATATTCATTTCAAGATGTATTTTAACAAATCACGAAAAAAAAGTAAAGTTCTTTATGCAATAATTTTACATTTTATATAATTTTATATATAATTATTACAGAGAAATCAAATAAAAAGAACAGGATATAAACGACAATGCCACAGGATGCAGTCACTCTTCGCCGCCAAGCATCGGATTTAAACGAATTGTTTTACGGCGCAAAAGTAAATAAAATAACCCAACCTACCAAAGACGAGATAGTTTTATATTTATATTCACCCAAAAAAAGCGCAAAACTTTTAATATGTTCCAACGCTTTGTTTTCACGCGTGGGAATTACCGAAATCGACAAAAAAAATCCCGTAACGGCACCCTCTTTTTGTATGCTTTTAAGAAAGCATCTTTTGAACGCTTCAATAAAAAATATATCAGCCATAAAAGATGAACGAATTATAAAAATAGTTCTTGACGGAAAAAACGATTTTATGGAAAACGTAGAAAAAGAACTGTATTGCGAGGTTATGGGAAAATACTCTAACGTTATATTTTGCGAAAACGAAATAATTTTAGGAACGTTAAAAACTTCTTCGCTTGAACTTAACAAAGACAGGGTTTTATTATCGGGAGCAAAATATTCTCTGCCCAAATCTCAGGAAAAAACAAGCATTTTTAACAAAGAGTCATTTCTGTCGATTATAAAATCTTTTAACGGCGGTAATCTTGACGATTTTATATTCAATAACGTAACCGGATTTGCATTAAGCACGGCAAAAGAAGCCGTTAGAAGATTTTACGGCAAAACGTCTTTTGACGGCGAGATAAAAAAATCAGAAGAATTTTATAATTCTGTTATTAATTTTTTAGACGATACAAGCACCCTCCCCACTTGCTGTGCCATAAACGGAAAAATCACCGACTATTTCTTTTGCGATTACCAAACAGTTTTTGGCGAAAAAACTTTTTTTGAAAGAATTTCAGAAGCCGAAACGTTTTTCTTTGATCAAAAACAACTGACAAGAGAATTCAACGATGCACAAAATAAACTTATATCTATCGTAAACGCAAAGCTCAAAAAAGAACGTAAAAAACTTGAAATTATCGAAAATAAAATTATTGCTTGCGACGGAGCCGAACAAAAAAGAAGATGCGGAGAACTAATCACCGCTAACATTTACAAAATAAAGCGCGGCGATAAATACGTTTTAGTTGAAGATTATTACAACGATAACGCAAGCTTAAAAATAGCCCTTGACGAAGAACTTTCACCAAACGCAAATGCTCAAAAATATTTTAAAGCTTACACAAAACTCAAAAACACTTTAAAAGCCGTTCAGCCACAAAAAGAACAAACTTTAACAGAGTGCGATTATCTTGAATCGGTTTTATCGGAACTTAATGTCTGCACTACTCAGTCCGATTTACTTGAAATAAAAGAAGAACTGATGCAAAGCGGAATAATAGAGTCAGACAAAAAAGCATTAACCAAAAACAAGAAAAATTCCGATACGTCTTTATACAGAGAATATGAATTTAAGGGCTTTACAATACGTGCCGGGAAAAATAACATTCAGAACGATAAGCTGACTTTTTCAAGCAAACCGTCCGACACATGGTTGCATGCAAAAGATTATCATTCGGCTCACGTAGTTATAGAAACAAACGGCAAACACACTCCCGACGATATTATTTTAATCGCCGCCGAAATTTGCGCATTTTACAGTGAAGCAAAAAACGGAACAAAAGTGCCGATTGATTACACTCTAAAAAAATATGTAAAAAAACCACCGAAGGCAAAATACGGAAGCGTTATATATACCGACTTTAAAACGATTTTCGTAACACCTGATTCACACTTTAATCTGGCAAAAAAATAAACAAAATAAAATTAAAAAAACGCGATTGATCTTATATTCAATCGCGTTTTTGTCAGACATAATATTTTTTAAAATCACGCTTTTTATTTGATATTTTTAATATAATTCCGAATATTTTATTCCTTCCTTTTTAAGCAGTTTTCTGCCCATTTTTACCCCCATAACGGAAGCCATCATAAGTCCTCTCGTCCAGCCGCTGGAGTCGCCTAAGCAATAAAGATGCTCAACACTTGTGTTAAGCTCGGAATCCATTTTTACCCTGTTGGAATAAAATTTAAGTTCAGGTGAATACAATAAAGTTTCGTGAGCGGCAAACCCCGGAACGACTTTATCCACCGCGATAATAAAGTTTAAAATGTTAGTAAGAGATCTATACGGCATTGCAGCAGTAATATCCCCTGCAACAGCATCCTTTAAAGTCGGTTTAACGTTAGCGCGGAATAGTTCTTTATCCCACGTTCTTTTACCGTCGAGAATATCGCCGAAACGCTGAACAAGAATATGTCCTGCACCCAACATATTTGTAAGCTCGCCAACTTTCTGAGCATATTCAATCGGTTGATTAAACGGATAAGTAAAGTTATGCGAACACAAAATCGCAAGGTTTGTATTTTCAGATTTTAACTCTTTGTACGAATGTCCGTTTACAACGGCAAGATTATTATCGTAATTTTCCTGACTTACAAATCCGCCCGGGTTTTGGCAGAACGTTCTGACTTTGTTTTTAAAAGGCTTGGGATATCCGATCAATTTGGATTCATACAAACAACTGTTGACTTTCTCCATTACCTCGTTTCTCACTTCAACCCTTACGCCTATATCAACTGTTCCGGGCTCATGAGCTATGTTATGCTCGTAACACAATTTTTCAAGCCAGTCGCTTCCGCGTCTGCCGGTGGCAACTATTATTTCGTCGGCAAAGATTTCGTATTCTTTTCCGTTTTCCGAAATCATAGCACCGATACACGAGGTGTTTTCACTGTTAAAAATCAAATTCTTACACTCACTTGAAAAATGAATTTCAACGCCGTGGCTTATAAGGTATTTTTCTATCGAAAGATAAATCCCCTGCGCTTTTTCGGTTCCCATATGGCGAATAGGGCAATCTACAAGGCGAAGCCCTGCCTGAATGGCGCGTTTGCGAATTTCCTTTATTTCGTCGGTATTGTTTAAGCCTTCAATATGAGTGTCCGCACCAAACTCAAGATAAATTTTATCGGTATAATCAATCAAAGATTGAGCATTTTCTAATCCGATAAGAGTAGGTAAATCTCCCCCGACTTCGTAAGAAAGCGATAATTTTCCGTCAGAAAAAGCCCCCGCGCCGGAAAAGCCTGTGGTAATATTGCAAGGTTTACAGCCTACGCACATTTTTGTTTTTGTTTTCGGACACGATCTTTTTTCTATAGCGTACCCTTTTTCTATAATAGTGATCTTCTTTTTAGATCCGTATCTTAACATTTCGAGTGCCGTAAAAATACCGGCAGGTCCTGCGCCTATTATCAAAACTTCTGTTTTCATATTCAGCTCCTTAAAAATTTAAACATGTTTCTGAATTAATATCTTGCTATATCATTTTTTAATGTACAACGCAAATACCTGTTTATTTTAAAACTTCCATATAAAAAAGTCAATTATTTTTTAACACAAAAACGCAGAAGAAAAAATAATAGAACCTGTTCAATATAAATTGAAATAAATATTATATATAACTATTGACATTTTATACTGTAATATGGTAAAATAATAAGGCAATAATTTAAAAGATTTATAAAAGGGTTATTATATATAGATGAAATTTAAAAAAGGACACTTATACGAAGCATTGACTGCAGTATTGCCGATTTCGGTTTTACTGCTTATAATAAACTTTTGTTTGCCGAATCGAATGGGCGGATACGATATATTGCGTTTTATTATAGGAAACGTAATGATAATCGGCGGAATGGCTTTATACAGTACGGGCATAAGCATTTCGCTTTCACCTATAGGCGACAAATTCGGTGAATTTTTAACGTCTAAGAAAAACGTGTTTCTGATATTGTTTTTAGGCTTGGCTCTCGGCTTTATAATAACCATAGCCGAACCTGACCTTATAGTATTAGGCGAACAACTCGGCGATTCTTTAAAATTAAAGATTATAGTCACAATAGCCATCGGCGTGGGAATATTTTTAGCGGTAGCCCTTTTAAGAATTCTTTTCAAATGGAACTTCGCGCTTACAATAATGATTTTTTATGCCATAATATTTATTCTTGCTTTATTTGTAAACAATAAATACATACCGCTTTCATTTGACTCAGGCGGAGTAACAACCGGTGCAATAACGGTGCCGTTCATACTTGCTTTCGGGGCTTCCGTCGCAGGTATGGTCGGCGGTAAAGATAAAGATGAAAGCAGCTTCGGCATGATTGCAATATGTTCGATAGGTCCCATACTGATGATGCTGATACTGTCGTTATTATTTAAACCGGAAGTAGAAACCGCCGTTTCTTACACATCGGTAACAGATTTCAGATCTCTTGCCATAAACTATGGCCAGAATTTAGTAAAATTTTTAAAAGAGGTAGCAATCGCGCTTGCACCTATTGCCGTAATATTTTATATCTGTGATTTAATCTGGTTTAAAACCCCGAAAATACAACTTATAAGAATATCTTTGGGCTTGCTTTATACATATTTAGGCCTTACTCTGTTTTTAACAGGCGTAAACGCCGCCTATATGAGTACCGGTTACTATATAGGAAAAAGCATAGCAGAAACAAATTACAGTTGGGTACTTATTCCGGTAGGCGCAATCGTAGGACTTTTAATAGTGCTTGCAGAACCGGCCGTCGGGGTTCTCGTTAAACAAGTAGAATCCATTTCGGCAGGTACAATCAAAAGAAAAACCATGTTTATCGCTCTTGCCTTATCAATGGCTTTTGCCGTAGGGTTTTCGATGATGCGAATTATTTTCGGAATATCAATCTGGTGGATAATCGGAATCGGATATATTATCGCACTAGGTTTGTCGTTCTTTGTGCCTAAGGTTTACACGTCGATCGCATTCGACTCGGGCGGCGTAGCGTCAGGTCCTATGACGGCGACGTTCTTACTCCCCTTTGCCATAGGCGCGGCTGAAGTTTTACAATCCGCTGCCGAAAGCGGAGTTTTGAATTTTGCTTACGGACTTGTTGGAACTGTAGCTTTAATGCCACTCATAACGGTACAGCTTATGGGCTTAACCGCAAAAATTAAAGAAAAACGCGCAATGAAGAAAGCTTCGCATCTTGCAAAAGTCGCAGAAGAAGAAATCATTGAATTCAACGAATAAATTTAAACTAAATAAAGAGGAAACTTCTATGTTACCAAACGAGATTCAATTAAGATGCTTACTGATAATAGCAAACCGCGGTCTTGGCGATCCGATAAGCAAATTCGTTAAAGACTACGCACATTTTCAATCTATTATTTTAGGCCGAGGCACGGCAACCAGCGAAATCAGAGCCGCGCTAGGAATATCAGAACCTGAAAAAGATTTAATCTTTTGTTTTATAGAAAAGCATAACGTTGCCTGGGCGTTCAAGCAGATTGACGAAGAATTTTCATTTACAAAAAAACACCTTGGCATAGCTCTTACTATACCCGTGAGTTCTGTGGGCGGCCTTACGTCGTTCAAAGTTTTAACGGGTATCGGAAATAATTAACAATGAGGGAGAAAAAAAATTATGAACAACAACACATGCGAATTAGTAGTAGCAATAGTAAACCACGGTTTTGAAGACGAAGTTATGACCGCGGCACGTGCGGCCGGAGCAAGAGGCGGTACGGTTTTTAACGCAAGAGGTACCGCAAATTCAGATGACGAAGTTAAATTTTTAGGAATCACTTTGCATCCGAATAAAGAAATAATATTTATTTTAACCGAACAAAAAACAAAAACCGCCATTATGCAAGCCATAAAAGAAAAAGTGGGTTTATCCACTCCCGGCGCAGGTATTTTATTTACGCTGCCCGTAGAATCTTACTTAGGCGTTGACTTTTAATTTAAAAACACAAAAAAATGTCCTGCGAATTTTGGTTTTACCGTAAAACTGCAGGACTTTTTATATAATCAAATTTTTATTTTGCCGAATAAATCAGCTTACCGTTTTTTATTGTAGCAATCACAGAATAATCTTTTTCTGAAATTATCGCAAAAGAGGCGTCCTTTCCAACCTTAATACTGCCAAGCCTGTCATATATGCCAAGATTTTTTGACGGGTTTGCCGTAGCATAATCAACAGCCTGAGTAAAAGGAACTCCGCATTTTGTAACGAGATTTTTAATTGCGTCATTCATTTTTAATACGCTGCCGGCGAGAGTTCCGTCTTTCAGGCGAGCTTCTCCGTTTTTAACGTAAACCGTTTGCCCACCGAGTTCACTTATAGTATCGCCGAGATTTTTTGCGCGCATTGCGTCAGTTATAAGAATAAGTTTATCCAGAGGTTTATTTTTTACAAGCAATTTTATAGCCGGTACGCTGACGTGAATCGTATCGCAGATAAGCTCAGTATAAAGACCGTCTATTAAAAGTGCAGCACCTACAACGCCGGCTTCTCTGTGCGTGAAAGCACTTTGAGCATTATAAGTATGCGTCACTCCCGTAGCACCGTCTTCATATGCCTTACTTGCAATATCAAAAGTTGCAGAAGTATGCCCCATTTGAGCGCAAATTCCGTTTTGGGATAAATAAGTTACAAAATCGTTTCCGTTTTGCGTTTCAGGCGCAAACGTAACTATTTTTATATTGTTACCGCTCGCTTCATTAAATTCTTTAAAAATTTCAACCGAGGGCGTGCAAATATATTCTTCAGGCTGCGCTCCGGCTTTTGATTTATTTATAAACGGACCTTCGAGATGAACGCCTAAAACTTCTGCACCTTCTTCAACTGCAGCACTTTTATATTCGTTTACCGCATTCATAGCATTCATTATTTTTTCACGGCTCTGCGTCATTGTAGTTGCCAAAAATCCGACTGTTCCTTCGCACGCAATAGACGTAGCGATATTTTTAAGAGCTTCAGAAGAAGCGTCCATGGCGTCGGAACCAGCCGAACCGTGAATATGTTCATCAATAAAACCGGGAACTACAACCGCATCATCGGGAAGTTCATAATAATCTTTAACGACTTCGCCGATAGAAGCAATTTTACCGTTTTCGACAGATAAGGAAGTTTTTATAATTCCTTTTCCCTCAACATAAATTTTTGTATCCTTAAAACCTTTCATATTTAAAAACCTCTTTTAATAGTTTCCATAATTATTATATCATTATATAATTCAAAGTAAAATAAAAAAAGTACATAAAAGAACTCTTTTTTTATTTTAATAAAAAACTTGCATTCAATTAAAAACAGGTATATAATGTTTATAATAGTAAAAAATCGTTATTATATATATTCCGCGGTAAAAACACATGATAGAAGTCTTAACGGACGCTTTTTTTGACAGCTTAAAAATATTTGCATTCGTATTTATTATAAACTTTATATTTTCTTTTTTTGAAGAAAAAATTTCAAAGGCAAATTTACAAAAAAATAAAACTACGATATTATTTGCCGCCCTGTCAGGTCTTTTGCCGCAATGCGGACTGTCCGTTGCGGCAAGCGAAAAATACAAGAAAAAACTCATTTCACCGGGAACACTTCTTGCAATTTTTATAGCGACGAGCGACGAAGCTATCCCCGTAATTTTATCTTCGCCCGATAAATTTTATGCCATTTTTCCGTTACTTTTAATTAAGTTTTTTATAGCCGTAATTGCGGGTTATATATTTGATTTTATTTTTTACAGAAAAAATAAAAACGACAATTTTGATAATAGCGAAAACACAAAAGTAATTGAGACTGACGTTGTAAAAAGTGATGAAAAAACCGAAAAACATACCTGCGGTTGCAACCATTGCACATCTGAACATAACACTTTTGTTAAAGAACATATTGTTCATCCGTTTTTTCACTCAATCAAAGTCTTTGTAATTATTTTAGTTTTTAATATTATATTTTCACTTGTAGTATATTTCGTGACAGAAGAAAAACTTTACACTTTTTTAAGATCGAATGCAGTATTAGCTCCCTTTTTCTCGCTTTTGGTCGGATTAATTCCGAACTGCGCGTCTTCGGTTATAATTTCCAAATTATATATAACGGGAAGTTTATCGTTCGGTGCCTGCATTTCAGGTCTTATTGCAAATTCGGGGCTTGGAATACTTGTTCTGTTTGGAAAAAATTGCGATATAAAAAACAACCTGAAAATAATAGCCGCACTCCTTATTACGGGAATAATTTCAGGTTATTTGATTTGTTTCATTGCAGGATTTTAATATTCCGTTATTTCTTTTAAATAATCGCCGTACGTTTTGCGTTCAACGCCTTCAAAACACACGGCGTTTTTTTCTGCAAATTTTACGTTATCTTTATATACTATAAATTTACCTATAACGTCACCTTTTTTTAGCGGTGCTTTTATATCATCGTTTAATATGCAATGTATCTTTATATTTTCTTTTTCATTTTTACGACCGAAAACATATACGTTTTCTTCAGGAGCTACGCTTACGAATCCTTTTTTTCCGCCTGAAACTTCAGCCTGATAATCGGAGGCTTCGTTATTTGTAAGAACGCATTTCGAAGTAAAATTATTAAAGCCGTAGTCTAAAAGCGACGAACAATCGCCAAAACGTTTTTTGCTGTCTGCTTCGCCGATTACGACGCCTATAAGTCTTGTAGTTCCGCGCTTTGCTGTTGCCGCAAGACAAAATCCCGCTTCATTTGTAAATCCTGTTTTTCCGCCGTCACAACCGTTATAAAACTTTACAAGTTTATTAGTATTAGTCATCTGAGTTTTTCTTCCGCCATTATGCTCGATTTCGTCAAGATATATTTTACTGAATAAAAAATATTTTTCATGCTTTACAAGTTCGCTAAGCATTATGGCAACGTCTTTAGCACTTGAATATTGCGTAGGTCTTGTAAGACCTGTGCAATTAGAAAACAATGTGTCGTTTAAACAAAGTTCTTTTGCACGCTCATTCATAGCATCAACCGCAATATCTTCGCTTCCGTAAAGACGTTCCGCAATAGCCACGCTCGAATCGTTGGCAGAAGATACAATTATACTTTTTATAAGCTCGCTCGCTTTATATATGCCGCCTGCCTCCAAAAACACCTGAGAACCGCCCATACCGCTTGCATTTTCGCTTACGGTTATATCTTCATCTAAAGAAAATTCGCCCGCTGCTTCTTTTTCAAAAGCTAATAAAAGCAACATAATTTTCGTCATACTTGCAATAGGTTTACGTTCGTTTTCGTTTTTGGCGTAAATCAAGGTTTTACTGTCAAAATCACATAAATATGCACTTTTTGCCGCAACAAAATCAGGTGAAAGTTCGCTTGCCGCAGCCTTTTTCATACTAACAGGCAAAAACGCAAACGATAATAAAACCGCAAAGCATAACGCCGCAAATTTACAAATATTTTTTTTCATGATTGCACTCCTGAATTCAAAAGAAATTATTTTATATTCGACGTGTAATAATTCGTCTGACAAAAGTATTTGCAATCTTAAAAAAATTATGTTAAAAATTACAATTCTTATTTTTAAAAGTAATAATTAAGCGGTCTTACAAGAATAACAGATATAATAAATTCGATTAAAAGAGCGACAACACATATGCTCATACATAATAAAAAGTCACATATAATACATTTTAAGTTTTTTAGTTTTAGCGAATCACACTTAAAAAACGAATGATAACAAAAGCACGACAATGCCATATAACCGCAAACGGATATAGCACAAGACGGAATAATTATTACCGCCGAAACCAGAATTCCGCCTGCAAAATATGCAGAAACCAAAATCCTTACGGTGATGCCGAAAATAAAGCCTTTATATAAAATAATAACAAAATGCAACGGCAGAGTATAAATAATTTGCCCGCTAAAAAGAATAAGCAAAAGCACTAAAAAATCACATAAAAGTTTTATAAGTATGTACGATGCATTAAAGTCTACCGTGTAAATTTCATATAACCTGATAAGACCGTAATAAGGCGAATCGTCACAAATTTCCACAAAAAAGCAAAAGAAAAAACCCGTACAAAATATTCCGACAAGTAAAATTAAATATATTTTACAAGCCGCAATACGCTTTACGGGTTCAAAGTTCAAAAGGTTCATTTTTTATAATTTCACTTAAATTATTTTATGATATTTTTTTTAAGCATATGATTTATTCATTTGAAAGTTCTATCATTTTATCTATTGAAATACCATAACCTCTCGTGCAGTCGTTTAAAAAAACATGCGTTACAGCACCTACTATCTTACCGTTCTGAACTATAGGACTGCCGCTCATGCCCTGAACTATTCCGCCTGCTGCCGATATAAGTCGGTCATCGGTCACCTTTAAAACTATATTTTTGTTCATCTTATCGCTGCCGTCAACTTTGACTATAGAAATAGTGTATTTGTCGGGTTTACTTCCCTTGATCGTAGTATATATTTCAGCCGTTCCCGGTTTAGGTTCGCCCTTTTCAACCTGCATAAGTTCTTTGTAAACTGAACTTTTTTCAAAAACTCCGGTTATTCCCGATAATGTGTTTGAGTACACTTTACCTAAAATTTCCGTTCTTATAATCGAACCTTTAAGCTCACCTGCTTTTCCTCTTACACCTTTTACAATGCCGGTGATCACGCAACCGTATGCGTAGCCTCCGCCAACGCCGAGAACTTTTCCTTCCTCATCGCATATCGGATGACCGAGCGAACAAAAACTTCCGTTTTCTCTTATAAACGTTACGGTGCCAAGGCCCGAAAGATAATCTCTTATTAAAATTCCAAGTTTGTAATTGCCGCTTAAATCTTTTTTGGGGAAAAGATTTTTTATTTGTTTTTCATTCCCGGACAAAACTTCAGCAATCAAACCGTTACCGTCATAATTTTCCATAGCTTTATCTATATCGTCTGCAGTTGCAATGTTATGACCGTTAAGCGAAAGAATATAATCGCCCGTTTTTATTCCAGATTGCATAGCAGGCGAATAAATTCCGTCATCTGAAATAACTTCGGTTATTCCTACAACCAAAGCTCCCTCCCCGGAAAGATCAAAACCGAGTGGAAATCCTCCTAAATATAATTTTTCCGTATCAGCCGCAGCCTGTGACAAATTTACGGTAAAAAATATCGCAATACAGCTTAAAACCAGCGCAATTAATTTTACTTTTTTCAATTCATGCATATCTACTCCGTTACCCGCATATTTTCAAAGCAACCTTATTTTGTGCTTTTTATGGAAAATTATCCTAAAAAATAAATTTTTATCAATAATAAAAAAAGTCGAAGCATTTTAACTCTTCGACTTATGAAAAAGAATATTTTTTCACATTTCATTTAATGATTTTGCGCTTTCGGTTAAAGCATTATTTTCAAGTTTCAATGCGATGAATACAGAAATTACGGCACATAGAATTTTCAACAGATATTCAAAATACCCGAATGACGCAGGGAAAAACAACAAAATATAAAGAATTATAACGAGTATAAGCAAAAGATATACCGAAAAAGGATTTTCGGCTCTTTTTTTACCGAACATCTCTGTTAAAGACACAACGTTGCCCATAACAATCGACCAGCAAGCTAAAAGAAACGGAAAAGCAACACAGTTCCACGGAATTAACTTTAAAACCTGATCTACGCTCTCGGCAAAATAAACCGAATTATCTACGATTGCCGAACCTGCGTAATGTTCGGCTTCGCCTATAAGAATCTGCACCGAAACAAACAGCCCGGAATAAAGAGAATACACTGCCGTTATAAACGCGTAACCCATTCCTATACATACGGCAAGCAAAATATTAGACGAAAGATCGGTTATATTATACATCTTTGCAAGAAGAGAAACAAAAAATAATTCACCGAATCCCCAAAATACAGGAACTAAAAAGATATCTATCGTACTTTTATTAACCGAACGAACAAGCAACGTATTTGAAACGGAATTGATTGCAATATATAAAAGCATACCGAACAAAAAAGAACAGAACAGTTGAAAAATTGAAATATTCTTTTTTGGATTAAGCTCGTAATGTAAGATTACTAAAAGCATAGGTATGGCAAATGAGGCACAAAACACAAGTGCCGGAATAAATAGTTTAGCGTCGGCAAACTTACTCATTAAAAACAGCAAAAGCGTTATAACCGCAATTACAATTACAAATTTTAAGGTTTTTATCGGACGCAAAGCGGTGTACGTCGCATCGTCTTTTTTCTTATTCAAGCTTACTGCCGAAACCAAAACATTAAAAAGCGTGACTTTTTTTTCGGCCTTTGCCGTTTTTTCAACCGGAGGCTCTACTATAGACGACGCTACTACATATTCGTTTTGTTCATAATTTTCTACTTTAAGTAAATCATCGTTTTTGTTGTTATCCATTATTTAAGCCCTTTAAATTCCACAAAAAAATTACTGCCCGCATCTTTTTTTGAAATTACGCCAAAACGCAGTTTGTGATTTTGCAAAATAGTTTTTACAATAGAAAGACCCAGGCCCGTCCCTTTTACAGGACGTTGATGCGTTTCCGAAAAGCGATAATACCTCTCCCAAATTGTATCTATCTGGTCAGCGGCAATGCCCTTTCCGCTATCGATTATTTCAAGAAGAATCGTGTTATTTTCTTTTTTATGCAAATAAACTTTAACGGTTTTATCATCGCCCGTATAGTTTATAGAGTTTCCTATAAGGTTGTAAACAACTTGTTCAATCTTCTTTTCGTCGCATTCTACAAATAAGCCGGGTTCAACATAACTTTCGATATTATAGCCCTCTTTATCCATAAAATTACTAAACCTATATATAACTCTTTCAACAAGCTCAGATAAATCAACTTGCGAAAGCTCAATAGCTTCAGTATTATTCTGCAATTTAGAAAGGTCTAAAATATCGTTTACAAGCATTGTAAGTCTGTCCGCTTCATCTATTATAACCTGCGTATGAACAACTCTTTTCTGCTTATTTTCACCCGAAATATCCCGTATCATTTCGGCATACGCTTTTATCATTGTAAGCGGGGTTTTAAGGTCATGAGAAACGTTTGCAAGCAAATCTCTTTGCAAAGAACCGGCTTTTGAAAGTCCTTCCTTTGCATAGTTTAACGCCTCTGCAAGTTCATTAAGCTCTTCATAACTACCGCCTCTGAATACAACCGAATTATCTTTTTCAGCCCATTTTTTTGCCGTATTAGACATTCTGCGTATAGGCTCTGACAATTTAGTTGCAATAGCCCATGCTATAAAAAAAGACAAAGCAACAACAATTACCGTAACTATTATAAGCTGATACTGTATAACGCTTATTGCTTCGCTAAGCGATTCTTTGGAAGAAATCATAAACAGGCAATATTCGCCGAGCGGATTTGAAATCGTAGTAACGTAAACGCAAAACTGAGTTTGTTCGTCACTTCCGTAATAATAATCGCAAATATAGCCGCTTTCAATCTCTTTGCCGGCATTCAAATCATTAATCGCTTTATCAAAAATCAATGAATTTTTAACGCCGTCAGGCCCGTTTGCGGAAGGAAGTTCTTCCTCTTTTAAAAAGTGAGAATAAATAGACTCAACTTTTAAACCGTCTTTTTTATATGATGCCAGATAGGTATAAATACCGGACTCGTTCGCGCCTACGGCTTTATTCACCCAGTCGTCAACTTTTTCGTTTGTCACGGTATCCGTATTCATCATTTTTGCAAGTTCATTGCCCCTTTTCACCAAATTATCGTAACGTATTCTCTGATAAAAACTATCAAGAAACACGATTTGCAATATCCATACGCTCAATACGATAATTATAGTGTAAAGAATGAAATACAGCCAGATGAAATAACGCATCCTACGCAGATTTCCTAATTTCATTTACAATCCTCTTTAAATAAAAAGGTTTTATGTGCTAAAACCTTAAAAAACTTTTATGCGTCAAACTTATAACCGTGACCACGCAAAGTTATAATGAACTTTCTGTATTCTTTCAAGTTACTGCGAAGCATTTTTATATGGGTATCAATAGTGCGATCTTCTCCCACAAACTCAAAAGCCCACACGTCCCTTAAAAGAGTTTCACGAGAAAGAGCTTTTCCTTTATTTTTTACCATATAGAATAAAAGCTCATATTCTTTGGGCGTAAGCTCGGCTTTTTCTCCGTCAACGTAAACGTTTCTTCCAACCATATCGACTTCAAGACCTTCAAACTTATATATCGGTCCGTTTCTGCCGCTACTGAAAGAATTTCGTCTTTTTAAAACTGCGGAAACACGAGCCATAACTTCTTTAGGCGAAAACGGCTTTACAACGTAATCGTCTACGCCAAGCTCAAATCCGAATAGTTTATCGTATTCTTCTCCGCGTGCCGACAACATAATAACAGGAACGTCACAAATCTTTTTTATTTCTTTAACCGCGGAAAATCCGTCAAGTTTAGGCATCATAACGTCCATTATTACCAAATCGTATTTATTATTTTTGCACTGCTGGATAGCTTCCATTCCGTTAGAAGCCGAATCTACTTCAAAATGCTCAAATTCCGCGTACTCGCGAAGCACTTCGATTATTTTTTCTTCATCGTCAACAATAAGTAGTTTCTGTTGCATAATTTTCACCATTATATCAATTTAATTGTTTGAGTAGTTTGTTCGTCGTCCGATTTAATTATTTTATAGGCGTTGCCACCTGAGGAGAGTGCTTTTGTAAACATTCCGTTTGTAAATTCCAACGCGGCGTTTCCTTCGATGCACCATGCCGAAGTCATCAAAGAATCCTTAAATGCCACGGAAAAATCTTCTTTTCTTTCTTCATAATGCGGGCAACATAATCCGTCAAGTTTTCCTATCCCTTTTGAAATATGATATGCTTCATCATCGCAAAAGGCTTTAGAATCGGTATACATCGCGTTAAACCAACAGATCGCCCCTGCCGAAAGTCCGCTTATTACAACGCCTCTTTCGTATGCCTCTGTAACCTTATCCAAAACTCCGCTTTTCTTCCAGTGATCAAGCATAAAAAGCGTATCGCCGCCGCCGATATAAATCATATCTGCTTTTTCAAACTTAGCAGCAATTTTTTGTTCATTCATTTCACCGTAAACCGTTAAAACGCAATCGGCTTTTATATTAAAAACACCGGTATAAGTTTTTCTGAAAGAGTTAAAATACGGCATACTGTCATGACTTGCAGTACCTATAAAAATACCGTTCGCACGTTTTTCTCCGGCATGTATTTTTGCAAGATTTGCAATGTATTCGTCAATTTCCAGCGTAGTTTTTTCGGCAAGCGATCCGCCGCCGAGCGCAATAATTTTTTTATCAATCATAGTTTAATCAAAATCTTTTGTTTTTATCAACTGATTAGCCGCTAAAATTAAGTCTGTTTTATTGTTTTCTATCTTTTCGCTTATAACCAAAAAATACAGTTTATTTAAAAACTCGCCTGCTACCTTTCCGCTTATACCCAGCGTTTTTAAATCGTTTCCGTTTACGGCAAGTTGCTTTAAAGAATAGCACTCGTTTTTTGCAATTATATTATCGCAAAGTTCTTTTAACAAAAATACTTTTTTATTATCATCTGAAACTAAAAAAGATATTCCGTTTAAAAAATCAAAAAAATCAGAATAAGACGTCGGATAAATTTCTTTTAAAAGTATTTTTGCAGTTACACGATTAAAATTTTCAGTTAAATTTGCGTTTTTAAAAAAAACGGAAAATATTTTTTTAATTTTGTTATCCGTCTTAAATTGATCTAGCGCCGAAAGAGCCAAAACAATATTTCCGCCATAAAAAACATAACAAAAAATACAAAAGCGAACCAAAAAATTTTCTTTTACGCTCGTACAGCATAAAACCGCATTTTCATAAACAGATTTACCAAAGCATGACGACGGAGGCAAAAGGCTTTTTATTACCTCGGCATAATCAAGTAAAACGTTTTTCGCGTTTTCACCCGTAAAGATTTTTTTAAGTTCCGAATAAATTCTTTCCTTTGAAACGTTATTCAAAAGACCTTTAAGAGAAAAAATTGCGGAAGCAGTTTTAGTCTCAATCGAAAAAGACAAATCCGAGCAAAAACGAAGCGCGCGAAGAATTCTTAAAGCGTCCTCTTTAAAACGAGTTACCGGAACACCCACCGCACGCAAAACAGAATTACGTGTGTCGTAAAAACCGCCAAAATTATCGATTAAACCTTGTTTTTTCGAAAACGCCATTGCATTACAAGTAAAATCACGCCGGCTTAAATCGTCATTTATATTCTTGCAAAAGAACACTCTGTCGGGATGACGATTGTCGGAATACTTCCCTTCTTTTCTGAACGTAGTAATTTCATATGGCTTTGAATTTATAACTACCGAAACCGTACCGTGTTTTATTCCATTGCAGAAAGTTTTAAAACCACCGAATAATTTTAAAACTTCGTCGGGCTTTGCATTAGTTGTAATATCGTAATCGTAAACAGGACGACCAAGTATGGTATCCCTTACACAACCGCCCACAAAATAAGCTTCAAACCCATTTTCGGCTAACCTTTCTATAATCAAGTTTCCGCCATAATCGTCGATATTTAAGTTCATTCGCTCTTTTCGTATTTATTGAGTAATTTTAAAAATTCGGCAACAGCAAAGGAATAATTGCGATTTTTATTAACAATTACCCCCGTAGCACGAACAGGTAATTGAGGTGTTACGTCAAGTTCTGTAAGCTCGCCCGATTCAAGCTCAGCCAAAATATATTCGCGTGGGATACATGCAATTCCAAGTCCGTTTTTGGCAAGAGAAATCATAAGTTCTACAGAAGCAACTTCAAATTCAGGCACTAACTTTATATTTATATCGTGAGTAAATTTATCAATTTCTTGCCTGGACATCGTACTCGGATCTAAAAGCAGAATGGGATAATTGCACAAGGTAGTTAAATCAATTTGTTTTCCGAATAAATTCGAAAACTTAGAATTTGCAGCAAATACGTCATGCATTTTGCCGGTCTGCCCTGTAAATGTAACCCCTGAATCTTCTATAGGCAGATTTACAAAGGCAACGTCTGCTTTATTAGTTTTTATAAGTTCCAGCGACTGTCGTGTCGAAGAATCGATAAAATTCATTACAACGTTCGGATACATATCGTGATATTCAATTATATACTTCATCAAAGAATGAATTATCACGTTGTCAGAAGCGGAAATACGAATTATTCCGCTTGCGTTGTTTTTTAGTACGGAAAAGTTTTTTTCGGCTTTATCGAGTTTTTCTATAATTTCGCTTACTATTTCAAACATCTGTTTTCCGCCGGAATCAGTAAGTTCCATTCCTCGTGATACACGGTTAAAAAGCTTGCCGCCAAGCTGATTTTCAAGTTGTTTTATAGCCTGCGACACTGCCGGCTGAGAAATAAAAAGCTCGTTTGCGGCTTTTGTTAAACTGCCGCATTTTGCTACAGTATAAAAAACTCTGTAAAGATCGAGATCAACCATTAAATCCTCCGTCTATTTTCCCACGCAAAAGCGTGAAAAAATCTCATTTATAATATCTTCGGACGCTGTAGTCCCCGTAATTTCACCTAATTTTGACCAACACTCTTTAATATCGCACGCAACGAGATCAAGCGGAGTGTCCGATATTCTGTCTATTGCAGTTTGTAAAGCGGCATAAGCGTCGCTAAGAGCAAAATAATGCCTTTTTTGAGTAACATATTCGCCGTCCGTTTTCACTCCTCCGGCGCCCGCATTAAATAAAGCGTTTAATAATTCGTCTTTGCCTTCACCGGTAAGACAAGAAACAAAAATCTCATTATCTTTTTGTTCGTCACTATTTTCGGCATTATATTTAGATTTGTTATCAATTAAATCGCATTTATTCCTTACGTATATAACTTTCTTTTCCGAAAGCTTTTGTTCAAAAGCCTGCAAATCTTTAAAAGACTCGGTTGAATCTTTTACGAAAATTACAACGTCGGCACTGTCAATCAAATCGTTTGAACGCTTTATGCCGATTTTTTCTACAGGATCGTCTGTTTCTCTTATTCCTGCGGTATCAAACAGCGTAAACTTAATTCCGCGTATAAAAACACTCCCTTCGACCACGTCACGCGTTGTACCCGCTACATTTGTAACGATGGCACGCTGCTCGCCCGTTAGCATATTCAGCAGCGAACTCTTACCCGTGTTTGTCTTACCTGAAAGGGCAACTTTAACTCCGTTTGTAATAACTTTTCCTTGCGAATAAGAGTCAAGCAACGGCTTTAAAAGATTTTTTAATTCTATAAGTTTTTCTTTTATCTGTTCCCCGTCGTCATCTATAAGTCCTTCTTCGGGATAATCGATATTCGCATCAATTCCGGCAAGAATTACGGTAAGCTCAGATTGAATCGAAACAATTTTTTCTTTTAATTTTTCTTTAAAAAGATAAAAGCCCGATTTAATTTGAGCTACGCTTTCGCTGTTTATCATGTCAATAAGACCTTCGCAAGACGAAAGCGATAATTTACCGTTTAAAAATGCCCGTTTTGTAAACTCTCCGTTTGTCGCAGGTCTTGCCCCGAGCGCAAAAATTCTATCTAAAATTCCGTGTGAGATAACAATACCGCCGTGACAATGAAATTCAACTACGTCCTCGCCGGTAAAGCTTTTTGGAGCTTTAAAATAAACGCACATTCCGTTATCGGAAAAATTCTCGGCTTTGATTTCTCCGACATACATTTTGTATGGTTCAAAATTTTCAACCTGAGTTTTTCCGATCGGATAAAACATTTTTTTTGCAATAAGTAAGCTATCGTCACCGCTTATGCGAATAATCGCAACGCCGCCAGTTCCGGGCGCGGTGGAAATAGCCGCAATGCTTTCCATAAATTATAATTACTCCTTAAAACTCGTCAAAAGGATTCTCGTTTGCAGAATTATCTTCCTTATTGTTTTCGTCGTTATTAAAAAACGGATTATTTGCAGTTTCATAAGGATTTGAAAACGGATCGTAACTCTGCCCGTATTTTTCAGCCATTTTTTGTTTTAAATATTCGTCGTAACCGGCATACACTTTGTTGTTTCTGACAACGAACAAGAATATAGGAAATAACGGTTGAATAAGACTTAAAACCGAAAATACCATTCTTCTATTCGGTGCATACTTTCCGAAAATAGCATAGCAAAGCCCAAAATACGAAACGATATAAACAAGACGAATTACATAACTTACTTCAGACAAAACATAAATAATGTTGTTGGAATAAAGCTGAAGAATTTCTTTCTGAATCTGTTCCGCAACGTCCGAAGTAATCGGCTGATATTTCATAAGAAGTTCATAAATATTTACAAGCAGGTAAACATTGCTTATAGCGGATATTAGATCGGTCACAAGCATAGATACCATAACCAAAATGCCGATATTTTTAAATTCTATACGCATGATTTTTACGGGGCCGCAAAGTTTACCGAGCAATATAAAATTAACGTAAGGCAGCATTCCTACCCACCACCATTTTATACCGCGTTTTTTTGCCATAGTGCAAGTTGCTATAGCTTTAAACACATAAAGCGCAATATATATAAGCGCAACCGCAAACAACCCGACGAGAGGCAAAACATAGGCTGCTCCCGCCGAAAAACCGTTTGTAAAAACTTCGTTAAGAACAACGCAAAAATAAAGTAAATATTGAATATTCATAATTGCTCCGTTGTATTAAGATATCAATAAGCTCTTGCAAAATAAACCTTTTTCTTTGCAGGCTTACCGCAAATAGCACATTTTTCGTGTTCGCAAGGTTCATCCGTCATAACGCGGGACGTAGCCTGTGCATATTCCTTAACCTTGTCTTCGCACTCGCGTTCACCGCACCAACATACTTTTACAAAATTACCTTCATCGCAGCCTTGCTTGATTCCGTCAAGACTGTCGCTTACTTTTATTCTTGCGTCACGATTTACACGCGAAGTTTCAAGCATTTCCTTTTGAATAGAAGCTAACAACTCGGGAATACCGCATACGCTACTAAGCGATAAAAATTGTTTTTCATGATTATCGCGGCGTACTATTACGCATTGTTCGTTTTCGATATCTCTGGGTCCGATTTCCATTCTCAAAGGAACACCCTTCATTTCCCATTCGTTAAACTTCCAGCCGGGACTCATGTCGCGTTCATCAACTTTAACTCTTACGCCGAGCTTTTTAAGTTGTTCGCATATTTCACGGGCTTTTTCGGTTACGCCTTCCTTATGAGCCGCAACAGGTACTATTATAACTTGAACGGGAGCCACAACAGGAGGAAGAATAAGACCTCTTTCGTCTCCGTGAGCCATAATAGTCGCACCTATAAGTCTGGTCGAAACACCCCAGGACGTTGAATATCCGTATTTTAAAACGCCTTCTCTCGAAAGGAATTTCATATCGAAAGATTTTGCGAAATTCTGACCAAGGTAATGCGAAGTTCCCGCCTGCAAGCTCTTTCCGTCAAGCATCATCGCTTCCATACCATAAGTTTCTACTGCGCCTGCGAACTTCTCTTTTTCGGTTTTACGACCGCAAATTACAGGAATCGCAAGACAATTTTCCGCAAATTCCTTATAGACTTCAAGCATTTTTTGAGTCATCTCGCGCGCTTCTTCTTCGGTTTCGTGTACGGTATGACCTTCTTGCCACAAAAATTCGCTGGTACGCAAAAACGGTCTTGTAGTTTTTTCCCATCTTACTACGTTGCACCACTGGTTCATCATTATCGGCAGATCACGATAGCTTTGCATCCATTTTGCATACATATTACAAATAATCGTTTCACTTGTAGGTCTTACTATAAGCTTTTCTTGCAACTCTTGCCCTCCGGCATAAGTTACAACAGCCACTTCAGGCGCAAACCCTTCAACATGTTCAGCCTCTTTTTTAAGATAGCTTTCAGGAATAAGCATAGGGAAATATGCGTTTTCTACACCGCAAGCCTTAAATCTTTTATCAAGTTCTCTTTGAATATTTTCCCAAATAGCATAGCCGTAAGGACGAATTACCATCGTGCCTTTTACGGGACCGTAATCGACGAGTTCGGTTTTTAAAACCACGTCCGTATACCACTTGGGGAAATCTTCGCGGATATCGGCTATTGCTTTTACAAATTGTTTTTCGTTACTCTTATCTGCCATAATTCTTCCTCTTGAAGATTTTATTTATTAGTATAATTAATATTATATATGAAAATATCTTAAATGTAAAGCATTTACAAGCGTTTATCGTTATCGTAAGGCTTAAAACAACGGTTGAAATACGATATATTATGCTTTTTGAGTTGCAAAATCACCTAAGGTATGATATATTTATATAAGCAAAATAAAGTCTATATGGAGAAAGACAATGAGCGATTACAGGCAACTCGGTATTAACACTTTAAGAGTTCTTTCGGTTGAAGCAATCGAAAAGGCAAACTCCGGCCATCCCGGGCTCCCCTTAGGTGCCGCGCCGATGGCATTTACGTTATTTTCCGATTTTTTAAAATACAATCCCAAAAACCCCTCTTTTGAAAACAGAGATCGCTTCGTAATGTCGGCGGGGCACGGTTCAGCTCTGTATTATTCCCTTCTTCACCTTTTCGGATACGACGTATCGATGGAAGATCTTAAAAAGTTCCGTCAGACAAACAGCAAAACGCCGGGACATCCCGAAAGAGGCATAACGCCCGGCGTTGAAATAAGTACAGGTCCGCTCGGTCAGGGAATTGCAAATGCAGTAGGCCTTGCAATGGCCGAAAAGCACCTTGCCGCAGTATTTAATCGCCCCGGGTACGAAATAGTAAACCACCGCACGTACGCACTTTGCGGCGACGGATGTTTACAGGAAGGAATTTCATATGAAGCGGCGTCGCTTGCAGGAACTTTAAAACTTTCAAAACTCGTTGTTTTATACGACAGAAACAAAATTACGATAGAAGGCAGTACGGATCTTGCTTTCACCGAAAACGTAGGAGCTCGTTTTAAAGCTCAGGGTTGGAACGTTTACAACGTTAAAGACGGCAATAATTTAAAAGAGATAAAAAGTGCGCTGCAAAGAGCTGTTTCTCAGGACGAAAAGCCGACGATAATAATTTGCAACACGGTTATAGGATACGGTTCGCCGCTTGCGGGAAATGCAAAAGTTCACGGTTCACCGCTTGGAGAAAAAAATCTTCAGGAATTGAAAAAAACACTAAAATGGAAAGAAAACCCCTTTACAGTACCGACAGAGCTTGCTGCGTATCTTAAAAAATATCCGAGAAGAGGTTCTCTGCTCGAAAGAAGATGGAAAGAATTATTTTCAAGATACGAAGCCGAATATCCCGAGCTTGCAAAAGAATACAAGTTCTGGATGAGCGGAGAAATAGATTTACAAAAATCTTTAAAATATCTTACAGAATTCAGCGGTCCCGATTCTACAAGAAATACGAGCAGTACGGTTTTAAACAAGCTTGCAGATCTTATTCCTAATTTGTTTGGCGGAAGTGCCGACTTAGGACCTTCGAATAAAACCGTTATGAATAACCGTGAGTATTTTTCTGCCGAACACCCGGAAGGCTCAAATATACACTTTGGAATACGCGAACACGCTATGGCGGCGATTTGCAACGGCATTGCCGCACATGGCGGACTTATCCCCTATTGCTCAACCTTTTTCGTATTTACGGATTATATGAAAAATGCAATGAGGATGTCTGCCCTTATGAATCTTCGCGTGCTTTATATCACAACGCACGATAGTATAGGTGTAGGCGAAGACGGACCGACGCATCAGCCTATTGAACAACTCGCAGGATTAAGAGCTATTCCTAACCTTAATGTAATCCGCCCTGCCGACGGCAAAGAAACCGTATTCGGATACCTTTGCGCACTCAGATCTTTTAATCCCACGGTTTTAGTACTTTCGCGCCAGAATTTACCGCAATATGAAAACAGTAATAAAGACGCAATGGACGGAGCTTATATCCTTTCCGACTGCGAAGGCCGCCCGGATTGCATTTTAATAGCGTCCGGATCGGAAGTAGAACTTTGCATGAAAGCTCAGAAGTTTTTAAAAGAAGAGCGGGAAATTTCCACAAGAGTCGTATCAGTCCCCTGCATGGATATATTCGATCAACAAGACAGCGCATTCAGAAATACTATAATCCCTAAAGACGTAAAAGCGAGAGTATGCGTGGAAGCAGGCTCATCTATGTGCTGGTATAAATATGCGGGCGATTATGGCGAAATTCTTGCAATGGACTCTTTCGGAACTTCCGGCAAAGCCGAAGATCTGTTTAAAAAGTTTGAGTTTACGGTAAACAAAGTATGCGAAAAAGTATATCTGAGTTTATATAAAACCGAAAAAGAATAATTGAATATAATAAAATTTAAAAGACGGTTTTGCTTTTTATGGCAAAATCGTCTTTTAAATTCAGATATAAATTAGTTTAAAGTTCCTTTAGCATTCTTAAACGGAATAAAAAAATCATCTGCAATTTCATAATCGTTTGAATCGTCCGATTTTTCATCCGAAGCAGAATTTTTAAATTCGTTTTTTAATAAATCCATTTCAACCCGAAATTCTTTTAACTTTTTTTGTAAAGCAAAAGCGTACTTCATTAAAATTTCGCTTTTAATTTCGGATAGCCCGGAAAAATTTTCTTTCACCATTTCGGTCATTCTGTCTTCAACAGCCTTCATTTTTTTCTGAACGACAAAAATTTCATCTACCAGAACGGGATAATCAGGTTTTATTACGGCAAGAAAATTATCAAGCAACAAACTGACTTTTTCTGTTCTGTCATGTTCGTCGCCGCTGCCGTCGTCGGCACATTCCGAAATAGCGGTAATATAATCCTGTCCGTAATCAGGCGTTGCACATTCAAACGCTTCGGTGATTAAAACTTTATAATCATCGCTGAGTTTTTTTTGCTCGGATATTAGATTAAGGTACTCTTCTCCGAGTACTGCCGAAAACTTTGCGGCAACATCCCTGTTGATATTTTCAAAAATATCGCCTAATTCCTTTTGATATTTAGTTTTTATTTTTTTAAGCCGCACAGAATAGCTTTGCGAGCTGACAGACGTATCGTCTTTCATATTTTTTCTCCGAAAAAAAATATTAAAACATTCAGTAAAATATTATATTCGTTTTTGTAAAATATTATTTTCGATTTCCATATAAATAAAAGAAGTCATTTTTACGGTGCCGAAATAAAAATATCTTAGCGCAAATGCCGTCGATAATATTACGAAAGCAGATATCAATGCTAATATAATGGGATTTATTTTTCTTTTCATCGTTATCCTCTGTATGTAAAACATTGCAAAAAAATGAAAATAACGATAAACAAAAGTAAATTACAAATTTTTTAAATAATCGATTTCCGCACGGGAAAGAGGTCTGCACTTGCCTCTGTCAACCCCTGAGAGCGTAAGATCTCCGATTTTTATGCGTTTTAAAAAGACAACTTCTTTACCTACCGACTCAAACATACGCCTTACCTGTCTGTTTCTGCCTTCGGTAATGGTTATGGATAATTTCGTGAATTTATCATCGGAATCAATAACTTTTACGTTGCTTTTATTAGTAAGTCTGCCGTCAAGTTCAACTCCCGCGCGCAGTTTTGCCAAAGCAGATTCCTGAATATCACCTTCGATTTTTACAAGGTAGGTTTTGGAAATCTCATGCCTTGGATGTGTAAGTCTGTTTATAAGATCTCCGTCGTTTGTAAAAAGCAAAAGACCTTCGCTGTCATAGTCAAGCCTGCCTACCGGTACAACACGCGACGAAGTTTTAGGAAGCAATTCCATAACGGTTTTTCTGCCTTTTTCGTCTTTAACAGAACAAATATACCCCTTAGGCTTATTCATTATAAAATATAATTCCTTTTGCACCGGCGTAAGCTTTTTTCCGTCTAAGGATACCGAATCTTTTTCGGAAACATCCTGTCCGATTTTACCGACTCTGCCGTTTACTAAAACTTTGCCATCCGATACGAGCGAGTCGCAAAAACGTCTGCTTCCGACTCCGCAACTTTCAAGATACTTATTAATTCTCATAAAACAACCTATATAGCGTAAATACATTTTTTCGGAAAAGCAAGTCTTTTGTAAGCCACCGAATAATTACTCTATAATATTATATATTTTTCTTTCAAAAAGCAACTGTTTTTTCAAAAAAAATTTAATTGCTCCCATTTCGCACCCAAAATTAATCGGCGAAGATTGTTGTTTATTAAACATTACTCTTTTTTCAATCAAAAACATTTCGTTTTCTTTAAGCGGATAATATACATCTTCGGAAACATAACAAGGAATTTTGCGCCCCTTTAAATCTTCATACGTTGCGCAAGATTCATTTTTAGAACAAAGCAAAACGTTATTATATTCGGAATATGCGGTTTCTAAAAGCTCCTCCGATCGTTCATACATAGGTCCGCAATTCAAAACAACCGAAACAAGTTTAAAATCGTTTTTATCCGAAGAAGTTACAAGACATCTACCCGCTTTTTTAGTATAGCCGGTTTTAACACCCGTAGCATATTCATAATTTTTAAGAATTTTATTTTTATTATAAATAGTGCGCCTGTAATCATCTCTGCCGATAGTTGCAGATTTACTTGAAACAATTTCACTGAAAAAATCATCTGACAGCGCAGCCTTGGTGATAAGGGCAAGATCGTAAGCCGTAGAATAATGAGCTGCATTATCAAGTCCGTGCGGGTTTACAAAACTGCTGTTTTCTGCTCCATAAGAATAAGCAGTTAAATTCATTAGTTTTATAAACTCGTCATAGCCTTTTTCGTATGCAGAAGCGATTGAAACGGCGCAGTCGTTACCTGACCGAAGCATAAGACCATATAAAAGCTCTTTAAGAGAATAAATTTCTCCTTCCTTTAAATATATGCTGGAACCTTCAATATTCGTCCATTCTTTTTTTATTAAAATTTCTTTTTCTGATTCGCAATTTTTTATTGCGGTTATACACGTTAAAATTTTAGTAAGACTTGCTATCGGCATTTTTTCATTTTCGTTTTTTGCGTGCAAAATTCTGCCGCTCGCCACATCAATTACTATCTCGCTCTGAGGGTTGTTTGCAGACACATTTACAATTCCGTCAGACATAAAAACAACTAAAATTAAAGTTATTATAAACAGTTTTAAAAGTTTTTTCATATTAGAATTTTTCGGTTATTTTTGAAATAAGTTTTAAAATTCCGTCTAAAGCGTCGTTATGATTCACAACCGAAAACCCCTTACCGTTATCGATTATAAAACAGTCGGGTTTCATATTACACAAGGTAACATTACCTCCGGCAAAGCGTTCACCCAAGTCTTTTGAAATTTTCAAACTCCCGTATTCTCCCCCGCCGCACATAACACCTACCGTCATATTAAAAACCGGAATAACCCTTTGACCTCGTTCATTCACAATTACTTCTCCGACTGTTTTTTGCTTTTCAACCGACAAGTCAAGATTTCTCATTGCACTTTCAATTACGTTTTCAACATTATTTTTTTCCTTTGACATATTTCACCGCCTTTTTAAAAATTGAATTTACAAGCATTAAATTTAAAGTAACCAAATTTATTACAAAACAAAAACTTATAACTGAATACATGTCTTTTTGTGCCGTAAATACTATATCGTTTTTTATATCGATGTATGGTTTTTTCTGTTTAATTATCGGACAAACTACCCCGTTTAACACGAACAACGCTTCAGGCAAAACAACCGGTATTTCGTTTACAGGAAAAAAGGAGGTTGTTTTTATACTATTAACAATAATGCCTTCAGGTTTAAAAAACTTCTTTCTTTTTTTCATAAAATCCCCGGCATCAAACAAAAAAGCCTTTTTATCCGAAATATGAAAATACACCTTTAAACCGTTGAATGTTATATAACCGCCTATTACGGAAAGCTTTAAAAATTTTACGGAAAAGTATATTTTTTTTAAATTATAATCGATAATTGACTCTGCGTTTATAAAAATCGGAAAAAACACTATAAAATTGCCGATAAAAAACAGCCAAAGCTTTTGCATACCGCTATTTTTTGTAAAAATCAAAAAAATATACAAAAAAACGATACTTCTGATTAAGTACCGTTTTTCTAATTTTTCATAATACTATATTTATTCGACCTTTTCAATATCTTCGCCGACTAAAAAGTCAGGAATTTCTTCATCAAGATCGTCAAGATCAAAGTCTTCGTCCGCTGCTTTTTCGTCAGGATCGGCATCTTTTAAATCATTTGCCAAAGTCGCGGCAATTTCTTCTCCGCCGTTATTATGCGACGCGCTATTCAATGCTTCATCAATCGCAGTTTGATTATTACCCGGAGCTTTATTATCGTCAGCCGCTCCCATAAGTTCGGGATCTTTGCTTTCGTCGTATGTATCTTTGGTAAACAGATAACTATCTTTTTTATCGATTTTAATAGCACTTAAAAGACTGTCGTAATCAGGCAGCTCGTCTAAAGAAGAAATCTGGAATCTTTTTAAAAATTCATCGGTTGTGCCAAACAAAACAGGTCTGCCTATCGCGTCTTTTCTGCCAACAACTTCTATTATACCGAGTTTTAAAAGTGTTTGTATAGCATATTCGCTGTCAACACCTCTTATTTCTTCCAAATCAAGACGGGTTACCGGTTGTTTGTAAGCAATAATTGCGGCGGATTCCAAAAGCGTTTTTGAAAGCGCGCGTTCTCTTATAGGATTTAATACTGCGGCAACGTCATCAGCATTTTTCGGGTTGGAAGAAAACTGCAATTTTTTATTAAAAACAAGCAAATTTATTCCGCTGTTTTCATCGTATTTAGCCTGAAGTTTTTTTGCCGCGTCCAGAACTTGCTTATCGGTTACGTCAAGTTTTTCCGCAATATCTTTAACGGCAATAGCCTCTCCGGATACAAAAACTATAGATTCAATTATACTCGCTAAGGTCTCCATACTCGCCAATGGCGTCTCCTCCTCTGTTTTCATTAAGCATTACGGTAATTTCTTCAAAAACGCCTTCTTGTTCGACTTTAATAAATTGTCGTTTTAACAGTTCAAGCATTGCCTGAAAAGTAGTTATAATTTCAGGTTTAGACGCTCCGTATCTGAATAATTCGTAAAACGAACATTCTTTAATATCCAAAAGCTTTGCCGAAATTTCGGTCATTTTATCTTTTACGGTAAAGACTTCTTTCGGGATTTCCTTTTTAGCATAAATTTCGCGATCAAGTTCAACCCTTGACAATAAGTCCGAAAATGCTTTTACAAGTTTATCAACGCTGAACGAATTGAAAACCGTTCTGTATTCGCCGGCAGAAGGTTCAGGCGCTTTATAAAACCTGTTTACGTTTTCTATTTCTTTAAGTTTGACGCTCATTTCCTGGAAGAGCTTTAATTCTTCAAGTCGTCTTATAAGCACCTGTCCGGGGTCTTCTTCGGGTTCAGGCAAAACATCTTCAATCTTAGGAAGCAAAGCCTTTGATTTTTCGTATAACAAAGTTGCGGCAACGCCTAAATACTCACCGCGCGTTTCTATAGGCAAATCGGTTTTGAATTCAAGATATTGCATGAATTGCTCGGTAACTTCCGAAACAAATATGTCTTTTATCTCAATCCGAGCCTGCCTTACAAGATATAAAAGCAAGTCGAGCGGTCCGTTAAAGTCACCCGCCTTGGTATTGTAATCGAATATCGATTCGAAATTTTTTACGCTATAATCTTCCATAAATCAAATCGCAAAGTAGTTCCGAAAATCGTATCCCATAACCAACTTATAGGATAGCCAACGATTTTAACGGCAAACTCCATAAAATAACCGAATACGTTTAAAAATTTAAGTTCCGGAATTCTGTTTGCCACAGAACTAAGTAATATAAGCCCCAAAAGAACGTAATATCCGTACTTTTTATATACGGAAAGTTTATCTTTCTTTTTTACAAAAGTATCTAAAAGCCTATACCCGTCAAGCGGGTATACAGGAATCAGATTGAACGAGAAAAAAGATAAATCAAGAATAAATCCGTATAAAAACAGATAAAAAATAAATTTTCCGAGTAAGTCCAGTCCGCTATTATATAAATAAGGATATATATAATAATTAGCGAGGAGCAGCAACGGATAGAACAAAAACGCAAGCGCATAATTTGTAAGTATTCCTGCAACGGAAACCCAAAAACAACCTTTTTTATAGTCTTTATAATTATAAGGATTAACGGGGACAGGTTTTGCCCAGCCGAATCCGACTATTAAAAAGCAGATTATTCCAAGCGCATCAAAATGCTTAAACGGATTAAGAGTGTATCTTCCGTACAATTTTGCGGTATCATCACCGTTTTTATGTGCAGCATATGCATGCGCAAATTCGTGTGCAGGCAAAATAAACAAAAGCACTAAAAAACGAGCAAGATAAATTATTACCGTTTCCATATATTACAATAAACCGTCTACAAATGCTCTGCTGTCGAAAGCTTCGATATCGTCAAGTCCTTCGCCAGTACCAACAAATACAACAGGAATTTCGTTCTCGTCGCAAAGAGAGATAACAAATCCACCCTTTGCCGTTCCGTCAAGTTTAGTTAAAACAATTCCGTCAATTCCTACGGCTTCGTCAAACGCCGCAACTTGCGATATCGCATTCTGACCGGTAGAACCGTCTAAAACAATAAATTTATAAAAATGTGCTTCCGGATATTCCCGCGCCGCAACGCGATTTATTTTTTTTAGCTCTTCCATTAAGTTTGCTTTAACGTGAAGTCTGCCTGCGGTGTCTATAATCAAAACATCGTTTCGTTTTGCTTTCATCGATGTAACGGCATCATATACAACTGCAGAAGGATCACTGCCTTCTCCGTGAGAAATTATTCTCACGTTGGCACGCTCAGCCCAAACGCTTAATTGTTCTGAAGCAGCGGCTCTGAACGTATCACCCGCGGCAAGAATTACCGATTTGCCGTGACTTTTAAAATAATTTGCAAGCTTGCCTATGGTCGTTGTTTTTCCAACGCCGTTTACCCCTATAAGCATAATAACGGCAGGATATTCGATTTCAACTTCACCGGCATTATCAAGCTTATCGGCAAGAACTTCTTTAAGTGTTTCTATAACGTATTCCTGATCTTTAGTTTTTTCTTCGATCATTCTGTCGCGAAGTTCTTCAACAATTTCCTCAGCACACGAATACGAAACGTCAGACGAAATCAAAACGTCCGTTAAGTCTTCATAGAACTGCTCACCTATCTTGTCGCCTGTAAAAAGAGCGGTTATTTTTTTTGATAACGCGTCCTTAGTCTTTTTTAACGCGCCGAATATTTTTTTAAAAAATCCCATATGAATTATTCCAAAATAAATTTAATATAACGGTGTGTGCAATCAGTCTGCAATATCTCCGTTATTTGCAATTTCGTTGAGCTTAACAGAAATTATTTTAGAAACACCCTTTTCTTGCATTGTTACGCCGAACAGCGTGTTAGCATGTTCCATAGTTACCTTTTTGTGTGTTATAACTACGAACTGCGTTTCGGAAGAAAACTTTTCAAGATATTCAGCAACTCTTTCTACGTTAGCGTCGTCCAAAGGCGCTTCTATTTCGTCAAGCACGCAGAAAGGCATCGGGCGCATTCTCAAAATTGCAAACAGTATCGCGGTAGCCGTTAAAGCCTGTTCGCCACCGGATAAAAGAGAGATCTTCGTAAGTTTCTTTCCCGGCGGTTCTGCCACTATTTCAACACCTGCATCCAAAGGATCGGTTACGTCGGTATAGTCAAGAACAAGGTCTGCGCTTCCGCCGCCAAACAACTCTTTGAATATCTTTTTAAAGTTACCGCGGATTTGCTCAAAACCTTCGTTAAACGTTTTCAGCATTTCGTCGGTTATTCCCTTAATTATACTGTTGAGATCGGCTTCGGCAGCTTCAAGGTCGTTACGTTGAGTATTGTACTCTTCGTATCTTTCTTTTAATGCGTTAAACTCTTCAACAGCTGTCGGGTTAATCGGTCCGAGCGTTGCAACACGACGTTTAATTCGGTTCATTTCCTGCGTTGAAAAAGCCATGTTGTACTCAGGATCTTTTTCGTTGATGCAGGTTTCGTAGGTAAGATTATATTCCTCCTGAATATGTCTTTGCAAATAATCGAGTTCCGTGTCAACCTTTGAAAGTTCAACTTTTTCATCTGAAATTTTAGTAGCTATATGAGATATTTCGGAAGTAAGAGCTTGCTTTCTTAAATCTTCCTGCTGAATAAGCTCGTTAAGCTTAGTTTTATGTTGCTTTGTTTTTTCAAGTTCGGCTCTGCAATCGTTAAGACCGCTTTGCTCTTCGCTGCTAAGCGCAATTTTTTCGATTTCACGCTTGTTATGCTCTATGCTTTCATTGTTTTCAATAATTTTTTGTGCGTTCTGCTCTATGATGCGCTGAGAATCGTTACGATCTTCGGTCATACGCGCAATTTCTTCTTCTGCACTCGTAATTTCGGTTTTTATTTTAGCAAGAGCGGTCTGAAGTTCGGTATTTTCGTTTATAAGATCGTCACGTTTCTTTCTTAATTCTTCATAAAGCGATTGATGTTTTAACGCGTCTGACGAAGCGTTCTGACGCGCCGCACTTAATTTTTCGTTATCGATTTCGATATCTGAATACGCTCTGCTTATTTCATTAAGTCTTTCTGCAAGATTTTTAACCGATACGTCGTTTTGAGCTATGTCACGCTCTACTTCTTCAATCGATTGTTCTAACGCAATAAGTTTTTCTTTTAAAGAAGCTATCAACTGTTTCTTTTCGTTAAGTTCGGTTTCTTTGGCATTTAAGTCGTCAACCATTTCGTTGACTTGTTCAACCGATTGTTCTTTGTTACGGTTATAACCGCTTAATTCTTTATTTTTTACTTCAAGCTCCTTTTCAATCTGATCCAGAATACGTTCGGTAGATAAAAGATTTGAGCTTTCCGGACGTTTCGAGCCGCCGGTCATTGAACCCGACGGATTTACAACGTCGCCGTCCAAAGTAACAATTTTAAAAGAAAATCTGTATTTCTTAGCAATAACTACCGCATTTTGTATATCGTCGCAAATAAGCGTATTGCCAAGCAAAAATCTTATAACGTTATCAAAATAATTGTCGTATCTGACGACCGACGTCGCAAGACCTAACGCACCTTTTTCCTTTAAGGCATTCATAGCGTCAGAACTATCAAAGCGCGGTTTAATGGAGCTGACAGGTAAAAACGTTACACGCCCGCCGCCACTGCGTTTTAAATACTGAATAAGTTCCTGCGCGTCGTCAGGCGTGGCAGTAATAATATTATTTACCGAACCGCCGAGAACCGTTGAAACAGCCACTTCGTATTTTGAATCGGTCTTTATAACCGAAGCAACCAAGCCTTTGATTCTTGAGCCTATGTACTGATCCGATTTCGCCGCAAGCATTAACGATCGAATTGAATCCGGATATCCGCTGAACGAATCGATAAGTCCTTTATAAACGTTCTTTTTAGCAGACAGCGACGCAATTTCAGTGTTAAGATGCAAAATTTTAGTAGTAATTTCAGAGATAAAATCGTTTGTGGATTTTATCGCTTTTTCTTCATCGTCTATATCGTTTTTGAGTTTTGCAATATCTTTAACAGTCTTTTCAGATGATAAAGTGCAAATCTGTTTTTCGTTTAATAAATTATCGCGTTTTAAACTGAGAGCAGTCATTCTTTCGACAACTTCTTTTTGCTGCGACGAAATAACGGTCTTTTCACCCGAAAGCGCACCTATATTCATCTTTATATCGGCAAGAGATTCAACCGATTGAATTACCTTATTTTGTGCGCTTTGAGCAAGCGTTTCACCTTCGCTTAATCTGTTTAAAATGCTTTGAAGTTCGCCTGTTATTTCGGCAACACGATTATCGTTTTTATAACTTGTATTTTTTAATTTATCTATAGTTTCGCGCTTTGCTTTGATCGCCTTATCCAAAAGCGTTATTTTTTCAGTTTTTTCACGGCAATCCCTTTCAAGTTCAGAATTATGAGCCTTAGCGTTTACTATTCTTTCATTAAACAGCGTGGTTATACCGGATTGCTTTTCCATGCCGACGCTGAGTTGTAATATCTTTTCGGAAAGTTCGTTTATTTTTATATCGGTTTCCGCCATTTCCGTGCGATGACGGTCGTATAAATTCTGCGTTTTTAAAAAATCATTCTGACGATTGGCCTGTTCTTCCTCAAAACCTCTTATGCGCACGTTGATTTTTTCTTTAACAACGTGCGAGTTTTCAGCTTTATATAAATAGTTATTAATTTCATGATAACGAAATTCGGCCATAAGTTGCAGATACTCGCGCGTTTTTTCCGCTTTCTGCTCCATAGGTCCGAGATCTTTTTCAAGCTCGCTTGAAAGGTCTATTATACGAATAATGTTTTCTCTTGTTTTTTCAAGTTTTCTTTCGTTTTCGATTTTTTTAGCTTTTGAAGAAGCGATACCTACCGCTTCTTCAAAAATAACTCTTCTGTCTTCCGGCTTAGAGTTCATTATTTCCGCAATTTTACCTTGTCCGATAATAGAGTAACCGCCTTTACTTACGCCGCATTCGTGCAAAAGCTCAACAATATCCTTCATGCGGCAGGGTTTCTTGTTCAGATAATATTCGCTTTCACCGCTTCTGAAAAGCTTACGCGACATGCAAACTTCCGTGTAATCAAGACTCGGGAAAATTTTATTCGTATTGTCAAAGTATAACGAAACTTCGCAGTAAGAAAGAGATTTTCTGTCCTGTGTTCCGTTAAAAATTACGTCCTGCATCGAAGAGCCACGCAAAGTTTTAGCCGATTGTTCGCCCAAAACCCACCTTATCGCGTCGGCAATGTTACTCTTGCCGCAGCCATTCGGTCCTACGATTGCCGTAATGCCGTCATTAAATAATATTTCTTGCTTATCGGCAAAACTTTTAAAACCTATAAGCTCAATCTTTTGAAAATCCACTTAATTTTCCCTGCCTGTAATTTTTTTCCATGCACGCTTTGCCGCGCTTTGCGACGCTTCTGTTTTATTCTTTCCGCTGCCGGCGGCTATAGCTTTACCGCCCACACTGACCGACACGGTAAAAGTCGGGTTATGATCAGGACCGTTTTTAGCTACAAGGTCATATTTAGGAGTACCCATTTTCTTGCTTTGCGTGTATTCTTGCAATTTGCCTTTATAGTTAAAGTTCTCTTCCGCTTTTTTAAAATCACTTTCAAGTACGAACTTTTTTATAAATTTCTTTGCGTTCAGCATTCCGCCGTCAAGGTAAATTGCTGCAATCACACTTTCGCACAAGTTTTCAAGTACCGATCTCGGTAAGTTGTCCTTTTTTAAACCTTCGCCTAAAAACAAAAATTGTTCAAGCCCGAGTTTTTTTGAAACTTCAGCCAAAGGCAACGACGAAACGATACTTTGCTTCATTTTTGTCATATCCCCTTCGTCAGACGATGAGTTCTTCCTGTAAAGGTAATCTGCTATCACGAAGCCTAAAACAGAATCTCCTAAAAATTCAAGCCTTTCGTTATTTTTCCCGCCGTGCTTGTTTGAAAACGAAGAATGAGTAAAAGCCGTAGCTAAAAGATCTTTATCTTTAAATTTATACCCGATCGCTTGCTCCGCCTTGGATAGATCAACGATCATTCGTTTGCTCCTTCGCTTGAATTTTTCATTTGCCGAAGAGCTTCGAATATACCGCCGTTAAGGTTATTTTCACATGCCTTTTCTGCCTGCAAAACCGCAGCTTTTACAGCCGACGCTTTAGACGAACCATGCGATTTGATTATTACTTTATCTATCCCGAGAAATACAGCTCCGCCCTTTTTATTGTAGTCAAGCGTATTTTTTACCGCTCTGAGAGATTTTTTCATAAAGAGCGCACCGATTTTCGCGCTGAAACTTGCGGATATTTCTTCCTTAAGTTTTCCAAACACAGCACCTGCAACAGCCTCCATGCTCTTTATTGCAATATTACCCGAAAAGCCGTCGGTTACGACTACGTCGGCAATACCGGATAAAATATCACGAGCTTCTATGTTGCCTATAAAGTTTATCGCTCCGCAAGTTTTTAGTTGCGCATGAACCGATTTAGTCAATTCATTGCCCTTAACTTCTTCAGATCCGTTTGAAAGCAATGCAACTTTAGGATTTTCGATTTTTAAAACGTTCTTGGCATACACGCTACCCATTACAGCAAAATGAAGAAGATTTATTTCCTTGCAATCCGCATTTGCTCCGACATCTAAAAACACTACTCCGCCGCCGTTTAAAGTCGGCAAAACAGGTGCAAGTGCAGGACGGGAAACGCCTTTAATTCTTCCTGTTTTTAAAACGCTGCCTACAAGCAAAGCTCCCGTACTACCTATAGATACAAGTGCGTCACCTTTTTCTTTTAAAGCGGCAAAGGCTTTTACCATTGAAGATTCGGGCTTATTTTTAATTGCCTCGGTAGGAAGTTCTTCGCAAGAAATCACGTCTTTTGCATCGATAATTTCAACACGATTTTTATCGTACGTTTTCTCTTTTAATATATTACCGATTTTTTCGGCGTCGCCGGTTAAAATAAGCGAAATATTTTTACTTGCGTTTAAAGCGTCGACAGCACCGTTTACATTTACATTCGGCGAATCGTCACCACCAAAACAATCGACCACTATTTTATACATATCTTTTACCTCAGTATTCGAGATTAGATACCGTTCTCGGAAAAGGTATTACGTCGCGGATATTTGAAATTCCCGTTAAATACATTACCATACGCTCAAAGCCAAGGCCGAATCCCGCATGGCGCGTTCCGCCATACATACGAAGTTTTACATACCAATCGTAATCTTCTTCCTTTAAGCCGAACTTTTTAAGCTTACTCAGTAAAACGTCAAGGCGTTCTTCTCTCTGACTGCCGCCGATAAGTTCGCCGATTCCCGGAACCAACAAATCCATTGCGGCAACGGTTTTTCCGTCATCGTTTCTTCTCATATAAAACGCCTTGATTTCTTCGGGATAATCTATAAGAAACACGGGTTTATTAAATACTTTTTCGGTTATATATCTTTCGTGTTCGCTCTGAAGATCTACACCCCAGTACACAGGGTATTCAAACTGCTGTCCGCTCTTTAATAAAATATCTATGGCTTCGGTATAAGTCAAACGTTTAAAGTCGCTTGCAAGAACGTTATCCAAACGCTCTATAAGACCGTTATCCACAAACTTATTTAAAAATTCAAGTTCTGCAGGACATGTTTTTTTAACGTGCGCAATGATATGTTTAACCATAGTTTCCGCCGTATCCATATCCTTTTCAAGATCACAAAAAGCCATTTCCGGTTCAATCATCCAAAATTCTGCCGCATGACGCGAAGTATTTGATTTTTCGGCTCTGAACGTCGGGCCAAAAGTGTATACGTCGCCAAACGCCATGGCGTAAGTTTCCGCATTTAGTTGGCCTGATACGGTAAGGCTTGCGGGCTTTTCGAAAAAGTCCTTTTTGTAATCGATTTTACAAGGCTGACTTTCAGCAAGTTTTTCAAGATCCAAAGTAGTAACTCTGAACATTTCGCCCGCGCCTTCGCAATCGCTGCCCGTAATTATAGGCGTATGAACGTACACAAATCCGCGCGAATTGAAAAAACTGTGAATAGCAAAAGCCGCTTCGCTTCTTATACGGAATACCGCCGAAAAAGTGTTAGTTCTGGGGCGAAGGTAAGCTATTTCGCGAAGGTATTCCAAAGAATGTCTTTTCTTTTGTAAAGGATAATCGGGTGTAGACTCCCCTTCAACCGTAATTTTTTCGGAATGAATTTCAAAAGGTTGCTTTGCGTCGGGCGTTAAAACGAGCGTACCGACAACAATGAGAGAACTTCCCACGTTAAGTTTTGCTACTTCGTCAAAATTAGAGGTCTTATCACGATCAAAAACAATCTGTAGATTTTTAAAACAGCTTCCGTCGTTCAGTTCGATAAAACCGAATGATTTTGAATCTCGGACGGTTCTTGCCCAACCGGCTACCGTAAATGTCTTACCCGAAAAACGAGCAGGATCGTCAAATATGGTTTTGATTTTTACAATAGATTTCATAAGTTCCCTCATATTAAACGCCGAACGTTTTTTTGCTTTAACGACGGCGTATTTTTATAGTTCATATATAATGATAGCATTTTTGCAAAAATTTTTCAAGGAAATAAAGCGTTAAAAGAAAAATAATATGTAAAATCAAACGAAAAACCTCATAAAAAAACTTGTTTACAACAAAAAACGCAATAATGGTTCGCATAAAAACTTTTATAGCCTACAACTTGCCGTTTTTACAAGTCGTAATGCCGTACAAAATACTTTTTCGATTATTTTAAAAAAAATACGAACATATGTTTGACTTTTTAAAATTAAGGTGTTATAATCGTTACACTATCAAGCAAGAACGCAAAAAAAGGAGGAACGTATGATTGACGAAATAAAGCTTAAAATTCTTACCGAAAGTGCAAAATACGACGTATCGTGTTCCTCTTCCGGTTCAAACAGGAAAAATACGCAAAACGGATTCGGCAATGCCGCATACAGCGGAATATGCCACTCATTCACCCCCGACGGCAGATGCATTTCACTGATAAAAATTCTTCTTACAAACGAATGCATTTACGACTGTCAATATTGCGTAAATCGTCGCTCGAACGACGTACCGAGAGCAATGGCTACCCCCGACGAAATATGCGAACTGGTTTCGGCATTTTATAAACGGAATTTTATCGAAGGATTATTTTTATCTTCTGCCGTGTACCGTTCCCCTGATTACACAATGGAGCTTTTAACGCAAACGGTTATAAAGTTGCGAAAAATCTACGGCTTTAACGGATATATCCATTTAAAAGGAATTCCCGGCGCAGATTATTCTCTTATAGCACAAGCAGGATTATACGCGGACAGAATGAGTTTCAACATAGAACTACCCTCAGAAAAAAGTCTTAAACTGCTTGCACCGCAAAAAAATAAAAACGCAATAATCACCCCGATGAGAACGCTTTCAACCGAATGGACTGAACGTAAAAACGAAAAAATAAAAGGATTTTTACCTGCAGGTCAAACAACACAAATGATTGTGGGCGCAAGCCCTGAAAACGACGGAAAAATAATACGGCTATCTCAGGCTCTTTACGGAAAATTCAATCTTAAACGAGTATATTACTCTTCTTACGTTCCCACAAATTTAAAAAATCCGCTACTCCCCACCGCACCGGTGGGGCTGCTAAGAGAACACAGACTTTATCAGGCAGACTGGCTGCTTCGATATTACGGTTTCAGCGCGGAAGAACTTTTGAATGAAGATGAAAATTTATCCGCCGACTACGATCCTAAATGCATGTGGGCGCTTAAAAACTTTGATAAATTCCCGATAGACGTCAATAAAGCCCCGCTCGAAATTCTGATCAGAGTTCCCGGTATCGGGCTGAAAAGCGCATATAAAATTATCTCTACAAGACGCTTCGGCAAACTGACATTTGAAGATTTGGTAAAAATGAGAGTAGTTATGAAACGAGCTGCACATTTTATTACCGTAGGCGGCAAATTTTACGGACAGAGCAGATTACCGTCGATACAAAAATTACTTACCGTTAAAAGCGAAGAAAATCAAAACGAGCAACTCAGTTTATTTTCAGACGCGACCATCTTTCAAAGTGCTTTAACAGGCGAATTTTAATTACATAAATCATCGGCTAAGCAATTAAATTTAACCGCTTAGCTAATATAAGGAGAAGAAATGCTTATTTACAAATTTGACGGAAGTTTAAACGGATTATTATGCTGCGTTTTTAAAAGCTTTACCGATAAAGAAATTCCCGACGTATTATCTTCCGATAAAAACACTCAATTATCGCTAACCGACCGCGAAATAAAAATAATCACGGTTGACGGGCAATGCGAACGAATCGCAAAAGCGATTGAAAAATATTCCGGACTTGGCGGATTGTACGACATTCGCTACGCATTTAAAAGCGGGGCGAAAAATAAAGATAAAATTATTTTCGACTATCTGAAAAAAACATTTGAATCAAGGTGCGATATTTCGGGCAACTTTTCAGAAAGTTCGGTTCTTGCTTTTTACGATTTAATAAAAGGCGTATCAAACGAAGTGCATCGCATGAAGGGCTTTGTTCGTTTTATTCAAACCGAAGAAGGAATATACTACGCACACATTAAACCCGACAATGATATCATCGCCCTGCTTATGCCGCACTTTTCGGCACGCTTTAACAATATGCAGTTTGCCATTCACGATGAAAAAAGAAACATCATCGGATTATACAACGGAAGCGAAAGAAAGGTTATAAAACTCAATAACCCGCTTGTTGTAAAAAACGGTAAAAACGAAGAAGAGTTTAAGTTTTTATGGAGAACATATTATGAATCCGTAAACATTAAAGAACGTGAAAACCGCAAACTTATGCGCCGCTTTTTACCCGCAAGATACGAAATCAATCTTTTTGAAAAATCATTCAAAAATAAAGAGTGTATCTGAGATTTTAAATATTATTATGTCTAACATAATTTTATTTTGCTATATAATAAAAGGCTTTTGCTTTGATATGCAAAAGCCTTTATTTATTCCCTTAATCATTAGATTTTTAAAAAAATTACACAAAAAAGATGTAGCTAATTTAAAAATAAGCAGAAAAATAATTGCATAAAAAAAACAAATATGATATTATATTAAAGCTGATTAAAAAAGGCCTCATGGTCAAGCGGTTAAGACGCCGCCCTCTCACGGCGGAAACTGGGGTTCGATTCCCCATGGGGCTACCAAAAGACCGCTTGCAAAGAAAGTTTGCAAGCGGTCTTTACTTTCCCCTATATATGATATTTAAATAAACCTTTATAAAAAGTTTTTAAAAAGCTCCTGAAAAAAAACGAGAGCTTTTTGTTTTTTATATATCATAAATAATCGTAACCGGACCTTGATTCACCTGCGAAATCGTCATATCGCCGCCGAAAATACCTTTTTTTACCGTAATACCTTCTGCTGTAAGTTTATCGCAAAAATAATCGTACATGGGCTTTGCAAGCTCGGGGTTTTCCGCATCGGTAAAACCCGGACGATTTCCGTGACTTACATCCGCAAGCAAAGTAAATTGCGAAACGCATAAAATTTCAAGTCCCAAATCTAATGCAGAAAGATTCATCTTATCGTTTTCATCGCAAAATATTCTTAAATTTGCAATTTTTTTTGCAAGAAAATCTGCTTTTTTCCGGTCGTCGCCAACGGCAACGCCATAATAAACAACAAGCCCCTTTGCTATTCTTGAAACAAGTTTCCCTTCACACTCTAAAGTTGCTTCGTTTACACGCTGAACAACAGCTTTCATATTAACCTCACACTAAATCAAACAAGAACAAACAGCACCGTATTCACTTAAAACGGCTTCGTTTTCCTTATAATACGGCATGCAATGCGATAACAAGGAATAAAAGCCTTTTCCGTGATTAAGCTGTTGCGTATGGCATAATTCGTGAATTACAACGTAATCAATCGCGCATTCGGGAATCAAAGCCAGACGAAAGTTAAAAATAATTTTTTTTGAAGAACTACACGAGCCCCACCTTTTTGTAGCACTGCCAACCGAAATTTTGTTTACTTCAAAGCCAAAAAGCTTAGCATAATACAAAGTTTTTTGCTTTATATACGGTTCAAATTCCCGTTTTACAAAATTACAAAACAGCAAAACAGTATTTTCGGCAGGCAAAATCAAAAATTCATCCGAAATCTTAACGCGTTTTACATCGCCACTTATTTTTAAAACGTAATTTTTTCCGCAAACGCAAAGTTTTTCGCCGTCTTTTAAAACGGGAACGTGTGCGGCTTTTTGTTTTGCTTCATTAATCTTTCTTTCAATCCAGACGGCTTTTTTATTTACAAATGCGTCTATATCTATTTCAGACATATAAAGCGGCGCACGAACCACAATCTGACCGTTATATAAAACAGTCACCGAAATCGTGCGCCTTATGCTTTTTTCAAGTTTGTATTCAAACACTTAAATTATCTCTTTTTTAAAACGGAAGCTATATCGCGGGCGTTTAATTTACATTCTGTTTCTACGCCGTCAGCCATGTTTTTTATTTTTACCACTCCGCTTTCAAGCTCGCCCGAGCCGACAGTTAAAACATTTTTTGCATGAGTTTTATCGGCATATTTAAACTGAGCTTTAACGCCTCTGTTCATATAATCGTTTTCGGTGCGAATTCCCTCCGATCTAAGCGCATTACAAAGCCCGAAAGCGTACTTTTTAGCTTCATCGCCTATAGATACGATGTATAAATCAGCAACTTCGTCGTTTACGATTTGTATATTTTTAGCTTCCATAAGCATTAAAATACGCTCTAAGCCCATACCGAAACCTACGCACGGCGTAGCTTTTCCGCCAAGCGATTCAACAAGGTTATCATACCTTCCGCCGCCGCAAACAGTACCTTGAGAGCCGAGATCCGTCGTTATAAACTCAAAAACCGTTCTCGTATAATAATCAAGTCCTCTGACTATTCTCGGGTTCACCGAAAAAGCAATGCCTGCAGCTTTAAGGTATTCCTGTAAATCATTAAAATGCGCCTTACAGTCATCACATAAAAAATCCGTAATTTTCGGTGCGCTTTCGCAAATCTTTTTACAGCCTTCTTCTTTACAGTCAAGTATTCTGAGCGGGTTTTTATCATAGCGTTCACGGCACACCGCACACATATTGCCAAGATTGCTTTTTAAATACTCTTTTAACGCAGCGTTGTAATCCGCACGACACTTTTTACAACCTATAGAGTTAATATTGAGTGCGACGTTAAGTCCCGCTTTTTTCAAAAAAGTATAAGCAATCATTATAACTTCGGCATCTGCGTCTGCCCCCGAAGCACCATAAAATTCAACTCCGAATTGATGATGTTCTCTGAGCCTTCCCGCCTGCGGTCTTTCATAGCGGAATACCGGCGTTTCGTAATACATTTTTATCGGCATAGCTTCGTTATAAAGCCCGTTTTCTATAAATGAACGAGCAACGCCCGCCGTTCCTTCCGGTTTTAACGTAAGGCTACGGTCAGCCTTGTCGTTAAAAGTATACATTTCCTTATTAACGACGTCGGTAGTTTCACCGACTCCGCGTAAAAATAATTCCGTATGCTCAAATACCGGTGTTCTTACTTCTTTCAAGCAAAAAAGAGCGGTTACTTCTTTTATTATATTTTCAACGTAGTGCCATTTATAGGATTCAAAAGGCAATACGTCTTTCGTTCCCTTAGGAATGTTAATCATAACGTCTCCTCTTTAAAGTATTTTACAGGATATATTTTTTAAGATTTTGATTTTTTACTATTTCTTCAAGATGTTCGTCAACATATTTTTTATCGATAACAACTTCCGTCACAGGATAATTTCCGCCGGCGTTGAAAGATATATCGTCAAGCAGATTTTCCATAACGGTATGGAGCCTTCTTGCGCCTATATCTTCCGCACGCTCGTTTATAGCGGCAGAAAGTCCTGCAATTTCGTCGATTGCGTCATCGCTAAACGTAAGTTTTATATTATCTACTTCCAAAAGCGTTGCATACTGAAGAGTTATTGCATTTTTAGGAATGGTAAGAATATTTTTAAAATCTTCTTTAGTCAAACTGTTGAGTTCGACAAGAACAGGAAAACGTCCCTGAAGCTCCGGAATTAAATCCGTTACCGAAGAAACGTGGAAAGCTCCGGCTGCGATAAACAAAATATAATCGGTTTTTACCATGCCGTATTTTGTCTGAACCGTACAGCCTTCTACTATAGGCAGAATATCTCTTTGCACACCTTCGCGCGAAACGTCCGGGCCGCCGCTCTTTTCGCTTTTACCGGCAATTTTATCTATCTCATCGATAAATATTATACCTTCCTGTTCTGCGCGTCTTACGCCCTCTGCTATAACCGCGTCTTCGTCTACGAGTTTATCCGCTTCTTCTTCGGTAAACAATTTTCTCGCTTCTTTTACGCTCATTCTCTTCTTTTTCTTCTTCTGCGGCATCATATCGCCGAAGATCGTGCCGATATTTATTTCGGCACCGCCGGGAATTAGCTCCATAGGCTTGGGAACGTCTTTTACTTCGACTTCCACTATCATTTCGTCGTAAATACCCGAAGAAATTCCGTCAAGAGCCTGATTAGGATTGACTTCTTCAACGCCTTCGGCTCTGTTTTTATTAAGAGTAGAACATACCACGTTAGATAAACGCTTTAAAGCAACGGCTTCCGCTTTAACTTTTACGTCGGCAACATATTCTTCGCGAACCAGTCTGATTGAACATTCAACCAAATCGCGAATCATAGACTCAACGTCCCTTCCCACATAACCGACTTCGGTGTATTTTGTAGCTTCAACCTTAATAAAAGGTGCTTTTACAAGTTTTGCAAGTCTTCTTGCAATTTCGGTTTTACCAACGCCCGTAGGTCCTTTCATTATGATATTTTTAGGCGTAACTTCTTCCATTATTTCAAGAGGAAGTCTGCTCCTTCTGTAACGGTTTCTTAGCGCTACGGCAACGGCGCGTTTAGCTTTTTCCTGTCCGATTATATATTTATCGAGTTCTTCAACTATCTGTTTAGGTGTTAAATTCATATCGTGTCTCCTTAAACTTATTTACTTTGTCAAATTTCTTCGACTTTGATGTTGTCGTTAGTAAACACGCAAATTTTGCTTGCTATTCTAAGTGCTTTTTCCGCTATATCTTTTGCAGAATAATCTGTTTCTTCAATAAGAGCGCGGGCTGCAGCCAAAGCGTAATTGCCCCCGCTGCCTATAGCGCAAACTCCGCCGTCAGGCTCGATTACTTCACCCGAACCGGATAATACGAGCATGCACTCTTTATCAGCAACTATCATCATAGCTTCAAGCTTTCTGGGCATTTTATCATTTCTCCAAAGCTCGGCAAGCTCAACGGCACTGCGCATTAAATTGCCGGAATATTTGTTTAGCATGCCTTCAAAACGTTCGGTAAGCGAAAATGCGTCCGACACGCTTCCGGCAAACCCCAGAATAACTTGATCGTTATATATTCTTCTTACTTTAACGGCGTTGTTTTTAAAAACGACGCTTTCGCCCATTGTTACCTGGCCGTCGCCCGCAATAGCGGTTTTTCCGTTTCTTTGAACGGCACAAATCGTAGTGCCGCGAAATTCAATACTCATAGATTTATTATCTCCGCAATATTTTTTATTTGTTCAAGCGCACGCTCTGCATACGCTCGTTTTTTTGCCTCTTTCTGCATTTTTCCGCCGCCTATCGGCGATAAAATACCAAAGTTGGCATTCATCGGCTGAAAATTTGCGTTAGGTGCGCTTATATATGCCGATAATGCGCCCGAAACTGTTCTTGCGTCCCAATCTATTCCTTCTTTTCCGCTTAAATTTCTGTCAAGGTTTATTGCAGCAATAAGCCCTGACGCCGCGCTTTCCACGTAACCTTCAACGCCTGCAAGCTGCCCTGCAAAATAAGTAAACGGTTTATCTTTAAGTTTAAAGTATTTATCAAGCGACATCGGTGCATTTATATAATTGTTTTTATGCATAACGCCGTATCGCACGAATTCAGCATTTTTAAGTGCGGGAATCATTGAAAAAACTCTCTTTTGTTCGCCGAAAAGCAAATTCGTCTGAAAGCCTACAAGATTATACAGCGAGCCTTCTGCGTTTTCCTTTCTGAGTTGCATACAAGCGTAAGCCCAACGCCCCGTTTTGGGATTTGTAAGCCCTGCAGGTTTTAACGGTCCGAATCTCAGAGTATCCACTCCGCGCGCAGCCATAACTTCTACAGGCATACAGCCTTCAAAAACTTTATCGTTTTCAAAATCGTGAAGTTCGGCGCGTTTTGCAGATATCAAAGCCGAATAAAATTCTTCGTATTCTTCCTTATTCATCGGGCAGTTCACATAATCGCCCTTACCTTCTTCGCCGTATCTGTCCGAAATAAACGCATAATTCATATCTATGCTCTCGGCTGTTACAATCGGCGCAGCCGCATCGAAAAAATAAAACGAACCGGTAAGATTTTTGATAAAATCGCAAAGCGCGTCAGTTGTTAAAGGTCCCGTTGCCACAATCGTAGGAAGCGAAAAATCTATACAAGTTTTTTCTTTGCAAATAAATTCAATATTTTTAAAACTTTTCAATTTTTCGGTTATTAAAGCTGCAAATTTATCTCTGTCAACAGCTAAAGCATTACCTGCAGGAACACGCGAGCTTTCTGCGCACGACGTCATAAGACTTCCTAATATACGCATTTCTTCTTTTAAAAGTCCGCACGCATTCCCGTAAACATCGTCCGATTTAAGTGAATTAGAACAGACTAATTCCCCGTAGTTCGGATTTTTGTGGGCAGGCGTAAAATTTTTCGGTTTTATATCAAAAAGCTTTACTTCATATCCGCGTTTTGCAAGATAATATGCGGCTTCAGAACCGGCGAGCCCTGCGCCCAGAATTTCCACCGTTTTATTACTTTTCATTTTTCTCGGTAAAATCGCAATCTTTGTTCGAGCAGCGTTTACTCTTTCCGTCTTTCGTATAAACCAGATATTTGCCGCATTTCGGGCAAAGTTCACCGGTCGGAATATCCCAGCTCATAAAACTGCATTCTGGATAAGAAGAGCAGCCGTAAAAAGTTTTTCCCGCCTTTGACGTCATTTTTTTAGTCGGTTTATGGCAAACCGGACAAATTCCCGCTTCCTCGGTAATGCTCTTTGTGTTTTTACAATTTTTACAATAGAGGTATTTGCCGAATTTACCCTTTTTAACGACCATTTCACCGCCGCATTTTTCGCATTTTTCGTCGCTGGTTTCTTCGTTCAAAGGTTTTACGTTTGTACATGTCGGATAATTAGGGCATGCAAGGAATTTTCCGTATCTGCCTGATTTAACTATCATTTTTGCGCCGCACTTTTCACAAACCACGTCGCTCTCTTCAACGTTTTCCGACTTGATATTAGAACATTCCGGATAATTAGAACAAGCAAGGTATTTACCGTATCTGCCTGTTTTCCTTATCATCTTTGCGCCGCATTTTTCGCATACGATATCGGTAACTTCGTCGCCGTCGGAATTAGCTTTTGAAAGCTGATCGGAAAAATGCGGATAAAAATCACCGATTAACTGATGCCAGTCTTTTCCGCCGTTTTCGATATCGTCGAGTTTATCTTCCATTCCTGCCGTAAATCCTACGTCCATAATATCGGGAAAATACTTTATAAGCATATCCGTCATTTTAAACGCAATTTCGGTAGGGACAATAAACTTACCGTCTTTTACGGTATATTTTCGCTTTGATAATACCGAAATTATGGAAGCATAAGTAGAAGGTCTGCCTATTCCCTTATCTTCCATTGCTTTTACAAGCGACGCATCGGTATATCTGACGGGCGGTTTTGTAAATTTTTGTTCTGCATCGAGTTTTACAAGTTTTAAATCTTCGCCAACCTTAAGTTCGGGAAGATTTTTACTCTCGGTTTCGTCGTCATCCGAATCTTTTTTGAAATCGTCGTATATAACCGTAAAACCTTTAAACGCAATTGTTCTGCCGCTTGTTTTAAAGGTGTAGCCGTTTGCATCTACTTCGATTTTTACCTGATTATATACGGCTTCTGCCATTTGAGAAGCCAAAAAGCGATCGTAAATGAGCTTATATAAATTGTAATGATTCCTATCAAGAATATCCTTAACGCTTTCGGGCGTAACAGATAAATCAATCGGACGAATCGCTTCGTGCGCGTCCTGACTGTTGCTTTTCGATTTATATACGTTTGCTGTCTTAGGTAAATATTCTTCGCCGAATTTGCTCTTTATATAATCTCTCGCCATATCCTGCGCGTCTTTACTTACTCTTACCGAGTCAGTTCTTATATACGTTACAAGCGCAATATGTCCTTTAGGCGTTTCGATACCTTCGTAAAGATGCTGAGCAACCGACATAATCAAAGGCGACGTCATATTAAGCTTGTTTGACGCGTCCTGTTGCATCGTACTGGTTGTAAACGGCGGAAGCGCATGCGATTTAACAACAGATTTTTTTACATCGGAAACGGTAAATTTGCCTGCATTTAACAGTTCAAGAATTTTATCCGCTTCTTCTTTTGTACCGGGTTTATACTTTTTCCCGTCCTTTTCGACCATAAGCGCCTTAAACTGCGGCGGATTGCCCGCTTTAAGCGTTGCGGTCAAATTCCAGAATTCCTGCGGATTAAAGGCTTTTATTTCTTTTTCTCTGTCTACAATCAGGCGAAGCGTAACCGACTGAACTCTGCCTGCCGATAAACCCTCTTTAATGCGCTTGCATAAAAACGGACTTAATTTATACCCCACAAGTCTGTCAAGTACGCGGCGAGCTTGCTGAGAATCAACAAGATTCTGGTTTATCTCGCGCGGAGAAGCAAGTGCGTTTAAAATAGCTTTTTCGCTTACTTCATTAAATACTATCCTCTGAGCTTTGCCCTGAAGTTTTAAAACTTCCATAAGGTGCCATGATATCGCTTCCCCCTCTCTGTCCGGGTCGGTTGCGAGGTAAACTTTATCCGTTTTTGCCACTTTTTCGGAAAGTCGTTTTATAATCTGTTTTTTATCTGCCGATATAACGTAATTAGGTTCAAAGTTATTGCTGATGTTTACGCCGAGCCTTTTTTCGGGTAAATCCCTGATATGGCCTTCGCTTGCATCAACTTTATACTTTCCTTTTAAATATTTTTCGATAGTTTTCGCCTTGGACGGCGATTCTACAATGATCAATGGCATAGTTTATACTCCTGAATTTAACTTTATCAAAGCCGTATATGTATTTCCGGCTGCTTTTGAAACCGCGCCTTTTATTTCGAGCATTGAAAGCACGGGCATAACTTCAAATATTTTCTTGCCTGTTTTTTCGGCAATTTTATCCGGCGTAATCTGACCGTCTATCGCGGATAAGATAATTTTTTCATCTTCGCTTAAATCGATACTGTTTTTAAATATTTCAAAGCCTTCGCCCAAAGCTATATCTTCTGCATTTTCAATAAGCTTGGCTTTATCGAGCTTGATTAAAAGATTACAAATCTCTCCGCTGGATTCGCCTATGGAATACGGAAAAGCATAAATACGCTTACTGTACGCTTCGGCAAATTTTGCGGTATGCCGCGTTCCGCTGTCTATACTTCCGCTTGCAACCAAAAGCGCGTCGCCGAGTGCTGCTATTATCCTGTTGCGCATGGGAAAACGCCACGGCGCAGACGGAGTTTCGGGCGGATACTCGGATATTACAAGCCCCTTTTCGGCAATTTTTTCTACTAAAGCTCTGTTTGTTTCGGGGTAGACAAAATCCAACCCGTTGGCTAACACACTAATTATCTTTCCGCTTTTTACTGCGCCGAGTATTGCACTTCTGTCACCGCCTACAGCACTGCCCGTAACAATTATATAGCCGTTATCCGCGAGTGTTTCGGAAATTTTTTCGGTTGCTCTCAGCACAAAAGGCAACGTTTTTCTTGATCCTACAATAGAAAACTTTTTATTTTCGGATAAAAGCGATATATTGCCTTTTGCATACAAAATCAAAGGATAAAGCGGATAATTCAGAAAGTTTTTCGGGTATTCTTTCGAAATAAAAGTAATAGCCGTAACACTCTTTTTATCCAACTTGTTCGCTATTTCTTCCGCAAAATCAATACTGAAAGATTTTTTCAAAGTATTTGCAGCAGCATCTCCTACGTTTGCATAAACGTAGGAATAAGCAGCTTCAAAATCATCAAAAAGCGTTTCTTCTTTCCCTCTGTATAAATCAAGTATCGCTTTTTTATGTTTATATTCGAATCCTTCGTAGCAATCGAGTAGAATTACCGCGAGTTCGTTTAAAAAATAGTTTTTCATATTTACAAATTATAACGAATTATAAAGCGGAAAAAGCAAAACTTCTGTAACCGACGGCTTCAAGTATATGCCGAGGTTGAATATTTTCTTCAAGCTCCATATCCGCAATAGTTCTGGCAACTTTTAAAATACGACTTCTGCCTCTTGCCGAAAGTTTAAGCGACTCATACGAAAGCTTCATTATTTTTTCGCTTTCGGGCGAAAGTTTACAATACTTTTCAAGTTGACGCTCGTGCATCTCGCTGTTCGTGCGTATTCCGTCATTTAAAAAACGTTCTCTTTGAATAAGGCGTGTTCTGTTGACTCTTTTTCTTACCTCTAAAGAAGATTCTTCGCTTCCGTCAGCAACCAAATCGTCGTAATTTACTCCGTCAACTTCTATCTGTAAATCTATTCGATCAAGAAGCGGCCCCGAAATTTTTGCACGATATTTTTCTATCTGAGCAGAAGTGCATCTGCATTCCGCCGTCTTTGAACCGTAGTTGCCGCAAGGACATGGATTCATACTCCCGACCAACATAAAACTTGCGGGATATTCAACCGTCATTCTTGCGCGTGAAACGGTAACAACTCTGTCTTCAAGCGGCTGGCGCAAACTTTCAAGCGTGCTGCGCGGATATTCAGGCATTTCGTCAAGATATAAAACTCCGTTATGGGCAAGACTTATAACACCGGGCTTTGCCGAAGTCCCGCCGCCTATTAAAGCTACGTTTGAAGCGGTATGATGCGGAGTATAAAAAGGTCTTGCCGATACAATGCCTTCGTTTTCTTTAAGCGTACCCGCCAAAGAGTGAATTTTTGTAGTTTCAAGTGCTTCGTCAAAACTCATATCCGGCATTATGGAAGGAATGCACCTTGCAAGCATGGTTTTTCCTGCCCCGGGCGCACCGACGAGCAATATATTATGACCGCCGCTTACGGCTACTTCCAAAGCACGCTTTGCCGCCGCCTGACCTTTAACGAATTTTAAATCTTCGCCGCCGCTTTTTCCTTGCCCGGCGCGATAAGAAACAGTTGTAACTTTTTCAACGGGATATGCTCCGGTAAGATGTCCTAAAACTTCGTTTAAGGTTTTGCACGGATAAACTTCAAGTCCGTCTATATATTCCGCTTCGCTTTTGTTTGCATAAGGAATAATAAACTTTTTAATTCCGAGTTTTGCGGCGGATATTAAAAGCGGCATCATTCCGTTGATTCTGCGAATATTTCCGTCAAGCGAAAGCTCGCCGATAAAAGCATAATCTGATATATCGTTTTTAATTATATCCGTTGAGGCTTTGATTATTCCTATAGCTATCGGAAGATCAAGATACGCTCCTTCTTTTCTTACGTCGGCAGGCGCAAGATTTATGGTTATTGCGCCGCTTGGAAAACGTTTTCCGCTATTTTTTATCGCCGAACGAACTCTTTCCTTAGACTCTTTTACAGACGTATCCGGAAGTCCGACTATATCCAACCGAGGCAAACCCGAACCTACGTCCGATTCAACGTCTACGATAAACGCATCAAGTCCGATTATGCCAAGCCCGGTTACTTTACTTAACATTCAAAGTTCCCCCTTGGTAAAACTTTCAAATTAAAAATCAAAATAAATTTATAAAATCCAACCGTAAATATATTTTGCTATTTTTGCGGGCAAATCTATTTTTAAAAATACAGGCATGCTCAGCAAGAAAAATACTGCGGCAACAACTATGCCGAGCGAAAGCACGACGCCGTATACCGCCCTGTTTGCATTCCCGTCATAAACGTTTAACGCAAGCGGAAGAGCAAGAATCAGCGGCACTATCGCATAACATAAAACGCTGTAATCGCCGCCCAAAATCATAACGAATAATAAAGATACGGCAAACGTCACACTCAAAAATAACGTCTTTTCAAAGTTCAATATAAGAGCAACGCTAAGGTCGGCGTTTTTTAGCTTTTTACATTTTGCAAATGCAGTAAGACAAACAGTAATAACAAGGATAATAAGAGCCGTTACCGTTAAAGCTTTATTTGCCATAAAACTAATCGGGGTAATTCCTTCATATTTAGTGCTGCCTATACCTATGATGAATCCAAGCGAGAAATTATTTACGGAGAGTATATCCGCAATATTTGCAAAAGCAACGCCGAAAATTCCTTTATCTCCATAATAACTTGAGTATAATGGATATCCTGCGCCATAACCTATAAGTAAAAATAACGCCGGCATAATCAAATATGCAACAACTAAAGTAACGGTACTTTTTGAAAGAACGGCAACATAAGATTCTCGAGCATATTCCTTTTTTAAACCTTGATTTTCAGTATATTCAGACTTTAACTTGCGAACGTTTCTTATTACGGACGCAATGCTTAATATTAAAGTTGCCGGCAAAATTGCAATAGAGTAAAAATCGGTTAAAAATGCTATACTCTGAAATGCCCCCGTTAAAATAAGCGGTTTTAAATAAGACGTTACAGCTTTCCCGTTTGCCGTAGCAGTAAAAAATTCGTATGCAAAAATAAGTGCAAGAATCGCAAAAAATAACCCTGCCGAAGTTGCCGTTGCAAAACCGGCAAACGAAATGCCTATTCCGCTAAGCAGCCAAAATACTATCGACCATATTCCAAGCCTGCCGCCGAATAATTTTCTTGCCAAAAAATAAACGGCATAAAAGCAAGCTATAGAAAAAATTAAAGAAATCAATCTGACGGCAAAAGGAGTATTACCGAAAATCAAAATTCCGAGCGCATAAAACGCTATACTTAGCGGACTTGCGCTGTCCGAAACGTAATAAGCCGTACCGTTTATAAGATTTTGAGCCGCGCCCGCAAGGCTTGCTTCTTTATCGGAAAGGATATGCATTCTGTCCGGGTAAAAAGCATTCTGCCCGTCGGCAACCGCCGAAAATGTTACGTTTACGTCATCTTTTGCCAGAACAAAGGAACGGGAATTGTTTTTCCATTCAAAACCGCCGTATACTTCGGCTTTAACCACTTTTCCATCTTTATTCAAAAAAGCGACTTCGCAAAAATCAAAGCTTTGTCTGGTTGTCAATCTGAGATATTTCGTTGATATAGAAAGTTTTTCACCTATTTTATACCATTTAGGCAAATAAGCTCCGTCTTTTTCAAATTTTAAAGGCAACTGTTTTCTATAAATAGAAATATAAGACGAGGTATCTTCAAGATCTTTTGAAGAATTGCTTCCGTCAAGAGTAAAATCGATTCCGGACTTTCCGTTATCGTTGTAAACGTTTCCTATCTTTACGTAAATACTGTCCACGTTGCCGTCTACTTTTAAAATAACGCTTTCGCCAAAATAGCTTTCGCCGTTTTTACGCGGCAAAACTTTCCAGCTTTTGCCTTCGCTTTCTCCCGATCCCAAAGCAAAACACATTAAAGGAATCATAGCTATCGTAATAACAATTAAAACTATTATTCCTATCAATTTTTCTCTATCAGCTTTCATATAAAACCTCAGATCTGAATTTGCTAAAAAAGCTTTTTGAACCTAAAAATTATGGATACACAATATTTTTGCGATACTCAAATAACTTTTCGTACTTTTCTATAATACTTTTATAAATCAAAAATGTAAAGCGTTTTTTAAAACTTTTTTTATATTCCTTATTTATTTATAATAATAATGATAGCTTTTTTGTTTCAGAATTTTTTATTAATTTAAAAAAATAAAGTAACTTTTTGCCGTTTTTTAAATAAAATTCCTTAATTTTTGCGACTTTTGTAAAAGAAAAACCGACGAACAATCGTCGGAAATTCATTTTAAAAAATAATTAGCTTACATCCACCCAGTATGCGTTTGCTTATATTCTTTTAAAAGCTCGTCGGCATCGGTAATTAAAGCTTTCATTTGTTTTTTACTGTAACAAGTAGCTCCGCTCGCCATTTCATGTCCGCCGCCGTTATAGCGTTCGGCAAGGTCGCTTACTTTTGCAAAGCGGGATCTTAAACGTACCCTTATAGAACCGTCGCCGTTATCAATAAACGCAATCCATATAAGACAGCCTTTTATACCTTCCATAAAAGAAACCGAACTGCTTGCCTGCTCGTTGGATAATCCGAGCTTGTCTTTCATTGCCTGAGTAACGTATAAATATGCAACTCCGTTTTCGGTCATTTTTATTTTTCCGAAGATGTAAGCCTGAAATTTATAGTATGAAAAATCTTCTAATCCGAGATTTGCATATATAATTTGAGTATCGATATTAAAATCGAGCATAGCCCCGGCAAGACGCATTGTGTCACCGGTAACTTCTTTATATTTAAAACGCCCAGAGTCTGTTACCATACCGGTATAAAAACAAGTCGCGGCATAATCGCTCATCTTTAATTCATCTTTGAAAGTAAGATAGAAATCGACCATCATTTCGCATGCGGAAGAGCGATAATCTTCGACCCAGCTTATATCGCCGTAAGGCTTAATATCTATGTGATGATCCATTTTAATTAAGCATGCGCCCCTGTCAAAATTCTTATTTGAAATTCGTTCGGTTGTAGCCGTATCAACGGCAATAATTAATGCGTCAGAATAATCAAAATCAGCAGATACCTCATCATCTTTACCTAAAAATGAAAGATATTCGGAGCTATCTTCAGATATCGTCAATATGGTTTTTTCAGGATAAGTATTTTTAAGCAATGCTTTTAGCCCAAGTGACGCCCCCATACAGTCGCCGTCCGGACGAATATGCCTTACAATCACGATTTTATTGTATTTTTTAATTTGATTAAGTATTTCGGTTTTTACAGTTTTATTCATTTTCTGCCACCATTTCATTAAGTTCTTCAAGCATTTTAAGTGCTTCGTCTTTATTATTAAGTGTTGCGCCGCTCGCCTTTTCGTGTCCGCCGCCGCCATATCTTACAGCTATTTTATTTATATTGTATTTACTCGATCTAAGTTCGCATAAAACACCGTTTGCGCTTTCGGTAAAATTCACCCAGATATCTACGCCCTTAATGTCCGCCATAACGTTTACCATTCCGCGGGAAACCGTAAAATCGCTTACGCCGAGCTGCTTGACTTCTTCTAAAGTATTGTATAAATATGCAACCCGATTACTTGTGAATTGAATTTTTAAAACAAAAGAAGCGCGCAGTTTTAATATTTCGTATTCTTCAGAATAAAGATTTTTGTAGATATTGCAAGGTACTGCTCCGTTATCGATTAAAAATGCAGCACGCCTTAAAGTATCTGCCGAAGAAGAGTCGTAACGAAATCTTCCGGAATCCGTAACAATGCCTGTAAAAAGTGCGTTTGCGGCAGCCGTATTTATTTTTAATTTGCTTTTTTCGGCAAAATCGGCAATAAGTCCGGCGCAACTTTCAAAAGTTTGACTTACACATTCTTCGTCGCAGAACTTGTTACAAAAAATGTGGTGATCGAATCTGACCGTTTTTGCGGCGAGAGCGAACGTATCGTCTGAAACAAGCGATTTCTCGGCACTATCCAACACTATAGCGAGAGCGTCGGTTAAGGTTTCGTTTGTTATGCTATCCATAACGCTGCCGGGCATAAACGAATATCTTCCCGCTTCGTCACCTACTTTATAAACAGTTTTTTCGGGATAATTTTCTTTTATAAGTTCATAAAGCCCTATTTGGCTGCCGAGCGCGTCGCCATCAGGATTTTTATGCCGATAAATAACTATTTTGTCGTATTTTTTTATTAAATTTAATATTTTTTTATACATGATATTATTGCCGTCAACTATATTATTTCTCATATATATTATATCAAAAAAACGCTTATCACGCAATAAAAATTAAATAAAAAGATAAAATGCGGCAAAAAATGCCGCAAATTATAAAAAAATAAAATTAAAATAATAAATGCCCGACTTTATTCATCATATCGACTTTATGATTTATAAGAGAATGTGCATATCTGTTCAAGGTTATCGTAGCGTTTGCATGCCCTAAAATTTCGGAAAGAGTTTTTACGTCCATTGCGCATTCAAGCGCGCGTGTTGCAAAAGTATGCCTGAGTGCGTGAACCGTACGGCGCGGAATATTAAGTCTTTCGAGTACTTTATCAAAATATTTTTGAAAGGTACGAGAACCTACACCGTCCTTTTTATTATCGCTTATAACGTACTTTGAATATTTGATGCTTTTTTCTTTTAATAATTCAAACATTTTCAAAAGTCTTGACGGAATCGGAATAACCCTATCGGATGTAGAGGTTTTAGGGGCATCGCATACTTTTTTGTATTTACCGTCCGCCCACACGTCATGAGCCGTTTTATTTACGGTAAGAAGCCCCCTTTTTAAATCTACGTCGTCCCATTGCAGTGCAAGAAGTTCACCTATTCTGATCCCCATATAAAGACATACTATTATACCAAAAGGCTTATGTTTCAATTCACGCAAGGCAAAGCCTTCTATCTTTTTTTGCTCTTCAACCGTAAAGCATACGGCTTTTTTTTCTTTTTCTTTAAGCCGAATAATGCAAGCAGTGTATTCTTTTTTTGTAATTCCCACTTTTACAGCTTGTTTTAACGACGCTTTTAATATAGAAATAATACAGTTGATTGTAGAGTTTGCTAATTTTTTCTCAACGAGATGTTTTGCAAGCCGCCTGAGTTTTTGGGTTTTGATACTGTCAAGATCATACTCGCCAAGTTCGGGAACTAAATGCTTACCGCCGATCTCACGGTACTTGCTAAAGGTTGTTATCTTGCTTACGGGTTGAACGTAATACTTAAGATATTCCTTCCACCAAATTTTGAATTTCATAAAAATACCTCCTTTCCGCGTTTTTTGTTTTTTTTGTGCGGAATACTTTATATAATAAAAGGTATTTTTATAAAAATCTATCAATATTTAATTTATAAAAGAAGTAGAATCTTTTTTTGGGAAAATAAAATCCGCTTTTGTAGCGGATTTTAAATTTTAAAGTTCTTCAACATAACTCACATAATCGATCGTTGAAATAGCCTGAATTATTTCGCTGTGAGTTTTATATTTTTTAAGTTCGCTACTCACAATCGTAAGCGAAAGAGTGTAAACGCTAAGCCCCGAATTTATATATGCAGGGTTAGCTTCGATATCGTCAATCTTAAGTCCAAGTTTACGGATTGTTTCAATAAACTCCGAAAGATTGTTCTTGTTTTCAAGCTCAAGATGTATTTCAAAGTAATTCGATCTGTTTTTAAGATATATTTCAAGCGACGGAAGACTGCGCAAGCACACAAATAGCACTAAAAATACAATTAGCGATATTGTATAAAGTCCGGCGCCTGCGGTTATACCTATCAGACAGCAAGTCCAAAGCCCGACCGACGTGGTAAGTCCTTTAATCTGATTTCTCGAACTATATAAAATCGTATTACTGCTTATTATAGCCGCACCGATTATAATTGCCGCCGACAAAACCTGAAAAACCGTGTGATATCTTTCAATAAAATACACGTCTACCATAGTGGCAATACATGCCGCTATGCTTACCGATATAAACGTTCTTAATCCCGCCGCATGACGCTTTGTAGCTCTTTCGCAACCGATAACAGCCGATAATATAAGTGCAAGTATAAGCCTTAAAAGAGCCGACCATAAATTGAAATTTGACGACCATTCGCCAAGTAGTTTAGCAATAAAATCTTCCATAACATATTCCCCTGAAAAAAACTATTTTTCGCGCAATGCGCGGATTTTTATTTTCGTATAAAACCTCGTCTGTTATGCCGCATTTGTTCTTCGCTATACAAATTCTGCTCTTCCGCAGCTTCGTTAAACGCAGCTTCGGCTTCATCCGTTTTTTCATCGCGTTCTTTTATATCTTTACGAATTGCATTGATTCGCGAAATTAAAACGTCTACTTCAGACATTTTTCTTCCTTCGCTCGTAACCGTTTTAACATCGGTTATATCTTCAAGTTTATTAGAATATGAACCCGATAAGTAAAGCGCAAGTTTTGCACAAACAGGACCTACCATTTCATACAAGACGCTTGACGAAAGAATAATCGTCTGAAGAGCAATGCCTGTTTCTCCGCCCAACGTTCTTGCCCCAAGAGCCGCAAGACCTATTGCAACGCCCGCTTGCGGAATAAGCGCAAGCCCTAAATAGTTCCTTACCTTAGCCGGTTTTTTCGTAACCAGACAGCCCAGATAAGCGCCTGCGTATTTTCCTATAATTCTCGTAGCAAAATACACAACACCCACAACAATCAAAGGTATGCCGTTAAATCCCCACCCCTGACCGAATAATGCATCGAGTTTAAAACCTATACCCGAACATACAAAGAATAAAAGCAATATAGGCGGACTGAAATAGTCAAGCTGCAAAAACAACTTTTCGTCGTCGGTAAGGTTTATATAAACCGTACCTATTACCATGCAACCGAGAAGCGGCGATACGTCTAAAATAGCGCAAATGCCGCAGAACGTAAACAGTATTCCGATAATTATTATAAGTCTGTTATCCGTCGAACGACGATTAGGCAACAAAAGTTTTAAAAATAAGCCGAAAATTCCGCCTAAAAGCAATGCACCTATATTTTTAAGTATAGGCATTAAAATAACTTCAACACCGGAACCGCCGTTACCGCCGTAAGATAACGCTACCGAAATTGCAATACTGTAAGCAATAAGGCTGACTACGTCATCTAAAGCAACAACTTGTAAAAGCGTATCCACAAAATCACCTTTTGCTCCCGTTTGTCTGATAGTCATTACGGTTGACGCCGGTGCTGTTGCCGATGCCAAAGCCGCAAGTACGAGTGAAAAAGCAAGCGGTAATTTAAGAATGAAATACATAACGACAAACACGACCACAGACGCTAAAAGTGCTTCCATAACCGTAATTATCACTACTTTTATACCACTTTTTTTCAAAGTGGAAAACTTGAAAAATTTACCCACACCGAACGCAATTATAGCAAGCGCAATGTCAGACAAAAACGACATTCCTTCCGCAATTTCCGTCGGAACAAGATTTAAGCATGACGGTCCTATAAGGATCCCCGCTATTATGTATGCCGTAACATTAGGCAAACGCAGAAGTTTAGTAATTCTTGTAAGCGCAAAGCCCGAAAAAAGCATAAGCGCAACTGCTATAATTATATTCGCTACGGGAGATTGCGTTTTTAAAAAATCACCGGGCATTATACCGTTTTATATCCCCCTATATATATTTTTATTTCTTTTGTTTTTTATTGAGTAATTTAATATAGCTTTTTTCAATCAAAAATGCAACACAAAAAAAATATTATGTCTTTTAGTATAACAAAAGTAACTTAAAGTACAACTTAAATATAGAAAAATGGGCGCAATATAAAAATGCGCCCGAACTATAACGTTGTAAATTAAAAATTAGTCTTTTTTATTTAAAAATTTTCTTACAAAGAAAGGAAGATCTTTTTTCTCTTTTTTTACGGGCTTTATTTCATCTTCGACATCTTCGGGAACACGTTCTTGTACCGGAGCATGATTTCTTTCTGCAGCAAAACGCTCTTCACGTTCATATTCGCCTTGATTATAATCTTCACGATATCTTGCCGGATCTCTTTCATCTATCTGATTTCCGCCGACAAAAGATTTCCTCTCTTCGGTTTCATTTCTTACAGCGCGCGCGCTTTCTTCAAAGCGATAATCCATCGATTTCGTTCGGTCTTGTTCTATAGTTTTATTTTCCGGCGCAGAATATACGTTCTGTTCGACTCTGCTTTCAGCGTCGTTTTTATTTTTATTAAATCCGGTAGCAATAATTGTAAATATAACTTCTTCGTTAAGCTCTTCGTTTACATTTGCGCCGAAAATAATGTTTGCAGAATCATCTATAATATTCTGAACGAGTCTTGCGCCTTCATAAACCTGTCCGATCGTTAAATCTTTGCCGCCGGTAATATTTATAATTACACCTGTAGCACCTTCTATCGTCGTTTCAAGCATAGGACTTGAAACAGCCATTCTTACGGCTTCAACAATACGGTTTTCGCCTTTTGATCTGCCTACGCCCATGTGGGCAAGCCCCTGATTTGAAAGAATTGTACGAACGTCAGCAAAGTCAAGGTTTATAAGAGCCGGTGTAGAAATAAGGTCTGCAATACCGCAAACGCCCTGACGTAAACTATCGTCGGCATAAGAGAATGCGTCTATAAAAGGCGTATCTGTGGGCAATGCTTCCAGAATTTTGTCATTAGGTATAATTATAATCGTATCAACGTATTTGGAAAGATTTGCAATACCTTTAACTGCGTTAGCCGCACGTTTTTTACCTTCAAAAAGGAACGGCTTTGTAACGCATGCAACCGTAAGGCATCCTTTTTCTTTGGCTATTTTTGCAATAACGGGAGCTGCGCCCGTTCCTGTACCGCCGCCCATACCTGCGGCAATAAATAACAAATCTACGTCGTCGCAAATAGAAGAAAGCTCTTCACGGTTTTCTTCTGCGGCAGCTTCGCCAAGTTCAGGTTGAGAGCCGGCGCCCAAGCCTTTAGTCAGTTTTTCACCTATCTGTATTCTGTTTTCCATAGGCACTTTAGAAAGCATAAGTGCCTGTTTATCGGTATTTACCGAATAAAATTCGGCAGTAGTTATTCCTTTTTCAATCATTCTGTTTACGGCATTGTTTCCGCCGCCGCCTACACCTATTACTTTAATCTTCGCAACTCTCAAATCGTCACTGTCCATTAACATTTGTATATCCTCCGTAAAAATTATATTTCTGTATTAAAAATTATAAACGGCACCGTAAAAGTGTATATCGTGTTTATGCCGCTGTTTTTTGTTTGTTTATTATTCGCCTATAAGCGTAAGAGCATAGCTTAAAAGCGAAATCAATGCCGATGCGTCAGGCTTTGCAAGCGACGGAACCGACGGAACAAGATTATATACCGACATTTCCACTCTTGAAGATAGCATTTCTTTTGCTCCGCGCATATAACATATGCCTCCGCCGGTTAAAGCAAGCGGCATATTATTGCTAAAATCCAACTGCCATTTATCAAGCACGTTATTTATGTTTTCGGCAAGCTCGTCTATAGAAAATCTTACCGTAAAATTTGCCTTTTGTAAAGGAACAGACAAAACGTTTTCATTTACAGATATTCTGTACTTCCCGTCTGCATCAATCATATATCCGAGATTGATCTTTCTTTTAAGCGTTTCGGCAACGTCAAACGGAAGGTCGAGCTTTTCCATAAGCGAAGCGGTTATATAGCCGCCGCCAAAAGAAAAAGCTTCCTGTTTTAACACTCCGCCGCCCTGAGTTACCATTACGTTTGTAGTAAGATAACCAACGTCAACCAAAATGCGTTGATATTCTCTTTCTTCTTCAGAAAATAAAAACAGACATTCAGCAAGACTTTCAGAAATAAAACGAATATTTTTAACGCCAACGGCTTTACACATAGCCGTCATAAGCCTTATAAACTCTTTACTGCAAAGCATAAAAGACAGATATCCGCTTAGTTTGCAGGAAAGCTGCCCTTCGGGATTTAAAACGTGACGATTATCGTCAAGAATAAAATCAATAGCTTTAACGTCGGTTATAACGTAATCCGAATTTTTATTTAACTCAAAAACGCCGTACAAGTCTTCAATGTCGCGCGTACGAATACGTTTTTTACGAGGAAAAGCAAGCGTATGCGTTTTTGTACGCACGGACGAAAATTCCCCGGGAACGCCGATATACAAAGTCGTTATGCGCGAACGAACGTTTTTGGCAGTTTCTTCTAAAACAGACGATACCGCAGTAGAAATAGAAGCATTGTCGTAAAAATGCCCGTCTTCAAAACCGTCATGCTCGCATTCGGCAACGCTTTTTATAATAAAAGTTCCGTTTACGCCGCGCTGACCGATTATGCAAGTTACTTTTTGCGAACCGATTTCAAGTACGGCGACCGACTTTTTTGCCATGTGTTTCCTCCGTAGTAAAAATTGTCGGCGTTAAACAAAATAACGCCGTATTTTATAAATTACAATTCGGTTTCGTTAAACGTATGTACGACTTTAATTTTACCGTTTGCCACGTTTACTATTACCTGACCTTTGATTTTTCTGTTTTCTTCCAACCCGAGATAAAAATCAAAACCTGCTTTAATCTTTTCGTCAAAACGCTCGTCTGCACGCTCAACTACTATTTCAACGCCTTCAGTCATAGTTAAATAAATTCTGACGTTGTTTTTTTCAGGCATAAACACCACTTGGATATTTACAAGGTTCGTGTAGTTATCGCCTGCGTATGAAATGCATTTGAGTACCTTTTCGTTATATTCGCGCGGTAGCGTAAAATGCGATTTAAGCGAATAATCAACTTTTTCCTTTCCGGCTTTATCCGTAAACGAAATTCCTGTCAGATGCAGTTTTGCATCGGGCTTGTCCGTCGTCTTTTTGGTTACAAAAAACTCTTCGTCAAAATAATAAAAGCCGTCTGCCGCTTCATAATAAAACCGCTCGGTTCGCTCTTTGAGCGAAACAACTATTTCGTTAGGATAAATTTTTTTAACGTCCGAAACTTTCAGATATCTGTCTGCGGTTATGTCTTCTTTAATTTTTTCGGTATTTAAAAACAACATAAATTTTCCGCGGTATTTATCAAGAAGGCTAACCACTTCTTCAACGCAATCTTCGTCTTTTACCGTATAAGTAACCGTTATATCCTTTACGGAAAAAAGCTCTTTGAAACATATTGTTAAGGCAACGAATGCAACTACGCACGTCAAAATTATAACCCAAAATTTATGTTTCATGAGCCCTCCTTTGCGTTAGTACTTATACAAAAACCATCTGAACCGAATAGTTTTTTAAATACTATGCAGTAATTATATATTAAACTACAATTTATGTCAACTGTTTTACAAAAACTATATTCTGTTTTTTTAGTTGAAATTATGAACGATTTTGCATCCGAGCATTCGTAATTTTTCATCAAAATTCATATATCCGCGCCGTATAATATCGGCTCTTTCAATAACAGACGAGCCTTCAGCCGAAAGCGCGGCAATGCAAAGAGCCGCACCCGCACGAAGATCCGGGACTACGACGTTTGCAGCTTTTAATTTTTTAACTCCACAAATTCTTGCGCCGCCATTTAAAAAATCTGCTTTTGCTCCGAATTTTAACAGTTCTTTAAGATACGAAAATCTTTCGGGAAAAACTTTATCATAAACAAAACTTTTACCTTTTCCCATTATAAGCGAGGCAACAAGCTGAGGCTGTAAGTCGCTCGGAAAAGCAGGATATACATCGGCAACACAATTTACGGATAAAGGCTTTTTTTTCATGCGCATGTAAAAAGTTCCGTTTGAAAAGCCTGTTTCTGCGCCGCATTCCGCACAAATTTTTGAAACGCTTTCAATCGGCTTAAAACATTCAACGTCAAACGACAGTTCTCCTCCGATGGCCAGACAACAAAGCATAAACGTCCCCGCTTCAATACGGTCAAATACGGGTTTATACGAAACTTTATCAAAACTTTCACGGTTTACGCCCTGTATTCGCACAACCGATGTTCCGCCGCCGTACACTTTACAACCGAGAGTATTTAAAAAATAGCACAAATCAATGATTTCAGGTTCTTTAGCGGCATTTGAAACAACGGTTTCACCGTTCAAAAAAATCGCCGCACTTATTGCGTTTACAGTTGCGCCCACACTCGGAAAACGAAGCTTGACATAACCGCAACGCATATTAGATCCGTCTATTTCAAGTACGTCTTTTAAGCAACGCACGTCTGCCCCGAGAGCTTTTAAAGCGTCTATATGTATATCCACGGGACGGCTACCTATATTACAACCGCCCGGAAAAGGGATAACTGCTTTTTTAAAACGAGCTAATAAAGCCCCCGCACTGAAAAGCGAGGCGCGAACGCTTCCGTAAATTTGCTTATCGCCCTCAAAAGAGTTTATGTTTTCGTTCTCAAGCGTAAGCCCGTTATCGTCAAAGGTATAACTGCCGCCAAGGCTTTTTACAATATCAGCCATGGCGCAAACGTCTTTTATACGAGGTGCTTTTTTTAAAAAAATCTTAGTAGGAAACGCAAGCGAAGATGCAATTATGGGTAAACACGCATTTTTTGCGGGAGAAATATTTACCTTTCCAAAAATCTTATTTCCGCCTTCGATTATAAAACTTTCCATAAAAAACCGCCGTACACACTCATAGTATGTCGGCAGTCATAATTATGTTAAAAATTCGGTAAAATTTCTTAAATTTTAAAACTTTTTACGAAATCGTTTTTTAGCTGAAAAAAGTCGATTTTCACCCAAAACAACTTGTTTTCCATCTTGCGCCGAAATGTTATTTACCACTCCGAACGCCGCCATAAAAGCCATGATTTGAGTGTTTCCGCTGCTAACCAGCGGGAACGGAATTCCCGTAGGCGGAATGCTTCCCGTAACGACGAGAGCGTTGACAGCCGTTTGAACAATAAATACCGAAGCTATTCCTACACAGAGCAAGTATCCGAAAAAATTACCGCAATTTTTACCTGCGCGAATTATCCTGTAAGATAAAACAAGGCACACGGTTAAAAGAATAATTATTCCGAAAAAGCCCGTCTCTTCACCTATTATCGATAAAATAAAATCACTTTCGGCAAAAGGCAGAAACCGAAGTTTTTGTCTGGAATTAAATATTCCTACGCCAAAGAATCCGCCTGAGCCTAATGCGTACAATGATTGTAAAAGCTGATATCCCTCGCCTTTAGGCGATGAAAACGGATCTAAAAATGCGGCAAATCTTTTCAGTCTGTAAGGTTCTGCAATTATCAAAACCGGAATTGCAGCAAGAACCGGAAGCAGAATATATACAAAATTTTTAAGCGGAACGCCTGCGATAAAAAGCATTATCAACATTACCGCCCCCATGCAAACCGTAACAGACATGTTTGGTTCTGCAATAATTAAAAGGCAAAACAGACCTCCCGCAATAACTACCGGCAAAAACCCCTTAAAAGTTTTTGCTCGAGACATATCTGACGAAAAATACATTGCGGTAAACAGAACAAAGGCAAATTTTGCAAGTTCCGAAGGCTGCATTGTAAAACTACCTATTCCTACCCATCTTTTTGCACCGTACACTTCTTTGCCGAGAGGCGTTAAAACAAGTCCCAAAAGTACGGCGCTTATTATATAAAAAACAATATAAAATTTTTTTAGTTTTCTGTAATCAATGATTGAAAACGCAACGTAAACCGCTATTCCTATAACATAACCGATAATCTGTTTTTTAAAAAAGAAAAATTTATCGCCATACGTTTTTTCAGCCGTATAATACGAAGCAGAATAAACGAATAGCGCACCGGTAAGCATCAAAAACAACACGCATAGAGAAATAAGCGGATCTGTTTTTATTCTTTTCGGCTTATTCACGTTCGTCTGTTCCGTCTGCCGAATAATCAAAAACTTCGTTTAAATTTTCGTCGTCATCAGTCTTTCCGATTTGATCTTCGATATACGTTACGGTAGATTGTTCCGCTAAATGTTCTTCTCTCTCGCTTATTTTTTGTTGTTTTATCTCTTCGTTCGTTACTTTTTCTTCATTATCATCCGTAATCTTTACCGATTTTTTATCAAAAGATATATATTCATTTATAATCTCGGTAAATCTTTCGCCTCGTTTTGCAAAATTTTCAAATTCATCTAAACTCGAACATGCAGGGCTTAAAAGCACTATATCTCCGCACTCTGCTGTTTTGCAGGCGGCTTTAACGGCGCAATCGAACGAATCGCAAATAAACAAATTTTTAAGCTTTGCATCTAAAGCATACTCGAACAAAGTTATTTTTGATTTACCGAAAAATACAATGGCTTTAACTTTATCGCTTTTTTTAATTTCTTCAAAAAACTCGGGATATCCGGCTCCTTTATCTAACCCGCCGATAAGTAGAATCTGATTTTGGCCGAAAGTCTGAACAGCTTTAAGCGCAGAATCGGGGTTAGTGGCTTTAGAATCGTCTACATACGTTATTCCGTTGTATTCATTAACTATTTCCTGCCTGTGTTTTACGCCCTTAAAATCGCAAATTGCAGCGGCAATTATATCGGTCTTTACGCCCGCTAATTTTGCGGCGCATACGGCGGCAAGAACGTTCTCCTCGTTATGTCTGCCCTTCAGCTTTAAATTACCTCTGTCGGCTATTTTTTCTTCTTTATAATATAATATACCATCACGAAAATACGCTCCGTTTGTCTGCCGCTCCGTTGAAAAATATATTTTTTTTGCACGGGTATTTTCACCGAAAGATTTTACCGTTTCGTCATCTGCGTTTAATACCGCGTATTCGCTTTCGTTCATATTCTGCAAAATTTTTGATTTTAAATAAACGTAATTTTTCATATTATAATGCCGTTCAAGATGATCGGGCGTTACGTTTAAAATACACGCTATATGCGGAGTGAATTTTTTTGTTGTTTCAAGCTGAAAACTTGAAACTTCTACCACGGCAATTGTTTTTTCGTCGGTTTGTCCGTCGTAAAAACAAAGCGGAGTTCCCGAATTTCCGGCACAAATATTTTTTAAGTTTGCTTTATTTAAAATCTCTTCAATAAGCGTACACGTAGTAGTTTTGCCGTTTGTACCTGTAACTGCTATTATAGGACTGTTACACAGCATATAACCGAGTTCAAGCTCTCCTATTATATTTTTCTTGCATTTACTTGCAAAAATCGGAACTTCGCTGTCTATCGGAACGCCGGGACTTAATACAATCACGTCGGATTTTTTTATAGCTTCGTCTCTATTACTTATGTCTATCTTGACAGCACCGAGACTTTCAAGTTCGTCCATTTTGTTTTTTGCGTTTAGAGACGGAGCATCGTCATAAATAAAACATTTTGCGTTTCGCTTTAACAATGCTTTAGTTGCATAAAATCCGCTTTCCGAAATACCGGCGATAAAAAACTTTGTTTTTAAAAAAAACATTTCAACCTCTTAAAACCGAAATTATACAAAGTATTCCCACAAGCAAAGTTACAAGCTTATAGGTAAAAACAATCTTGCTTTCGCTATGCCCCTTATATTCGAAATGGTGATGAAGCGGAGCCATTAAAAAAACTCTTTTACCTGTTTTTTTAAACCAGAATACCTGTACGATTACTGATATGCCGGACACAACGAACATTATGCCGAAAAACGGAATAAAAAAGGTATTTCCGCAAAAAATTGCAGCCGACGCAATAAATCCGCCAAGATATAACGAACCCGTATCCCCCATAAACACGCTTGCCGAAAAGGTATTATATTGTAAAAATCCGATAAGCGCGCCCGCTTGCATTAAACAAAAAAATGCCACGTCTTCGCACTCGGCAGGCGAAACAAAATTGTTTTGAAAAATTATTACCTGCAAATTTATAAGAAAATAAAAGCACAATAAAACAACATAACTTACGCCGCCTGCCAAGCCGTCGAGTCCGTCTGTTAAATTTACACAATTTGTGGTTGCAATAAATACAAAAAAAATCAAAATCGAGCCAAATATACCCAAGTCGTAATATTTATTTACAAACGGTATAAAAAAATCCGTATAACCCCTTAAATAAGTAAAAACAGAAATCACCAGCGCAATCGCACATTGAAAAAGCAGCTTTTGTTTTGCCGTAAGACCTTCGTTCTTGCCGCCTTTTATTTTTATAAAATCGTCTAAAAAACCTACGACAAGATAAGCAAAAGCAACCGCCGCAAGGACTTTTGAAAGCACTCCGTGCTTTTGTGAAAAAACAAAATAGCAAAAAAAGGCGGATAAAGCAAAAATCAATCCGCCCATGGTCGTAGTTCCCGCTTTTCCTGCGTGATTATCTACGTAACCTAAAATGTTCTGTCCTGCTTTCAGTTTTTTCAAAAGCGGAATAATTACCGCACCTAAACTTACGCTTATAACTATCGAAAAAAAGAAAGCTATTAAATCATGTTTAACGTTTGTCATATTTTTCCACAAGCAACGCGCAAGCCGTTTCTTCATCAGAAAAAGTTCTTTTCGTTCCCATAACTTCCTGATAATTTTCTGCGCCCTTTCCGGCTATTAAAACGTAGTCTTCGGCACTTGCCAGACTTATACAATAATCGATAGCCTCTTTTCGGTCACGTATAGTTATATATTCATTAGTTACTTCTCTTATTCCGCTTTCAATCTGAGAAATTATCTCGTTTTCATCTTCAAAGCGCGGATTATCCGAAGTAATAACAGTAAAATCGGCTAATTTTCCGCTTATTCGCCCCATAATCGCCCGTTTGCCCGCATCTCGATTGCCGCCGCAACCGAAAACGCAAAACAGTTTATTTTTACCTTTAACGACTTTTAAGGTTTTAAGCGCATTTTCCAAAGCTTCGGGCGTATGCGCGTAATCTAAAAACACTTTCCCGTTTGTTGAAATTCTCTGCATGCGACCTTTTATCGGCTTTAAAGTCATAAGTTCATTCGCGATAAAATCGGTCTTTAAGCCGCAAAGTGCCAAAACCGTTGCCGCCGCAAGCGAATTATATACGTTAAAAACTCCCATAAGATTGCTCTTTATTTCGTATAAGCAATCAAATAAATTCAAAAGATAAGTGGTGCCGTCAAAACTTTCGCGCACGTCTATTGCAAAGACGTCGGAAGGATTTAATAATCCGTAATTTATTGTTCCGCTCTTTCGGCTGAGCGCAATAACTTTACCTAACGGATCATCGCTGTTTACTACCGCAAGACGCGCCCCGCGCGAAGTAAAAGCACTTGCTTTTACTTCGCGATATTTTTCTTCACTGCCAAAAAAATCAAGATGATCCCGAGCGCAATTTGTAAAAACAAGAATATCAAAGGTAAAATCTGCTTTGCCGTAATATATTGCATGGGCAGATAGTTCCATACATACCGCCTTTATTCCGTCATTTACCATATCGGCCAGGCATTTATATAAAAAAGGCGTATCGGGCGTCGTACAATCTGTGTTGATCTCTGTATTTTTATACTTGACTTTTCCGGTTCCTATAATACCCGTACCGATTTTCGCGTCGTTTAACCCTTTTGCTATCATTTCACAAACCGAAGACTTTCCGTTAGTACCCACAACGCCTATCGTCTTTAATTTTTTTTGTGGATAATCGTAAAATCTCTGCGTTATTTTACTCATGGCTTTTCTGACGTCTTTTACTATAATCTGTGAACACGACAAATCAAGTTTCTGATCTGAAACAACGGCTACTGCACCTTTTTTTATTGCCAAAGGTGCAAAATCAGCTCCGTTTAACGAATTTCCGTTTATACAAAAAAATAAAGCGTTTGCTTCGCAATCTTTATGATCGCAGGCAAGCGACGCTATCTCGATTTTGTTGTCGCCTATTATTTCGCATTTCAAACCTTCCGTTAAGTACTCCAAATTCATGTTATTCTCCGATTTTACCTTAAGCGTCGTTATGCCGCCGATTTTAGTAATAACATTATAATAAAAATCACTCGCCGAAGCGGGTGATTTTATGTCGATATATGTAGTTTTAAGTCATATGTTCAGGAGGGCAAGTTTATATCGGCTCTCGAAGGAGTCCTCTCTTTTTTAACAGGTTTTAAAGTCTTTTTATTTACACGAAGCTTTTTATCTGTTAATAAAAGGTTTGATAATGAAACAATGGCTTTTTTGCTTGATCTGAACAAAAATTCAATTTCGGTTATACTGCACGTCTCTTTAAAAGAAAGTTTTTTTGGTGAACCGTCGCATATAAATACATTTTTCAAATCGCAGCTTACATTTATTTCTTTTTCGGTTAAAGGAAAATTCGGCACAGTAACGTTATCCACCGTCATCTTATAACGATAGATATTTCCGTTTGCAAGCTTTAATATAACGCCCCAAAATCCGCACTTTGTTTTTGACTTCAAAGTAAATTGCAGAAATTTATAGTCCGCAAGATGATTTTTGTGTCCGCAAAGACATATTTCGGGAGATACTCCGAAAAATTTATAGTCGGAAAGCAAGGGCTTTGATTCTACTATGATTTCTCCGTTACGGTGAACGCTTATTTCAGGCGATTTACAGCGATAAATTTTGCCCGCACTCCACACCGGAATTTTTCTGCAAAATCCCGCATCGTAGCCGAAATTATTTTCATAAACGGTTTTTGCGCCTTTGGTTAAATATGCAGGTGAAAAATAATAATCATTTGTAACAGCGCATCTGTCGCTCCTGAATGAAAGTAACGGAGCTCCGTCTATGGTTCTTGCGTTGCAAAAATCCTGATATTGTAAAAACGCATAAGTCATTTTAGACGGCTTTTTTACGTCGGCACTGTAAAGTTCTATTTCATCGCGTGAAATTACCTTTGCATCTGCAGGATAATATTTCCCTTTTTCGCCGGCAATCGCGAATCCGCAAAGCGGAACGTTTACAAGCTGCGTTTCAACGTTTTTTATTTTTACAATCAATCTATCGTTTTTTACGGTCAAATCGCTTACTGACGGATATTTTTTTCTTCCGCCGCGAATACATTCACATATGCGCTCGGATACAAGAGCTTTATTCGTAGTGTGGATAGGATGAAAATATTCGTCGCCGTCAAGTTTAAGCCAACGCGGCTCTATATCGTAAATCGGAATATAGTATACGTTTTCACATTCGTCAGACAGGTCCTGAAGTGCTTCGTTTATATAAAGATATCCGTATCCGTCCCCGTAAGCATAATTTTCGGGAGCTATTCCAACAGTAACAAAAGGTGCGTTTCCGAATTGTTTGTGAATGTCTGTTATAATATGCGAAAGGCACTTTTTAAACGTCTGAGCGTAATTATAATCATATGCCGAACTTTCTCCCAGATACCAGACGCAACCGCTTAAAGATATGCCTTTTAACGGAGCAATCCTTTCGTTCCACATACATGAAGTTTGAGTGAAATTTCTACCTCCGCATTGATTCCAGTTTTCTTTATCTACAAATCTGCATTCCTCTTTTAACGCCTTAACCAGATCCGTATCTGAGATAAGCGTTTTTCTGTCGATATATGAATCTACGCTCAATCCGCCTGTAGCGGTATGAACCACACCTATAGGCACGCCCGTCCGTTGCCAAAGGTAAACTGCGAGCTGAACCGAAATAGCAGACGTTGCGCCTATTGCTTCGTCGGTACCCGGTCTCCATTTGCACAAAATGGGAAAATCGAATTGTTCATCGTAAGAACGAGTTAATTCTTCGGTTGAAGAAAAAGGCTTTTCATCTATAGATAATATTGAAATTTTGGCTTTTTTAGCCATTTCAATCCATCTGTCGGATTCTTCCACGGCAGATAGAACGTAGGACATATTCGACTGTCCCATAGTAATGTAAACGTCCCCGAATAAAACTCTCACGCTGATTTTATCCGATAAACTCTCTAAAATTAGTTCAAATTCGCTTTTATAATCGGAAACAGGCGGTAATTCGGCATAAATAACACCCTCTACGGGTGTTGTTATAACGGAATTGCAATAAAAGCCGCCCTTTAAGGTAACCTTAGTTTTTTCATCAGAATAACCTTTTATTATTACAGGTGCGTTTCTTTGAATTATTGCTCCGTTTGAAAAAAATTGATGTAATTTAAGCATTATTTATCAGCGGCGTAAATGCCCACCTTCTGAGATTTAATTATGCCTTCGGTTATCATATTAAAATAGAAACCGTCAACAAAAAGTTGAAATTTTTCTTCGTTTTTGTTAAAAAATTCTTTGCGTTTTTCTTCTGCTCTAGCAAGTGTCGTTTCGTCTGCTCCGTCAGCTTTAAGTATAATTTCCGAAACTATAGATAAAACGTTTTCGAGTGCGAATTTTAGCACGGACAAGCTCATAAACACAACTTCGTCGCTTTCGGCTACAGCAGGAAAATCTCTCAGATATTCTTCGATTTTTGTTTTTCCTGTTTTTAAAAGCGAAAGATATTCATCGCCGTTTACCTCTTCTCTGATATAAGCAAAAGGAACGTACTTTTCTAATGTATTATAGACTTCTTCGGCAAAACGAGAATAATTCTTAAAAGCCGCGTTATAATAGTTCTGTCTTAACGATTCAAGCGTTTCGTTTCCGTCGGTTAAGGCTCTTCCGAGCGTGAAAAATGCAAGTCCGTTCGGATAAAAAGCTCTTTGAAGCTGGCAACTCATAAAACCGTTCATTCCAAAATTTTTGAGAGAACGAACGTCGTCAAAAATAACTTTTGCAAGCGTTTCGCCGCCAAAATCGCGGTTTATGTCCCACATAAGGTGATAATCAAAATCGAAAGTATCGCCATGGAATATTTCTTTCCATTCCTTCCAAAGCTGCAAATAAACTCCGGGTTCGGGAGGATAAACCATACCGTTTTTCTTATATACAAGTTTTTCCGAATTTCCGCTTTTTGCGAAAGATTTTGTATAACTTCTGAAAAGCGGAGCAAACATCATTATAAATCTGTCTTCGTTTTTAATGCGTTCGACTTCAGGTCTCCAGTAAAGTTCGAAATAAACTAAAAAGCATATTTTAGTTTTTATGCCCTTTTCGGTTAATTTTTCGTCTATAGTGTTTAAAATCTGAACGTACCAGTCTGAAAACGATTTTTTAGAACATTCTTCGCATTCACATGCATTGTTATAATCGTCCGCAAGCCAAAAATGAATTACGTCTGTTTCAGGATGTTCAATTGCGTAATTTACAACGTTTTGCGCTAATTTTTCACGAACAGATTGCTTTGAATAGCAAAGTTGAGTATTTAAAGGAATTCCTTTAAACAGCTTACGTTCACCGTTTATTTCGGCAACCATAGCTTTTTGTTCCGGCTTGAGTTCAACGTTACTGTTGCTCCAACCGTTAGCGGATATTCCTAAACATTCCGAAGTCCAGCCATGTCCTACGGCGTGATATATCATGTCTCTTTGCTTTATGGCTTTTACGATTTCACGAACGTAACCTGCGCTTATTTCTTCGTTTATTTCCTGCTTTTTTATAAACGGATTAGAAGAATGCCCGTACCAACGTTTAAAAAACTCGTATGCTGTGCGAAATTGCATATAGTACGAGTTAAAACCGACTTTTGCCGCCCAGTCAACCGTTTGCAGGACGTTTTCGAGTGAAACCGCGCCTTCGATAGTTATACCTCTGTGTCTGTTTGCAGGTTTAAAATCTGCATTTACAGTGATTGAATAGATATCTTTTTCGGGAATAACTTCGCCGCCTTTTCCGGGGTGCAAAAATACACAACCAAGTTTTCTTAAAAACTCATATACGGTTAAAAGAAGGGCGCGCTTTGAATTTGCCGTTATCGTGCCTATTCCTTTTTCAATGCGGATTTCGCCGTATTCGGCAAATAAATCATCTTCAGAAACTCCCCCGAAACAAGGCAAAATATTAAGTTTTATATCAGTTTTTTCTTTACAAATAAAGCCTAAATATTTATCTAATTCGCTTTTGCAAAATTCCGAAGTAGTCATTAAAACTCCTATAATTGCTGGAAAAACGCTTGAGTTATTCCTGCATTGATTGCGCCCATAATAGTGGTATCGCTTAATAAACTTGAAAATTCTACTTTTTTTCCAACGGCAGCGCGTCTTATAGCTTCAAGATATCCTTTTCCCAAATCTACAGCCGCCCCGTTTATAATGATTATATCTATATCTAAATATTCCGCAATGTTTGCCGCAACGCTTCCGATAACGGCAGCAGACGAGTTAATTACTTTTACAGTAAACGGCTCACCCGCGTTATATGCGTCTATCATATCTTTTATTGTTATATCGTAACCGTTGATTTTTCGTTCAGAAACAATTTCGTTCCAGTATCCGTCAATTCCGCCGCAAACTTCTCTTCTTACAACTTCAAGTACCGAATAAAGAGAAAGTGAATCGAAATAGTTTGAATATTTCAAATTTCCATAATCATCGTCGGATATTCTGAACGTATCCAGTTTAAAATATCCTATCTCACCTGCAAAGCCATGCGTTCCGGAATAAATTTTATCGCCAAGCATTAAAGCCGAGCCTGTCCCTACGTCAATATGAAACATTATCGCATTAGGAATATCGTTTAAAATCGTTCCGTAAGTCTTTTCACCCTCCAAAGCGAGCTTAACGTCGTTTTTTATAACAATAGGGCAAGAAAAAACATTTTCGGTAAGGTTTTTGAGCGATACGTTTTCAAATCCGCCAAAACGCGGGTTTAATATAAAACGACCTTCTTCGTCCATTTTACCGGGTGTGGCAATAGAAATACAACGAAGCGTTTTATATTTTAAAACCTCGCTTTTTGTCATTTCGAGCATAATAGAAAGTATCGTTTCAAAATCGGTACGTTCGATATGCACTACGTCCGGAACGGTACGACGCAGTAAGATATTACTTCTCATATCCGCGGCGCAAACGTTTATCATTTTGCCCGAAAGATCAACCGCAAGAACATAACCGTAGTCGCCGTTAATGCCAAGTTCTATTCCCGTTCTGCCCTTCATATCGCCGTCGCGCAGTATAAGCCCGTCGGAAATTAAATCGTCTGCAATTTTTGCTATCGCTGTATTCGAAAGCATTAAAGTGCGGGCAATATCGGAATAGGACATGCTCTTTTCTCTGAGCAGTTTTATAATCTGCTCTTTATTCTTTTTTCGTAAATAAGTCTGATTTCTTACTTGCATTGATTTTCCCTGCCGGTATAAATGTGTTCTACAGAAAAATCCCCGTTATTGTAAGCCTTAATAAGCGTTCCGCCAAGTTTTTCTTTAATATGTGAGTCGTATTCGCTCGTTTTTAAACCGTATGTCAAACGTATACCGTTTAATAAAACGCTGTAACTGTTCTTATGAACGTGTCCCGCAAATACGCCGATTACGCCGATATCTTTAAACAGTTTCATCAAACTTCCATCTGCGTCTATACAGCATCTGTCGGGGAAATACTCCCCTAAATATCCGAATCCGTCATTTCTTGTAATTTCGCACGGAGTAAAAGGAGTAACGTTCAAATCGCTTACCACGTCGTTATACGCCTTTAACGGAACGTGCATAAATACCAAAGATTTTACACCGTAACGGGTAGATAAAGCTTGCATCCAAGCTCTTTGGACATCGTATATTCCACCGGGAATTTCTTCGTTGAAACATCCCGTATCCAGAATAAACATAAGAATAACGGGTTTATCATTTTTATCGGTAAGCAAAATCGAATAATTTGCGCTACCTTCAAGCTTTTTTCCCGAGAATTCGGTATGATGCAAAAAGATCGAATTTTTTGCGGAAGCAATGCGCTTGCAATATTCTTTTTCGCCGAGCTTAGTTTCTCTTTCGTGATTGCCGAGTGCCAAAGCCCAAGGTACGCCGTAGCCGTCCATTATGCCGATATGTTTTGCGAGCATAGCTCCGCTATCGTCAAACTCTCCGTAAGTAAAATCACCTGTGTGAATAATCAAATCCGGATTTGTTTTATGAACGGCTTCGTCTAAATATTTTGTCATGAGACGGTCAAAATTTTCAGGTTGCCACTTTTTTGTTTCTTCTGCGCTGAGTCTGCCTTCATATCTTTTTTGCGACGCATCGATAATCTGCGTATCTGTAACCTGTAAAATTTTGAATTGTCCGCTTTCAGGAATCTTAAAAAAATAATCTGCTTTTATCATTAAGTTTTGCATATATTGTAAATTATATCACATTTTACACTTTATGTATATTTTTTTTAAAATGTATTTGTAAAATAACTGCAAATCTTATTTATAAACGTGTTTAACCGTCATCTTCTTTTCGCCGAGCGTAATAAGCGTTCCGCCTATTTCTCCGTTTACAAAATCGTCGTATTCGCTTGCTTTTAAGCCATAAGTATAACGAACGCCTTCAAACTCCGCACTCGCATTGTTCACATGATCGTGACCAAAGAACCAACCTTCGCAATTATACGTCTTTAAAAGATTGTGGAAAACATAACTGCCATCGATATACTGTCCTGCATCGGCGTGCATATAACCTATATCGCCGTTAGTATTTTCGGGAATTTCAACGGGTTTGAAATTCCCGTAATCACCGTTTTCATCGAAAAATTCGTGTCTGGAAGAAACATAACCGTATTTTTGCATAGCGTCACCGTAAGCACGCATGGGATGATGGAAAAATCCGATTAATTTAGGCGATTTGCCGCCATTATATTTCTTTAACAATTCACATTTTTCGGTAAACCAGGTAATTTGACCATCCATAAGACCGAGGCTCGAGAACATATTCTGATCTCTGTCCGAATCGGTATGTCCGTTACTGTCCATAAGAAAAACAACTTCGGTAAGTTTTCCGTTCTGGGTAATTCCTATATTGAAATTTCCGTTGCCTTCAACGGGATAATAGTCGTTTCCGTCCTCATCTTTTTCAACAGGTCCACGCGTAAAAATGCAATATTCCGATTTTAAATATTCGTCCACCGTCGCCTGAACGCCAAGATGCGTTTCGTTATCGTGGTTTCCGAACGTAAAAGTCCATGGAATTTTATAACTGTCAAGCTCTTTTACAAGAGCTTTAAGCGATGTTCCTGCATCATCGAACTCGCCGTAAACGTTATCACCCGATAAAACTATCAAATCAGGCTTTGTTTCCTGAACGACTTTGCGCATATGACTAAATGCAAGCTCTTCCATATGTTCGGGTTTCCATTTGTCTATCGACCAGGAATGCAACCTGCCTTCGTAACGCTGTTGATCGGAGTCAATAATTTGTATATCCGTTAATTGCAATACTTTAACTTCTCTGCCCGCTTCGACTTCTAAAACGAAATCAACCACGTCTTCAAGTTTAAGTTTTTCAGTATTTCCGCTGTCTGTGTTGTTTGTGCAAGCCGCTAAAGGAATAGCTAAAGATAACGCAAGTATAAAACAAAAAATCTTTTTCATAATGTTTCCCCTTTGTTTTTTATTTTATATTTTTTTCTTTATTATAACACCGAAAGAGCAAAGTGCAAGTACGGCAAAAATACCGCCGAAATCAACCGCCGCAGGACAGCCTTTTTTAGAAGAATCCGCAGGTTTCGACTCTGAAGTAGCTTTTACAACATAAATAATTTCGTTACTTTCCAAGCTGTCTTTTGCTTCAAAAACGTCGTCCGAAAGCGCACGAACGGTTATTTTATGTTCGCCAACGCCAAGTTTTTCAAGAGAGTATGAATTTTTAAATACAGTCTTTTCTTTTCCGTCAACGGTAACAACGTAATTGCTTGCACCTGAAACAAAATCCCATGTTATTTTCTTTTCCTTTTCGTCCAGAACGACTACGGGAGCGTCTAAGGGCGCAATCACGGGCGGCAATGTTTCGTCTTTTACTTCAACCTTAAAATCGTCTACCAAAATATTTGCGGTACAGCAGTTAAGGCTTAAATATCCGAAATAATAGAAATTTTCAATGTTAAATTCACATTCGGCAACGGTAAATCCGTCAACGGATAAAACGTATTTATTTTCCTGAACGTCGAGCTTATAGGTAACCCAAGGCGAATCCTTTCCGGATTCGGCGGAAGGAATCGAATAGGTTGAACGATTAAGCGATAATCTATCGCCGTAAAGTCCGCCTGTTTCGGCAAGATCGCTTAATCCGCCGTCAAATATTCCGTATGCATGACCGGTTATTTGCGTAGAATCGACGTAACGCTGAATATTGAACATAAGATTGTTTGTGCCGGTATAATGAGAATTTGATTTTTTACGGAAAGAAATACCTACCCAACTACGTTTTTGGTCGCCTTCCTTATTATCAATTTCTTCGGTAAGGAATTTAACTTTAAACGAAACGCTGAAATTTTTCACTCTGTAATCGTCGGCAGGTCCCATATAAAAGAACGAATCTGCGCCCGTTACGTTGTTGATGTGAAGAACTTTGTTTCCGCTGTTTCCGTTTTCGTATTCGATTTTTGCTTTTTCATAAATATGGGAGTCCATTCCGAGCGGTTCTCCGCCGCGGAAAACGTTGTTATCCCATTTTTTTGTAAGTATTGCATTACTTTCAATGTACTTACCGTCTACGTCATAATTTTCAAAATCATCGATGAAATCGGGAAGTTTATTTAAAGCGTCTGCTTTTGCCGAAACTCTTCCGCCAAAACACAATATTATTGCAAACAATGCCGCAATAAGCGCTAATAAAGATTTTCTCATTTTTATTTCTCCTTATTCTATAACGATAAGCACGCCTTCTCCCGCGTCGAGATTGAAAGAAAGGCTTGAGTTTTCAAACGAAGTTTTTACGCCGTCTTTAACGTAATACCCTTTTACCGAAGAATTAAACGTAAAGATGGGTTCATCGGTTTCAACAGTAGAATCGTTTACAACATAAAAGGCGTTTTTACTATTAAAATCGAAACAACCTGTAAGCGTATGAGAAGAGCTGACAGAAGTTAAAGAACCGTAAGAATTCAGTAAATCTTCATCGGGTATCCCCGAATCGTCGCCCCATGGCGTAACGCCGCTTACTATAACGCCCTTTGATTTTGAGCACATTAAAACGTTATCTATCGCTGCAATTTGTAAGTTTGCACGTTTTGCATAATCGTATACCTGAGTTTTATTGCCGTCACGATCGAAAAGCGAGCCGACAAACGTTTCGCCTCCGCCGTTAGCGGGAGTTACTCCGCAAAAATATTGTATTCCTTTTGCACCGTAGCAAAGCGCGGTGTTTACCTGCCATAGAATATCGCCTTCGGTGGGAACTCTTGTGCTTCCGCCAAAGCTGCACGCCTGAATATATGTCCAGAAAGGAACGTTATACTGCATGGCGTATTTTCTGATAATTGCCATATTTTCAAAATATCCGCCGGAAAGCGCGCCTGCTTTTCCTCTGCAAGGATAAAAGTCATAACTTAAAGACTTAGGCTTTATTATTTCCATATAATCGGAAAGATATTGTTCGTAAGAATATCCGCCTTCGGGAAGTTCTCCGCCGCCTACTCTGTAATAAAGCTGTCTTTCAGAAGCATACGTCGGGAAAAGGTTGGTGTGGAACAAAAGTCCGGTTGCAGCTTCAGCCGTATAATCTTCGAGTACGTCTACCGATGCTCTTATTTTGTCAAACATAGTTCTGCCCGGTTCGTCGCTTACCATAACGCCTGCAAAAGCATCGTAATACTTTACTCTGTCAAGATTATGAAGAGCACTTGATGATGCCGTCAGATTATCTGCACCGCCCATATTTACAACGTAAGCGATATTATAATCATAACATGTATTAAGAGCTGCCTCCACAGCCTTTGACGTGCAGAGTTCATATAAACCGTAAACCGTATTAACGCCTGCAGCCGCGTAGTCTGCAATGGTTTGCGGATCGGACAGATAATCGTGAGTATAACTTGTACCCTTAGGCGGCAGTCCGTTAAAAACGGCTATCGGCATAGTTTCATAGTTATGGTTACGCATCCAGAAAGATTCGTAAGTTGAATAAGTTACTTCTTCGTCGGGCGGCGTTACAGCCGAAGATGACGAAGATGAATCACCGCTTTCCGATACGTTTCCGCCCGAAAAACAAGCCGCGTACGAAAAACACATTACAGCTGCAAGAATGCAAGTTAAAAGTTTTTTCATCGTTATTTTCTCCCTGAAGCTTTCCTTTTTTAGGTCAGCAATTTTTTATTTTATCAGCCTTTTACTCCGCCTACGGCGGTATTGTTCATAATGGTTTTCTGGAAGCAGGCAAATACAATGAGAACCGGTAAAACCGAAAGCATCATTGCGGCAAACGTCTTTGGTAAATCAACGCCCGCGTCAGAGGATATACGTTGTATACCGTAAGCTATGTTTGCTTTTGCAGGTGCGTACATATAAACGGTAAAATAGTCGTTCCAAAAACCTATTCCCGTCAAAATTCCTACGGCAGTAAGCGCAGGAATAGCCATAGGCAGCATTATTCCGAAATAAATGCGGAAATGCCCTGCTCCGTCTATTTGCGCGGCTTCGGCATAAGTCCAGGAAAGATTTTTATAGTATCCGTAAAGGAGTAAAAATCCCGAACCGAATCCGCCCATTGCGGTTATAAAAATTCCCGTGTAAGTGTTTATAAGATGTATATTGTTATAAAGGCGATACATTGCCGCCATAGAACCCATTGTGGGAATCATCATTATGACGATTGCGGCGGTATAAATTATGTTCTTGCCTGTGAAATCGAATTTAGAAAGAATGTATGCCGTGGCTGAACACGAAAACATACTGAAAAAAGTGCATCCGAGCGTTAAAATTACGCTGTTAAGATACATTTCCGGAATGCCGATATCATTTTCTATTACAAGATAGAAGCTCTCTATCCAGTTATCAAAAGTAAAGTTTTCCGGAAAACCGTTTATGTTGTAGAAAAATTCCTGCGACTCTTTGAAAGAGTTCATAAAACACCACAAAAACGGAAAAAGAAGCGATATCGCATATAAAACAAAGAGGGCGAACAATATCCACATAAAGACGAGGTCCGACCTCGAACGTTTAATTTCAGTTGTATTTTGAGCCATATTAAACTCCGTAATTTTTTATCGTCGCGCCGACCGAAAGCCGGCGCGACGAACGTAAAATTTATGTGTCAGTCAAACGGAAAATTTTTCCGTAAAAACTATTTTTGTGAATTAGTCTTCTTTTCTGCTTTTTCTTATAACGATTGCAGCGCCTATTAAGCTAAGCATTGCGAATGCGCCGCCTACGCTTACAAAGCCGTTACAGCTTGAGCAGCTTCCGCCATCTGTAGTAGAACCGGAAGAACTGTTACCTTCGGGAGAAGAACTGCTATCGGGAGCTACTGCTTTCTTTACAGTATAAGTTACTTCAAGAGAATTGCTTCTTAAGAAGTTCTCTTCATCTTCGGGAACTGCGGTAACTCTTATCTTATAATCGCCTTCTTTAGTGAGTTCGCTAAGGTCAACAGAAGTATCTTTTATTGTCTTTTTAATAACTGTTTCGGTACCGAGTTTAACAACTACTTCGTATTCTTTTGCGCCGGTTACAGCTTCCCACGTTGCTTTCTTTTCTTCTTGGTTTACGGTAACAACCGCTTTAGCCAAAGGCTTGGGTTCTTCGTCGTTTTCCATAGCGGATACTGCAACGTCTGCAACTAAATCAACTGCGGGAACAGCGTCTACACCTGCTTCAATTGCGGCGTCGGTAGAAATCGGAGTAATAGCTACGTTATCGATAGCTGCCCAACCGGGAGCGTCCGTTCCGAAACCTACGTTACCCATAGAGTTGGTAACTTTATCCTCAAAAATCTTAACGTAAGAGCCTACGGTTCCTTCAGCCGAAACTTCGGCAGCGTACATAGCAACGTGATTGTTTATAACTACAAATTTAATTCTTGTGGTTTTATTGTAGAAAGAATAAAGTGAACCGTCGGCAGGTTTGCCGTATTCAACTGTTCCGTTAGGAGCAAAGTAACAAGGAATTGCGCCGTCTTCGTCAGCAGCTGTAAGCTTAGTCATGCCGGCAGTAACGGTAACGTCTCCGCCTTCTGCTCTTGCTTTACCTTCTCTGTTAATTAAAGATTCGGCGCCCCAGAAATACTGAGTCATGTTGCCTTCAATAATACCGTAAGCATATGCCTGATCAAGTTCGGGACAATCGTTTTCAGCTCCGATTAATACAAAGAACGGAGAGTATCTGTTAGGACTATCTACCGCACCACCCGTGGGTAAGCCTGCGGGTAAATATCTGTTAGCTACGGGTTCAGAAATATAATCGAACTGAAGCACGAAATCTGCATACTGTTCTTTAAACATAAGTCTGGTGTTAGTGCTTGTGCCGTAGAAACCTATTTTTCCGTTATCGGTAACAACGCCTTCAGCCTGATGAGTTGAAGTTTCCTGCTGAGTCAAATAACTTTCGGGAGCAGTAGTGCTTTGAAGCGTGAATTTAGAAGTTGAGATATAGTTATTATCAAAAGACGCGGTTTTTGCAACGCCTTCGTTTTCCTTAAGTTCGTAACCTGTAAGTTTTACGTTTGCTACGATAAGCGAGTAATCAACGTCACCGCTACCCGTCTGAACAAACGAAACGTGACCGTTTGCTTTGATTCCTTCAAAATTATAAACGTTTTCGCCAACTTTAACGTCAACAGAACCGTTCTTTCTGCCTTCGATATGAAGCGCTACGTCTGAGGTTGCGGTTAAACCTTCGAGTACAACTGCAGTTCCTATTTCGGTAGAAGTTCCGTCTTCCGCAATATTCTGTGCGCCGAGTACAACTTTGCCGGCTTCGTTTACGGTAAGATATACAAAGCTTGCTCCGCCCTTGGGTGCATCTAATGTAGTTCTGTAACTGTCAAGACCTAAAGCAATACCGATTTTACGACCGGCATTCATAGTAGCCAAACGATAAGTTGCGTCGAGTTCAAAAGTTTTTGCAAGTTTAGTATCAACAGCAAGTTTATTTGTAGTGGTAATTCTTGCGGCGTTAGAGGGTTTTGTGAATTTTACGACTGAATCGTAGGATTTTAACGAAGAAGTATTCCCACTATCGACTAAAACAAGCTTATGTCTGTCTGCTTCAGCGCCCGATCCACCGATCATGTATTCATTTTCATTAAATCCGCAATTAAGATACGTTTTTTGAGTATCACCGTTTACCGAATAAATTTTTACATTGTCAATTTCATATGAATCATCATAAGCAAAATTCATATAGTAATTTTCAAGGCTTTCATCCAAAGTGAATGCATTTTTAACGGTCGCATATTCAGTCTTTTCATCCTTCACATCGGCATTGCCTCCGTAAATAACGAGATCTTTAGTGGTTATGTCATATTCGAGCCAGTATGTGCAATGATCGTTTCCTTTAGCGATTTGAGCATTAAATACATCACCATGAAGTCCAAATTCTCCGCTATGTCCGGCAACAGTTCCATATTGACCAGAAGCATTAGGTGTTACCTTTTCTTTGTTAATCCATACTTCCGCATTCTCTGGAGCCTTAGCAAGAAGGACAGCTTTATTGTACATATTTGCTTGGAAAAAGTTTCTGCTCCAACTTCCACAAGAGTTGAATGGCGAGAAATACATAGATTGATACCACTCTCTTCCAATTTTGTAAATATCATACTGCAAAACAACCTTAGTTCCATCTACAAGATCCGCTTTAGGAATGGGGGTGTTGTGCGACATTAAAACGCCTCTCCAACCTACATTACTGAATGAAAGTGTAGAATTACCGGTTTTAGCGGTAATTGCAGGATTAGTTTCATCATCAAAAGTGATAAAGTCCGCAGAACTGATAGAACCGTTTTTAATAAGACCATCGCCAAACGGGTTGTTCGTGTTGATTCCCGCATGAGCGACAATCGTTGTGCCTAAGCTTGCAGTAAGCATAATTGCAACTATTGCAAGCAATAAAGACCTTTTTTTCATACATTTTCTCCTTTCGGTTATTTTAAATAACCGCAAAATTTATTATTTTGCGGAAAATTTCTTTTCCGCAATATGCCTTTTTAACAAATAGTCCGCCGCAATTTTAATATTCGTAAGCGGGCAGATATTTATCTATAAGTTTTCGGCTGATAAACACAATCGGCGTTCCTAAAAGTGCGCATAGTACACCTACAGTTGCGCCCATAGCCATTTGCGGTTGTCCGCCGCTTTTTACATTAAGAACAAGATACATTGCAATAGTATACCCGCCTACAAATTCGGCACTGCCGCCAAGCAATAATTGCGGCTGTAAAAAGTAGGTAAAAATTACCGTTGTACCTAAAAGTAAAAGCGTTCCGAGCGTTGAGCCTATAAGCGGAATTGTAACGTAAAACAATTCTTTAAAAGCAGAAAGTCCGTCAAGTTTTCCCGCTTCAACAATCTCTTCGGGAATACGAGTCATTGCGCCGGAAACCAAAACGATATTGTAACCTATTCCCGACCAAAGCCCGTAAAACAGAATCATCCACCAGGCATATCTTTTATCTCCGAAATATCCGTCGTAAGGCACTAAATTGCTCAGCCCCATTTTTTCGAGCATTGCGGGAATTGCGCCAAGCGTCGTATCGAACATAAAAGAGTAAGCAAGGGTTAAAACAACTACCGAAATTATAGACGGTAAAAAGAATATTACTTTAAACGCACCGCCCAAAGGCATTTTTTTGTATAAAACGTAAGCGCATAGCAATGAAATGGGTACGATAACAAAATCGTTCCATAAAAATACGCTTACAGAGTTTAAACAAGCCCGTGGCAGAACGCTACCCACTTTTGTGAATTCGCGGAATAAATCCAGATAGTTGTTAAAACCGTTTCCGATCCATTTCCCTGTATCGAAATTAAATTTTTGAAAAGACATCGCAACCGTATCAAAATTGATATACAGCCAGAACAGACAAAAATGAGTAACCGGAATAAACATCATAGCCAAAATGAATATTATTTCGTTTGCCGATTTTTTTCTGCGTTTGCGATAGCCCATTGTCAGCTGATTATTCATTTTATTGTTTTATACTGTTTTCAGGAAACAGCCTGTAAAAAAGTATCCCATGCGTCTCTGACCGCAGTGTATTCAGATTGACACCAACCGAGAGCCGTTATTGTTCCAGAGTTTGCTAAAAGAGTTGTGTAAGGGTTAGTCGTCTGGAATTTTTTAACTTTGCCTGAAGTCCAGAGTTTGGAAGTTGAATTCTCAAACCAAGTTTCGGAATTTTTCCAGATATCAAAGCATGATTCGATAAACGGAGTTCTTGCACTCTTATCTATATCGTAATTGAAAGGTCTGGGAGTACCCGTAACCGAAGTATATAAAACGAGCATATCGTCACGGCAAAGGTAAGCCAGGAACTTTTTAGCACCTTCTATATTTTTTGCTTTTTCAGGAATTAAAATGTAGTCGGGCTGACCGGAATAGTTATAAGTTTTATAATTTCCGTCTGCGTCTGCCTTTACAGAATCAGGTCTGGGAACGGCCATCATTCTGTATTCGTCCTTCATTTCTTTCAAAGATTCTTTTTCGATCCAGTTACCGTTAGGTATCATTGCAGCCTGCCCTTGCAGGAAAGATACCTGTGCCTGAAGATGCGATTTAGAAGCCGAACCTTTAAGCGTGTAAGTGGTACGATTTTTTACGATAATGTCTTCGAATATTTCAAGCATTTCGAGCTTGCCTTCAGAAGGACTGCCCGATTTCATAGCGTTAAATACGTCGGATGATTCAAACTTCATAAAAGTGTTGAGTTTTTCAGATCCTGAAAGTTGCAACCACCAGTTGGTTCCTACAAAGTCCCAGTATCCGCCGCTTACAGTTCCGGGGTATACGAAAGGAGCAACTTTTTCCTTAGTGTCAGAAACTATCTGAGCGCAAAGAGCTTTAAGTTCAGCCGTAGTTTCGGGGACTTTCCAGCCGTATTTATCGAACATGGATTTGTTGTAAACAATACCCGTAATATTTTCGTTACCGGGGAATACGTAATAATGAGTTTCACCTGCATTAGAAGCAAGACCGTAAGTTTTCCACGTTCCCGTTATTTTATCGCCGACAGTTACGTTTTCGCCCGGAACAGTCATTCCGTAAAGGTCGTCAAGATTTGCAAGCTGACCAAGTGCGGCATAACTATACCAGTTAGAAGCGAGCGGGAAATAAATATCAGAAAGATTTGTTCCCGATTCAAGCTTGGAGCTTACGCTTGTGGTAAGTTCCGAATCCGAATTGAGTTTAACGTAATAGTTTTTGCCCTCGTCTGAAAGCAAGAACGCTCTTGACATCTGCAATGCCCAGGTATCGCCAAAGCCCGGAGTATAGGAAATTTTTATAACAGTTTTTCCGTCCTTGGTGTCAACGTACATTTCGCCGCTTCTGCCGTTATAGGTAACGCCGCTGAGATCGCCGTTATCGTCGGACGAATCGTTGTTCGGCTTTTTACAAGATACCGTAAAAATACATGCAAAAGTCAGAATTGATACAAGAAGTAGAGTGAGTATTTTTTTCATCTTTTTCTCCTTTTGAATTTATTTCGATTATCATTTAACCGATAAATTTCTTTTGATAGTTTTAATGCAAATATTCAATTAAGGAATAATCGCTTGCGTACGCTGTACGCAAGCGAGGGCGCGCCCTCGCATTTTGTTTATGGCTTTTTTAGATTTTTTTATTTTTTAAGCCGCACAATTATAATTCGCTATACGGCTTAAAAAAGCTCTATTTTTATTACAAATTTTATTTATTAGTACGGAATTACAAATACGCCGTCACCTGCACTTAAAGTAAGTTCGAGTTTACCGTTCTTTATTTTTTCAATCGTTTCTCTTCCGTTTTTAACAACTATTGCGTTTGTTGCATTTTTAACGGTAAGAGTGATTTTATTATTACGGTTTAATGCGGGATCGGTAAAGTTTACTAACAGATAGCCCTCTCTTCCGTCTTTATCTTCAAATATTCCGGCAAAAGCGTCTTCTTCGCTTTCAAACTTCGTCATATTTTCAGGCGTTACGATATTTTCGCTATTTTCGAGCATTGCAAAGTTTTCGGTATCGTCATAAATGCTCGAAATCTTTATACCCTTCCAGGTAAAGTTCTTATAATATTTCATAAGCGACTGAATATCTTCGTTTACAGATTTTACGTAATTGTAAGTTTCAGTCTTTTCATATTCGCGCGTTACAAGCGAATTGTTTCCGAAATGGGTTGCTCCGTCGTATTCGGGAGGCGCCGCATAGCAGAACCATTGAATACCGTCACCGCCGTAAGCAAGGAAGGAATATGCCTGAAAAGCGATGTCCGCTTTGTTTCTGATTGCTCTGTTTTTTGCACCGAATTGAATCGACTGCAAAAATGTCCAAAGCTTTCTGTTTGCACCTTCGTCGTTGATTTTAGTCTTTATTACGTCCATATTATATAAGAACGAAGATTCAATCGAAGTCTGATCTTCAAGGCTTCCGTACAAAGGATAATGGTCGTATGATATATAATTTGTTTTAACCGCGCTTACAAAGCGAGAAAGATAATTGTCGTATGTTATTGCATTTGAGCCGCCAAGCTGCGCGCCGCCTGCAATTACGGGGAACAAGTTCACGTAGAACATAAGATCGGGCGCTGCTTTTTTAAATATTTGTTCAGCATATCCGAGAGTTTCAAAAAGTTCGGCAGCGGGTTCGTCGCGAATCATAAATCCGTACAATGCGTCGTAATACTCGCTCTCCGTGTACATTTTTAAAAGATCTTTTACGTGTGCGATAACTTCTTCTTCGGTTTTAAAACCTCCGTTTACAAGCGTTTTTGCATTCATAAGATAATCTCTTAAATCGCTGTCGCCTAAAACGTGCTTTATGCCTACTTCGTGTGCGGCTTTTAAAGCTTTAAGATTATAACCGCCCCTGCCGTTAATCATAACGTCGTATCCGGGGAAAGCTATAGTTATGCCTGCGTCCGCAATGTCCTGATACTTAGCAAGAAATTCTTCGTCTGTCATAGGACGCGAACTAAGCTTTTGACCGTTTTCGTCATAAGTGACGTAATTATCCGAAACGCCTACCCACATTCCGATATCATACTTTTCGTTTGATTCGTAAACAGGTTTTTCCGCTCCGTTATCGTCGGGCTTTTTGCATGCACTAACGCCGCAAAGAATGAGTGAAGTTGCTGCCATAATCATTGCAAATAACTTTTTCATTTTCTCCTCTGATTATTATGCCCGAATTTTCAGGCATTATTTTTAAAAAAATTACTGAAATTTGTGAATGAGTATAAACAAAGTTTAAATTAAAACCTTAAAAATCTCTTATCACGCCATTAGAATAACATACATTTTAACTCTTGTCAATATCTTTTTGAAAAAAAGTTTAGATTTTTTTTACAAGCTAAAATTTAACTTAAACTTTTATAAAATTAAAAAAGCAGTTTTAAACTGCCTTTTTATTATGCTTCAAAACAAAAAAGAAATGCTTTACATTCCATAAATATCCGCTATATATGATAATGTAATACATTTTATGGCTTTTCTATGTTTTTTGCCTGTATTATTTTTTCAAAGATGTTTTTACAAATCGGAGCCGCAACCGTAGAACCGTACATACCACCAACGGGTTCGTCGATTATTACAAGCGCAAGATATTCGGGATCGTTTGCAGGAAAAAATCCGGTAAACGACATAACGTATTTACCTGAAGAGATAATTCCGTTTTCATATTTTTGAGCCGTTCCTGTTTTACCGCCTACTCTGTAACCTTCTATATACGCCTGTTTGCCGCTACCGGAAGACACAACACCTTCCAGATAGGAAGCCAGTAAAGCAGAAGCCTTTTCACTTATGGCGCGGCGCGTTTCAACGGGATAATTTTTAAAAACGGTTGTGTTTTCAGAATATATTTCCTCCACAAGATAAGGTCTATGATACACCCCTCCGCTTACAGCCGCACTTATGGCGGACGCAAGCTGAAGCCCCGTAACCGCAATGGTCTGTCCGAACCCTATTCTTGCAAGATCTCCGTCGGTTACCGCGCTTTCAGGAATAACCATGCCTAAGGCTTCCCCCTGAAAATCAACGCCCGTTACTTTTCCGAAATTGAATTTATTTATGTATTCATACATTTTTTTCTTGCCGAGTGCAAGCGCTATATCCACAAAAATCGGATTGCAGCTGTTATTCAATGCAAGAGCAAGATTTTGCGACGAATGTTTTCCGTTTGCATGCGTACTCCAACATTTTATTTTACGCCCGCCGATCATTCTGTATCTTCCGGACGGAAAAATATGTCCGGGCGAAAAAGCCGAAACGTTGCCTTGAAAATATTCTTCCAGATTTGCCGCAGAGGTTATTACTTTAAAAGTTGAACCGGGTTCATAACTGTCGGTAACGATTTCGTTTCTGCCAACCTTCATAAGATAATCAACGTCGTCACGCGGAACTTCGTTTAAATCAAACGACGGCTTTTGCGAGATCGCAAGAATTTTTCCGGTTTTTGGCTGCATTACAATTACTTTTGCAGATTTGGGCGAGTATGTAGCAACCGCTTTTTGCATTTCGGCTTCACATATAAGCTGAATTTCAGAATCAATCGTAAGACGCATGGATAATCCGTTTTGCGCAGCAGTATAAGACGGTGCTTTATTCTGTACGTCAAGCCCGATAAGGTCGCTTTCATATAATATTTCGCCGTCGGTACCACGAAGATATCTATCGTAATATTTTTCAAGCCCGCTTTGCCCGCTTCCGTCGGAAGAAACGTAACCCAACGTTTGGCAGAGCATATCGTTAAACGGATAAACTCTCATATTATCCGGCGAAAAATAAACACCGTTTAAAGAGGTATTTTCAAGCTCTTTTTTTTGCTCGGCAGTTATATTTTTCGCAACGGTTATTTCCGAAACGTTTTTATTTGTAATTTTAATATATAACGCTTCATAATCGGTTTTTAAAATATTTGAAAGAGTTTTGCAAACCTTTTCAGGATCGGTAACGCATCTTGTACGAACAAAAACCGAAAACGTTCCGCCGTTCCCTGCAAGCAAAACGCCGTTTGTATCCGTTATTACTCCACGCAAAGCTTTTACTGGAAGATCTCTCGTCCATTGATCAATAGCTTTTTCTCTATAAAAATCGCCTTTTACCACTGTAACGAAAAAAGATTTTCCGAAAATAAATAAAAAAATAAAGGTTATTGCGAGTACAATCGCAAATAACCTCTTTCGTAAAATGCTTATTGAAAATTCGGTATTAACTTTTAGATCCTCCGTCTGTTATAATTTATCGGTAAAATCGCCGCCGATAAATCAAACGACGATTAGCCGTCAACTTTTACCATTCCCATGTCAATCGCGCGACGGATAACTTCTTCGTCGGAAGAAACCTGTTCGTAGCGAGAGTTTAAAGCTGCGTTTTCCTCTGTAAGAGTAGCAATGCGAGCTTCCTGTTCGCTTATATTGTTGTTCATGGTCTTTAAAAGCCTGGTATTCATTATAATAAGAGTAAATATAGTAAGCACTACGATTGCATAAACCGCAATCATAATTTTACTTTTACTGCTCATACCCTCTTTATATAATGCATTTTCTTTTTCGGTGTCCGTGCGGTCGTTCATGTCTTCATAAACGTAATTACGGTCTTTTCCGACAAACTGCATGGTCGTTCCGGAGGGAACGAGATCATCTTCAAATGCATTCCGAGTTTTTTCATTTATAAGTTTTTCAAATCCCGCCGTATCGTTTCTTTCGCGTACGTTACGATTTGCGGCAAAGTCAGTTCTTTGTTGTCTTGCGTTTATATTACGTCCGGACGTCATTTCGGGTTCGTAATCAACGGTGTCTTCAGCATAGCCGTTGCTTCTTGAATACTGCCTGTCGTTATTTATCATATTCCTCTCCTCCGATTTTATTCATTATTATTTTCAAACCGATCGGATTTTTACTCCGTTCGGATATCAGTGTGCGTATTCGTAAAAAAAATATACCGCAATTTATAATTTTTAAAGTTTAGCGTTATAATTTTTCAAAGTTTAGCGTTATAATTTTTCAATTACGCGAAGCTTTGCACTCTTGCTGCGTGAATTGTTTTTGATTTCTTCTTCGGAAGCAATAATGGGTTTTTTAATAACCGGTTTAGCTTGCTGCGTTCTGCCGCAGATGCAAACGGGAATATTTCTGTCGCATGTACAACCCGTTGCAAGATCCGAAAAAGCGTGTTTGACTATGCGGTCCTCTAACGAATGAAAGGTTATTACCGCAAACCTTCCACCCTTTTTTAACTTAGAAGCAATATCGTGAATAGCTTCGTTTAGTCCGCTTAATTCACCGTTTACTTCTATTCTGATTGCCTGAAAGGTACGTTTTGCAGGATGTCCGTCCTTTTTGAACTTCGCAGGAATACTTTTTTCGATTAGCCTTATAAGGTCGCCCGTAGTTGTAATGGGCGATTTTTCACGCTCTTTAACTATGTTTTTTGCAATATTTGAGGCAAATCGTTCCTCGCCATATAAAAACAATATATCTTTAAGTCTTTTTTCGTCGTACCCGTTCACAACGTCATAGGCGGAAAGGCTTGCCTCATTATTCATGCGCATATCCAACCTCGCGTCTTCCGACATATATGAAAAACCCCGACTACGCTCATCCAACTGATAACTCGACACCCCGAGATCCAAAAGCGCTCCGTCTATTTTGTCAACGTTAAGCTCTTTTAAAATTTCAAGAAAATTTTTAAAATTGTCATGCACCAACCTAAATCTTCCTTTAAAAGATTCAAGTTTTTTTTCAGCCGCATTTATTGCGCAAACGTCAAGGTCGGTAGCTATCAATTCGGAATTTTTTGTGCGCTTCAATATTTCGTAAGAATGTCCTGCTCCGCCCAAAGTTCCGTCAAAATAGGTACCGTCATTCTTTAAATCGAGCGCCTGCATGCACTCGTCTAACATTACGGGTATATGTTTAAATTCCATCTTGCCTCGTTTCAGCTTAAAAGTTTTTTGTTAATATGAGCAAGATTTTCGGAATGAGTTTTTGCCGCTTTAGGTTTAAAATCTTTACTCATTATCGAAATATATTCGCCCATTCCCACTGAGCAAACGTCTTTTTCAAGATGAGCAAATTCTATAAACGTCGAAGGGATTGTTACTCTTCCCTGCTTGTCCTCGATTGCGGGAGCTATTCTCGAACTGTAATCGAGCAAAGCAGCCTGATCCTCTTCGTTAAAAGCACTCATTTTTTCGTTGAGTTTCTTGTATTGTTCTTCTATAGCTTTACGGGGATAAATATTAAGTATTCCGTCTATGCCGCAAACAAAACAAAAATCGCTTCCCAACCCGTCTTTAAGGGCGGGAGGTATTCTTATTCTTCCGCGATCGTCTACTTGATGGTAGTAAGTTCCGAAAAACATATTTAACCCCCTTTTGTATTCTGTACCTATACTATACCACATTTCGTAACCCAACGCAACCCTTTTTAACCCAAATTGACAAATCTTTTAATTTTTTTAGAAAAAAATTGTCGTAATTTTTTTTCAGCATTCATATACTCAATCCAAAAACAAGCTAAAAAGTTATAAACGGTAAATTTTGCAGAAAGCTTTTTCTGCCTTTTTGCAACCATTACCCAAAAAAGTTATCTGTTTTATGTCCGATAAATAATCGCTGTATTTTGCAACTTCAAAACAAATATTTTCGGTTCCGTCAACTATTTCGGCATCAGGAAACAATGCGGCAAATTTATTTTTGATAAGCGCATAATGAGTACAGCCGAGATATACCCTTTTTATTTTTTTTAAATCTACCCCCGATATCTGAACAATTTTTGAATCAAGATTTAAACTTTCAAGACGAAGAGCATTTTTTTCTATTTCTTTTGCAAGAGTTTTTAATGCTATAACCTTATACGAACAAATGTTCGATAATTGACTTATAGCTGGACTTTTCGCACTTTTTTCGGTACAAAATAACAACTTATCCGAATAAAAAAACGAGTTTTCTTGCTTTGTTTTTGAGATAACGGTTTTATTTAATTCACTCAATAAAAAATTCTCGGGCGAAACCGTAATAACCGGCAATCCACTATTTTCAAACAGATGTTTTCCTATAAGCGACATAGTGTTGCAAGCCACAACAAGTAATTTTGCCCGCATTTTTTTTGCTTTATAAATAAATGAAAGGCAAATTTTTTTTATTTTTTTTACACTTTTATTCCCGAGCGGCACGACGTTCCCCTTACATAAGTAAATAAATGTTTCATACGGGAAAGCGTTATAAAGTTTATGCAATACCGAAAGTCCGCCGACTCCGCTATCTATAACTACGATAGGTCTTGTAAAAATCTGTTTATCTCTTTTCATAAAAAGGCGTATATTATTAAAAAATTATTACAATATAATATATGAAAAGATATAATTAGTTGTTTTTTTGGTAAGATTTAGCAAAAATCCTTGAAAAATTCTTGCATTAAGAAAAAATATGTGTTAAAATGAACTGCAGTAAGTAAGAACCCAAGGAGATAAATAAAGTGCCTAACATTAAATCCGCGAAAAAACGCGTATTAGTAAACAACAAGAAAAACGAAATAAACAAGAGCAATAAATCCGAAGTTAAAACCGTAATTAAAAAGATTAACGCTCTTATTGACGCAGGCAACGTAGCCGAAGCCGAAGAATATTTTAAAACCGTATGCAGCGTTTTAGATAAAGCCGTCGCTAACGGAACTTTCCATAAAAACACCGCTGCAAATAAAAAATCCGGTTTCGCAGTAAGAATCAACGCCCTCAAAAAAGCTTAATTTTAAAATTTGCTCGTTGATTTTTAGCGTAAAATTAAATGCGTATTTTTTAAGCCTGCTATACAAAAACTTGTAGCGGGCTATACTTTTTTAAAAAAATGGAGAATTTAAATTATGATTATTGAATTAACGAATGAAAATTTTGATAATGAAATTTCGTCACCGGAAAAAACTTTAGTTGACTTTTGGGCAACCTGGTGCGGACCTTGCAGAATGTTATCTCCTATTGTAGATAAAATTGCCGAAACGGCAGACGGATTTAAAGTAGCTAAAGTAAACGTTGACGAACAGCCCGATATTGCCCGCAAGTATTCTATAGCGGCAATACCTACCCTTTTGGTCTTTCAAAACGGCGAAGTTATTAAAAAATCGGTTGGGCTTTTAAACGAAGAAGAAGTCCTTGAATTGTTAAAATAATAAATAACAAAAATAAAAAAATGCTTTACCTTTTTTGCAAATTGTTTAACTTGCACTATTTGGTAAAGCTTTTTTATTTATAAACTTTAATAGGAAAAACTTTTTATATTATTATCCGGCAAGCCTCGTCCGGCTGTTTACAATCTTTATTGAAATCAAGCGAAAGATCGAAGTCGTCCGCACTGTCAAATGCGGCAAGTCTGCTTACCGAAACTTCATAGGCAGTCATTACACGGCTTTCTGTTTCGCTTATTTTTTTAGTATATTCTCTGCTTTGAATCCTACCCGATAATGCAAGCTTATCACCCACACTCAAATTTTTTACAAACCTTGCATTGCGCCCCCAAGCAATGCAAGGAATGTAATCCGATTTATTGTACGATCTGTTTACAGCGAGCAATATATCAGTTATTTCTCTGTTAAACGGAGTCGTTCTATAAACCGGAGCTTTACAAATATATCCCGAAAGCGCAATGCTGTTGGGATTTTTTGTAAATACGTCGTTAAATATTTCGCGCACAAAAACCGTAAGCATAAGGCGACTTTTCCCGTCGCACATTTTGTTATAACTTCTGAATTGTCCTACCGCGCAAAGAGTAGAACCCACGTCAAGTTTATTTGCCTCTATAAGTCGTTCCGATATAGTAACGGGCAAAACGTCTTTTTGCCCCGATAATCTTGAAACGCTTACGTTCATTTCATAAAATCCTTCGCCATACACTTCGTGCGAAAATTCCGCTTTTGTTAAAACCTCGCCTAAAATGTACACTTTGTTGTTTTGCTTTTCCTGGTAATTCATTTATTTTCCTCCTGAGCGGTTTAGCCGCATTTTATTTTTTTACAGTTTTACCTGTTTGCCTTCGTTTGTTATTTTATAATTATCTTTATAAATCAGGTCACTTATTTTTACAAACTCGTAGCCTTGCCCTTTAAGCGTAGAAAAAATAAGCGGCAACGCTTCGGCTGTGTGCAAACCGTTATTATGGCAAAGAATTATGGAACCGCTTTTTACTTTTCCGATAATTCTCATAGAAATTTCTTTTGCGGAAAGATTTTTCCAGTCAAGGCTATCTACGTCCCATTGTATAGTATATAACCCCTTACTTTCAGCTCGTTCGAGCAGTAAATTATCGTAATCGCCGTACGGCGGGCGAAACAAACTTACTTTTTGCCCCGTTATATTCTCTATTACTTCACATGAATAATCTAACTCATAGTCTATTTTATCCGCGTTTAAAGCCGACATATGCGGATGCGTTTTGCTGTGCGTTCCGATCTCATGTCCTGCATTTATAATCGATTTCATATCTTCGGGATATTTTTCCGCCCAGAAAGAAACAGTAAAAAAGGTACATTTAACATCATACCTTTCCATTTCTTCCAAAAGTTTTGCGGTGTATTCGTTTCCCCAGGCGCAATCAAACGAAATAGCTATTTTTTTATCATCACGGTCAACTGAATAAATAGGAATTTTCCGCACAGATAATCCGCATACAACGTCTGAAATAGTCGGCGCATAAAATACGGACAAAAACACTACAAGCACAGAAAATAAACATATAGCGATTCCGGCTGTTTTTTTACCCATCCGAAACACAGCACGGCTATTTTTTAGCATAACTATTTTACACCTCCGATTATACATCTTTAAACGTTTAAAATAATAAATAATTTTGTAATATAAGATCGAAAAAAGACGAACAAATTTATGCGTTTTACTTTATGCTATAAAAATTGCCGATATGCAAAAAATATAAAAAAAGAAACCGAAAAATTATTTTAGCCGATTTGTCGGATTTTTTCCGACTACCGAATAAAAATTTTTCGATTTCTCTATATATAAACGTGCGTTTATCTTTCGCGCATAAAAGATAAATCGCGCCGATTAACTTTAAAAATATTTATATCAACCAACCTGTTGAATATTTGAATCCTGCTTACTTTTTATGCGAAGCGGAAACGACAAATTGCCCACGTTTTTAAGCGGACTGCAATTTTTCATTTCGCAAGCAAGAGCGTTTAAATTTTCTGCATATTTTTCAATGCTGTCTCCCTTCATGCCTACCGAACAGCTTCCGAATAAAATAAAGCCCTTGCATTGAGTGATAATTTTTGCCGTTTCGGAAAAAACCGTTTTATATTCCGGCGCAGTATAAACACAATATAATATTTTACTTCCCGAAAATTTTATCTTAAAGAACTTAGCAATGAGCGATATGGAAAATATATTAGAATAATCCATTACAAAAACGTAAGGTTTTTCGGAAAAAATTTCTTTTTGCTTATTATCCAGAATATCTTGCACCGAAACAACTTCGTCATCCATGGTTTTTGCGATATAATCTAAAGCGAATTTATCAGTCGAGTAACAATCAATAATCATTTTAAGCCCCCGCTTTAATTTTTATGATTAAATTATAAACGAGTTTATGTTACAAAAAGGTAAAACCAAGGTAAATTTCAGGTAAAAAAACAGACACCCTTAACGAGTGCCTGTCATAAAAAATTGTAGTTTTACGCATAGCCGTATTTTTTACGTTTTGCAATGAGAAATGCTGCCGTAGTTATAACAGACAGTAACTCAGCTACAACTATTGAAAGCCATATACCGTCCAACTCCAAAACAAGCGGAAGCAAAATAACCGCTATAATCTGGAATACAAGCGTTCTTAAAAATGAAATCAAAGCCGAAATCAATCCGTTGTTAAGCGCCGTAAAGAACGACGAACCGTAAATAGAAAAGCCCGCAAATAAAAAGCTGAAAGAAAAGATAAAAAATGCACGTTTTGTCATTTCAAACAACGTTTCGTCGTAACCGACAAACAATTTTGAAAGAGGAACAGCAAGAAGTTCTCCTGCAATAAACATAGCTACCGCCGTAAAAGCGATAATTATCAAACTTTTTTTGAAAACATTTTTTAGTTCGTCCAGACTGTTTGCTCCGAAATGATACCCTACCACAGGCGCAGTTCCTACCGAGTACCCTATAAATATAGCAAGAAAGATCATTGCAACATACATTAAAACTCCGTATGCGGCTATTCCGTTTTCACCCGCATATTTCAAAAGCTGAGCGTTATAAAACATACTTACAAGCGACATAGAAATATTACTCATAAATTCGGAAGAACCGTTCGTACAGGTTTTCAGCAATGCATTAAAATCAAACTTACATTTGGCAAGCTTTAATAAGCTTTTATTTTTGCGAGCAAAGTAAATTACGGGTATTACACCGCCTAAAAACTGACAAACTGCCGTAGCGATTGCAGCACCTGCCGCACCCATTTTAAAAACAGCCACCAATAAAGCGTCCAGAACAATATTTGCACAACCGGCAAAAAGCGTTACGAAAAGTCCAAGCTCGGGTTTTTCCGCAGCAGGAAACAAACATTGAAATTCATACTGTAGTATGTAAAAAGGCAAAGCCGCAAGTATTATGCTTCCGTAAATAACGCACTCTTCAAGCATTTCGCCGCTTGCGCCTAAAAGTTGTGCTATAGGTCTTATAACTAAAATACCTATAATCGCAAAAACTACGCCTAAAGCAATCGAAATATAAACAACCATCGAAAATATTTCGTTTGCTTTTTTAGTATCGCCTTCGCCCATTGTTTTTGAAATAAGCGCGCTTGCACCCGTTCCGAACATAAAGCCGAAACTTCCTAAAATCAATATAAAAGGTATTATAAAATTAACTGCGGCAAAAGCTGTTTTGCCTGCATAGTTAGATACGAAGTATCCGTCCACAACTCCGTAAATCGACGTAAAAACCATCATTATAATTGACGGAAGCGCAAAACGGATTAGCCTTTTATAATTAAAATGATCTGAAAGTTGAATCTTTTGTTTCATAAAATCACAACAAAATTGTTTATTTAGCGTGATCGAACCATTCCGAAGCGAAAGCCGCCACAGAAGGAACTATTTCTTTTATCTCACGATCCGAAGTGTTTATAGTTAAATGATACGAGGTTCGGTTGCCCCAACCGCCTTCGGCTACGATTTCATGCGTTAAAGCACGATTTTTATCGATGCTCTTTATTTGGCGTTCGGCTTGTTTTTCGGTCAGTTTTTCATCTTCTCTCGCACGAGCCATACACCTTTTTATTTTAGATTCCATAGTTGCGCAAACAAAAATATTCAATGAGGCGTATTTTTTTAAAATAATATCCGAATTGCGCCCGACAATAACAAAATCGCGTCCGCGTTCGGCAATAGCTTCGATAACTTTTCTTTGTTCGAGTAATAAATCTACGTGTGCGGAAGCAAGCGAAGATACGCCTAAAAACGAGCATCTGAAATGAAGCGGCGCATGTTGCCAGTCGTTATTTTCAAGTGCGCTTGCAACGTAATTTTCGTCAAGCCCTTTATTTTTTGCTATTTCTTCAATTATTTCTCTGTCGTAGTAATCAAAATTCAGTGCGTCCGCAAGGCGTTTTCCAAGCTCTCTGCCGCCGCTTCCGAATTCACGGCTGATAGTGATTATTTTCATACTGTTTCCCCCTTTACTTTCTAATTATATGAATTTGCATTGATTATTCGGCAATATAATTTATCTATGTTATCATATTGTAATATGAAATAAACTTAAAGTCAAACATTAAACTCTTTATTTCATAAAACTATTAGTAAATATTATAGATTTTAAGCCGTTTTTCTATCTTTTCTCGCTCATAGACTTAAACTATACCCGGGTTGCGTTCCCGCTATCCGAAACGATTTCGGGCGGAATATGATTGATTCTTTATGATGTTACAGTTAAAAAGTAGAAAAAAATTACTGCTCGTATAGAATCGGACACTGAATATTTATAAAAAATTATAAATTAAATATTTTCTTACAGAAAAACGCTCTTCCGGGTAATGCGGAAAAGCGTTTGAATTTTGATTCGTTTATTTTATTATTCTACGTCGTCGGGCTTGGTTTCAAGCTTTAAATCAAAATCGCCGAGTTTATTAACTTTAAAGCCGTTCTTTTTATATTCGTCATAATTGAACGCTTCAAGTTCGTCGATAGCGAGTTTGTGGAATTCATAGAAGTTATGCCACCATTTCTGATCGCTTCCGAGTTCAGCATTAAGATATGCGTCGGCAATATCGCACCCCATTGCAGGAGCAACATAGAATGCACCCATTGCAAGAACGTTTACGCCGTTACCTGTTATAGCGCGGCGAGCCGCAGGAACGCTTTCAACAACGCCCGCATGAACGTGAGGACATTTGCTTGCGGCAATATGAATACCCATACCTGTACCGCAGAACAAAAGTGCGCGTTCATATTCGCCTTCAGAAATCATTGCGCCTACTCTTAAGCCAACACGATGGAACATAAGATCGGTGTCGTTAGGATCGCTGTCAGCTTTAACACCAAGGTCAAGAATCTTCCATCCCTTGGCTTTAAGGTGAGCAACAACGGCTTCTTTTAAAGGATAGCCTGCAAAATCAGCGCCGACAACAAGATATTTATCTTTTACGGTTTTCATTTCTTCCTCCAAAAACGAGAATTTTTCGCATCAAATCAAGATGCCCTTTTTTTAATTATTTTACTCCATTACTTAAAAAAAGTAAAGCGTAATTTCTAAAAACATTTAAAATTATTCTATAAAGTCATACGAGCCTTCGCCTAAACTAAGCTTTTTATCGCCTAAAACAACGGTAGCAGTCGTTCCGCACGGAACTTCGATATGATAATTTACTTTGCCGTCCTGTTTTTTCCACTCGGAAACAATTTTTCCTTTTACAGTTTCAAACGAACATTTTACAAAGAAAATATCAGATGCTATAACGGGTTTAATCGTAATTTTATTCGCTCCGCAAGCGTCGTCGTCTACTCTTATACCTCCTAAAAAGGCATATAAAAATGCATCATATGAACCGAACATAGGATGATCGAAAGAATCCATTTCGTTGGACATTTCGCTCTCCCATCTTTCCCAAACGGAAGTTGCACCGTTTTTAACCATATATCCCCAGCCGGGATATTCGGGATTTTTAAGCATTTCAAGTGCAAGATCGGTTGCTCCGAATTCGCCTAAAACGTAAAACAAGTGTCTGTAACCAACGTTGCCGCAAGTGCTGTGTTTGCCATATTTTTTCACGTTTTCTATAACGTTTGCAGCTATTTTTTCACGATCGCATTCAGGAGCAAAACCTATAGATAAAGCTAAGCTGTTTTCCGTTTGCGTACCGCTTGCGAAATTGTAAGTTTTATTATCGTAATACTTTTCGATAATAGCTTTTTTAACGTATTCGGCTTTAGCTGAATAATATTCGATAAGCGACTTATAGTCTTTTGAATATCTATCCTTTACTATATCTAAAATTTTAGACATAATTTTTAAATGCCAGAACAAATATGCAGTGGAAACAAATAAGTTATCCGTATGGCAGTCAAAACAAACGGGATTAACCCAGTCGGCATAATAAGAATAAGTCATTATTCCGTTCTCGCTTTTTAAAAGCAGGAAATCAACCCATTTTTTCAAGCCGTCAATTCTTTCGCACGCGCTTTCGTCATCGCCGTAATACATATAGGAATAATACGGCATTAAAAGGTATGCAATGCTTACGGGATCGGCAGGTCTGCCTCCTGTATAAAACGGAGCCGTATCGCCTATTTCACCGCCTGAAAGCTGCGTATCCCGGATATCGAGCGTAAACTTGGGAAAAAATAGCGACATATCGCAGTTATACACCGTTTGATAAAGGCGCGAACCGAGATCGTTAAGCCAACCAAAGCGTTCGTCACGCTGCGGACAATCGGTCAGAATCGAGTGTTGGTTATTATGCTCGGTGCGAAGCGCGATTTCGTGCATATAGTTTAAAGTTTCATCTGAACACGAAAAGTTTCCTACTACTTTAGTATCGTTATGAACGTGTTCGCCCGAAACGCTTAAAATTTCGCATTTGCCATGTTTTTCGATTTCAACAAACTGAAAACCGTGATAGGTAAAACGCGGAGCATAAGTTTCTTCGCCTTCGCCTTTTAAAATATATACGTCGGTAGCTCCTGCGCTTCTTAAATTCAGCCTGTTGAGCCTGCCGTTATTATCTAATCTTTCGCCGTATTTTATGGTAACGCTTGCGCCTTGTTCACCTTTAACTTTAACTCTTACCCAGCCTGCTATATTTGCACCTATATCGTATAATTCCACAGTGTCGGATATAACGGTCTTTTTTACGTTGTTATAATAAGAGCAAACACGAATAGGATTTATGGTCTGAGCCTCGAGCGAGCCGCTTATTTCGGGCGCGAACACGGTAAACATCCAACCGTTTTCCCAAGTAGGTTCAAAATCGAGTGACGCCCAGTAAACCGGGACTTTTTCTTCAATTCGCGCGTCGTACGTTTCGCCGCCGTAAATACTGTTATCTGTAACAGGGCTGCCGGATACCCACCATCCGCCGTTCGTGGATGAATGATATTCCTGCATTTCGCCGTTTTTATAGTGAATATTCAGTTGAATAAACACTCTTTTAGAGCCAAGCCAACCATGCCCGACTTCCGCACCGATAACGTTATCGCCGGATGAAAGCATATCGGTAACGTCGTATGCACAATATAAAGCGCGCTTTGAATAATCGGTTACTCCGGGGTTAAGCACCGCATCGCCGACTTTTTTGCCGTTTACAAAAAATTCGTGATATCCTATTCCGCAAACAAATGCCGTTGCCCGAGCAATATCGCCGCCGACCTGAATTATTTTACGGTAAAGAGAAGTTCCGCCCTGATGATTTACCGGCATAGACATCCAGTTTCCCTTCCAGTCCGATTTTTCAAAAAGAGCGGTTGCAAAAGAGCAAATTTCGCTTTCGCACGAAGAATTTTCGCCGTAAGCTATAACTTTAAAATAAATCTTTTCGTCGGAAACAAGCTTTCTGCCGTTATAAACCGCAGAAAGCTCGCAAGAATTGATTTTTTTACTGTCATAAACGTTATAATCGGCATTATTCAGTGCGTCAACAGAATCTGCGGCAACAATACGGTACCCGGTCTGGCGTTCGCCGCTCGTTTTCCATAAAAAGCGCGGATTACGAGTGAAAACGTTTATCGGATTGACCGAATATTCAGTTTTTATATCGAAAATTTTTAACATAGATAGATAAGATTGCAATTAAGATATTATTTGCGGCGCAAAAGATTTTACGTTCTTTCGCGCCGCACGTTTATTTTTTAATTAGTTGTTGCCCAAATCAGATTTTAGTCGTTATTTTTTCTTTTTATAACGGTTACAACAGCAAGAGCTATTAACGTTACAAAAGCAACAGGCAACGAGTTACCGATATTTGACTTGCAATTACCGCCACAGTTACCGGAGCCGTCATAAATTTCAACTTCGACAGTACCGCGGAAAGAAATTCCGTCTGCTTCGCCGATAATATTATAAGACGTTTTGCCGACTGTAGACGTATCAAAATCTTCAAGTACGATATTTTCGTCGTCCAAAGCTATTTCCTTAACAGTACCGTCGGAGAAAGTAACTTTTACTTTATAGTCGCCGTAATTTACGGTGCTACCTTTTTTAATTCTGTATGAGCCTTCAACCGATTCAACTTTTTTGACAACGTGAACAACCATCGTCTTTGTTATATCAGCCATATCTTTGCCATCTGCGTCCTTACCGCCCTTAAGGGTTACGGTAACGGTTGCAGTACCTACTTTCATAGCGATAAGGTTTCCTGAAGCGTTTACGAAAACAACGTCGGGATCGGACGAAACGTAAGTGAACTGACCGAGCGTAGCGTCAAAAGGAACTCTTACTGCGCCGACACTGCCGGTTTCGCCTACAGACATAGTCTTTTCTTCGGCTAAATTGAAATCGGTATATTCCTTATAAAGCTGCCACATACTCTTTTCTTCGTCTGCGAGATAGCAATAATAAGTTATATTTTCAGATAAAACGCCTTCAACAATAGTATAACCTTTACCGGCTACAGGATAGTTTCCATCCTTTTCGCCTACCCATTTATAAAGCGGCATGCCTTTCTTGAAAATAATTTTATCTCCGAGTTGGTAAATAGGTGCGTAAGGATGTTCGCTGCTCGTCCATCTGTCTTCTACTGCATAGCCGTAGTTTCCGTCGGCGCCTTCAGGCTTAATCATGATAAGAAGGTTTGTTCCGAGCGTCCATACACCTATTCTGTCAATGTTTTCTTCGTCTTTATTATAGCCGTAATACGTTTTACCGTTTGCACTAACACGATATTCTATAAAGGTAGAGATAGTTTCGCATTCATCCGTAGAAAGAAGGTTTGCGGTGTTAGTCATATATTTCGCGATACCGATAATCATATGACCATTCCATGTGCCTTCTACGTTTTTACTGTCGTTTACGTCATAACCGCTTACGCCGAGTGAATTGAATGAATCAACGTTCTTTATTGCATAAACGTTTACTTTTAAGGTTGCTGTAAAATCAGCTATAGTTATTACGAGATCTTTAATGCCCGCGGTAGTAAGGTCTAAAGCTCCATAGGCTTCGGCAGGAACATCCATTTGCTTACTAACCGTATTGTTTTTATAAGTGTAATGATATTTTAAGGTAAATACATCGCTGAATTTAAGCGTGCTTTCTGCATCCTGAACTGCAATCATATATTCGCTATAATCTGTATCGAGCACGATTCCTGTTTTTTCAGGTTCAGCCTTAACTTCGATAGTTACCTGTCTTAAAATATCCTTATAAGATACAGTAACAACAACAGTACCTACAGATAAAGCATTAAGATTGCCGTATTCGTCGATAGTAGCTACTTCTTCGTCGTCAACCGAGTATTTATAAACTGCGGTAACGCCTTCAGCAGCTGTAACGTCTATTTTAGTTACAGAACCTACAGTAACTTCAGAAGGAACGGTTTTAGCAATAGAGAAATCTTCGGGTTCAACAAGTTCAACCCAAACGCTTCCGTTGTAAACATAAGTTACGGTTTTATAAAGTCTTTCGCCGTCGATTATTGAAAGTCCTTTCTTTAAAGTAACGGTATCGCCTACAGAATAATCTTTTTCGGTTACATCCTGAACAAACAATATAACCTGACCGCTCATAACGTAAGGTGTGTTGCCCTGCCATGTAGCAGTGGGATTAACTTTGCGCGAAATTTCGATATAATTCAAAATGTTAGCTCTTAATTTAGCTAAAACTTCCGCAGATACACCACCGGTGTAATTGTCTTTATTTTTTGTGTTAAAATCAACTCTTAAAGCTTTCCAGTTGTCTGCAAGTAAAACATCTTTTACAGTAAGTTCTTCTACGTCTGCAACTTCTACAACGAACGTTGCGGTTTTTCCGTCTACAGTTGCGGTAACGGTATAACTTCCGGCTACGTCAAGGTTGTATCCTTCGGGATAAGTAAGCATACTTTCGTCTAAAGTAAACTCAACGGGATCGCCGATAGAATATACGCGCTTAGCGGTAAGAGAAGAAAGGTCGATAGAAGAATCGAATCTTGTTGCCGATACTTTTCCGGTTATTTCGATTGCGGTAAGTACGGGCTCTTCTTCAACGGTTATTGTAACGCTCTTGGTAACGTCCATAAACGTTGCGGTAAGAGTAGCCGTTCCTATTTTAGTACCTTTTACAACTACGGTGTAGCCGTTTACGCTTTCAATAGCAGCGTCGCCGCTTATTGAGTAAGAAAGCATAGATGTTGCGCATTCGGGAGTAACGCCAAAGTTTACGTTTACCGTTTTACCTTCATATACCTTAGTATCGGACGCGGTAATTTCGGTAGGTTTAGTAAACTTAACGAAAGCTGTTCCGTTATAAATAAAATATTCGGTGGCTTTTACTTTTTCGTTTGGTAAGAATTTAAGTCCTTCTTTTATAACGATTACGTCGCCTACTTTTACATTAAGAGCTACATATTCATCATTTTCTTTAACCTGATGCGCCTGATTTGTTCCAAGTACAAAACTTTTTTCTACAAAAAGTTCTATACCATTTCTAATATATGAAAAATAAGCCGTGAAATCAGTACGATTAACTCCTGGTTCATTTACACTATTAGGATTAGCCGTATTAAATTCTACCAAAAAAGCTTGCCATTGTGTATGAATGTGTATAGCTTTTACCGTGATAGTATCAAAATCAATAACGTTTACTTTTAAAGTTGCAGTAAAATACTCGTCGGTTGTGTCGGGTTTTAATACCTTGATTGTTAAATCGTAAGAACCGATGATATTTTTATCAACAGTGCCTTCAACGATAATCTTATCGTCGTCAACTTTAGTTTGCGCTAAAGAAGTGTCTTCATAAGTGTAACGAACTTCGGGAAGAACGTAATCTTCACCGATATAAGCATTTATTTCGCTTGCGGCTAACGCGATTCCGTTAGGAACAGCGTCGTCGGAAGGAAGCGAAGAACCTAAAATCCATTCCGTACCGGTGTAAATAAAGCTTACGTCTTCAGCTACAACTTCGCCTGCATTATAGCCGCAACCTTTGGTAACTGTAATGATATCGCCACGTAGGAAAGAATTAAATTCATCTCTTATCTTATTAAGAGCAAATATAACTATGGAATTATTTTTGCTATAAAGGTGAGTAGGCGTTACGGTTTGACCATCTACCGTGGTTATTGTAACGTGGCCAACTGCCAACGGATTTGTTGCCGGTTGGTTTAAAGTTTCAGCGCCTTCTAATGTTACAGCAAAGCGATTATAACTTCCAGTTTCGCGATAAATTTCGGTAGGCGTAATAATTTTATTACCCTTTAACCATTCACTGCCGGTATAAATATAGGAAATATCGTTTTCTACCACAAATTTACCTGCGCTACTGTTTATAACAAGACCTTTTCCTATGGTAAGAACGTCACCTTTTGCAGAAGCACCAAAATCATAACGTTGCGTGTTAAAATAAAGTTTAAATGTCTTACGACCTGCAACAAAACGAATGTGGCTCGGAGCATAAGTTGTTCCGTTTGCCCCGGTCATAACGATAACATCCTTATTTTCGACATTAAGATCTGCTTCACCGCCATCTCCGATATCATTAAGCTGAGTGTTTGACATTTCGATTTGAGTGCCGCCGCAAGTAGTTACGCCACCAAGTTCAAATGCCGTATAAGAAGGAAGGTCCGTTCCTTTTATCCATTCACCGCCGGTAAAAATATAATCTATTCCATCGGTACAAATGTAATCGGTAGAGTTGTGAGTAAAAGTAAAACCTGCGTCTACATGGAGTATATCCCCACGTTGAGCAGCCTGCCCGTTATAACCGCTACCATTAAAGTAAAAAGTAAGTGAACCGCCCCATTCATAAATATGCGAACAAGCATAAGCGGTCTCGCCCCTTAATATTTTTACTTTTGCACGGTTTTCATCTGTTGGACCTAAATCTGCCGAATTTTTGTTAGCAAGTCCTACCGGAATGCGAAAATCGGTAGCACTAGCCCAAGCTGATGCCTCAATCGTTTCAGGAAAAGCGACTTCCGTTGCCGACGTATCGGCGGAAACCAAAGTTATAGCTCCGCAAAGAGAACATATCATTGCCAAAGCTAAAACAAGTGTTAAAAGTTTTCTTTTCATATTTCCTCCTATAAATTCAATTCCGCTATTGCGGATTTAATTTTTAATTTAACAAGTAATCTTATAATAAAGAATACTAATTTTTGCCGTATGCGTAACCGAATCTTCCGATCGGCGCACTGTCACCCGTAACGTAATAATCTAAGATATCGTCTTGTTTTTGTACGTTATCGGTTACTTTAAACGAAAGCGATACGTCATCTGCACCGGTAATTCCTAAAACCGAAAGCGGAATAGCAAATACCATTTTGTTACCACTGACGGCAAATTCTGCATTGCCTACAGTTTCCCAGTTAAAGCCGCCGGTGCTTCTTTCTATGCTCGTTGTCTTGCCGTCAGGCGTTCTGTTTACTATATAGTTAAATCCTGCAAAAGATTTTTCGGTATTACCAACGGACAGGAATAAATTCATCCAGTTTTTGTCTGTTCCGTTGTACTCGGTTATATCGTCTACAGTTTCAACATAAACATATAACTTATCATTGTCATGTGCAACTTTCATAAGTTTTATGTCGTTACGGTTAGATTCGTCAATATAGCTGTGCGCTACGTTAGCGGCATTTTCGGCGTCGCGCTTCATTGCGTCACCTGCAAAATCGGCGTATTCTACAAATACGTTTCTCCAGGCACTGAAATCAGACAAATCCGAAAACGTTCTCGTTTTCATTTTGTATTTTTGGGCGGGCTTATATTTATAATCTCTTGCATTTCTTACAAGTTGCATATAAAATCCGTCGCCATACTCTTTTCCTGGTTCTACTTCGCGCGAGTATTCGGCGTTGAAGTCATCAACAAACCAGACTTCTTTTCCCGTATATCCGCTGGGACCGTAAGGTATGCCTAACCATCTGTTTGCGTCTGTATGGTAGTTAGCCGAAGGATATTTTATTGCAGTCCATTCGTTCCAACCGGTAACAAATATATTGCTTACTTTGCCTTTATTGCTATAATCGAGAGCGGTTCTCCATTGCCACTCGAAATTTGCGCCCTTTTTCCAGTCTTCTTCAACTGTCAAGCCGCCGGTAAAGCCTCTTGACGAGTTCATACGCTGATCCGAGAAAAATACGCTTGCAGCCGAGTGTTGAGCAACCGATACAGACATAAAGCCGTTAGTATGCGGATACGGAGAACCCCATTGCATCCACGGGAAACCTTTTTCTTCGTTTCTCTTTCCGGATGACGGCCACTGCGATTCATAAAAGTTAAAGTAATTATATAACTCGCTGCTTGAAGATACTACAGCCGCAGAATCGGTCTGGTCCGTAGCTCCGCCGTTTTTATCCGAAATACCTACTATTACGGGACGTGAATCTCCCGCAAATTTAAACCAAAGGCTATCCCATAATCCGGAAGCGTAAAATCGGTCGTAAACGGTTTTTACAACGGTTGCCGATGAGCTATTCGTATAAAATCCGACTTTAGGAACTTTCCAGCCTTGATCCTGATACTTTTTAAGTACATTTAAAACAAGCTCTGCAATATCGTCGTAAACTACTGCATTTGTAAAGTCAAAAAGCAAATAGTCAAGACCTGCCATTGTAAACAGCTCGACATGACGATTTATAACCCATTCGTCACGCATGGAATAATATCCGTAAAGCGGTTCGCTTTCAAAATGGAATTGCCATGCGGGGCTGTCAGTTGTGTTTGTCGGATCGTAAAGTGCATCGGGATTATCGCGCTGAAGTTTTGTTACGTCATAAATTCCACTCATTCCGCTGCCATGACTTCCAAGCCAGGCAAAATAAAACATACCAAGGTATTTTTTATCCGAATCCGTAGGATCTTTTACCGTAACCATTCTGCCGTAATCATCCACAGCGGTAAGATTTGCTATGCTGTATTCCTGCGCAGTTAAGTTTCTGGTGTCAAAGCTATTCGTAGTACCGCCTCCCGAACTACTGTCACCCGAATTGCCGCCCCCTATACAAGCCGCAGAAAATGCAACCGTAAGACACAGAGCCAAAGACAAAGCGGGTTTGGTTATTGATTTCATCCGTTCTTTTTCCTCCTTAAATTTTTGTGTTTATATTGCAAAAATTATTGAACGTTTTATTTTTTCTATCCTTTTATTCCTTCCATTGCAACGCCTTCGATAAGTTGCTTTTGGAATATGAAAAACAAGAGTACCGGTATAACGCTCATAAACACACCTGCGGCCATTCTTATGTGCGTGGTGTCGTTAGAAACAGTCTTATTAGTGATAAGATAGAACACTTTATAAGCAAGAGTTGCCGGGAATTCGTCGTTTAATCTCCAGACCAAAGGTCCGTAATAATCGCCCCATGCCGAATTGAATACGTTTATCATAATATAGATGATAACCGGTTTTAAAAGCGGCAACGTTACTATAAAATAACGTCTTAACGGACCTGCACCGTCTATTTTGGCGGCGTTGTCCATATCTTTGGGCAAACTTTGTATAAACGACCTCGCAAGGAAAATATATATCGCGCCGCCGCCCGTAATGTTAGGAATCGTAAGCGGATACAAAGTATTTAACCAACCGAGTTTATTGTAAAGCTGGAATAAAGGTATTTGCGTTACGACAGCGGGAAGCATCATCGTTGCAAGCATAAATGCAAAAAGTGCGTTTTTACCGACAAACTCGCAACGGGCAAAGCCGAACGCAACGAACGTTGCCGATAAAGATACGGCAATCAGGTTAAAACATATTACCGACATAGTATTGCCAAAAGCTTGTATATAGCCGCTGTCTTGCAAAATTTCAAGATAGTTTTGCCATTGCGGAGTTTTTGGAAGCAATACAATCGCAGGTCTTATGGCTTCTTCTGCCGTCATAAGACTCTTACTTACCATAAAGAAGTACGGAAAAACAAGAATGAGCGCAAGAATAATCATTATCGTGTATATAACGATTTCGTAAATTATTCTCTCTTTTTTTGCGCTTGTGCTGTTCTTTATTTTTACTTTGCTTGCCATACGTTAAGAATCCTCCCCCATATATGCGTATCTGCGAAGCAGGAACAAAATCCCCGTCATGATGCAGATAATTACGAGAAGAATCCACGAAAGCGCGCTTGCATAACCGAAGCTCGATTCCTGGAAAGCTTTATAATAGATGAAAACGCCGTACATATACAGTGCATTTTCTTTTCCGCCGTAGCCGCCGGGAGCAAAAGTCATCGTGCCGTTATATTGCATGGTACCTATAAGCATGGTTACCACGTTGAAAAATATCATCGGCATAGACATAGGTATCGTTATATGGAAGAAACAATTTACTCTGCCCGCACCGTCAATTTCCGCGCTTTCGTATAGTTGCGCAGGTATAGCCTTAAATGCAGAAAGCCAAAGTATCATTCCACCACCTATACTCCACATATTCATAAGGAATATAGAAGGAATAGTTACAAGGAAATTGTCGCTTTCAAAAAAGTCGCTATGTGCGCCGAAAACGGCGAGAATCTGATTGAATATACCGTTCTGAGAAAAAATATCCTTCCACAGTAGTCCCGATACAACGCCCGGAATTACACAAGGCAAGTAATATAAAACTCTGAATACCCCCACGCCTTTTACCTTTGAATTTACAAGTGTTGCAACAAGATAACTCGCGACCAAAACAATCGGTACACTACCGAACGCATAGAAGAACGTATTTCTTAAAACGATCGGAAAAATCTTATTTTTTGTAAATATGTGAATAAAATTTCTGAATTCTACAAACTCAAAAGTAACAAGTCCCTGATACTTATAAAACGACCATATAAAGGACTGAATCATGGGATAAACGGTAAAAATAGCAAGCCCTACGAAGAGGGGGAATACAAACATCCACCCCTCTGCGTTTTTGGCAAAAAACTTTTTTATTCTTGATTTTTCAGGCTTCCCCGCGGTATTTTTTAAACTATTATACCTCGTCGAATGCATCCTCGATTGCCCCTTTGAACAACTTGTACGCCTGAGCTTTAGTCTTATCTATGCAGTTTGTTCCGGTGTAAGTATTTAATGCATTTACAATAGTTGTAGCTTTATCTGCGCCGGCATAGGATAAGAAATCCATTCCTACTTTCATATTTGCACCGTAAGTGTAAGCAGCTACGTTGAATTGATCTTTATAAACTGCGCACCACTGCGAATCCGCGTTATCTGCTCCGAGTTCTTTTCTGATAGAAGGAAGATTCAATCCGCCGTCTTTAGCCATTTTTTGCTGTCCCTCAACACTCATAAGATAGCTCATGAAAGCAGCTGCTATATCAAGTTTATTCTGATCTTTTGCAACGGCAGAGTTTACCGCATAGCCGGCAAAACCATTACCGATTGCAGAGCTGTTACCGTTTATAAGCGGGAACGAAACTACGTCGAATTTACCTCTTGTAGTAGCTTTTTCCTGATAGATATCTATTGAAGCAGACTGGAACAAGAATGCGCCCGTACCTGATTCGAAGTTAGAGGTTGAATCGCCTTTAACGGGGATAAATCTCTTATCTATAAGAGTTTGAATAAAATCATAAACTTTATTTGATACATCTTCGGTTAAAGCGAATTCGCCTTTGCTGTTTAAAACTTCTCCGCCAAAACTCTTAATTAAAGGATAACCTATAGATTCCCAACCTATGTTAGCGTCCAAAGGATAGTGCTTAGGCTGATTGTTACTATCATAGTAATCTCTTACTTTCTGGCAAGCAGCCATAAATGTTTCCCAAGACCAGCCGTTTTCAATAGTGTTCATTTTAACACCTGCAGCGGTCAATATGTCTTTATTGTAGAAGGTAACAACCGAGTCAAGCGAACGGGCAACAGCGTACAAATGACCGTTGTATTTACCCATAGTTTTAAAATCTTCGACAAAGTCGTTATTTATATCGAAAACACCGGCTTCTTTAGCCTGCGCTGTGAACGGATCAAGGTTCAAAGCAACGCCGTTAGCAATAAGGAAATAATAGTTTGACGAGTTACACCATATAATATCAGCCAGAACTTCAGATTGAGCTTGCGTTATTATAGTACTGTTATACGAGCTAATATTAAGAGTATCCAAGCTTATATTTACCATAGGATATTTTTCATTAAAACCGGCAACCCAAGCTCCGAGTTTTTTACGTTCAGGTTCGTTATCCGGTATAATAACTCTCAAATCGCCTTTCAATGTTGTCGGAGATTGATTAAAATTAACCTTATAATCGGTATTTTCCTGCGAAGAAGATTTTTTGCCTCCGCAAGCCGCAGCCGTACAAGTCAAAATTACAGCAATTAACAATGTGAATGTGATTTTTAATATTTTTTTCATATTTTCGCTCCTTTTTTGAAAATATTTTTTATTTTTCGCAAAACGCTTAGTTTTTACTGCAGATGTTTACGCAAATTATTTAATTATTTTTTATAATCGGTTAAAACGCTCATAATGTTCATGCAGTAAACTCTGTGCATAAAGTCATTAGGATGGTTTACGTTACTTGAAGAAATTTCGCAGAATTTCTTTCTGTTCAAGAAATATTTACCTACCGACTGCATATCAACTACTGCAACCGATCCGTCAACGTTATCGTTTGAAATTGCTTTCAGCTTTTTAAGATAATTATCAAATATTCCAAGCTCTCTTTCATATAACGGGTTGCACGGGAAACTGTTTACCAGAATGAAATTACATTCTGGCGAAACGGCTCTTATCCTTGCCATTATCTCTTTTATGTTTTCACCGTACTGATATCCGTCTACTACGGGAGATGACGTAGAATCGTTCATTCCGTAAGCTATAATACAAAGGTCGGGTTTTGCGTTAAGCGCGTTGTTTAAAGCCGAAGAACCTTCACCCGTTAATGGATATCCGCTTACCGTGCCGCCTACTCCGCTGTTAGTCAATTTTACGTTCACGCCGTAAACTCTTTCAATTTCGGTCTTTAACTGACTTGCATAGCACGGAGTATTCGGTGCAACGTGCAAAAAGTCGCCTGTAGAAGAACATCCCTGCGTTATACTGTCGCCTATGGTTACAAGACTTATATCTTCGCCGTTTTCAAGCTTTTTTCTAAGCTTATAAAGCATGGTTTTATCGGTTTTGTAAAAGAGAGAGTCAGGAAGTTCGTTTGCGTCGTAAGCATAGGTTATGCTCAGATACTTAGCGTAAAAATACGAACTTTCGGTATAAACAAACGGTTTATTGCCCTGAATATCCCAAACAAGAAATTGATTGCCGCTCATACTCATATCGTAAACACGTTCATACCCTTCGGGAACGTATTGTCCTTCACCCGTATCTGCTTTATCGGATATCAACGGAATTGAAGAGCCTTCGGGAATAATCAGCTTTCCGTTTTGTTTATCAACGGTATAATCCACGCCTTCAACATAAGTTTTTTCAAGCTTTTGATCCATTACGGATATAACTTTGGTAGGCTTATACAAAAGAGTTGCGGCAGCTGTGCCGTCATCCGCCTTAAACGGAAGAGCTATTTCGTTATAAATAACGTTTCCCTGCCAGAACGGACTGCTCATTCTTTCGGTATATCCGTCTTTTGTATAAGTAAGGTTTTCGTAATCTTCAACGTATAACGGCAAGTTTTTAGTTTTGTCCTCTGTTGAAGAAGAATCGTTTCCGCCGGTCACGCAACCCGCCATACAACAGGAAAAGAGCAGAACGCCGGAAAGTATCGCTATCATTACTTTCATTTCATTCCTCCCATATCGAAGTAATTTATTTCATTTAGCGATTTTTTTGCGTTTTCGCAAGAAAACGCAAAGCCGTATACGGCTTTGAACCGCTATATTCCTTTGTTTTTAACTTATTTGTCTTTGCGTCTGTTTTTCAACAAGAGCGCGGTGGCAGGAAGCATAAGAGCTAAAAGCATTCCGCCCGAAACCGATGAATTACAGTTTGAACAATTACCCGAAGCCGAATTATTTGCAGCTTTTAGTGCTACGGGTTCAGACACAAGGCCATAATTGCTTTCAGGTTCATAAACTATAAGCGCAACGTTATTTTCTTTATCAATATATCTGACGTTTGCGGTAACTTCTTTTATCTCTCCCTTTATGTTCAATGTATTTACCTTAATTGTTCCGCCGTCTTCGGGTAACTTATCGACTTCCACCTCGCCTTCGCACATAAGTTTTGTTATGCAATTAGGCGAAAGAGTTACGGGATCGTTTGTTGTTACACCCGTTACGCCATAACGAAGAGCTTCGGCCATAGTGTCGTATTCATAAGTCCATAGCCAAAGCGAATATCCTCGTGCTGCAAAATATTTAAAACATGTGGCATACGCATCAGCAGTGTTTCCGTTTCCGTAAAACGCAGGAAGTCCACCGCTACCGTTAAACTGCATGTCTATTCCGCTACCCAGCGATTCTGCAGATTTTATTGCGGTTTCGCCGTCTGTCGTATATTGCAACAACAAAGTAGGAATATCCGTTCTTGCTCCTCTGAAATTCATTATCTGATTCGGATAGAAAGATATTACAACTATTTTCGACGAAAGACCGTATTCGTCTATCTTTTCAGAAAATTTAGTTATAAGTTCAGGTTCCTGCCCTTTTATTTCAATAATATAATTAAGATTTTTGCAGACGTCGGTTTTAGCGAGAGTAAAAATATCGTCTAAAGTAGCAATCTGACTTTCGCCGTCTTTCATCTTTAAATTTCTAAGTTCAGCAAGAGTCATTCCGCTTACGGTACCGCTTGCCGGTGTTCCGTATTCATTTATCATAGCGTATTGAACGGAATCGTCGTGCAGTAAAACGATTTGCTTATCCTTTGTAAGCCTTATATCTATTTCAACCGCCATTGCGCCAAGTTCTGCCGCAGCTTTTACGGCATTAACAGTATTTTCGGTGTATCTTACGGCAAGTCCGCGATGAGCAACTATCTGCGGGATTCTTGTCAATACTCTGGATACTTTTCCTTCTTTGGCAAACGATGCGATATCGGAAAGTACAGAATAAACGGTTTCGGGCATTGAAGTTATAACGCCGTATGCCCCGCTTGTTACTGCTTTTGCAACGCTCACTTTATCAGATTCCGATTTTACCCATACCGAAAGCGCGCGCCCCTGTATATAGTCTACCGCATTTTTAGAAATTTTTCCGCCTGCGATAATAACTTGCGAACCAAACATCGTAGCTTTTGAAATTTCGCTCACACAAGAAGATACTTCGCTTAAATCTTCCTTCGTGTAATAGAATAATCTCATTTTGCATTCTTGTTTTAAAGAGCTTAATTCACCCAAAACGGCAAGATTATCAGATGTAACGGCTAAATCGGTAATCGGAGCCGTTTTTAATATATCGGTCAACGGCTTTACGGTATCCGTGTCTTTAACAAACAATATAGGAATAATACCGTCTAATTTATCGGTAATAACCTCATTAAGATCTCCCATCGTTTTCGATGACGAATCAACTACTTTAAGTTTTGAGTTAATATAAAGTAATGCGCTGTCCGGCTTACTTCCGTTTTTTAAAGAATTTAAAGCCGATTCATCCGTTATTTCGGCAATAACGGCAGGCTGACCGTAAAGCTCGGCAGAAGGAGCAGCCAAAGCTTTTTTATCCCCTCCTACAAAGCCGCTTCCTGCGAAGCAAACTAATGACAGAATTAAAAGAGATTTTTTCATATCATACTCCCATATTTTTATATTTTTTTATGATTTTTGATTCATTAAAAACTAATTTTTATTAAAAGCTTAAAACAATCAAAAAACCATTTAAAACCATTATCCACTTTCATTATACAATCGGCACAGATAAAGTCAATGTATGTTTTAATGAAAAAATTGTACTTTTTACAGATTTATTTATATTTCTTGACATTCTTTTTGTATTATGGTAAAATTAAAGTAAAATTACGCTTTTGCTTACGGAGAACATATGGAAGACTTTTTCGATCCGAAAAATATAAAAATTAAAGTTACCGAATGCGGACATGCGACGGTAGACGCAACCTGGCATCAGTTCGTTGCATTCTTTCCCTATTACAGATTGTATTACGTTGTAAAAGGCCATTCGCAGATGATACTACGCAATCGCACTTTGGAATTAAACGAAGGCAATATATATTTTATCCCTGCATTTTCGGTTGTAGACGTAAAAAACTCAGAGCTGTTTGAACATTACTGGATGCATTTTACTCTCGATATGATAACGGCAAACTATCTTGAAGCGACAATGGACTATTACGGAGTAAAAGCAACCGAACATACAGACTACTTTTTCTCTACAGTACTTAGAATTTTTAACGGAAAACACAGCGACTCGCCCGCAGCGGTAACCGCGATAAACGGGCTTATGCAATATCTTTTTTCACTGTTTTTACCAAGCGAAATCAACCTTTATAATGCAAGCCGCGCACGTTTTATCCCTGTTTTTCAATATATCGACGTAAATATTTCACGAAAAATATCAAACTTAGACTTAAGCAAAACGATGTACCTTAACGAAACATATTTTTCTAACCTGTTCACAAAGGAATTCGGCATTTCCCCAAAACAATACATATTCCAGAAAAAAATGATGACTGCGGCAACAATGCTTTCTACATCAAATAAATCGGCAAAAGAAATCGCCGCAACCTTAGGCTACGACGACGACATTTATTTTAACAAATGCTTTCATAAATTCACGGGCATGACGCCGGGAAAATACCGTAAAACGCTTTTAAACGACGAATCGCACTGATTTTTATCGGTTTATTTTTTTGCATGCATTTTTATACTATATTAAAGCATTTTATTCATTTCTTTTCTTAATTTTAAAACGATCTTTTTTTCAAGTCGCGATATATATGATTGCGAAATTCCAAGCATATCCGCGACTTCTTTTTGTGTTCTTTCTTCTCCCCCGCCAAGACCGAACCGAAGCGCCATAATGCGTTTTTCGCGTTCAGGCAAAACAGATAAAGCTTTTCTTAACAATTCTTCGTCTACGGAACTTTCAATCATAGTAAAAACACAATCTCCGTCCGTACCTAAAACGTCGGAAAGCAATAATTCATTACCTTCAAAATCAACGTTAAGCGGCTCGTCAAGACTTACTTCGCTTTTAATTCTTACAATTTTTCTTAAATGCATTAAAATCTCGTTTTCGATGCATCTTGATGCATAAGTGGCAAGCTTTATATTTTTATCGGCATTAAAAGTGTTTACCGCTTTAATAAGTCCGATAGTTCCCACCGAAATTAAATCGTCGAGATCAACCCCTGTATTATCAAATTTTCTCGCTATGTACACAACCAACCTTAAATTATGTTCTATAAGTTGGCTTTTTACTTTTTCTTCTCCGCTAAGCAGTAAGTTTATTTTTTCTTCCTCTTCTTCTTTTGTATAAGGCTTTGGCAGAACTTCGCCGTTTCCCATATAATAAAGTCCTGCTTTTTTGCCTTTTAAGCCTATAAAATATCCAAGTATTTTTTTAAAAAAACTTTTAATGCGCTTTAACATTTTCGCACCTCTTTTTTTATTTTTTACTATTTTTAAGCGAACTCACCGGGTAAAATAAGTGAATAATCGTCGGCAAACTTTATTTTTGATTCGACAATTCCTATTTTTGCTTTAAATATTATATTTTCTTTTTCATCATAAAATACCTTTATTTTATCTAATTCATAAATTTTCATTACGCTTTTTCCGCTTGCAGTCTGAAAATCGACTTTACCTACAAAACGCCCTTGCAATAACCCGCATTTATTCAACCTGTCCGCAAGAACAGAATCGGCAACGCAAACGGAGTAAAAATCTTTAAAAATAATTCCGTTACCGCTATCTATAAAGCCTTGCGTTTTAAGTTTCTGCCCGTCGGCATAAAGCTCGCATTTTCTCAAAAAAGGAAAGATTTTCTTTTTGCGATAAAAAACGCCGAAAGTTTTATATAAAATAAGATAGATTATTCCTCCAAGCAAAAGCCAGACAAAAAGCGGAATTTTGCTTTGATAAATATTGTTCATATAATCATATTTTATGCCGGTTAAAGATGCAACGCCGTAAATTATTCCGCCAAACATAAATGTTACTAAAAAGAACAATGCGGTACGATAGAAAAAATTTATAAAATTATCAAAACAGCCCGAAAAAAAAACCATTAAAACTCCGACTAAAATTTTGCAAATATAATTAAACGGAGCGGCAATTTTTAATATGGGTAGATATACGGCAAAAACGGTTCCGATAAGCGCGGATATTATTCTTTTTTTTACGCCGTTTTTTTTGTTTCTTCCCACGCAGGCAAGGCTTATAATCAGATAATCCATTACAAAATTATCGAGTATCGCATACTCTATGTAAACTTCCATATGTAAAATTATAAATGGTTTTTGAGTAAGAAAAAAGTCGAATTCTGTAAAAAAAACAAGCATTTCGTCGCACGTGAAAAAATGCAACAAAATGCTTGATAATCAACCTATAGCCCGATTTTTAGAAATTTAACAATTCCATATATTTATTCTTATCAACAGCAGAAAGGAATAGATAAAGTCTGGGTCCTGCATCCTGGCCGAAAAGAACGTTATAGAAAACTTTAAAGAATTTCATCTGTTTTGCCATATTTTCTTTTTTGGTAAGATTAGGATCGTTTATTATCGAATAAAGGTATGCCTGAACTTCTTTTTCTTCGATCGTATCGTGAGTTTTTACATACTCATAAAGTTGTTTTACAGCCTGTTTTTCATCTTCGTCCATCAGCGCGTAAAAAGCTGTATTTTTTTCGGGTAAAAGTTTAAAGAGCTTGGACGGCTGATGATTTACAATCCAGTTTTTAACGCGGAGAAGTCTTTCTTCGTCCTCTTTGCCAAACGAAACACCTATTTTTGCGAGCATTTCGCCAACCGATTCAGGGTTAAAATCGACAATAGTCGCAACCGACGCTAAAACACCGAACGGAACTTTAGATCTCGACTGTTTTCCGCTTACCATGCAGTAATCGAATACCGCAGTCGTATATTCGTCAGCTTCACCGTTTTTATACGCTTCAAGACTCTTATCGAATTCGCTGTAATGCCGAATGATCGTATCGTCAAAATTGAACGCAAATCCGGTTTCGGGCGCATATTTTGCAAAAAGCCATCTTACCATATCGGGTTCGTAAACTTTTAATACTTCTGCCGGCGTAATATTATTACCTGTAGAAGAATGCATGTCGCCGAGCCCCGCAATAGAAAGCCAGCCGTAACCTTGGAAAAGCGGCGGTTCGATTCCGAAAATATTCTTTGCAACGTCGCTTGCAACGACGTAGCTTCCGCTTGCCGCGGCATGATCTATTCCGCCCGGTTCAAAATCAACGCCTTCTACGCCCCAACGCATAGGCCAGTCAACCTTCCATACAAGCTTTATATGTCCATACTCGCGAACGCGGACGGTTTCGGTTTTCCCGCACGATTTACAGCGATAGGTTAATTCCTCGCCGTCGTCAGAAACGGAGATTACTTCGGTAACGTCTTTATTGCAAGCTGAACAATAAATGTTTACGGGGGCATATTTTTCTCTTTCTTCCGCATTTTCGTCCTGAGTTTTATACTTTAAAAGCACGTCATAAATACGTTTCCTGTTTTTTAAAGCAAAAACAATTCCGTCAGCATATTTATTTGCCGTATATTGTTTAGCCTGATATCTGTAATCGGGATGTATATCGAGCTCTTCTAAGGATTTTTCAAACTCTTTTTCGTTATACTCTGCATATGAAGAATAAACACCATGCGGATCCGGAATTTCAGCATAAGGCATACCAAGATATTTATCAAAACCTTCGCTGATTGCGGCGATGTTGGACGGAACTTTTCTAAGCCTGTCAAATTCATCCCACGAGAATAAAAGCCTTGCTTTTTTTCCAAGTTTTTCAAGCGCGCGAACAACGTAATAACTCGTTGCAATATCGCGGAAATTTCCTATATGAACCGAACCTGAAGGACTAATACCCGCAGCGCAAACGTATTCTTCCTTATCGGGTTTTTTCTCAATAATTTCTCTTGCTAATTTCTCAGCCCAATGCATAGTTTTATAACCTCCTTAAACAATTCGATAAACAATTTTTAAATTTACCGATTGCAAATGTTTGTATTTTTATTCATTAAAATTAAAGTTCACCGCGTTTTTTTGCCGCCATTATATGCTTCAATCATTTTTTGCATAACTTCGTCGGCACTTAAATTTGTAGTATCTATAACGCAGTCGTAATTGTTCATATCAAGAATATCTACGCCGTAAAAATCTTTAAAACGCAGTCTTTCGCTATTGCGCCGTTCTGCAATTTTTCGGATAGCTTCTTCTACAGAGCCGTATTGCTCGTTATTTCTGCCCTCTTCAACAATTCTTTTTGCGGCTTCTACCGGATCAACGCTCAAATAAAAGCTGAAAGTTGAAGGAACAAAGAAAAAACCAAGCCTTGAATCGAGTATAAGCCCACCCTCTTTACTTTCGTAAGCTTTCTGATAATCGTCAAAAACCTTATCGTACTCCGGCTTACCTTCGATAAATTTATTGAATTCGCAAGTAGTCATACCAAACTCAGCGGCTTTATTACGTTGAATTTTTCCGAGCGTAACATGTTCAACGCCGTATTTTTCGGCAAGCATACCTGCAACAGTAGATTTTCCGCTACCAAGATCTCCCGTAATTGAAATTCTGAAATTATTCTGCGTCATTCTATCTTTAAGCCCTGTCCGTTTGCAAAATTTATAACAGTCGCGAACAGCTCCTTCTTAAGTTTTATGCGGTCATAGTCACACAGTCCGCATGTTACCGAGTATATTTTATATACTTCATTCAAAATCTTTTGAGTTCCTTCCTTTTTAAAATGAACGTCGGTGGCGATAGTCATTTTTAATGCAAAAGGAAGAACGGAAATTTCATTTTGTGATTTAGATCCGTAATACTCATCCGATTTTTTGCCTTCTTTTATTTTATTGCCGAAAAGTGCAACGTACTCTTTTTTTGCTTCACTGCTTAAAGACTTAAAATTAAGATTATGGTTTAAAAGTGAAATTATGTAGTCGTTAAATCCGATCAGAACGCTTTCTTTTGATTGCAAGCCTTTGGCGTTTGCAAAATATTTATCGTAAATTTCCTGAACTATATTAAAGCATTCGTTCAATGATTTTTCGATCCGAGTGCATTGCTTTTTTAGATCGACTTTTTTATTACTTCCGGATTTTAAGTCTTTTACGGCTTTATTTTTTTTATCGTTTAAAAGCGTTTTTAAAGGCTGCTTATTGCCGGTTTTTATAGCTTCAGGCTTTATTTGTTGCGCTGATTCAACCTTTACGCTTTCTTTGTGTTCATTAACCTTTTTCGGCACATCGTCGGAATTTTTTTCAGCTTTCAAGCTGTTATAAATTCCTGTTGAAACGTTCGTATTTGTTTTTTGCCTGTTTAATCTGTCCGTGGCTGCCGACAGCTTAACGTTGCCTGGCAATAGGAATAATTTTTTCAGGCTGACATACCCCAAGTCCCGGGATTTGTTTACCTTTGGTAGTTCTGTTTTCAACAACAACTTTTTGACTGTCGGAATAATAAACCGTTCCGAGTCTGTCGAAAATAGCAAAATCAAAGGCTTCTCCGCCCATAAGCCATTTAACATATACCACGCATTCATTAAGAGCCGAATCGCCGAGTTCAACGAGTTTTACGCCTTTTCTGGCACGTGATAATTTTGTTATCGTTCCGAGTATAACGCGTTTGAACGTTCCAAAACTGGTTGCAACAAATATTTCACCGTTAAAGTCATCATCAACTTGAGCCGCATAAATAACTTTATCGTCATCGGCAAGCTCTATACCTTTTACACCTGTAGCAATTCTGCCTTGCGACGGAATTTCGCTTTGTGCATACAAGCAAATACCTTTTGCCGTAGCAAAGAAAAGTTCTGCGCCATTTCTTACGCTTTCTACAGAGAGCAATTCGTCGCCGTCTTTAAATTTGAGAGCAACAAACGGACTCTTAGGAGCAAAATAATCATCCCACGGCGATAACTTAACCATACCGCCCGTAGTAAAGAAAATGAGCTGTCCGTTGGTTTCGTCGTCTACAGCAAATAGCGAAACAGGTCTTTCGCCGCCTATCTTTTTATAGATCTGATCGAATCTTACGCCTTCGTCGGATTTGCCTTTAGCTTCGGGAATAAGTTCGGGATCAATTTTAAAGCAATTTCCGAAATTGGTAAAGGCATAAACCGTCTGCCTTGAATTAACCTTACATAAAACGGAGAAAATATCCTTTTTGCTCGGTTTTTCTTCGGAACATATCTTTTTAAAATTGCTTTCTTTTATTTTTCTTATAAGTCCGTCAGACGTAATACCCAAAACGTAATTTTCAAGAGGTTTTACGTCGTCGAATTTTTCTATAATAACTTCTTCCGGCGAATTGAAAATAGCAGTTTTTCTGTCGTTACCGTATTTCTTTTTAATCTCGCGCATTTCGCTCTTTACGAGATTATTCTGCATTCTCTTGCTGTCTACTACTCTCTGTAAATAGTCAATACGCTCTTTAAGCTCTTTAAGCTCGTTTTGCAGACTTACTACTTCGAGTTTTGTAATTCTTGCAAGCCTTAAATCAAGTATAGCCTGAGCCTGCTTTTCGGTCAAAGCAAACGCATCTTGCAAGTTTTTGCGAGCAGTTGACGTATCCTGCGAATTTTTAATGATTTTTATTACTTCGTCGATATTAGTGACGGCAATAATCAAACCTTCCAGAATATGTGCGCGTTCTTTCGCTTTTTCAAGTTCGAATTTAGTACGGCGAAGTATAACGTTGCGTTGATACTCGACGTAATACGAAAGAATCTTTATAAGTCCCATTTGTTGGGGCTTACCGTCCGCAATGGCAACCATGTTAATGCCGTAAGAAACGGCAAGGCCGGTATTTTTATTCAAAGCCGCAATGACTTTATCAACGTCTGCGTCTTTTCTTATTTTTATGACGGCACGCATTCCCTTTCTGTCGGATTCATCGCACACTTCGGTTATTCCGCTGAGGGCTTCTTTGCTGTTTTCCGCCATATCGTATATCTTTTTAAGTAATTGCGCCTTGTTGGTCTGATAAGGAAGCTCTGTAACAATTATTGCTCTGTCTGCTTCAGAACCGCGTTTTTCGTTTTCAAGACGCTCTACGCGCATTTTTGAGCGTATCTGAATTTTTCCCCTGCCGGTTTCATACGCTTTTTTAAGTTCTTCGCCCGCAATTATGTAACCGCCGGTAGGAAAGTCCGGTCCTTTGATAATCTGCATAAGCTCTTCAAGCTTGATTTTAGGATTATCGATTACAGCGCAGGCTCCGTCTATAACTTCGCTTAAATTATGAGGCGGAATATTTGTTGCAAGCCCTACAGCAATTCCGGATGCGCCGTTTACCAGAAGATTAGGAAATCTTCCGGGCAGTGTTGCAGGCTCTTTTAAAGAATCGTCAAAGTTTAAATCCCAGTTTACGGTATCTTTATCTATATCGCGCAAAAGTTCGAGAGCAAGAGGTTGAAGTTTAACTTCGGTATAACGCATTGCGGCAGCCCCGTCTCCGTCAACGGAACCAAAGTTTCCGTGACCTGAAACAAGCATTTCCCGCATATTGAAAGGCTGAGCAAGTCTTACCATTGCGTCATATACGGAAGTATCGCCGTGCGGGTGATATTTAGCAAGGCAATCGCCTACAACTCTCGCGCTTTTTTTATAATCTTTATCGGGGAACATCCCCTGATCGTACATCGAATAAAGTATTCTGCGCTGAACAGGTTTTAAACCGTCTTCCACTCGGGGAAGCGCTCTGTCAAGTATTACATATTCGGCATACGGCATCATACAGTTGTGCAGTACGGTTTCCAACGAATCGGTAACTATACCGTTTTTCTTTTCTTCGATTTCCATTTCGTTATCCTTGAATTATCTTTGGCAAAAGCAGACTTTTGTATTCTTACTCTTTTTTTGCCGGGTAAGAAGCAGCGGTAGCTCAGATTCCGAGCTTGTCCTTAAAGGAATCCACTTTATTAAAGTCGGCATACTCCTGAATATATTTTTTTCTGCCTTCCACGGCTTCGCCCATTAAAGTGGTAATCATTCTGTCCGCTTCGGCGGCATCTTCAAGCGTTACCTGAAGCATAACGCGGGTTTCGGGATTCATTGTAGTTTCCCAAAGCTGTTCGGGGTTCATTTCTCCAAGCCCTTTATAGCGTTGCAAAGAATATCCGCGTCCTACTTTATCTATTTTTTGCTGAAGTTCCGTATCGTCGTAAGCGTACTCTACAACGTCCTTTTTATAGACCTTGTAAAGCGGCGGCATACCTATATAAATATGACCTTCCTGTAAAAGCTGCTTCATGTAACGGAAGAAGAACGTCAATAAAATCGCTCTTATATGCGCTCCGTCCTGATCCGCATCCGATAATATAATAACCTTATGATAATTGAGCTTTTTTATATCAAATTCACTGCCTATGTTAGTGCCGAGCGCACTTATAAGCGAAAGCATTTCTTCGTTTTCCAAAACTTCTTTCGCGTTCTTTTTTTCTACGTTCAAAGGTTTTCCGCGAAGAGGAAGTATTGCCTGATGCTGACGATCTCGCCCTTGTTTAGCACTGCCGCCTGCCGAATCACCCTCAACTATAAACAATTCGTTAAGTTCCGACGTACGCGACGAACAGGAAGAAAGCTTGCCTACAAGTTTTTTTACGTCAAGCTTATTCTGCTTGCGGATTAAATCTCCCGCATCAGATCTTGCTTTTCTTACTTTTGCCGCACCTACGGCTTTATCAACTATTACGGAAAATATTTTTTCCGTCTTGCGTTCTTTAAGTAAATTGTTAAGTCCTTCTATTGTGGCTTTCCTTACGGCTGCGTTTGCCTTTGAGTTGCCGAGCTTTGCCTTTGTTTGACCTTCGAACTGAGCGTCTTTCATTTTTATAGAAAGAATAACGGTCAGCCCCTCGCGGAAATCTTCGCCTACAAGCTTTTCTTTAACGCGCTTGTTATTCTGTGCAAAAGCGTTTAAAACAGTCGTAAAACCCGTTTTAAAGCCTGTTTCATGCTCTCCGCCTTCACCGGTCGGGATATTGTTCACGAACGAACAAAGATTTTCGGTATAATCGTCGTTATGCTGAATCGCTATTTCAACCTTTATTTCGTCTTTTTCGTCAGATATGTATAAAGGTTCGGGATATAACGTCTTTTTGCCTTCGTTAAGGTATTTTACAAAGTCCTTTATTCCGCCTTTGTACTGAAAATGTTTTTCGACAATTGCTTCGGGATTTCTTTCGTCGGTAAAATCTATGGTAAGCCCCTGATTTAAGAACGCAAGTTCACGAAGTCTTTTTATAATCATATCGTCGTTGAATTCGACGGTTTCAAAAACTCTCGCGTCCGGTTTAAAGCGCACAAACGTTCCGCGTTTTTTTGTTTTCTTTTTTAAATCGGCAAGATGCCCTTTGGGAATTCCCGACAAAATCTTGCCCCTTTTATTAGCATAACTCGAAAACTCCATTCCGTAAGTAGTTTTTCCGTTATAAACTTCAACTTTAAGCCATTCCGAAAGCGCGTTTGTAACCGATGCTCCTACGCCGTGCAATCCGCCCGAATAGCTGTAGTTTGCATGGTCGAACTTTCCGCCTGCATGGAGTTGCGTAAATACAACTTCTACGCCCGAAACTTTTGCTGTCGGATGTTCGTCGATAGGAATGCCGCGTCCGTCGTCTTCTACCGACGCAGAACCGTCGGCATAAAGAATCACCTGTATTTTTTTCGCATAGCCGTTAGCCGCTTCGTCTACTGCGTTATCGACTATCTCCCACAATATATGATGAAGACCTTTTATGTTGGTCGTTCCTATATACATTCCGGGACGCATCCTTACGGCATCGAGTCCTTCAAGTATTTTAATATCCGAAGACTTGTAATCCTTTGCCATTTCTACCCCCGTTTAAAGCATTAAATAATAAAATATTATAACACATATTTCAATAATTTACAAGAGTTATTTCGGCGCATAAATAATATTTTATTGCTATTTGCTAAATTTTTATGCTTTTTTAAAAATAAATACGCCCTGAAAGCAATCAGAGCGCAAATAATACCGCAAATAATATTTATACAACCAAAACTTTTAACGAATATTTTTCTTTTCGGGCAATTCTATAAGCATAAACGGATAAAAGTACGAAGTTTCGTTCAGTTTATACAATTCATCAGCCGAAACGTTGTACTTTGCCGCCAACTTATCGGCACTATCCGAAGGTTTAAAAATATATAACGGATTTTGCCCTTTTTCTATATACAAAACCGTATGCGGAATAGGCGGCGAAGTAAGCCTGTTCAATAAAACAATTTTATGTACGGTAGTGCCATACCTTAAAGCTATGTCAAATAAGCTTTCGCTCTTTGCAACTCTGTGAAAAATTTTTTCCGACTCACAAAACGGATATAATAACTTTCTCATATTCCGAATATATTATACGGAAAGAAATAATATGCCACGAAAACATATTCGATCGGCAAATACTTGTTCGGAGTTGATATTATAAAAAAAATTATTAAGACGGTAACGGTTGTTACCGCATTGTCATGCTTAGAGCGCGGATTAGGATTTTTATATCGCGTATTTTTATCCCGAAACATGGGGTCGGAAGGCTTGGGATTATATCAGATAGCTCTATCCGTAGTCGGGGTGTTAATGACCATTTCAGCCTCAGGTATTCCCATTACCGTTTCAAGACTGATGATTAAAGAAACGGCAAAAAAACACGGCGAACGAGTAAACGCAACTGTTTCGGCAGGAATTTTAACCACGGTGCTTATATGTTTACCCATATGCGTTATATGCTTTTTATCGGGAGATTTGCTTAACGTCTTTTTTGCAGACGAACGATGCAAATTACTGTTTTTAATCATACTGCCGGGCGTGCTTTTAACATCGATTTACGCCGTTATACGAGGCTTTTTTTGGGGAACGAAAAGTTTTTACACCTACTCGATTATAGAACTTGCAGAAGAAGCCGTTATGATTATATTCGGCATAATTTTTGTTTCCAAAGCCGCGTCGGTTACCGAAAAAACAATCTGGGCAAGTCTTGCGGTTTTAATATCGTATATTTTTTCGTTTACCGTATCATCAGTCGCTTTCTTTATAAAAGGCGGAAGACTGAAAAATCCGTTAAAACAATTAAAACCGCTCGTATCTTCAAGTGCACCTATTACATTTATGCGAAGCGCAACTTCGTTCACGTCCACTTTAACGGCACTTATTCTGCCTGCCGCGCTTATAGCCGGAGGAATGAACGCAACCGAAGCCGTAAAAAACTTTGGGGTAATAAGCGGAATGACTCTTCCGTTATTGTTTATTCCCTCAACAATTATAGGCTCTATTTCACTCGTACTTGTTCCCGAACTTTCGGATAACTTTTACAGAAACAATACTAAACTTATTCAGTCAAATACCGAAAAAGCGTTACTGTATTCTTCGCTCGTCGCGCTGTTTATAATTCCGCTGTTTATAGGCACAGGCAAATACCTTGGCACTCTTATATACAGCAACGAACTTTCAGGCATATACCTTCGAGTTGCCGCGCCCGTAATGTTACCTATGGCTATTACAATGATTTCCACAAGTCTTTTAAACTCTATGGGCATGGAGAGAAAAACTCTTTTATATTACGTTTTCGGTGCGGTTGCATTACTCGTTTCAATTATCTTTTTACCACGCGTTATAGGCAATTACGCACTTATAGCGGGACTTTTTACCTGCTATACAATAAACGCGGCACTCAATTTATTGCTTTTAAAAAAGATATGTTGTAACAAACTCGCATTCATAAAAAAAGCGGCATTGTTTGTGCCGCTGATAATATTCTTTTCTGCCTTGTGTTATTTTTCATTCGAGTTTACGAGCAAAATCATGCCTGATTTTTTAGCTCTGCTTTTAAGCTGCCTGGTTACTACCGTCTGCCTTGCCGTAAGCACGGATTTACTCGGTATAATAAAAATTTCAGAACTTTTTGAAAACTTTAACCGTAATAAATCAAAGTCGGTTAAAGATACTTTAAAACCCCGTCGTTACGCCGACAAAGGCAAGCGGAAACAAACAGAACAGCATAGTTAAAAAGGCTGTTAAAAATCTGTCCTTTTACAAACAGTCTGTACAATACATAAACGGGATAATTTACGTTGCCGCCAAAAACTCGGCTTACGTAATCAAGTAAAGCTTGTGAAAAACCCATTGTTTTATTGTAAAAATAAAAACCCGTACTGCTTATACCGATAGTACATATAAACAAATGTAAAACGCATACTATCCCCGTTTTTAAAAGAATTTTACGTATATCCTTTCCCTTTATAAAAGTAAAGATAATTCCGCTTATAAATGCGGTAAACCCTGTAGAAAAACCAACCCATACAAAATACAGATATCCCCAGGAATTTACTACATACCCTATAAAATCACCGAGCATACAAGCGGCAAAACCGCAAATCGGACCGAGCGCGATTCCCGTTATTACCGAAACTACTATGGTTACCGAAAACTGGACGTCAAATACTTTTATTTCCAAAAGCATATTCGTGATAGCCGAAAGTGCGGTAAAAACAGCAATAAAAGATATCTTTTTTGCCGCATTTTTCTCGTTTAAAAAAGCAGAAAAAATAATATTTCCGCTTTTGCAGGACTGACAAACTGAATTTTTTTCCATAAAAAAACCTCTTCTTTTTTTTAGAGAGGTCCGATCTTTTCGGTTGTTTTTTTCCGCCGCGGTTCTAAGTAGAGCCGACAACACCAACCGATTAAAAGCAACGGACCGTTACGAAAACCGCAAACGCATTATTCGCGCCATTTCGTGTAAAACGGATATCCCCCGTTTTACCACTATGAGCATACACCAAGTTTTTAATAAAAAACAGTGCAAGCTACACGTGAAGTGAACCCAAAAGTTTAGACAAAATTTAATATTAAATTGTTTGCGAGTGGGCTCGGTATTGTACCGGGCTCAT
>CAKVPH010000002.1 GCA_934796775.1 uncultured Clostridia bacterium
AATGAGTCCGGTACAATACCGAACTCAATCTCATATAATTTAATTAGATTTTTGTCCAAACTTTTGGGTTCATATCATTTTAACATTTAATATCTTTAAGATTCAATATCAAATCAAAAATTAAAAGTCAGCCTATAAGTTTAAGCGGCTTTAGAACTATTAAAAAAAACAATAAAAACGCTCCGCCAAGTCCTATACTAATATATAGCAAACGTGTGTTAATCGACATATAGCCGAGTATTTCGGCTATCGGATTGATTCCGAAAAGCCCTATTATGAGCCACAATAAACTTCCTAAAATCGAAAGCGTAAAAGAAATAAAACTGCAAAATTTCATAATATTCTCAACGCTTATTTTGTTAAAACGTAGCATTTTTATGCAGACAATAAAAAATTATTCTTTAACTCTTTCAACCATCAAAAAATCGAAATCTACCGTTTCCACAAAATCGCTCGGCAAAAATCTGACGTAATTGAATTTTGCAAAATTAAACAGATGCGTTTTTAATATAACGGGGGTAGGGAGATCCATTGCATGGCAAATTTCTCTGACGTATTCAAAAAAATCGCTCCATTGCATGGTTACGTCCTTTATAAAGTCGTATTTTAATACGGTTTTATGATTTTTAACCGTGTGTGCGTATAATTTTACCATTTTGCAGCTCCTTAAAAACGTTTTAAACGTTTAACTACCGTAAAATTATACCACCAAATCAAAAAATTAACAACCGATTTGCCTGTTAAATTTTATTTCGATTTTTTCCTTGAATATTTTATTCGTCGGGGTTTTCGCTGTTGCCCGTTTCGGCATTTTGAAACATACACCAGTATCCTTTGCCTTCTCTGTCGTAAAGGCTTTCGGGTAAAAACACGCTGTAAGTTTCAAACCCTCTCGGTTTAAACGTCCTGTTCCCGGGAACGCCATAAACTATGTATTTGGGAATATCCTTTTCACAGATTATCCCAAGAATGTAAAATGCACCTTTTTTATATTCGATTTTTACCCATTTACTTTCAGGTATAAGTTCCGATAATCGACCTATAGGCTCATATTTTGAAAATAAATCATCAATTTTTTCCTTTATTTCTGAATAGAATTTCGGCAAAGGTTTTTCGAACGGGCAAGTATAGAGAGTTGCTTCATTTTCGAAAGAGTTGAACTCAGTGCCTGTTTCTGCGTTTTGACTTTGTGTCTGTTTAAAAGTTCCATCATTTTTGAAAGATACAGATTCATAGTTATCTCCGTAGTAATTTTCTGTTGCGACGGCTTCGTCGTTATATATAATATTTTCCTGATAATCGGCGTTGTTTAAGCGTTCTGTTTGGCTTTGTCCGACAGCAAAACTTGCGGAACCATCTCGTTCGGTTGCAAAATACTGTTCGTCTGAAATTGTTCCTTCGCCTGGGTTAAAGCTATTTCTTCCGTCCGCCTTTTCATGTAAAAGAAATTCTTCCTTTTTATCGTTATCAGATTGTAAGTTTTCTTTATAATTTTCCTCATAAATTTTATAAATCTCCGTTTCAGAAAGGTTAAATCCCTGTGTTTTTCCAAAAAACACGGGTGTAAAAGTATTGTTTCCGTATTTTTTAAAAATAGCGGCGGCAAAACCGTTTTCAAGCGCAAAATCATCATAAAAAGGCTTGTAAAAATCTTTTTTCGGATCGATATTTTCAATCAAATATCTTTTTTCATAGTCCGAAATAACAATCAGATATAAAATATTTTCGCCGTTTATCACATCGTTTTGCGTCGTATCAAGGCTTAAAAATTTACCCGAACAAGAAAAAACGGTTTTATTACCGAGTTTTTCGGCTTTAAGGGCAGGAAAACAGCCTTTTTCGCCTGCGTTTGCGTTTTTAGTTGCTTTTAATATGAGAGCTTTTCGTATGAGATTGCCCATTTAAATACCTTTTTTACCGAAAAAGCGATTTGTCCTTTCGATATATCCATTATATTATATTGTATGATAAAAAAAATATGATATTAAATCGAATAAGGTCGTAAAATGTAATTAAAAGATTTACAAAAGATAGAATTTATGATAAAATACAATTCGAAAATATTTTTTAGCGTAACATAGCCAAAAAAACGGCGTTACGTTCGGTCGGAGAGGAAAACTATGGGGCTTTTTGCCGAGTTTATTCGAACTAAAAATTATTTTGAAAAAATGCTTGCAAGCGAAAAAAAGGATAAAAGTTACCGTCTTGCCGTAGAATCGATAATATATTCTGTAATTGCGGTTGCACTTATAGTTGTATTCCGGGTTTTGGTAAAAAAATTCGGTGAGCTTTTACAGCCCGCGCTCGACGTTGACTTATCCGGTACAAGCTTAAACGGCGTATTGCCTGCGCTTATCAAAGTAATTTACGTGCTTATAGATTGTATTACGGGCTTTTTTGCGCTTTTTATATTTTCGATTATAGTAATGAAATGCGTGTACCAACTTAAGCTTAACAAACAAGCGGTGGGTATTGTTGCATGTGCAGTGTCCGGTGCGGCGTTTATTGCAACAGTATGGATATTCGTTTTGCTTGTACAGCTTACGCCTGCGGTTTAAAACTTTTACAGACAAAACGCAAACATTTTAAAACCGTTTTATAAGCTTTATAAGTATGTTTATTTATAAAAAAGTGCGGCTATAAGTCGATTATCGCATCTATAGGTCGACTTTTGCATAAATCTAAAATAATTTAAAAATAATATCTGGAGTGATAATATGGATAGGACCAAAAAGAAACAGAATGCAGCGAGTATCGTAATAAAAATCGTTGTGGCGGTTTTTCTGGTAGTGCTTATGCTTTTAGGCGGTTACGTCGCATATTTTTCGGCGGCATTTTATCGTTTGGGTGATATGGCTGTTTCTGTGAACGAAAACACCTCTGACGAAAAACTTTATTCATACAAAACGTATAATTTGCTTTCCTGGAATATAGGTTTTGCTGCATACAGTCACGATTATTCATTTTTTATGGACGGCGGAAAATATTCGCGTGCTTTTTCGGAAGATGCAGTAAAAGAAAATCTTGACGGAATAAAAAGCATGGTTAAATCTGCCGCAAGTTTTTACGGGAGTAACGATAAATTTGACATTTTATGTTTTCAGGAAGTAGACGTTGACGGCGACAGAAGTTACCACATAAACGAAAACGAATCGTTAATGCGCGAATATTCGACCTATTGGTCAACTTTTGTACAGAATTACGATTCTCCTTACATTGCTTTTCCCATATTTAATCCGCACGGAAAAAACACGAGCGGGTTAAGCACTTTTTCGACTTTCCCCATAGTTTCGGCTGAGCGAAAAGAGCTTACGATAGAAAGCGGTTATACCAAATTTTTTGATTTGGACAGATGTCTTTCAATATCCCGCATGAAAGTTTTAAACGGTAAAGAACTTGTCGTAATAAATCTACATCTTACGGCGTTTTCTTCCGACGGTTCTGTTTCCGATAAACAGATAGAAGAGATTCTGAGTATTTGTAAAGACGAAATTGCCGTAGGAAATTACGTTATTTGCGCGGGCGATTTTAATAAGGATATATTAGGAAATTCACCCGAAGTATTCGGCGTTGACGGAGATAAATACAACTGGGCAAAGCCTTTTAAAACCGAACTTTTAAAAGACAGCGGAATGAACATTATTGCGCCTAAGGGCAGCGGCGATTACGACGTTCCCACTTGCAGGAACCCGGATTCTCCTTACCATAAAGGGCAATTCGTGGTCACGGTTGACGGATTTATGGTTTCTTCTAACATTGAAGTCGTATCGTCGGCGGTTTACAACGGAAAGTTTATGTTTTCCGACCACAATCCCGTTTGTTTATCTTTTAAGTTGAAATAATACAGATAGAGTTTTTATGAAAAACAAAAAGCCTTTTTAATTGAACAACGCCAAATTAGTAAAACTTTAAGGCGTAATTCAAAAAAAGGCTTTTTTATTAAAATTTTTTTTATATTAAAACTTTTATATCAGGCAAAAAATTCAATGGCAAAAAATCAAATTATTTTTATAAATTTGCTTTGTAATCTGCGCCCCATTCAAACATTGCGTCAAGGATAGGTTTTAACGTTTTGCCTAAATCTGATAGCGAATATTCAACTCTCGGCGAAACTTCGGCAAAAACTTTGCGCTCGATAAGTCCGTCTTCTTCAAGCGCGCGCAGGTTGTCGGTCAAAACTTTTTTGCTTAGCCCGGGAATAGTTTTCAAAAAATCCGTAAAGCGTTGGCTATCGGCAAGTAAATTCCTTATAATCAATAATTTCCACTTATTGCCGATAAGTTGAACTGTAGTAGCTACGGGACATTCTGGTAGCTCTTCTTTTGTCAGCATAAAAGCAGCTCCTTTTTTTATTGTTGATTTTACCTGATTATATCAAAATCAGCAAAAAAAGTCAATAGTTCAAAAAAGAAACAAGGTAACAAATCTATTACCAGATAATAGAAAAGTAACGTTACGGCATTAAAAAACGAAATGTGTTACACTATGCGTGCAATCGATGAGATTGACGAATTTTTTATGAGGTGTAATATGAACAAAAATACTTTTACTAAAATCGGATTAAATAAGGGCGAAGTAAACGTCTATAATTTTGGAACTATTAAACTGCACGCATACAAAACCAACGATCTTATGTCAGACGAAGTGTTTATAGTTGAAAAAAACGGGCAATCTGTTGTTATAGAATCCCCATGTTTTTTTGATAATGAAAAAGAATTTTCTGACTATGTAAAAGATTTGAACGTTGTCGGAGTCTTGGTTTCTTACCATGCGGCTGGTGGAAGTTTTCTTGCAAACGTAAAAAAATACGGAACTAAATCAGCTAAAAATTATGCTGAAAGCGGCGGAGGTAAAGCCTTAATCGATAATTTTACAAAGGCTTTTGGCGATACTTTTGATAATAAGTTGCACAAAATCACCGAAATATTGAATTCGGGTGAAGTTATAATAGGCGGAATAAGATTTGTTATCGTACCTAACGACGAAGCCTATACAATCCAGATTCCCGAAATAAATGCCGTGTATATGCATATGCTGGGACATGATTGCCATTCAATTGTTGCGGGTAAAAATCATGCGGATGCTATCATTGCCGAACTTAACGAATATATAAATAAAGACTTTTGCTTTATACTTACGTCGCACTATACGCCAGAAGATTTAAAGGATGCGCAAACAAAAATAACATACCTACAAAATCTTAAAAAACTTGCGTCGGAATGCGAGAATGCTAATCAATTCAAAGTGTGTGTAAAAGAATGTTATCCGAATTATGATGGAGAAAATTATCTTGATATGACTGCAAATATGTTTTTTGGTAGCTGAAATCGAACTTATAAAAACAGTACTACCTTTATAGGATAAAAACAAGACCGCATTGTAAAAAACTTTTTCACATTTTACATAGATTAAACAAAAACAATTTAAACAAGGAGAAATAATGACGCAAGCCCAAAGAAGATTATATTTAATAACAAAAATGCTTGACGAAGGCGGAATGAATGAAGATATTCCGGCGGACGAATATTCTCAAAAGAGATTGCTTAGGGCATTGTTTAACGTAAGACCTCCAAAGCCGGCAAGTCAGGAATTTTTAAAAGTGCAGAACGAATATCTGACCGAAAGGAAAAACGAACGCGGCGTAGTTGACGTTAAAAATTTGGCATATACCGACGATATTTCATTGTTTAAGGGCGATATTACAACGCTGAACGCAGACGCAATCGTTAATGCCGCAAATTCGGCTATGCTCGGCTGTTTTTGTCCTAATCACGCTTGTATAGACAATGCGATTCATACCTTTGCCGGCGTACAGGTACGACTTGACTGCAACGATATTATGAAGGGAAGCCATGCCCAAAACGGTGAAGTTATCGTTACAAAAGCTTATAATTTACCGAGCAAATTTATATTTCACACCGTCGGACCGATTGTAAACGGGCGTGTAACGAAGGAAAACAAATCGGATTTGGCTAAATGTTATCAAAATTGTCTTGCTAAAGCTGACGAAATGAAACTTGATAGCATTGCATTTTGCTGTATATCAACCGGCGTTTTCGGGTATCCGAAAAAAGAAGCGGCAAAGCTTGCCGTTCAAACGGTAAAAGAATACAAGTTAAATTCAAACAGTAATATAAAGATAATTTTCAACGTTTTTACGGAGGAAGATTATGGAATTTACAGACGAATACTTTGAAAAGACAGAACAACTAAAAAATGTAATAAAAAACGCCGACGCCATTATAATAGGCGCGGGCGCGGGATTATCTGCCTCTGCGGGTTTTGAGTATTCAGGTAAACGTTTTCATGAAAATTTTCATGATTTTGAAGTGAAGTATAACTTTCGCGATATGTATTCGGGCGGCTTTTACCCTTATAAAACGCTTGAGGAATACTGGGCGTACTGGTCGAGATATATTTTTATAAATCGTTATTCAGATGCGCCAAAGCCCGTTTATAACGAACTTTACGACGTAGTAAAAAATAAAAATTATTTTGTAATAACAACCAACGTCGATCATTGTTTTCAAAAAGCTGGATTCGATAAACAAAGATTGTTTTATACTCAGGGTGATTACGGACTGTTTCAATGCTCGGTTCCGTGCCATAACAAAACTTACGATAACGAAGATATTGTGCGCAAAATGCTATCGAATCAGCTTGATATGAAAATTCCGTCGGAACTCGTTCCAAAATGCCCTGTTTGCGGTAAGCCTATGACTATGAATTTGCGCTGCGACGATAAATTTGTGGAAGATGACGGTTGGAATTTTGCTTGCGACCGTTACAAAAGATTTTTGAACGAAAACAAAAATAAAAAAGTATTGTTTTTTGAGCTTGGGGTAGGCATGAATACGCCGGGCATAATCAAATATCCGTTTATGCAAATGACGCTAAGTAATAAAAATGTTTTTTACGTTTGCGTAAATAAGGATATGCCATACGCACCCGAAGCGTTAAAGGAGCGTTCTTTGTGTTTTTCAGTGGACATAGGCGATGTTTTAAGCTCGTTAAAATAAATGTAGCCTACATAAAACGGATTGCTTTATTATAACGGTTTGCGATTTTTAAATGCAACGGGAGTGAATCCTGAATTTGCAAGATAGTTCGCTATGGTTTCGCATTTATCCTTATAGCGAACCGTGTTATGTGCGTCGCTGCCGAATGTAAATTTTGTTCCGCCAAGCTCAACGTACCTTTGCACGATGTTTTTTTCGGGTAAAAAATCAAGAACGGAAGACGTTGACGAATTGATTTCAAGGTACTTCTGTTTTTCTATTATTTTAATTAAAATAGCGTCAAGAATGGGTGAAAACTCATCATATTTAAGAAGTTTATCTTCGTAAGATGAGTACCTCGACGGATATCCGATATGACCTACGATTTGCCAGTCGTAAGGCGCACTAAGGCTTTTATATAAAAGCTCGAGATATTTAGTGTACGCCACGTTTTTCGGCATAAGTTTGGAATGCCTGTCTGCGTAACAATCCACGCCGTCTATGGTGTGCGTGCTGTTAATTATATAGTCAAACGGATACTTTTTTATCAGAGTTGAATAATGATCTTCTACGCCTTCGCCGTAGCCGAATTCTATGCCGAATAAAATATCGATTTTATCGGAGTATTTATCGCGCAATCTTGCAATTTCGCTTGCGTAAAAATCAAGATTTTCCAACTTGTAATTTTTATCAGCAAGGTAAGAGTCGTAGTCGTAATGCTCAGAAAAAGCAATGCGCTTGTCCTGATTTTTAATTGCAAGTTTAACGTAATCTTCTGAAGTGGATGCCCCGTCGTGCGAAATAGTGGTGTGAACGTGTAAATCGGTAATTTCGGTTACGTCTATCTTTGTTTTGTTATTCATATTACTTTTCCGTCTGTAAAATAAGTATAATCAATATAATTATATTTTTTAAATGTGCAAAAAGCAAGCGTTTAAAAGCCGTTATCGGGTAAGAGTTTAAGGTGGGTTTATAAAATATTTTGTATAAAACAAATAAAAAAGCAAAAATTTTAAAAAATACCAAAAAATATAAAAAATAAAGTTGACTATTTGCTTTTGGTTTGATATAATTTAAAACGAATTTACTAATTGCCTATGGCGAAGGAGGGTTGAAAATGTCCACAATAAGAGTTGGTGAGAACGAGTCCTTGGATAATGCTCTCCGTCGTTTTAAAAGAAAATGTTCGCGTGACGGTATCATCGGCGATATGCGTCGTAAAGAACATTACGAAAAACCTTCGGTAAGACGCAAAAAGAAAGCTGAAGCCGCAAGAAAGAGAAATATAAAAGGTTAATTTTTACACCCGATAAGTTATATAGCTTGTCGGGTGTTTTTTTGTCGAATAATGCCGAAAGATGGCGAATCGGCAAAAACAAAAAAACTGAAAAGACCGAAAAATAAACTTTTTTCTTAAGAAGGGTTTTATTAAAATCGGTATAAATATCAAGGGAGAAAAATTATGAAAAAGAACGATGAAGGCAAAATAAAAAGCCTTGCAAAAATGGCAAAAAACAGATTGCGCACCGGTTTTTGGGAAAGTTATCGCGAAGACATGCACAAAAAAGTAAAAATGGCGGAAGAAGAGGGGATAGGTACGTCGAATATTATCAATTATTATAAGATAAAAGCCGAGCAGAGCGTAAATCCCGTAAACGAATCCGACGAAGCGTTTTATAATAAAGTAAAGCACATTCTGGACGTTTACGGCGACGTAGGCGATATGATAGGCAGACTTTGCGACGAAGAGCTTATGAATAAAATGAATTTTCAGCAAATGCAACGATATATATTCGAGCTTGGAGACAAGTATTTAAAAGCCCGTGAAAGATACGAAAAAGAAAAGCAGTACGGTTTTTTAAAACTGAGCGGAAATTGAATAAAAAATGCGCTTTGATGTAAAATTAAAATTATAAAAAAATAGAAAAAGTGCCGCTATAAGTTGATTAACGGCACTTTTTGTGTGTTTTAAATTGAATTTATATAAAGCAAAAAATATTAAACCGAAGCTTCTTTAACAAAAACGAAAGCGTGATAAACCTCGGTTTTAGTTTTGAATTTACCTACTTTTCTTAAAACGTTTACGGGAGTCATAGAATGAAATTCCCACCCGTCAACGCATTCCTGTTTAATTACGTCGTAATATTTAATAATAGCGTTTTGTGCAGATTCTTTTTTATTTACCACGATACTTTCTGAGCAGGGAACAACTTTATAAATTTTCATAATATCCTCCGAAAATAATTCATATATCTGTATTATATCACAAAAAAAAGGCAATGCAAAGCTTTTTTGTAAAATTTTACGAATCTTTCATAAAATCTTTTAAAAAAGGTCAAGAGCGGGTTGACTTATACCGTCGATTATTGTAAAATAAATAGGCTTGAAACATAAAAAATGTTGTACAATGTTATGGTTGATAGTAAAAAGAACGGGTGAGTTATTTTATTTATAAAACAACTTTCAAACCGATAATAAGCTTCTGTAGTTAAATGGATATAATAAACCCCTCCTAAGGGTTAGTTATGGGTTCGATTCCCGTCAGGAGTACCAGAAAAACCACAATATCTTGTGGTTTTTTTATTTTCTCACTATATATTGTGGTCTGTTTTTTCTGAATATGCGTATTTTCAATAATACCAAAATAATACCGATTTTTATTTTCGTCATTTTTTTGAGATATTGTTTAACGCAAAAACTACCTTTTCTTGCGTATCGGGAATAAAGTGACTGTAAACTTCGAGCGTTACCGTCGAATCGCTATGCCCCATATATTTGCTCACGGTTTGAATAGGAACGTTCTGAGATAGAAGTAAACTGCAATATGTGTGCCTGAGTCCGTGGCAAGAAACGTGTTTAAATCTGTATTTTGCTTCAAGTTTGGTGAGTATGTGCGCGATTGTATGCGGGTATAAAGGTTGTCTGTCAAGCCCGACGGCAAGATAGTATTCGTCTTGTTTTTCGTCAAAGTGTTCGTCGGCAAGCCTGAACCATTCTTTGTATTTCTTCAAATCGTCAACAAGATTATCGGGCATAGGAATATCTCTTAAAGACGTTTTTGTTTTCGGGCATTTTTCGTATATGCCGAATTCTCTGCTGACAAGTCTGTTTCTGCGAACGTGTAAAATGCGATTTTTCAAGTCAACGTCGCTCCAACGAAGCCCGTGTAATTCTCCGTTTCTTATTCCCGTCAACAGCATCAGTTTTATACAAATCCGTTGATTGATTGTATCGTCCGAGAGGTTGTCGAGCATTTCCAAAAACTCCTGCGCTTCTCTGAACGAAAACACTTCTTTTTCTGGCACGGCTCGAAGGGACGTATTGCTGTTTCCCGCTCCGATTTTAGTACCGCAAACGGGATTTTTTGTTATCCATTCATAACGGACAGCCTCGTTAAAAAGCGTCCTCAGAATACGCCTGTATCCTTTTATAGTTTCGGCAGAGTAAGCCTTTTCGTTTTTAACCGTTTCAAAATAATCATCGTATTTCAGATTATATCTGTCGCAAATCGCCTGCGCCGTTTCTTTCATTATATGAGAATCGTAGTGATTCATATGGTACGACCTGCAACGGTCTAAAAAACCTTCGCGTGCAAGTTGGCGAAAATTTACGGTTTTCGGTAAAGGATTTTTTAATCTTGCCGTTAATTTCAATGTCAAATTGTATTTTTTAGCGGTAAACTAATTGAAAAAAAGTTGCACGTCTATAAACCTGCGTATTATCCGAAAAGCATAATTTATAAAATTTTATAAAACACAATTCATATATTTCACTTTGCAAACCTGCGTGTTCAAATTGTTACGCGTTTACATAATAAAATCCGCACTCATACTATGAGTGCGTTTTTTTATATAAATAACATCCACAATAAATAACATCCACAATAAATAACATCCACACGCTGTAACGGATGGATGTTTAATCATTTAATCTTTAAAATATTTTATATGCTTTTTCTTTTCTGTACTGCTTTGGCGATTGTCCCGTTTTTTTCTTAAAAGTAGAAGTAAAATGCGAAGAATCAAAAAATCCGCAATCCTGCGCGATAGCAGATATGTTTTTTTGCGTATTAAACAGCATTTCTTTTGCTTTTTCAACTCTTATTTCGGTTAAGTATTCTATCGGAGTATAACGGCTAAGAGCTTTAAAACTCGCTATGTAATTTGATTTTGACATGTTCGCTATTTTAAGCAACATATCTATAGAAATTTTATCATCGTAATTTTCTTTCATATATTCCATTGTTTTAACTATAGAATAAAGGTTTGCGTTTTCGTCGTAGGAGTGCTTTTTATCTATGGTTTTATGGCTTTCAAGCATAAGGGACGAAAGCTTACTTATAATAGTTAATGCCTTAGAAAGTTCCTGAATATTGTTTTCGGGTTTATCGTCGCTTTTGTCCAGCAAGTCGTTAAATTCAGGCGTTAAAGTTTTTAGTTGTTTTTCGTTAAGCCTTAAAAACATTCCGTGTGACGAGCCGTCGCGGATAAGCGGCTCTATGTCCCACAGTATAGTAAACCCGGGAATAGAATGCAGTTCGTCCTTATATCGCTCTAAAAAATAGGGGCTTAACAGGATATGCAAAATTTTAAATTTATCGGGATCTTCGCTGAAATATCCGTGCTGAAATTTTTCGGGTATAACGTAAACGCTGCCTTTTGTGGCTTCAACGCAGTTGTTTTCCATGTAGTGCCAGCCGCTGCCATCAGTTATAATATTGATCTCGCAAAAGGAGTGACTATGCATCGGTATAGGAAAGCCGAATTTAATCGAACTGTCATGTACATAAGATATGACGTAACGGAATTTATTTTCTGATTGAAATAAATTTTTATACTGGTATTCTGAAACGCCCGTGTATTCTAATTTTTTCGGATGCATAATTTACTCCTTATTTTGGACTATTTTACAAAAAATACGGCAATTTTTACTATATCATAACATTTTTTTGTGTTAAAATCAAGCTAATCTACAAGGAAGGTGGAAAAGATGAACAGAAAATTTTTAACAATTTTACTTTCAATATTATGCTTAAGCATGATAGTGGCATGTTTTGTTTCCTGCGATGCGGAAACAAGCGAAAACGAGCCGAAGTATACGCTTTCAAGCGGCGAAGAAATTCCCGCGTCGATTGACGTAGAGATCGGATCTCTGTGTATTATTCCCAAAGTTGTAAATGCTGACGGAACCGTGCTTGACTTTGAAGTAAAAGCCAAAGACGATTCACAAGTCGAAATCAACAACGCAAAATTCAGGGCTGTTGTTTTACAAGGATACACAATAAGTTACTTTGAAAACGAAAAAGTCGTGGTATCTATAGCGGTAAACGTAAAAGATACCACTGCGCCCATGATTATAGTGAATGCGCCCGAGGGTATGACGGTAATTTATAATTCCACCGTAACAATTCCCGTGTGCAAGGTAAGCGACTCTTCCGGCGAAAGTATTGTTCCCGAAATAAGCGTTACCGATAAAGACGGTAATGCCGTAACCATAACCGGCAATACGTTTGTCGCAAACGTACTCGGCACTTATACGGTATCGTATAAAGCAACCGATAAAAGCGGTAATTCGAATACGAAAACGTTAGGAATCAACTGTGAAATGGCAGATCTTCTTAACGGTTTCGAATCTCTTTCGGACGTAGGATATTTTGCAGATCCTTGCGAAAAGGAATTAAACAGCGAATATGCGTCAACCGGTAACGGCGTAAAAATTACTGAAACCGGAACAGAAAATTACACATATCGTTCATTGTACGTTCCTTTAAAAAAGGACGGAAAGATGATTACGTTAAAGCAACTTTTAAAATACGAAAAAGTACAGCTTACCGTATATGCCTCCGAAAATAACGAACTCGGTCTTGCCAACGGAACTTTCTCCATAACGGCAGGGCAGAATATAATGGTATTCACGAGAGAGCAGATTCAGGCAGGTTTAAAGTTTACTAAAGGTCAGTTTTCCGAAAAAGACGGATTTTTGCTCAATCTTCGTTACGGAACAAACGGCTTCTGGATGGTACTCGACGACTTTATAGGAATTTATCCGAGAGATTACGTTCCCACCCTTGAGGCCGACATTACTATAAACGGAATAGATAATATGCCGGTATTATACGGAAGCGAAGTAACTCTTCCCGAAGCCACCGCTATTTACAATGGTAATACTTTGGAATACTCTGTAACCGTTAAAGATAAAACAGGCTCAACCGTTGAACTTAACGGCAACAAATTCAATGCCGACGTAGTAGGACTTTACACAGCCGAATACGCAATAACTACCGAAGGTTATGAAGGGTATGCAACCATAAACTTTATTTGCAGATACGGCACCTTGTTCAACGATTTTGAAAGCGTAGACTGCGTAACGTGGGCAAAAGATAGCGCAACTACTGCAACTAAAGAACTTGTTGACGGCTATAACGGAAATGGCGTAAAGATAACCGCGCTCAACAATTTCTCGTGGGAGCAGGTAAGACTGCCTATTACGGACGAAAATGGTTTTGTAACTGCAAGAAATTTTGCCAAATTCGATAAACTCGCATTCGTCGTATACGTCGGTAACGATTTAAAACTCTGTACCGCAAACGCAAACGAGCAGTACGATATAAAAGCAGGTTGGAACGCCGTCACTTTCTCGGTTGCAAACTTTGTTGCGGCAGGCAATTTCAGTGAAGACGCAAACGGAATATATCTGTGCGTACACGGTCTTGAAAGCGGAAAAGAAATTATATTTGACGCAATTTACGGATTGCACGTCGAAAACTATGAACCGCCCGTTGCAGGCGAAATTAAAATTAACGCCGTAAACGGAAGCGTTATAATAAAGGATAAACAAATGACCGTTCCTGCGGCTACCGTTATAGATGCCGACGGCAACGCTCTTGAATACGAAATAGTTGTAAAAGACGGCAACGGCACAACCGTAACGCTTTCCGCCGGAGATAAATTCACGCCATCGGTTTTAGGTATTTACGAACTGACTTACGTTATAACAGCCGACGGTTACGACGGAAGCGAAAGCGTAGCCTTGCAGTGTAAAAAAGCAATGCTTTTAAACTCGTTCGACGAGCTGTCGGATTTACCTTACGTTATCAATACGGATACCACAAAGCTTTGCGAAGTTGTAAATACTTTTGACGGCAAAGGCGTAAAAACAACTGCTCCTAACGGTATGAGTTGGGCGCAGGTTCAGGTTGGCGCAAAAGATAACAACGGATATATTTCCTGGAAAAATTTCCAGAAATTCCAGAAGATTCAGTTTGTAGTATACAGCAGTTCTTCTGCGACCTTCTGTACGGCGACCAACAGCGAAAGCATGGGCGTATCGGAAGGCTGGAATATAGTTGAACTCAGCATGAGCGGAATAGTTGCCGCCGGTAACTTCAGAGAAGACGCAAACGGATTCTACCTTTGCGTAAACGGTCTTAATGAAAACGAATATCTTATTTTCGATAGTTTTTACGGAATTTATTCAGACGACTATCAGCCTGACGTTGAAGTTGACGTTACTATAGATTCTATAGATAATCTTACTGCTATTTTAGGCAGCGAATACACAATTCCCGCATATTCGGCAACGCACGGCGGAACCGAACTTGAATGCGAAATAATCGTAAAAGACGCAGGCGGAAACGTTATTGAAGTAAACGACGGTAAATTTACAGTCGCATCGCTCGGCGCATACATGATAACTTATAAAGTAATTACCGCAGGTTACGAGGGCGAAGCGAGTATAAACGTAAACGCTAAAAAGGGTAATCTTTTAAATAATTTTGATAAAATAAGCGATATGACACATGTAGGCATAAGCACTACTAACGAAGTAGTAAACACGCTTTCAGGTCAGGCAATAAAGATTACCGCAAACGCGGCGTTCAGCTGGACGAGAGTAAGCTTTCCCGCAATCGAAAACGGAGAATATCTTACCGCAAAGAATCTTAAAAATTATCAAAAAATCAGATTTGTAATTTACAGTTCGGCAGACGGCGTTTATGTTTGCACTGCGTTAAACGAAGAAGGTTATACTTTAAAGAAAGGTTGGAATATCGTTGAGTTCTCCCCGAAAACATAAAATCGGCGTTTGAAGAAAACGCAAACGGTTTTTATCTGGCCGTAAACGGACCAAGCGCAGGCGAACACATTATGTTTTATGCCGCCTACGGAATTTATTCCGACGATTACGTTCCTCCCGTTGCAGGTGAGCTTAAAATAGACTCTGTAGACGGTCTAATCGCTTTATACGGCAGCGAATATACGTTGCCCGCATATACCGCGGTAGACGCAAACGGCGAAACTCTTAATTGTTCTGTTACCGTAACCGACGCAAACGGTTTAGCAGTTACCGTAACAAACGGTAAATTTACGGCTAACGTTTTAGGCATATACACGATTACTTATACTATCGTGTCCGAAGGTTACGAGGGCGAAGCAAGCGTAACCGTAAATTGTAAAAAGGGTAATCTTTTAAATAATTTTGATAAAATAAGCGATATGACCTATGTAGGCATAAGTACTACTAACGAAGTAGCAAACGCGCTTTCAGGTAAGGCAATAAAGATTACCGCAAACGCGGCGTTCGGCTGGACGAGAGTAAGCTTTCCCGCAATCGAAAACGGCGGATATCTTACCGTTGAAAATTTAAGAAAATACGAAAAGATAAGATTTGTAATTTATTGTTCGGCAGACGGCGTTTATGTTTGCACTGCGTTAGACGAAGAAGGTTATACGTTAAAGAAAGGTTGGAACGTCGTTGAGTTCTCGCCCGAAAACATAAAATCGGCGTTTGAAGAAAGCGCAAACGGTTTTTATCTGGCCGTGAACAACGTCGCTCAGGGCGATTATATAATGATGTATTCGGCAGAAGGCATTTACGCCGACGACTACCGGATTTAAAAAATTTTTCCTCTTTGCCGCGCTGTAAAAAGGTGCGGCAAAGATAAAATGTCGGAGAATTTTATAATGACAAAACTTTTTCAAAAAGGAAAAGAAAACTTAACTCCCGCCGTAAAGGACATAGGAAAAAAACGCATAAGGCACGTAAGACCGGTGTTTATCATAATAGGGCTTGTAATGCTCGTTTACGCATTTTCAATGCTTACGCCGCTTTATTACATGCTTGTGAACTCTTTAAAACGAATCGACGACTTTTTAGAGCGCGGCGGTTGGTCTTTTCCGTCCGGAGAATACGGCGGAATATTTTGGGATAACTACGAAAACGTTTTTAATATGGGCGGAGATACGAGTTTTTATAAAATGCTTTTAAACTCGCTCATATTCACCGTATCGGTAGTTTTAATATCAACTGCCAGCACTACGGCTACGGCATACGTTCTTGCAAGGTTCCGTTTCCCGGGCAGAGGGCTTTTGGTTTCGATAGGTTTCGGGTCGTTGGTTTTGCCCGATTTCGGTGCGGCTTCGGTAATATATAAGCTGTTTTTAGACTGGAACCTTATGGATACCTGGGGAATACTCATACAATTTGCAACTCCGTTCGGAATACTTTATCTGATGCTTTTCAGTTTGTTTTCAACAATGTCCAACGGCTATGTAGAAGCGGCTGAAATCGACGGAGCCGGCGAGTTTACCATATTTTTCAAAATATGCGTACCCATGGCACTCGGAATGATGAGTGCGGTAATGGTAATAACCGCCATCAATACATGGAACGATTATTACACTTCGTATATGTATTTGCCGAGTTTAAAAACCTTGGCTTTAGGGCTACAGGAACTGTCGCTTACGCTTTCGCAGTTTCAGCGTCCTACGCTGTTTGCCGCAATGGTTATAACCGTTGCGCCTGTGGTAATACTTTTTATTGCCATGCACGATAAAATAATTTCATTTACCGCCGGCGGCGGATTAAAGGGATAGGTGAATTTATGAATAGAAAGATTTTAGCTGTATTTTGCGCGTCGTCCATAGCTTTAAGTTTGGGCTTTTCGGCGTGCGGTAAAAGTGGGACGTCTACGGTTTCGTATAAAATAACGGAATCCGAAAAGACAATGCGTTTAGGTGCGTTTGACACGCCGCATAACGGTTCTGAAAACGAACGCGGAACGCCTTGGGGCTTGGAAAAAGATTGCAATACCGAAGAAAACTGGCGCGTTATGGCAGATTGCGGTTATAATGTTGCTCTCCCTATATACGATACCACGCATGAGCATGTGTTAAAGTCGCTTGCAAATGCAGAAAAGAACGGCGTAAAAGTTCTGATAATGGACTACGAAAACCCGTCGCTTCACAACATATGTCATAACGGCAAGGGGCTTACTTACGAAGAAGCTTACGCTCAGATCCTCGCGCAGGAAAGCAAAATTAAAGCGCGAATCGACGAATTTGCCGCATATAAATCCTTTGGCGGACTTCACGTAATAGACGAACCGTCCATGGATTATTACGATACTATAGCGGCGGCTCAGGACTGGTGGTATAAAAATTATCCCGAATACGAATTTTATGTAAATCTGTATCCGTCGTACGCAAGCGACACGCAGCTTTACGGCAAATATGCGGGAGAATATACGTTCAGAGATTACGTTTTCAATTTTGTTGAAACGGTAAACCCGACCTGTATTTCATACGACCATTATCCGCTTCAGAAAGCGGGGCTTCGCGGAACTGTTCGTCCGCAGTGGCTTTCCGATCTCGAAACGTTTGCCGACGCTTCTAAAAAATACGATATTCCGTTTTATATCTATATTTTAACAACCAGACACTGGAGTTACATTTCACCCGAACTTTACAGCGAAGTAGCATGGCAGGCGTACAGCGCAATGTGCTACGGCGCAAAAGGGTTACAAACTTTTCTTTACTGGTCGTATCTTGCGCCGGACAGCGACACGAACAATTTAGGTACAGGTCTTGTCGATCCGCAAGGTAATAAGCTCGCTTGTTACTATGCCGTAAAAGAAGTATTTGACGAGATAAAATCGTTTGAAGGTTTGTATATGAATTTCGACTGGGTAGGAACAATGCCTTTAGGTATGAGCGGAAGCGGCACATACAGTCAGCTTCGTTCACCGCTTGAAAAAGTAAAGGGAATAGCGGCAGTCGATGCAACGGCAGACGCGCTCGTTTCGGAATTTAAAGATAAGAAAGGTAACGTCGCCTATATGGTTATGAACTATTCTTCGCCTTTTGAACATGCGGATAACAAAATTACTTTAAAGTTTGAAAACGCAAATAAAGTTCTCGTCTGCAAAAAGGGCAAAAGAGTTATCGAAAACTTAAAAAACAATACTTTAGAACTCGATATCGGTTGCGGCGAAGGTTACTTCGTAATTCCGGTTAAATAAAAAATTGATAGGAGGCTATGACTAATTTATGAAAAAATTCGGTAAAATTATTGCATTGATACTTTGCATTACGGCAAGCTTATCTGCTTTTGCATGCGGTGGCGGAAAAGACAGTTCCGGCAGCGACTCCGGTAAAGCAGAAATAGGAAAGCGTGGCGAAAAAGGAACTCTTTCATTAAACGTTTATGCGGCAGGTTACGGCACTGACTGGATTACTTCGGCTATTTCGCTGTTCGTTCAGGATAACGCCGGCGTTAAGTATTATCTTGAAGCAAGTCCGCTCGCTTTAAGCGCGGTTAAAACTCAGCTTGAAAACGGAAACTGCAAGGACGACGTAATTTTAGTAAGTGCGGCTGACTATGAATCGTACGTAGTAAAAGGGTATATCGAAGATTTATCCGACGTTTATCAGGCTGTTATTCCTGACAGCGGGAAAAAAGTTGAAGAAGTAATAGACGAAAACGTTATGGCCGATAAGATCATAAACGGTAAAAAATACGGTATTCCTTGGCAGGATAACCCGCCCAGCGGACTTATTTACAATAAAAAAATGTTTGAACGTTACGGCTGGACTATTCCCGAAACCATGGACGAATTCTGGACGCTTTGCGATAAAATAGCCGAAGATACCGCAGGTTCTGTAGCTCCGCTTACTTTCGGCGGTGCAGACGGAAACGGCTATCTTTACACCAACTTGCCGCAATGGCTTTCCGAATGTTACGGCGTAGACGCTATGAAAGACTTTTTTAAATTCGAATCGCCCGAAGTATATTCCGTTCAGCAGGCAGGCAGAGCCAAGGTATATTCTACTTTGGCAAGACTTACTAAGGGCAAAACGAGTAAGGGTACCGATATAACTCTCGAAGGCTCGGTAGGCGCTACCGCAATAACCGCACAATCCAACTTTATCAACGGCAGAGCGGCTATGATAGTAGGCGGAACGTATTTCCCGACCGAAATGGTTGATTACATTAAAATTAAAAACTTTGACGCGGGCTATATACCCATGCCGCACATCAATTCGGATAAAAAATCCATTGACGGCAGCAAAGATACGTCAAACGTACTTTTCTCTTCGGATAACGGCGTATTTGCAATACCCACAACTGCCCAAAATAAAGATTTGGCAAAACAATTTTTAATTCATATGCTCACCGAAAAGAGTTATTCTTCGTTCGTAAAAGCAACGCACGGACTTTTAAGACCTTTAAAAGGCGTTAAGGTAAACACCGACGGATTTGACGATTTTACACTTGCGGCATTCAACGGTTTTTATCACGACGATAAAGCCGAAAGAGTTTACGCGGTTACGCCTAACAAAGTTCTTGAAAAAGATATTCTTGCCATTTTCTTTGCTTACGAAGGCGGATTCTTTAACAGAATAGCCGGTGCCGAATCTTACGAAAGTGCAAAGAGCATTGCCGAAGGTTGCACCGCGAACGAAATTTCTTGCGTTTATAAAAAATGGGACGCAAATAAAAACGAATGGAAAATCTGATAATTTTAAAAAAATCAAAATTAAGCAGACTGTCGCCGTCGAAAATCGCGTTTATAGTAATAATGCTCGCCATTCCGCTTGCAAACTTCGCGATTTTCACGGTGTACGCAAATTTAGGCGGCTTGATACTGTCGTTCAAACAGATAAGGGACGGAAAGGAAGTATTCGTGTTTTTTGAAAACTTTCAAAGATTTTTCCGTCTTTTCGAAAGTCAGAACTACGGCAAAATAATCGGCACGTCGTTTGCCTGGTTGCCCGTCGTTTTATGCGTAATGTTTCCCATAACCGTTTTCATGTGCTTCTTTTTGTATAAAAAAGTACCGCTTTACAGACTTATAATTGTCGTTTTGTTTATTCCTAACATTATACCCGCCGCGGTTATGTCGGAATTTTACAGAAGATTATGGGATACTGGCGGCGGAGCATTCCAAAGCGGTATAATGGTAAAGCTGTTTGCTTTCGTAACCGGCGGCAGGGAAACCAACTGGCTTATTACCGAAGGCTACGCGAACCTGGCATTGTTTATATACACTATATGGTTCGGGTTCGGTCTGTACTCTCTGTTTATCTGGGGCGCAATGTCGCGTATTCCCGAAGAAGTTCCCGAGTCCGCTCAGCTTGACGGCGCAGGTCTTATGACCGAACTTTTCAGCATTACCATTCCTTTCGTATGGCCTACGCTTTCGATTGCTATCGTAATGTATGTATTGACGCCGTTCACCATATATATGCAGCCGCTTATGCTTGCCGAAAACGGAAGATACGGAACCATGACCATAGGGCTTCTTATAATAAACGAGATTAAGCGTCCGGATCCGTATTATGCCGCGGCAATAAAAATACTTATTTCTTGTATATCTTTCCCGCTTGCGCTTTTATTGCAAAAGGGATTATCTAAATTATTTACAGGCGTTGAAATTTAAAAGGACTTATTATGAAATTGACATTTAACGACTATTACGATAAAGTTTTAGGGTGTTACACGGGCAAAAATATAGGCGGAACGTTGGGCGCGCCGTTTGAATGTTTCAGGGGCGTTTACGATATAGACTGGTTTCAGCAGGATATATCCCATCCCGTACCGAACGACGACGTAGATTTGCAGCTCGTATGGCTTCGCGCAATAGAATTAGAGGGTGCAAAAATAGATTCACACGTTCTTGCCGAATACTGGAATACCTACATTTGCGCAACTTTATCCGAATACGGCACAGGTAAAAACAACTTTAATATGGGTATCGAACCGCCTCTTTGCGGCAGAATGCGCAACCCGAATAAGGACAGTAACGGCGCATGGATCAGAAGCGAAATATGGGCTTGCACTTGTGCCGGAAATCCTCAGCTTGCGGCAACTTACGCCTATTTTGATTCCTCTGTAGATCATGCGGACGAAGGCGTTTATGCGGCTGTGTTCTGCGCGGCAGTCGAGTCGGCTGCGTTTTTTGAAAAAGATATAAGAAAACTTATCGAAATAGGTAAGTCTTATATACCCGAAGATTGCAAAATCGCTTGCTCTATAGATAAAGCCATAGAGTGTTACGATTCGGGTAAAAGCTGGAAACAGGCGAGAAAGGAGATGTTCAAGCTTGCGCCCACTAACTTCGGAATGATGGCAGGATACTGGAAAGGCACGAGCGAAGTTCCCGCAAACGAACGTGTTCCCGTACAAACGCCGGATCCCGAAATACCCCACGGCTCGCAGGCTTTTGACGCTATATGGCATATAGGCGCGCTTATAGTTTCGCTTTTATACGGCGAAAACGATTTTGCAAAAACCGTTTGCATAGCCGTAAATATGGGCGAAGATACCGACTGTACCGCCGGCACCGCAGGCGCGATTTTAGGCATTATTATGGGCGAAAAAACAATTCCTTTAAAGTGGAAAAAAGCTTGTTCGGATAAAATAGCTACTTGCACGCTTCGTTACGATCAATATCTTTATCCGCCCAAAACGGTTAAAGAACTCGCTTACAGAGTAGTTCGTCAGGCTCCCGTAATGCTCGGATACTATTATTGCGATATAATGCCCGAATTTAATTGCGATACCGGTATAATTCCGCAAAAAAAAGATTATTTTACCATAACGGCAATCCCCGAATTCAAATATACGGGCATAAATCCGCTTGACCGGCACAAATACGAAGACGTTAAAAAGCTTATAACCGAAAAGAACGTAGTAACGCGGCATTTTGACTTGTACGACGTAAAAATAGCCTACGACGAAAGTTTAGTTAAAATAGAGGAGGGCGTAGGCAAAAAACTGCGTTTAACCTTCCTTAATAAATGGTTTACTCCTCAGTACTTACAAATAAAGCTTTTAAGCGTTCCCGACGAATGGGAAGTTAAAGGCGGAAAAAATTTCTGCGTAGGTCTTGAACACTGGCATGGCGGAACGAACGATAATTCTTACGAATTAGAGCTTATTCCGCACAACATAAATGACGCAGTCGTAAGTATCGTAATGGAGATATCCACAAACGGAAGACTCAGTAAAAATTATATTCCGCTTACCTTTATTCAGGGTGCATGTTGATAAGGAGAAAAAACATGAACAAAAAAATAATTGCGCTGCTTGCCGCATTGCTTTTGGGCGCGGCATGCGTTAATCCCGTTTCCGCGTTGGCGGCTTCGGGCGATAAAATTACCATAGACGGCACGTATCTTAAAAAAGCCGTGGTTTCAGATAATCCCATAGAGCTTACCGCAGAAGTCAGAGATTCTGCAAGGCGTATTAAATTTGACGAAAAGCTCGTCTGGACGGTTGTGGAAGGCACAGACGTTGCCCGGATTACCGACGGAAAAATTACCTTTAAAAAGGCGGGTAATTTTACGGTAAGAGCCGCTGAAGAAACCGACGCTTACGTTTACTCTACTTTTTCCGGAACAGCATACGAGGCTACTTTTTCAAACGTTACGCTTAACAATTCGTTTGAAAACGTAACCGTAAACACTCAGCCCATGAAACTTTCCGGTAATATCGAAGTAAGAGGAATAACCCCTGCGGACGATTGTCATTATGAGCTTACCTACGAAGTTGTTTCAGGTCCTGCCGAAATTTATCTTAAAGAATTTTTAAGAATAACGGGTAAGGGTGAAGTAGTTTTAAAAGCTGCAAGCAAGTTCGATTCCGGCGTGTCTGCTACCGTTACATTTACCGTAACCGATCCCGACGAAGGCAAAATCGTCGGCGATAACGAAAGCTTCGAGCAGGAACACGTTACAACAAATTCAGGTGGCGGCTGCGGCGGAAGCGTAAGCGGTTCAATCGGCTTAACGTTTGTTGCATTACTATCTTGCTTTGCGATTTTTAAAAGGAAATAAAAAGCGTGAATAACTTTACATCATTAGGTCTTATGGTCGATTGTTCGCGCAACTCGGTTATGACTGTAAGTGCCGTTAATCGACTTATAGACCTACTTTCTTCACTCGGATACACGTCTTTGCAACTCTATACCGAAGACACGTACACGGTCGAAAACGAAAAATATTTCGGCTATCTTCGCGGAAGATATACGATAGATGAAATAAAAAAAATAGACGAGCATGCGTTTGAAAAGGGTATTACGCTCATACCTTGTATTCAGACGCTTGCTCATTTATCAAAAATTTTCCGTTGGAAACCCTACCGGGAAATAAACGACTGTAACGACATTTTACTTGCTGAAAACGACAGAACGTACGAGCTTATAGACAACATGTTTTCATCTCTTGCAAAATGTTTTAAAAGCCGTTTGGTAAACGTCGGTATGGACGAAGCCCATATGTTAGGACTCGGAAAATATAAAGATCTGCACGGCGAAAAAAACCGCAGCGAAATTATGCTTTCGCACCTTAATAAAGTGCTTGAAATTGCAAAAAAACACGGTTTTAAATGCTGTATGTGGTCGGATATGTTTTTCCGTCTTGCCGGCGGCGATTATTATAATTCCGGCAGCGAAGTAAAGGTTAAAGTTCCCGAAAATCTTGAACTTATTTACTGGGATTATTATTCGACCGACGAAGAGCATTATTCCAAAATGATGCGGGAGCATAAAAAAATCACGGATAACGTATTGTTTGCGGGCGGATTCTGGACGTGGACGGGACTTGTTCCTCATAACGGCTATGCTTTAAAAGCTTCGCGCGCGGCTATAAGCGAATGTATAAAAAACGGGATAAACAGGGCATTTTTTACGGCGTGGGGCGACGACGGCGGTTTTTGTTCGCCTTTTTCGGTGCTTCCTTCTATATTTGCCGTATCCGAATACGCAAAAGGCAATTTTGACGAAAATAACATAAAGCAAAAGTTTTTTGAAAGATTTTCGGTAAAGTTCGACGATTATATGCAAATAGATATGCCTAACGAAATATCTTTAAATAACGAAGCAGACGTTGTCAATCCGTCAAAGTATCTGCTTTATAACGATTGTTTTTTAGGTATGTTCGATTCCGCAATTCCCAAGGACTGCAACAAAAAGTATGTCCGGATTGCGCTAAAATTGCGTGAATTGCAAATTCCCGACGAATTTAAGTTTGCGTTCAGACCGGTAATAGCGTTATGCGAATGTCTGTCTTTTAAAGCGGAACTTGGTTTAAAAACTCGTTCGGCATATAAAAACGGCGATAAAAAACAGCTTGAAATTCTTTTAAACGGCGACTATAAAAACGCCGTAAGTAAAATGGAAGAGCTGTATGAAAATATGAAAAAATACTGGGCTGAGCTGTATAAGCCGCACGGAGCGGACGTACTCGATTTACGATTTGGCGGAATAATAGCAAGGCTTAAACGCAACGCACAAAAGTTAAACGATTATATTCAGGGCAATATAGATATAATTGAGGAACTTGAAGAAGAAATTTACGACTATCTGGGAAATGAAGAATTTTCCGAAAAACCGCTTGCATATAACGGCTTTGCAAGCAATACTACGGTGAATAATATATAAATTATGTCAGTATTTTTTAACGAAAATGAATGGATGTGGAAAGAAAATCAAACCGATAGCTTTCCTATAGCGCAATACGGCGCAAAGTCTTTTATGTGGACGGACGCGCTCTATAACGGTAATTTCGTAAACGCTCTGTCAAATAATCACGGGCAAACTTTTTGCCGTGAAGAAGTAATAAAATATTTGCAGGGATTTCGTGCGGAAAAAAGCCATTTTAACAGTTTTGAACTCGAAATAAACGGTTTAAGGCTCAGAGATAAATTTGTTTTTGAAAATCAGACGCTTGAAAAAGACGAAAAGTGTTTTGACGTTCACACTATAAGTTTATTTTATCCGGATATGAATATCCGTGTTAGAGTAAAAACCCGGCTTGACGGATCTGCATTTTTGGTCAGGTGGCTTGAAATCGAAAATTCAGGCAAAGAAAAAGTTGCCGTAACCGGACTTTATCCCATGTGCGGAATTTTATACCGGGAAGTAGTTACCAACACTTTAAGCGGGCAAAACTTCCGTCCCGAAAGCTACGTTGCAAGTTTTTCAGACAATAACTATTTGGGTGAAGGCGAAATCAAGTGGTTTAAAATTCCCAAGGCCACGCTTAAATTTGCGCACGAACGTCCGATTTTTAATCCGCCCACGTATTTTTTAAAGAACGATAATTCTTGTCAGATAACCGTAATTTCCATTGAAACGAGTATGATGCCTCGTGCGGAATTTACAAAGTGCGGAGATTATACCTGGGCAAGGCACGTTACAAACGCAGACTACCTGCATTTTAAAGCGGGTGTGGACAGATGCGCGCTTCCAAGATTTTTGGCTCCCGGGCAAACGGTAGTTTCTGCAAAGGTGCATATAGGACAGGTTTACGGAGATCTGGACGATGCTTCAAACGAGTTATTCTATCATACTCGTTTATCCGTAAAACCCGTAAGAAATCAGGCAATTACGCATCCCGTGGCATACACTCACGGTTGTTATAGCGATTGTCATCAGCAAAACAAGCAGATGCTTATCAAGGCTGTGGATAACGCCGTAGCGATAGGTGCGGAAATGTTCATGGTGGACGCAGGCTGGTTCGGCAGTGAAAAAGGCGACTGGTATACTCAGCGCGGCGACTGGTACGAAACGCCGAGTTTAAAAGGCGGCTTAAAAGACGTTTTCGACTATGCGCATAAAAAAGGAATGATGTGCGGCTTATGGATGGAAGCGGAAGGTTGCGACCTTTCAAGCGAGCTTGCAAAAGCTCATCCCGAATGGCTCATACAGGCTTATGGCAGAAAAATGCCGACGCTTAATCTTTTGATCCCCGAAGTCCGCGAGTATGTGTATAATTCGATTTGCGGCGTGATAGATAAATATAACCTTGATTTATTCCGCATAGACGGCGGACTTAAAGAGCCTTCCGAAATGTATACCCCAAGCGGTTATGAAGGAACGTCGTGGGAATATTACGAATATCTTTACGATATAATCGACCGAGTTCGCAAAAAATACCCGTCGCTCTATCTTGAAAATTGTTCGGGCGGCGGCGGAAGAAGCGATTTAGGCATTATGAGCCATTTCGACTGGATGCAGGCCACCGATTTGTTTGCTCCCATAACGCAGTTGAGAGTTATTTACGGATTATCAAGAGCAATGTGTCCCGAGCAGCTGTTGTCTATTCCTGCGCTCGTGCATAACGGCGACCCCGATTTGCTTGCAAGAACCACTATTTTCGGGCATATCGAAACTACCGATATAGCGGATAACTATATGAGAATGAATCCCGTGGCGAAAGCAGCCTGGCTCAAAGCCATAGATCTTTATAAAAAGCAAATCCGCCCGATCATAGATACTTGCAACGTCTATCATCACACACCGTTTGAAGACTACACCAAGCGCGGCGAATGGCTTGTTTTAGAGTATGCGTCTGAAGATAAAAATAAGTCTATAACAGGGGCTTTCCGTTTAGAGGACGCAAAAGAAAGCGAGTACGTAATAAAGCCGCGCGGAATATCGTGTGCGGGCGAATATGAAGTGTATCTCGATAATACGGGCGATAAATTTACAGTAAGCGGCTACGAACTTAACCAAAAAGGCTTTACCGTAAAGCTTTCAGGCAGAACTACAAGTGAAATAGCGGTGTTTACAAGAAAATAATATGTGGCTGTATTCTTTACCCGTAGTTGTGCTTTTTGTCATAACTATGGCGGCAAATTTAACTTCGCAGATAACCAAAAATTCATTTGTAAAAAAATACGATTCTGCGGCGGATAAATATTTATTTATTGCCTTTGGCTGCATTATTTCCGTTGCGGTGCTTTTTATGTCCGGCGGAATAAAAACGTTATCGTTATTTACTTTTTTAACCGCATGCGGCTTTGGCGCGCTTACTCTTATTCAGTCGTATTTTATGCTTCGCGCGTACGACTCGGGATCGTTTGCATACACAAGCGTAATAGTTTCTCTTTCCACAATAATTCCCGCGTTTTCCGGCGCGATATTCTGGGATGAAACGCTTTATCCCGCGCAAATAGCGGGGATTGTTCTGCTCATTGCATGTTTTATGCTTTGCGTAGGTAAAGATAAAGAAAAAAAGCAAATGAGCGCAAAATGGCTTGTATACGTCTTTATCGCATTTTTAAGCACGGGTTTTATAGGCGTAATGCAAAAGGTGCATCAATCGTCTGCTTATGCAAACGAACTTAACGGATTTTTAATAATTTCATTTGCGATTTCCGCAATATCTGCGGGAATTTGCGCCGTTATTGCCGTAAAACGAAAAACAGACGGGCAGAACAAAGCCGAAAACAGCGAAGGAAAGACTAAAAAGGGCGCTATTTATCCTATACTTATAATTTTGTCGGGCGTAGGAGTTGCTCTCAACAACGTTATAAATTTGTACCTGTCCGGCAAAGTGGACAGCGCGGTGTTTTTTCCTATCGTAAACGGCGGCGGTCTGATTTTAGTAACGCTTTGCGCAGTTGCTTTATACCGCGAAAAGCTTTCGGTAAAACAGTGGATAGGAATTATAGTGGGAATAATTTCGGTTGTTCTTTTAAGTAATCCTTTTTAGGTGAAAAACAGCAACTAAGCTATTCAGCAATATATTATGTTATTTTTGTAAAGTTTAGCATTTGACCATACTTTGCAGGAACATGGCATTTTTTTAAAGCAACAAAAAAATGTAAAAACGATTGCAAAAAATAACCTTTCAAAACGAATAAAAACGATGACCTTAATCGGTTGTCGTTTTTTATTTTTGTATATTTTTAGCAAAGATCTACACATTTCAGGCTAAAAACGGCTTAAACGTTTTAAACTTGCATAAAAAAATTCTTTTTATAAAAAAATAAAAACAAGCAATAAAAACGTAAAAAAACACGCCGCAAAAAAAGTTTTTCTTTTTTTAATCTGTTTCGCATTTAACCATTGTTTTTTTGGTATTTACCGTTTATAATTTTTATATAATTTCGAACGAATGCAAAAATGAACCAATTATTTTAACATTTTCATTTTGTTTGTGGCAGACGGAGGTAGACTTAAATGAAAAAAATCAGTGTTGTCGTTGTAGGTTTCGGTGACAGAGGTGAAGCGTATACAAAATATGCTCTTACTCATCCCGACGAGTTAGAAGTTGTTGCTGTGGTTGATCCTAATCCGGTAAGGCGCGAACTTGCAAAGGCAAGATTCAATATAAAAGACGATATGATGTTCGACTGCGTAGACGATTGCATTAAGAAAGGCAAAATTGCAGACGCGGTAATAAACGCCACTATGGACGAATTGCATATTCCCACGGCTTTACCTTTTTTAAAGCTCAAATACGATATGCTGCTTGAAAAACCCATAACCAACAACAAGACAGATTTAATGCGTTTAAAACAACTTGCCGACGAAAACGGCTGCAAACTTATGATTTGTCACGTTTTAAGATACACTCCTTTTTACCGCAGAATTAAAGAAATAGTTTTAAGCGGAGAAATCGGCGATATCGTTTGCATGGAAACAAACGAGATGGTAGGCGTTGCTCATTCAAGCGCGTCATACATTCGCGGCAAATGGAACAACAGAGAAAAATGCGGTTCTTCTATGTTACTCGCTAAGTGTTGCCACGATATGGATTTGCTTTGCTGGTTTAAAAACGGCGTTGCTCCCGAAAAGGTAACAAGTTTTGGCGGACGGTATTATTTTATACCCGAAAAAGCTCCCGAAGGCTCGGGAACGAGGTGTCTTGTCGATTGCAAGGTAGAAAAAGAATGTCCGTATTCCTGCAAAAAGCTGCTACTTGATAATCACTATTTTACTCAGTATTTGTTCACTTGTTTGAATAAGCCTTACGAACAGATAACTTATGAAGAAAAGGTTGAATCCTTAAAGACGATAAATCCTCACGGAAAATGTATTTTCAAAACTGATGCGGATATTGTTGACAGACAAGCCGTAATTATAAAATTTGCCGACGGAACGGTTGCAACTCACAGTATGGTTTCGGGCGTTGCAAGACCGGGCAGAAACATTCATCTTATCGGTACTAAGGGCGAAATTCAGGGATTTTTTGAAGACAACAATTTTAAAGTAAGAACGTATAACGCGGCAAACTGCTTATATAACGAAAGAGAAGAAGTTATTACCGGAATAGAAGACGGCGACGGACACGGTGGCGGCGACAGCCGAATCGTAAAAGATTTTGTAAGTATGGAAAACGGCGAACAAAAATCCATTTCCGCTACCGTTATAGACGATTCGGTAAACAGTCACCTTATCGTTTACGCCGCAGATAAATCACTCGACGAGGGCGGAGTAACGGTAAATGTCTGAAGCAATAAACACAAAAGCAAAATGGGTATGGTACCCGGGCGATTTTGAAATTTCGCTTTTCAATAAATGTATGGCAGAGCGTTATGAGCGCGACGTTCAGATAACGCCGTTCTGGCGAATGGACAGTCATTTCGTAACGGTCAGATATTATCTTAATTTTTCTCTGCCTGAGCGTGACGTAATTAAAATCAAAGCCGACGGAACTTACAATATCTTTATCGAAAATTTGGGGTACGTCAAAAATTTCAAAGGCTATATCGAACTCGATAAAGGCGATTATGCCGTGCAGATTTTAGTAAACAACGTTGCAAAACTGCCGTGCCTTTACGTGGACGGAAAATATTTTAAGTCGGGAAAGGACGATATAACAGTCAGCTGTCAGGATAACGGATATTATAAAGCCGCAAGCTGGATATTCGACGACGAAAATAATTCTCCCAACGATTTTTCGCTGCCTCTTAGTTCGCGCGAATGCGAGTCGGTAAAACAGATAAACGGCGGATTATTTTACGATTTCGGTAAGGAAATAACCGCAAAACTGCATTTTTCGTTCGTTAATTCCGACGTATATTGTTATTACGGCGAATCGCCGGAAGAAGCGCTTGACAGTGAGTATTCCGAGCAGACCGACGTAATTAAAAAGTGCGACGGCGAATGTGTTACGCCTAACAAAAAAGCGTTCCGATATCTGTTTACAAAATCCGCCGAACCTTACGGAAAACTTACCGCCTTGGAAGAAAAGCCCGACGTGCCTAAATGTTCGTTTAAGTGCAAAGACGAGCTTTTACAAAGAATTTTCGATACTTCGGTCTATACTTTCGGGCTTTGTAAAAAGGAATTTATAATAGACGGGGCAAAGCGCGACCGTTGGGCGTGGAGCGGCGATACTTACCAAAGCGCGCTGGTGAATTATTACAGTTATTTCGACGCAGACGCAGTAAAACGCACGCTTGTTGCGCTAAAAGGCAAAGAACCCGTAAATTCTTATATAAATCACATAATGGACTATACGTCCTACTGGATATTATCCGTTTACGATTTGTTCAGGTATACCGGCGATAAAGAGTTTGTTAAAGAAATGCTCCCTTGGGTAAAAAAGTACGTCTGCCTTTTGGAGAGCCGTTGCGATAAAGACGGATTTTTAACCTATCACGAAGGCGACTGGGTATTTATCGACTGGGCAGAAATGGATAACATGGGCGAAACATCTTTTGAGCAGATAATTTTTGCCGAAGCTTTAAAAAATTACGCCGAAATGCTTGAACTTTGCGGGTTTGACGGCGGAGAATATTTTAAAAAGTCTGCTCTGTTGTGGGAAAAAACCGTTGAAGTCTTTTATAAAAACGGAGCGTTCATTCACGGCAGAAAAAATGGCGTTTTATCGGATAAAGTAACAAAATATGCCAACATATTCGCAATTTTATACGGTTTTGCGGATAAAAAAATGACGCAGGAAATAGTTGAAAACGTGCTTATAAACGATCACATTCAACCCATAATAACACCGTATATGAAATTTTACGAACTATCGGCTCTTGCAAAAGTCGGAATGTTTTCCGAAGTTTTAAGTGAGATAAAATCTTACTGGGGCGGCATGCTTGAACTCGGCGCGACAACGTTTTGGGAACAGTACGATCCTACGGCAAAAGGTGCAGAACATTACGAGATGTATGATCGAAAATACGGAAAAAGCCTGTGTCACGCCTGGGGCGCATCGCCGATTTATCTGATATTTGCCTGTATTTTCGGTATCAAACCCACAAAAAACGGATTTATACTTGCGCCGTCGCTTGTCATGGTTGACGATTTTGAACTGACTTGTCCGGTAAAAGGCGGATTTTTAACGCTTATAAAAACGAGCGAGCAATTTACCGTTTATTCCGATGGCGTAGACGGACTTTTAGATTTTTCGTACTCACCGGGATACGGAGAAAAAGCCGTAAAAATAATTGCGGGCAAAAAATATGTTTTCAGAAACAAATTTTAACGCTAAGGCACAAAACGTCAAGGCGTAAACAAAGGAGGACTTAATGCCGTTCAACATAAAGATGTTTGATTCAAAAAGCGATATAGTTGCTGTTTCGTCGTCGGCTTTTGGCTCAATCGTTCCGCACTCGCACGAGTTTGTCGAGCTTGTGTACGTTTTAAGCGGTAAGGGCGAAAACTGTATAGGCGAAGAACATATAGAAGTTTCAGAAGGCGACGTTTTTATAATTGCGGATAAAACGCTCAGTCATTCTATAGTTCCCATCGGCAATGCAGACGAGTTTCAGATAATCAACGTGATTTTCCCGTTTGAAACGTATAACATAAATTATTCGGTATTCGTGAGCGGAAATGTTTATTCTCACGATTTATTGCCGGATACAAAAAGTTTGTTTTTAAATATAAAAAACGAATACGACCTTAAAAAACCGCTGTACGAAGAAATAATGAAGTCATACACGCAGGTCATACTTTACAAACTTCTGCGCATATGTTCATCAAAAAACAGAAAGACGGATAAACTCAATCTGCGGCAGAAAAAAGACGCGGATTATATTAAAATTGCCGTTGAATACATCCGCGATAATTACGATAAGCAGATAAACGTTGACGATATAGCTTCGGCTTGCGGACTTTGCAAGGCGTATCTGCAACGGTTGTTCCGCAAAGAATGCGATACGTCGATAAAAGAATATCTCATTAAATACAGGATAGAGCAAAGTTGTAAATATCTTTTAAACACCGATTTTTCGGTGGCGGCAGTTGCTCAGACCGTGGGCTTTAACGATTTAAAGTATTTTTATCTTAAATTTAAAGAAATAGTCGGAATGACTCCTATAAATTATAAAAAAGCACAGGAGGGCGAGCTATGAGCAAAAGCGAAACGTCTTTAAAACCCGATATTTTAAAAAAATCGGGTTTGGACGAAAAAGCCTGCAAACGCGGCAAGTGTATAATTCAGCTTGTTTTAATGTTTGCAAGTCTGCTGTCTTTTTTATTCGGTAGTTTTTTAAGCTATACCGACGGCGCGTTTTCGTTTTCGCTTTCGGGCGCGGGCGTTTTTGAACTGATATTTTACGGCGGAAAAATCGGTTATGTAAACTACGGTACGACGGTGTATTTATCCGTTCCTGCGGTGGCTGTTCTTATATCGGTTTTATGCATTGCAATGCCGATAATTTTTGCCTGCATTTCCGCCATAACTTGTTTTGTAAAGGGCAAGGACGCCGAAAAACTCGGCATTTTTGAAATGGCGTTTGCGGGAATATTAGTTATTCTTTATATAATACTGCTTACCACGTCGGTTTTTAAAGCCGAAAATTCAGAAGGCGAGAGCTTTACGTTTTATAAGCTTTACGAAATCAAACCTGCGTTTTTATTCGCAGTAATTTTATACGCGGCGGCGGGCGGTATTCAAAAATTTCTCTCTTTAAAGAAAATACCGGGTGTAAAACGTTACGTTGCGTTTTATGCGATATTGATAGTACCAACCATTCTCATTCTTGTTTTTAACGTATATCCGAGTTTGTTGCAGACAATACTCGCGTTTAAAAATTATCTGCTTATAGACGGAGTTTGGGGCAGCGAGTGGGCAGGTCTTGAAAATTTCCGCACGCTTGTTGCCGATTCGCAAATGCGAATGGTAATATGGCAAACGGTATATTTAAGCTTTTTAAGACTTGTTGCGGGAATTATTCCTCCTGTGATATTCGCGCTTGTGTTTTATCATATAACGTCTAAAAAATACAGAGCGGTTATACAAACCATAGTTTACATTCCGCATTTTTTCAGTTGGGTTGTAATTTACGCTATAGTTTCCGCATTTTTAACGCCTAACGGACTTTTAAATAAGCTTATAGTAAACGTGTTTCATGGTGAACCGGTGGACTTTTTATCCAAGCCCGAACTGTTTTATACTAATATGATTTTATCTTCCGTCTGGAAAGAAGTCGGCTGGGGAACGATACTATTTACCGCAAGTTTAATGGGAATAGACAAGAGCTTATACGAAGCCGCGGCAATCGACGGAGCGGGTGTATTCCGAAAGCTTTGGCACATAACTCTTCCGGGAATGACGGGTATTCTGGTTTACAACGTCATAATGTCGGTAGGTAACATTTTAAAAGGCGCAGGGGGCGAGCAGATACTCATATTTGCAACCGGCGCGGTGCAGGAAAACAAAGCTTTGGTAATAGATACCTGGCTTTACTGGAAAGGACTTAAAGAAATACAATACGGGCTTTCGGGTGCGGTTTCGTTCGTGCAGGCGGTAATAGGATTCGTAATGGTAATAGGCGCGCACAAACTGTCCAAAAAACTTGTGGGGATAGGAGCGTGGTAAAATGATCAGAGGAAAAGACGATAAAATTTTTGAAATCGTTTGTATAGTTCTTGCTGCGCTTCTCGCAATTCTCTGTCTGTATCCGCTTATTTATACTTTAGGAATATCCGTTTGCAGCGAAAGCGAGTGGACTGAAGCCAACGGGCTTATAGTATTTTTTCCTAAAAGACCTACTTTTGTGGCGTATCAGAAAATACTCGGAGTAGGAAGCTACGTTGTAAAAGCCATATGGATGTCCGTTTTAAGAACGCTTGTGGGAACGCTCACCGCGCTTGCGGTAAACGCTCTTGTCGGGTACGTTTTGTCAAGGGCGGACTTCCCCGGGAAAAATCAGTACGTCTATCTGTTACTGTTTACAATCTTTTTCTCGGGCGGGCTTATCCCTAACTATATAGTCATACAGGCTTTGCATTTACAGAACAATTTTTGGTCGCTTATACTTCCTAATATCGTAAGTGCCTGGAATATTCTCATATTCAAACAGTTTTTTTTAGGTATTCCAAGCGAGATTAAAGAAGCCGCAATAATAGACGGCACCGGCGAGCTTAATTTGTTCTGGTCTATAGTTTTGCCTCTTTCAACTCCCGTAGTTGCGTCAATAGGCTTGTTTACCATGGTAGGGCATTGGAACAACTGGTTCGACGTAATGATCTATATCGATCAGGCACATTCCGAGCTTTGGACTTTGCAATACTATATCATGATAAACTTCAACAATTTAGCTCAGGTCGATTCCACCGATATAGGCGTGCCTATAGCGGGCGTGAATCAGCAAACGCAAAGAATGGCTTTAACTATCGTCGGATTTTTGCCTATACTGTGCATATATCCCTTCTTTCAGAAGTTCTTTAAAGACGGCGTATATCTCGGCGCGGTAAAAGGATAGTAATTATAAAATAATATAAATAAAATTCATATAAGGAGAGAAAATCAATGAAACTTAAAAAACTATGTGCTACAGTGCTTGCTTTTGCCTCGTTAGTCGGGTTTTCTGCCTGCGGTAACAAAATAATCGGCGGACAAAAGTCCTCTGACGACATTACGATTTTAACAACCGCCGCGGTAGGCACTCCCACCACGCAGGACGATCCTTACAGAAAGTACATTAAAGATAATTTCGATTTAAACGCCACGCTGATAGCGGCAAGCGATTTTGCAACAACCGCTCAGCTTAAATTTTCTAATATGGACGATATGCCCGACATAGTTGCGTTTGAAAACGTCGATTCTTTCAGAGCTATATTCAATCAGGGCGTATTGCTTTCCGACTGGGCTCCGTATTTAAGCAAAATGCCTAATTTTTCAAAAATCATAGCGACCGAAGATGCCGACAGACCGGGCGAAGATTCCATAGCCAGACTTATGCTTACCGAAGATAACAAACTTACGGCTCTCTGGACTTTGCCGGATCCGCCGTCCTGGTCGCTTAAAATAAGAGAAGACTGGGCTGACGAATACCGCGCGACCACAACCGATTACTTAGTAAACGGTCAGGTTTATTATCCTGCGGGCGCAACCGCAACCAACGGCGGAAAATGGAATCCGAATACTCCCGAAGATTTGCTCAACTTTGCAAAATGGATAAAGATAAATAAAAATTCAGATCAATCGTCGCTCTCATGTTTCGGTTTTTCAACCGCGGGCGAACAAAAGGACTTTGGCGTATTAGGAACGTGGGTCCCGCTTATGTACGGATCCGTATGTCAGTTGCCGTGGGGAATTTATTTTAACGAAGACGGAAGCGTAGATTTTGGCATAACCGACGGAACCGAAAAGAAAATGCTTGATTTTATTTCCGTTTTAGTAAAAGAAAAACTTATCGAACCCAACTGGTATTATCAGAACGCCTCGCAAAAGACATCTACCGCAGGCAAAATAGGTATCGAATGGTATGTAGGCGAAATATCCGAAACCACGCAGGGTTACTTTACCCGTAACAAAATAAAGGACGAAAAAACGGGCGAAATAGTAAACACTCTCGACTGGTGGAAGACCTATCCCGTTCCCAAAGATCCCGATAGTCCGCGCGGCGGATATCAGCCTTCCGACGGATTTTTAGGAACTATAATAACCGTTTCCGTAAAAGCCGCAAACGATAAAGCGAAAATGGAAAAGATTATAAAATTCCTGGACGATCTCGCAATGACTAAGGAGGTTGATGTGTCCGGCAATATAAAATATAACAGATCCAAAGCATACGACGCGCTCCGTTGGGGCGTAGGCGTTGAATCCGAACTTAAGTTTAAAACTATTTCGTCATCTGCGCAGGTTTATATTTACACGGGCGACGAAGGTTACAGCAAAAAACAATACCGTTCGCAATATCCGGGTGCATGGGACTGGGGAATGTTCTTCCGTTCCAAAGACGACGGCGTAGTTCAGGGAACTACCGATATAAACGTTACGCCGATCGTAAACAAAGTAATTCAGCACAACACCGAAACCGCAAGCTACAAGAGAAAACTTCAGTACGGTTCAATATTAAAGCTCGATACGTCCACGGTATCAACGCTTACCAAAAAGATGCAGGCGTTTGAATATAAGTACGTCAATACCGTTTACGCAAGCGAAGCGGAAGCTTTAAAAGCCTACCAAGACTTTGTAGAAGACTGGAAAAAGAGCGGCGGCATCGCGCTTTTAAACGAAGCTAAAAAGCAATTCAAATCATACGGCTGGATAGCATAAATCAGGGAAAATATGAAAAAATTATTGAGTTTATTATTTACGGTTGTGGTAATGGCGGGCATTTTGCCCGTTGTATCCACGGCGGCAAAAGCCGAAGGCGAACTCTCGCATTATCGCCTTGAATTCGACGGACAAACCAAAGACAAAGTTACAAACGTCTATATTCCGTCGTCGGTCGGCGAAAAAGAGGAGTTTTCTAATCATTACTCGACTGAAAACGGAATTTTAAAACGGGAAAACGACCTTTTCGGCAAAGACGTTACCGGTAATTATGCCGTAGCCTATTTAAACGATTTATATTTGAGATATTTTGAACTCGAAACCAACGTTTCAATCGGCAGCGGCGGACTTGAAGGCGTAGTGTTTGGAACCGACGATATATTTTTACGTCATATGACTGCGGGTAACGGGGTATATTTTATGCCCGATCCTTGCGTTGAAGTTTTCGGAATAAGCATAAGCCGCAAAAAATCTGCGCGCTTTACGCAAAAAAGCGGTTTTTACAATCTGAAATTAAAAGTTTGCGCGTCTTTTTTCCGCGTTTATATCGACGATAAACTCCTGATAGACGAAGTTTATCCCGAAGAACTCATAACGTACGGAAGAATAGGACTTTTCACTGCTAATACAGACGGAAGTTTTTCTGGCGGAGTTACCGTTTACGAGCTTAACGATAAAGGCGAACGCATTCCGCTTGAAAACAAAAAAAACGTTGCGGGAGTTGCGGTTACAAACGACGTAATCGAAACAGAGCTTGAAAGCGGGCCTGAAAAACTTGAATATTCGGTAATTCCCGCTGACGCTGCAAATAAACGCGTAAGATTTTTGGCGGAAGATCCCAACGTTGCCATAGCCGATAAAGAGGGATATATTCATGCGTTAAAAGAAGGCACTACGGTTATTTACGTTATTGCCGAAGACGGCGGTTTTAAAGATTTTGTAGTTGTAACCGTAACAAAATCCGAAGTATACCTGCAAGGCGTAACTCTTGATAAAACAAGCGAAAAGTTAGCCGTAGGCGAAAAGACTTATTTAATTGCAAGCTATTTCCCGCAGGAAGCCGAAAACGAAGGCTATAAATGGAGCAGTTCGGATACTACCGTTGCCATAGTAAATAACGGTACGGTTACGGCAATAGGCGAGGGAACCTGCGTAATTACTTTAAAGGATTACACGGGCGCATACAGCGCGGTCTGTACCGTTACGGTAAGCTCGAAATCAAACGAAGGCAAATCGTGCGGCGCGTCGATTGATATTTTCAACGCCCTTACGTTAAGCGCACTTTTGTTTGTTTCGGCTGTTTGCTTTACTTGCGTGCGGAGGAAAAAAATATGAAAAAAACTAAAATACTCGCTTTTTCCGTAGCTTTTTTAACTTTTTGCGCGTCGCTTTTTGGTTGCACGCCTAAAACAAACAGTTCGGGCGACTCGGGGGATATAGTGAAAGGATTAAAACAAATCGTATATGAATCTACAAAAAATCCGCAAAGAAAGGGCGGAAACGTAAACCTTGTAGTACCCGTTTCTTCGTCTGCGGTTACCGGCAATAAGCTTACGGCTTACGTTATGCTTGACGTCGCGCTTGAAAATTACAACTATTACGTTGTAGACTGGGGCGACGGCACCTGGAGTTATAACGGACCTTACGTTTATAACGAAGAGCATAAAGTTTTAGGCGAAGTATATCACACTTACAAAAAAGCGGGAACGTATAAAATTAAGGCGTGCGCGGTAAATCTTGCGCTGGGTACTCTTTACGGCTGGACGGAAGAGCAGACGTTAGTGGTTACGGGTGACGATTGTGTCGATGAACCTATACAAAACGTAACCCCTTTTGCGTCTTCGGTAATGAGCGACGAATACGGTCCCGAAAAAATTGCCGATAACGATAATTCCACGTCCTGGAAAAGTCAGATAGCAGAATCCGTCGCAAACGGCGATTACGTCGGTTATTATTTTGACGACTATTATACGCTTAGCACTCTGGAAATAAAAATCCCGTCAAGCGTATCGGTTTTCCCGTCTAACATCACTATAGAATACACTACCGATATGGGCAAAACCTGGTATATGTTACCGCATTATTATTACGTTTTACCTAATTCCGAAGGTCAGTATTCGTGCATAATGAACTTTCCTAATCCATGCGGCGCGACGCTCAGTCTGCCTTTGGACGAGATATCCGCAAACGGCATAAGATTCCGTTCGCTGATGTATCCGCTTTCAAGTTCGGGCGTTAAGTTTACCGAAGTTGCCGAAATGCGCGTTTACGGCAAAAAAGGCACGCTTATGTACACGTCTGAAGACGGTTACTATAACGCCGATTTAAGCAATATGTGGGCTATCTTCGGCACGGCTAAAACCGAGGCGAGAATGTACAACTCTCTTCGCGGAGCGTCTACAAACGTAGAACCTTTCAGATGCGGACAAACCATGACCGCCTCTATCGAATGGACGGCTTGGAACGGCGCACAGCTCAACTGGGCGGGATATGACGATGCACTCAATATTCACGTTAATTCGCTTAAAAACGCGGTTTACGGCGGTGACGGTTGGTATTATGACAAAGCAAGCGGAAAATACGTTGTCGATACTTCCGAATACGAAAAAAATCAGAGAAACGACGGCTTTATATGGGCAACCGAAAGTTCGCCGCAACACCTTGGCAAGCAAAACCATTATACGAATAATTCTTCGCTTATAATCGCGTCAAGAGATTATTTGCTTTCGGGCAACAATACCGCAGGATTTTTGTCTTCGGTAAACGCCCGCGGACAGGTGATGATAGAAAAACTTCGTAAAGCCATGGAATATATGCTCGTCACATTAAACGGCGAATCCGGGCTTATGACCATATACGATCCGCGCAACGACGGCACCGTCCGCGGAGTATCTTCCAACTACTGGGATTCACTCAACTTTTTCGGATACAATTCCGCTTACGAAAACGTTTTATTCTATGAATCCGTGCTTGCAATGGCGGATATAGAAGATTATCTCGGCAACGCCGCCGACGCGTCATACTATCGCAGCGTAGCCTCAAGAGTTAAAAAGGTTTTCAACAATACTTTCTGGGACGAACAAAAGGGCAGATATATAACTTCTATAAACGTAAAAGGCGACAGACTTGATTTCGGCATGACGTTTGTAAACTTTATGGCTGCTTCCGCCGGGCTTGCGTCCGACGCTCAGTTAAAGAGTATTTACGACTGGGTAGACGGCAAGCGTATTATCGAAAGCGACAGATCAAAAGGCGGAGATATTTATGCGTTTAAGGTTTCGGCAAGATCAAACACCGTACCCGTTGAAAGCATAGAAGAAGACGGCTTGCATTACTGGTGGTACAACGGTCACAGCTTTAACGACGTACTTCCCGGAATGTGGGGCGAATACGGTTTGCAAATGCAAAACGGCGGCACTATTTTTTACACTTCGTATTACGATATCGCAGGAAGAGCAAATTTATCTTCCGATTTGGCGTCAAGCCGCTTTAACGTTATTATGGACGAGTTCCATAAAGATAGTTTAAGGCGCGATCCGCGCACGTCGTTCGGTATTTATCAGGTGAGCATAAACGGCGAGTTTCCTGAAAGCGGGCTTGTTCCGCTTACTTTCGTAACCCAAACGCTGGGTATTACTCCCGACATAAAAGGTTTGAAAATTTCGGCAAAACTACCTTCCGATTTGACTTACGCGGGAATAAAAGAATACCGTTACGGCAACAGAGTTTATTTAATTGAAGTGAACAAGAATTTAAAAGAACCCGAAGTTAAAAAGAACGGCGAAAAATACGAAGTTCGTCTTCCGGCAGGAAAAACCTGGTATATAACTTTGGAAAACAAGCTCATTTCGGGCAACTGACAGTAAGATAAAGGAGATTTTTAAATAATGAAAAAAGTAATTAAATTTATATCCTTTTCTATTTGTTGCGCGCTTATTTCGGGGCTGTGTTTTGTTCCGAACGCTTTTGTAAAAACAAAGGCGTCCGACGAATGGGATCAGGTAATAACCTTTGAAAGCGAAGAAGAAGTCGCTCAGAATTTTGATTTTCACTTTGCGTCGCAGCAAAACGAAAGAAGAAGCGATAAGTTCGGTTACTCGTGGGAAATTTCCGGCGGCGCGTTAAAACGCATCGGCAATATAGATACCGCAAGCGACACGGTTAATATCGCAATATTAACTTACCGCGGCAACGTTTATTCCGATTTTAAACTCAGCGTAGATTTTAAAGCCGGAACAAAAACGCCTTACTGGCCTGCGGTGTGTATCCGTCAGCAAATTCCCGGCAAGTATTACACAACGGAAGGCGGCGGCACGGGAATTTTCATGCAGCAAAACGGAAAAATCACCTTTTGGGGACCCATTACGGGCGGCATAATAGAAAAAGATATTCCTGCCGTTTCGTCATATTTTTCGGCGGTATGGCACAATCTTGAAATCACGGCTGCCGGAACGCTTGTAACCGTAAAATTAGACGGCGTAAAGGTAGCCGAAGTATCGGTTCTTTCAACCGACTACGTTAAAGGTTATATTTCGCTTCAATCGGTAAACAACGACTGTATGTTCGATAATTTTAAAATTAAAGATCTGTCGTCCGCAACCGAAAAGAAGAACGAAGAGAATAAATATGCAGGCTCGCACGAAGGTACGCCTTTAGACGATCTTGTAAAATAAAAATCCGATATTTATTCAGGAGGAAAAAAAGATGAAAAAACTAATCGTAGCAATTTTGGTCGCTTCAATGCTTTTGTGCGTTGTAGCATGCAAACCTACGGGCGGAAACGACTCGTCGTCAAGCTCCGGCACGACTGTTGACAGTTCGTCCTCAAGCTCCGGCGGCGGAACGGAAATTCCGCCCGAAACGCTTGATATAACGCCTAAAGCCGCGCAAATTGACGTAAACGGCGCAAATAAAGACCTTGAATTTAACGTAGTTTACGGCGAGGGCTTATTTGAAGGTTTATATTTAAACGGCGAAAAAGTAAGCGAAACTCTGTACTCAAGAAGAGCGTCAAAACTCGTTCTTCCTTATTCGTATCTTTCGGGTTTTTCCGCAGGGGAATATGAATTTGAATTAAGAACGGATACCGAAACGGTTTTATTTAAAGTAACCGTTATAAACGACGGAATAAACTTTACCGACGAAAACAGAGTTAAAGAATTTAACGGAGAAGACGTTGCTTTTTCGGTAGATTACGGCGGAAAAGATCTCAGTGCGTTTATAAACGGCGAAGCTATGCAAAAAACGGATTTCGCTTTTGAAAACGGCGTTTTTACCGTAAAAAAAGAATATTTAAATACGCTTAAATGCGGTGCATACGAAATAAAAATCGCGGCGGCAGGCGACGCGGTTAAATGTTATATTGTCAAAGGCTTTACCGCGGACGAACTGTTCGTTCTCGATTACGACGTATTCAAAGGAAAAATGAACGGTTACGGTCAGGATCTTACCGTAAGCGAAGAAGTTGACGGAATTAACGGAATATCGGGCAGAGTGGTTTGCGAAGGCTCGGGAACTCTTATTCATTTCGGCGAAGAAAATATCGTTTACCCCTTTAAAGACGGTAAAAAATATACTTTATCCATGAAGATGAAGATAAACTCTGTAGTTGTTGGCTCAAGCAGTATTCTGGATCTTTTTATGCCGATTTATTTTAACAGGGAAGCGGGTAACAATTACGATATAGGCTATCTCAGATATAACGAAAGCGGCTTGTATTTTACTACCGAATCCGGTTGCAGAGATTATTCGTTAAAAGAAGAAAACGGCATATGGAATTTTTCATGCGAGTTTGTGTATAACGCGCAAACGCCCGAACTTGAAATTCCCGTATGGATGAAGTCCGATATTATAGTAGACGATATCATGATAGTGCCTGCTATAAGAGAAGTCGTTTCTTCCGTTTCGGAAACGTTTGACGAAAAAATTCCCGAAAAAGGCTTTGGCTTCGGCTGCGAAAAGAGCCTTAAAGTTATATCGGAAGGCAACAATGCATTAAACCTAAAAAACACTAAGTCGGCAACGGCAATGGTTATCGGCGGCGAATTTTATCCCTTCGATTTTGAAGCGGGCGTAACTTACGCTTTCTCGTTCGATATAAGATTTAATGAGCTTGATACAACTAACTTTGTAATTGCGGGCAACAACTGCTATATGCCCGTAACTTTCGGCTCTGGCAGAGACGTAGCGTTTATCCGCGTTACAAAAACCGAAAACGAAATAACTCTTTTAAACGAGTCGCAAACGCTTGGCGACAATTCGTCCGTAACCAAAGGCGAAAACGGTTTTTATACGCTCTATTTCGAATTCACGCCCACAGCCGAATGCGTAAGCCTTACCTTTGATATATGGATGGCAAGCGACATTGATATCGACAATGTAACTTTAATAAAAAAATAATAAAAATTATAAAATCAGGAGGAATTTTATGAGAAAATCAATCAAAGCCATGCTTTGCGGCGCTCTTTCAGCCGTGTTTTTAACCACGGGGATTACCTCGGTGTCCGCAAGCGAACTAAGGAAAAATGCTTTAAACGCTCCCGAAGAGATTAAAGTAGAAAATCTTGCGCTCAACAAGCAAGCTTCTTTCCGTTCTCTTACCGATATGAGCGAAGAACTTGAAGCCTACGCATATTATCCCGACGGAAACGGTGACGCTTTCCCCGGCGAAGGCGCAGGACAGTACGTTTCAGACATGGCAAAAACTCACCTTACCGACGGCGAAAGCGCGGACTGGACGGGATTTAAAGCAAGTTCAACGGCAAAAGGCGTTACAGGTTGGGCGTACATAGATTTAGGCAATACTTACGACCTTACAAAGGTTAAATTACACCTGCTTGCCGCCTGGTGCTTTACCGATTTTGTAGTTCAGGTTTCGTCCGACGCAAATTTTGCCGAAAACGTAACCACGCTTTTCAGTACGGTAGACGAACTTAAATCCGGCGAAACAGCGGTATACTCGGGCGGTAAAGTCGGGCTTGATACTGCGACCATATCCATAACGGGTTGGAACGGCCGTATAGGCGTTGATTCCATGCAGGTGCAGGGTAACGTTTTTGCCTGTGATACTAAAGCAAGATACGTCCGCGCCACCAACAGCGATTTAAATAACGGCGGAGCAACGGGCGAAACGGTATTTACCGAAATAGAAGTTTACGGCGTAACGTCTGGCGTATACGCACCTACGGCAAGCGCAAATTCGGGCTACTATGGCGAATATCCGCAAATTACGCTTTCAGCTAAAAATGCAGGTGCCGAAATTTATTACACTTTAGACGGCAGCTATCCTACGCTTAATTCATTAAAGTATGAAGGCGCAATAACGTTAGGAGCCGAAAGAGCTTATGCATTGCAGGCTATTTCGGTTGTTGACGGAAAACAGAGTTTGCCCTGCGTTTATCAGTACAAACTCGGCGAAAAGCAGGACGAAGTTTCAAACAAAGCACTCGGCAAACAAGTTACTTTCCGTTCTCTTTCCGATATGAGCGTTGTTTTAGATGCCTATGCATATTATCCGGACGGCAACAGTTCTATTTTTGCGGGCGGCGGTCAATATGATCTTGCCGCGTGGGGCAATATGGAGCGTCTTACCGACGGCGATGCGAGTAACTGGGGCGGATTTAATTCACATTCCACGGCAGCCGGCGTTCAGGGCTGGGCGTTTTTAGACCTTGGCGAAAGCATGCAGATAACCGAAATCAAGGTTCATATGCTTGCTGCATGGTGTTTTACTAACGTAGTGGTTCAAGTATCGGACGATCCGATGTTTACACAAGGCGTTACCACAATATTCAGTACGGTAGACGAGCTTAAAGACGGCGAAACCATGGTATACGGTGACGGCAAAGTCGGACTTTCAGAAGAAACCAGAGCTTTAACGGGCTGGAACGGACAGGTAGGCGTAGACTCTATGCAAGCCGAAGGCAACAGATTTTCCGCTGACGTTACCGCAAGATACGTAAGAATTACGAATACAGACGTCGGAAACGGCGGAGCAACAGACGAAACCGTGTTTAACGAAATTCAGGTGTTTGCAAAAAAACCTTCTTCGGGCGTAGAAGTTCCCGACGCGGCAACTCAAAAAGCAGTAACTTCTGTTAAATGCGACGTACAAAATACCGTAGTTAAAAACGGCACTGCGTTACACGAAGTAATAGTCGGTTTGCCGCAAAACGTAACCCTTACTCTTACCGACGGAAGCGAAGTTCAGGCTTCGGCTATCTGGTCGTGCGAAAACTACTCGGCGGAAACAGCAGGCAAGTACGCCTTTGTTTTAAGCGTAAGCCTTCCCGAAAACGTAGCTGACGTTTTTGAAGCTACCAAGGATATATCCGTAGAAATAGAAGTTCTTTCGGTTGTCGATAAAGTCGAGTTAAAAACGGCTGTATCGAATGCTGAAAATATAGATACAAGCAAATATACTCCGTCAAGCGTAGCCGGTTTACAAAACGTATTAGCGGCTGCAAATTCGGTTGTGGCAGACGATAACGCAACTCAGCAACAGGTTGACGACGCAAAAGCAGCACTTGTCGCGGCAATAGCAAATCTCGTTGAAAAAGCCGATAAAACTCAGATTAACGCGCTTATAACCGAGTGCGAAGCCATAAATTTAAACGAATATTTATCTTCCGGCAAAGCCGCGTTTGAGTCTGCGCTTGCTTCGGCAAGAACTATTGCCGTCGATGACGATGCGCTTATATCTCAGGTAAACGGTGCGATTTCCGCACTCGAAAAAGCTAAAAACGCGCTTGAAAAACTTGCAGATACAACAAAGCTTGCCGCACTTGTAAACGCAATTAAAGCCAAAAATTATAACGGCGAAAACTATACCGTGGCTTCGTTCGCCGCATTAGAAGACGCATTGACCGAAGCGGAAACCGCTCTTAACGGCGAAGTAAATCAGGCTACTGCAGATAAATTGTTTGCCGCGCTCGAAAATGCCGAAAAAGGCTTGCTGTCTTACGGCGACGACGCAGCTTTAAAAGCTTTGATAGCCGAAGTAAAAGCTTTAAAAGCCGATGATTATACAAAATCCACCTTCGACGCGCTTGCAAAGGCAATTTCGCACGCCGAAACTTTTGTTGAAACAAAGCATTTGCAAAGCGAAATCGACGACGAATTAAATGCTCTCACGTCGGCAAAAACCGCACTTATCTACGTATCGGCCTTAAAAACCGTAATTGTCGAAGCCGAGCAAAAGAAAGCCGAAGATTATACAGATCTTTCGTTTGCGGGGCTTAAGGCCGCGCTCAATAACGCAAAACTTATAGTTAAAGACGAAAATGCTTCCAAAGAAGATATTTCCGCGGCAAAAACCGCACTCGAAACAGCTATAAGCAAACTTAAAGTAAAGCCCGTTGATTCGAGCATAGAAGATAGCTCGACGGATGGCGGTTGTAAGTCTTCCTTTGCGGGAACGGCTATGCTTTCGGTATTAACTGCTATGGCCTTTGCCGTTATAAGAAAGAAAAACGAGCAGTAAACGAATAAAAAACGGCGAACGCTTTTTTTACATTGCATTTACGCGGGGCGTTCGCCTTTTCTAAAATTTTTTAGTGAGGTTTTTATGAAAAAATTTAAAGTATGCCTTGCCGCGCTGTTATCTTGCGCGTGTATAGCCGGTGGTACAGCCGGCGCATTCAGCTTAAGCTATGCCGAACAATCGCCTTCGGGCGAACAACCTCAGACTTCAGGGAGCAAAAACAACGTGGACGAATTTTTACTTTCCTCCTGGATTTCTTTTTATCCGTTTTCGATAAAGTCTTATGAAGAACAACTTGAAGATTTAAAAAAAGACGGACTTAACTTTATATGGCACACAAAAGGTGCTTGGGCCGACGATAACGTTTATTATAGACCTACGCCGGAAAAGATTGAAGAAGTTTATGCCAAAGCGGGTATGAAATATTTGCTTGACGTGTCCGAAGGGCAGTCTTATACCGAAGAGCAGATAAAAAACGCTAAAAATGCCATAGGTTATTACGTTAAAGACGAACCGAGCGCAGCGCAATTCGATCAGACAGCCGAGCTTTTTAAAAAATGGCTTACTGCAGACGAAAGCAAATCGCCTATGATAAACTTATATCCGAATTATGCGGGAACTACCGCGCTCGGCGGCACTTATTCCGATTACGTTAATAACTGGATAGATTGCGTCGGAGCCGAAAATATAGAGTACTTGTATTACGATCATTATCCGTTTACAGGTACCGAAACGGTCAGAAGTTCGTATTTTTCCGATATGGAAACCATAAGAAAAGCCGCGTATCGTAACGGCAGACTCAAAACCGGCGGTCTTACTCAGTCGGGTTGGTGGGCAGGCATGCGTAAACCGAATGCAGACGAATTCCGCTGGAACGTAAACACATATGTGGCATATGGTTTTAAGAGTATTTCGCATTTCTGTTGGGTATCGCCAAAGCGTGTTTCGCTATCCGACGGCGGCGAGGATATGCGCGACCACGTAATAGATTACGACGGCAACAAAACCGACCTTTACGAACCTGCAACGTATTATAACTGGCAAATCCGTCAGCTCGGCGACTTGCTTATGAGCATAGACTGCAAGCACGCATACCATAGCGGCAAAGCGGCAGAAGGCGCGGAAGAACTGCCAAAAAGCTTTTTTATACAGCCCGAAAACAAGACTGATAAATTTATAATCAGCGTATTTACGAATAAAGACGACAGCGAAAATTACGTTATGATTATGAATAACTCCACAAGCGAGCAAAAAAACTCGTCTTTTTCGGTTTCCGCATCCGCAGGAGTTCAAAAATTTATTCGCTTCGATACTACTATAGACAGAAACAATCTTCCCGATCCCGAAAATCTTAAAGATACGTTGGGTGAATTAAAACAGACGGAAATTGACGTAAACGGCGGCAGTTTAAGCGAAAGCTTTTTGCCGGGCGAAATAAAAATTTACAAGCTCGAAGGCGAAAACGTTGTAATAGACGAAGCTTTAGAGCTTCCCGAAATTTCGCTTGCTTCCGGAACGTATACAGGCGAGCAGGAAGTAAGAATTTCTTCGTCTCAAAACGGCGTGGAATTATTTTACACGACCGACGGCAGTTATCCCGCAGTATTAAACGGCGAACCTCAAGGCACAACAAAACGCTATGACAGTAAAGTAAAAATAGGCGAAACGGGAAAATGGGAATATATTCCGTTGCGCGTTATAGCATATAAAAACGGCGAGAGTACAAAACCCGTCGAGCACGAGTATTTTATAGGCGACGCGTCGCGCAATTTATCACGCGGCAAAGACGTGTATTTTTACGATATAAACTTTAAAAATCGCATTACGGTGTCCGACGAAAAAAATGAAGTAGCTTCGGGCAAAGTCGTAACCGACGGTTATCACGATCCTTATACCGAAGTGTTTACCGAAACGGGCAATCCGGGCTGGGCGGTCGTTGACCTTGGCGAAATCGTAACGAGCGGCAAAATCGTAACCTCGTTCTGGGCAAACTGGGAATTTACCGACGTGGTAATTCAGATATCGCCCGATAGCCGGAACTGGACGACTGTTTTCAATAACGATACCGACGGTTCGTTGTCTTTCGTAACGGGCGAAACGGGGAAGGACGGCAAATACACTGATTCCATGTATTCGGGCAACGTGTTCGATTTTACGCCCCAAAGTTTCCGTTATGTTCGCGTTACCAACGTGGGCGCAGGCGGCGGAGTTTTAAACGGCAAAAGCATATGGCAGGAAATTTCGGTATTTTCTTCATTTGATATATCTACAATAGAAAATGCCGTTGATTTACTGAATAACAGCGACTTAAACGAATGGAATTCCCTTGGCGGCGCGAACTTTACGATTGAAAACGGCACAATGAAAATTCCGGGTAGCGGCGAATGGGGCAGAGCTGTTGTTTATAAAAACGAAAAATACAAAAATTTCGTAATCGAAGGCACGTTCTCAATGACGGACGTAACCGGCGGTCTTGTAGGTTTTGAGTTATATAAAACGACGTATACAGGCGCGCTTAACGGTAAAAACGGTTACGTCGTGTTTATCGAAAACGGCGGGCGCGTCGGCGCATACGACGGCGTAAACGGCGGCTCTCGGGAGTTTGGCGCAACCAACGTTCAGGCAACTAACTTTACGCCCGATAGCTTTACTATGCGTCTTGTTTCTATAAATAATTATCTGTCGCTGAGTATAAACGGCGTTACGGCTTATACAGTACGAAACGACCGCGCGGATATGGCGGCAGGGTATATTGCCGTCCACGCAGGTACGATAGGCATTACAGTAAAAGATCTATGGATAAAATCGTTAGACGGCTCAAACGGAATAGGCCTTACCGAATTTGAAGATAACCTTGATTCTCAGTCCGAAACCATAAAAACGTGGGGCGAACTTTACGATAGTAAAGATAGCATTATCGAAAAGCTTCCCGAAAAAGCGAACTTTTTAACCGTCGGCGGAAAGACTGTTGAGCTTGCGCTCGGTAAGTGGACGAGTGAAAATTACGACAGAAAATCATCGGGTTGGTACGATTTTACCGCACCCGTAATTTTAAGCGGAAACAGCGTTTTAAACGTAAACAATCTGGTGGCGGAAGCCAAGGTTTGGGTGCGCGCGGTGCTTGATACCGAAGCTATAGACGAGTTTATTGCAAAAGCCGAAAGTTTAAACGAAAGCGATTATACGCCAGAAAGCTGGCGCGAACTTAAACAAAAACTTGCCACTGCAAAGGAAATTCTGGCAGATCCTTACGCTGTGCAAAACTCCGTAGGCGTAGCTTCTTTCCAGCTTAAAGACGCCATTGACGCGCTTGTAAGCGTAAATCAGAATAAAACAAAACTCAACGCTTTAATTTCGCAAGCCGAAAGTTTAAACGCGGAAGACTATACAAAAGCAAGCTACGAAAACTTTGTTAAAATGCTTGATAAAGCAAAAGCCGTAAACGAAGATAACGTTGCCGTTCAAAAGGATATAGATGCAGCCGAAAGTGCGCTTAATCAATCTATAGCCGCACTTATTAAAAAAGGCGACAAGCAAAAAATACAAAATCTCATTGCCGGAATTAAGGCAATGGATTTAACTTTGTACGAAGCTGACGGCGTTAAAAAATTAAACGCAGCTTTGTCTGACGGCGAAGATTTGCTTAAAGCGGACGAAATAAGCAAAGAGCAGGAAGATATCTGTATAGCTGCAATAAATAACGCTAAAAATGCGTTAAAAGCAAAAAGTACAGGCAAAAACTGCAAAAGCAGTGTTTCCTGCGGCGGTTCGTTATCCGTATTAGGAATAGCGGCGTTAATTTCCGCAATAAACAAAAAACGTAAAAAATAAAATTAAGCTTTAAGACATCAAAAAAATCCGTCGTAAAATTTACGGCGGATTTTATTAAAATTCACCCGATTTAACCATTGAAAAAGCTAATAATACATTTTAAAATAAAAGGGTAAGGTCGTTATGTATAAATATTTTTTCAGCCAACTTGCCGGCAAAGAAGAATTTTGCGTAATTGAGGCAGGCGTTTACGATTCTGTTTCTAAGCATTGCCACGATTTTATAGAAGCGGTGTTTGTCGATTCGGGCGAAGGCTTGCACATATTAAACGGTAAACAAATATCGGTAAAGCAAGGTGATTTTTTTATTGTACCTATTTCAGCCGTTCATTCGATAATTCCCGTTTTTGGCAAAAAAGAACTATCGCTTGTAAATATTATTTTTATGCCGGAAAGCTTTTGTTACGATTTTTTTAAATTAAAAAAAGACGCTGTTTACTCGGAAAAAGATATTCCGATGCTACCTTTAATTATCGAGAGATTAAAAAGCGAGCGTTATAGTCAAGATAAGTATAAAAAAGATATAGTAAGGAATTTGATCGGATATATTTTGGCGTGTGTTTTCAGGGCAGATAAAAAAAGAAAGACAAAAAATTGTGCAGGCGGTGCGTTTGACGTTGAAAAAATAAAAAAGTACATATTTGAACATTTCGCGGACGATTTATCTCTTGAAAATATTGCACAAGGCTGCTTTGTAAGCGTAACTCATTTACAAAAAGCCTTTAAAGAACAAGCAGGTGTTTCGGTTAAACAATATTGTGTAAGCATGCGCATTACAAATGCGTGCAGAATGCTGCTTTCAAGTAAACTTAGCGTAAATAAAATTGCCGAAAAATGCGGGTTTAACGATTTAAAAAATTTTTATCGTCAGTTTAAAAGCGTGGTTGGCAAAACGCCTGCGGAATTTCGTAAAATTATTGATTTCAATTAGCCGTTTAAGGCTGATTTAATAAAAGGAGAAAATGAAATGAAAAAAATGTTAGCTTTTTTACTCGGATTTTTTTTGGTTTGCTCAGCAGTAGTATTTTTTGCATGCCAAAAGCAAAACGAATCGGCAAGCGAATCGTCATTTACAGATGAAGACAGCTCTTTCGGCGATAGCAGTGGTGGCGGAAACTCTGAAGACAGTAGTTCTGTTATAGAACCGCCTGTTCACGAAAATGCTGTTTTTAACGGCGTAACCGAATATTTTCTGTCAAACGAAGATCTGGTTTTAGGTATTACGTTAAACGATGATGAAGTTTTATATGCTAAACTCAACGGGCAAACCGTAAGTTTAACTCAAACAGACGGCAACTTGAGTATACCAAACGATTTGTTCGGTGTGTTTAAATACGGTGCAAATCGCGTTGAAATATCATTATCGGATGAAAGCGATTATTTATTTACCGTTTACAAAGGGGTAAATAAAAATGAGGTTTTATTTTACGATTTTGACGTTGAAAAAGAACTGCCGTCCGGAACGGATACGATATCCGGCACAATCGAAAAAAACGGAATTGACGGATGTTCTCTGAAAGTAACAAAAAATTCTGACGGTGGCTTTTTATTCGGGTTTGGCGGCGACGGCGCTGATGGTTTTGTTCCTTTTACGTTTGAAAGCGGCACGGAATATAAGTTGTCGTTTGATATAAAAATTCTTGAAGGAACTTCTTCCGAATGGTGGTGTCCGATAAGATTCGGCAATATTTCAGACGTTTTATATTTGTGGGAAAGCGGAAAAATGATGACTCCCGCTATAAACAATTTATATTCTCAGGCAACTATAATAAAGCAAAACGACGGAAGTTACAGAGTTACCGCCATATTTAAAGCGGACGAAAATTGTAAAAAGCTCGGTTTATGTAACTGGGGCGGTGCCGTAAACGTTCTTTTGGATAACGTTTGTCTTATAAAGCTCAATCCCGATGTTGTTAAAATTGCATGTGTAGGGGATTCAATAACCGAAGCGACGCTTAACAACGTTTCTTATCCGCAACATTTACAAATGCTTTTAGGTTACGATGAATATTACGTTTTCAATTTTGGCAAAAGTGCCTCCAACGTATTAGAATCGGGAATATATCCTTACAGAACTTGGGCTGAGTGGCAATATTCATACCTTAAAGAATGGAATGCAGATATTATCGTCAGTATGCTCGGAACTAACGACGGCAGATACGGTTCTGGTATTTCTACTTACGGAGATAAAGATTTTATCGACGATTACATAGATCTTTTAACGGAACTAAAAACTTTGGCAAAAAAAGTTTACGTTGCTCTTTCTCCGTTTGCATTTGGTAACGAATACGGAATTTGCGCAGACGACGTAAACGGTAAAATAATAAAAGCCGAAAGTTATGTTGCATATAAAATGGGGCTTGACGTTATAGACGTAAACTCCGCTACCAAAATATGTGATCGTGAAGAGTATTTTCCCGATTATATTCACGGTAGCGATAAAGGCTATGGAGTAATAGCTTCTGCAATATGCGAAGGCTTGCTCAATTCCTTAAATCGCGGAAAATACCATTTGCTTTATGCTTTGGATAATTGTGCTGATAAAACGAGCGAAAAATACTTTACAGCGCTGCAAATTGCCGAAGATAAAAATGCTACGCAAGCCGAAATCGATTCAGCTTTTGATTTAATAGAAAACGAAATGGTAATTCCTGCAATAACCGAAAGCACTCTTATCGCAAACGTATCTGCTATTTATGCTCCCGAAATGAAAGACGTAGTAATTCCTGTTAGAATCAGAAAAAATACGATTACGAGTCTTACTATTGAAAATCTTATACTTAATTCATCCGATTATACCGTAACAAGAAACGGAATAGTTGTCAGTGACGAAAAAGTTACAGCTCTTAAAAAGGGGATATTTAAAATAACTTTAAAAACCGGCGATAATAAAACGTTTGCTTTTGCGCTATATAACGGCTATGCCGAAACCGATATAAGTTTTATCGATTCCGATATTTCAAAATATATCAATAAGAGCGATTTATTTATCCCTTGCGAAGTTGTTTCCGACGTCCCCGGAATGACCGGCGATTGCCTGCACTTTTACGGAAGCGGCGGTGTATTGTTAGGATACAATAAAGACGGCGCATTCGGCGAAGTAAAGTTTACTATCCAAACAGACGCCACATATACTTTTTCGTTCGATTATAAAATAGGGCCCGACTGGAACAAAACGGGCGGGGATGCAGGCATGTTTATGCCCATGTGGTTCGGATACGGCAATGGTGACGTAATTTACTGGTATAACGATCTTCATACGCTTAACGGGAATATAGCTATTTCATCTTCTATAACTTGCATAGACGAAGAAAACGAGATCTATCACTTTACGGTTGATTTTATTGCTCCCGTCAATTGCGATACGTTTGAGCTTGGCGGTTGGTTATCATTTTACGATATTTATATGGATAATATAACTCTTGCAAAAAAGGCGTAAAAAAGTAAAATAATAACACACAAAAAATTGCGGCGGCAACCTATAAAGTTGCCGCCGCAATTTTTATATAATATAATTTTTTTTAAAACTCAAAGAGTTGATAATCGACCTATAGCGGGACTTTTTGTTATTTTTCACGCACGGATTTTCTGTACTTTGCAGGCGTTACGCCGTACTTTTTCTTGAATGCGTTTATAAAATAAGTTACGCTTTCAAGTCCTACGGCATGGGTGCATTCTTCTAATGAATAAGACGTGGTTTTTAACAAAAAGGCGGCGTGATTAAGTCTTAACGACAGAATATACGCCGAAATTGTAGTGCCGAATTCCTTTTTGAATTTTTTACAAAGATAAATTTTGTTATATCCGCAATCTATTCTTAAAAAATCAATGGCATTAGAATCTATGCAGTGACTGTTTATAGATAACAAACATTTGCTTTTAAAATCCATCGAATTAGTTTTTGTCTGTTCTTCCATGTATAAAAAACCGATAAATTGCGCAACAATAAGTTTTTCGTAATTTTTTCTTTTTTCGTCGGAATTTGTATCGGAAAGCAATAACAAAAACTGTCGTTCAAAAAATATAATATCGTCGTCGGTAAGGGTAAAACTCATAATTTTATCTAACACGATTTTGTTATAAAATGCCGAATCAATAAAATCGCACGCCTTTTGAATAAGTTCCGGCTCTATCAGAATATCTCTGTATTCACATTCTTTCTCGTTGGCAAAATGGTACTGGCTGTAAGGGCAGATTAAAACTGCGTTTTGTCCGCTGCCAACCGTAGTTTTTTCATTTTTGCTATCAAGCGGATATTCCATAGCTCTTTTTTTGATATATATTATCTCAAATAGATTTTTATTATGCCTGATCTCATCGCATCTGCCGTTACTTGACGTAAACAGCTTTACTTTTGTCGACTTGAAGTTTTCTTTTTGTTTATTCATTGCTTTTTCCTATTATTATGTTGCAATTATAAATATTGTTTTTTGTAATTATAATAAAAAAATATTATGTCGCTATTTTAACATAAAAAGTGCTTTATGTCAATATATTCGATTAAAAAGTTTATACAGAGCGATTTTAAGTTATTTTAAAGTATTGAAATATATATAAAAGAATATTAAAATAAATATGAAAGACGAAAAGTCTGTTTCGAATAAATTAAATGAAAGGAGTTTAATGATGAAAAAATTACTGCAATTATTTCTCGCCGTTATGATGATAACGTGCGTCGCATTCGCAATTGCTTGCGACGAAGAACCTGTCGACACAACGTGCGAACACGATTATGTAGAAACAGTTGTTGCCGCAACATGTACTACAGCCGGCAGAAAGGACTTTGAATGTTCCAAATGCCACGATAAGTACAGCGAAGCGGGCGACGCCGCACTCGGTCATGAGTTTAAAGAAGAAAACTATGTTGAAAAAACAGCCGCAACTTGCATAGCCGCGCAAGTGTTATCTTGTAAATGTACTCGTTGTAACGAAACCGATGAAAAAGTCGGAACAGCCGCTCTCAGTCACGACGTTGTTTATACGACTGTAACCGAGCCTACTTGTACGGCAGCCGGCGTTAAAAACGGTAAGTGCAGCCGTTGCGAGTATGAAGAAAAAGACGTAGCTATAAAAGCTCTCGGTCACAACTACGAATTAAGCGCAGATTTGTCTGTTGCGCCCACTTGCACTGAAGAAGGCAAAGACGTTGAAGTTTGCTCGCGTTGTAATGATAAAATTGAAACAGCTATTCCCGCTAACGGACATACCGACGACGGCACTAAGGAAGATATAGTTGCCCCCACTTGTACCGATAAAGGAACGACCACTCGTCACTGCTCGGAATGCGGTCAGGATTATATCGCTTCTTATCAGGACGAACTCGGTCACGACTGGTCCGAAGTTACCGAAGTAACCGCAACTTGTTTAACTGCCGGGTATAAAACAAAAACCTGCCAGCGTTGCAAGACTGTTGAAACGTGGGATAACGTTCCTAAACTCAACCACGAATTTGACGAAAACGGCAACTGCACAAGTGGCTGCAATAAGACCGTAAACGATAAAATTACTTGGGTTAATACCGAATATACCGTTACCGAAAATACAACCGATAACAGATTGACTTTTGTCGGCGAAGATCCCGGAAAAGATCAAACTCAGTACGACGTTGTTATTCCCGCCGAAGTGTTAAAAGCTAAAAAAGCTGCAGGGCTTAATCAGTTTGTAATTAAAATGTTCAAAAACCTTGACGGAACAAGTCCTCAATTCGGTTATAAACTTGCTTCTGTAGACTGGAGGCAGTACGTTTACAGCAACGACGTTTTAGTTACCGACACTATAGAAATTACTGACGAAATGCTTGAAAGCGGTTTTGCATGCACACTATTATTCTGCGACCTTAATCAGCGTAATAGTATAGAAGCTCCTCACGTTATCGGCTTTGATTTTGATATGGAGTTTTCCACAAAGGTTGAATTCGATATTAACAATAAAGCTCTTTGGCTTACTTCGCAATACACAATTACCTATAACGCAGAAGCTGATAAATGGATAGTAAATGGTGAAGATCCCGGTAAAGGTGAAACGCAAAAAGATATCACTATAGACGCTAAAGTATTTGCCGCTATGAGAGAAAGCGGAATGGATTATTTCGTTATAAAGTTCTATAATCAATATAGTGATCAACACACTATATTCGGCATTATGCTTCCGGGTGATACAAATTATACGGCATATCCCGAAAATGGGTTGACAACTGCAAAGATTGCAATTACCGACGAAATGGTTGAAAGCGGATTTAAATTCAAAGCTCTTTATGCCGACAAAAATCAACGCGTTAATATAGAAGCAACTCACGTTACAGGCTTTGATTTGACGATTACTTTTGATAAAGAAGTAGTATTCGATATCAACGATAAATCCACTTGGCTCGATACTTCTTTTGATAAGTGCAATTACGTTGAAAACACAAAATGGGGTTTAGTAGGTAGTAAAGGCGGCCAACTTATTATTAAACCGGGCGTTATTTCTGCAATGGCAGATGAAGAAGGTTATACTCAGGTTACCGTTACTTTGGGCAGACTAAATGAAAATGAATGCACCGGATTTACTGTAACCGGATATGACGGACTTCCTGGTTTTGGTTGGAGTTTTACTTATACATTTACAATTACCGACGAAATGAAAGAAAACGGAATAATTCTTAATATTTCGCTTTCAGACGGTAATTGGGGCGGTGAGTGGGTTTCTCCTACCGGTTGCTCATTAGTTCTTACTTTCGCATAAAAACAGACTAAAAAACTAACATGAAATGCATGCGCCGCAAAGCGGTTAAACTTTGCGGCGCAATTGCATACAAAAAATCACTTAAGAGGCTAAACTAATGGTAGCTAAATCACCCGAACTAAAAAAACGCAAGGCGATGGACGCGCTTTTTTATCTTTCGTTTATGATAGTGCCTGTTATCGCGTTTTTAGTGTTTTACGTCTACGTAAACTTAGATTCGTTCGTAATGGCGTTTCAAAGACCGATAAAAGGCGAACAAAAACTTGAATTCGTCTGGTTTGACAATTTTAAATGGGTATTTGAAAAGATAAGAGAAGGCGATGTTGATAATCCTATAGACGATCTCCGTCTTGCGTTTATAAACACGTTTAAAACTTTCGGAATAAAAATGATAATGTTTCCGATAAGCCTTTTCGTGTCTTATTTTATATATAAAAAGATACTCTTTTACAAAGCATTCAGAGTAATGTTTTATCTTCCGAGTATAGTTTCGGGCGTTGTGGTAAGTTTCTTTTTTACCACGTTTGTATCACCTCAAAGCTTTTTCCCGGGATTTTTAGAAAAGCTTTATAATCTGGACTATCCGCTTTATAATCCGCTTGTAGATTCAACGTTTGCAAACAAAATGGTGCTTCTTCACATGGTCTGGCTCACGTTCCCCGCAAACCTTATAATATGGGGCGGAACGTTTTCGCGTATTCCGGAGTCGGTAATCGAATCTTCCCGTTTAGACGGCGTAAACTGGGTTCAGGAAATGTTCGTTATAATTCTGCCGCTCGTGTGGCCCACGTTTGTTTTAATGGTAACCTTAGAACTTGCAAACGTATTCGGTGCGTCCGGCGCAGTATTCCTTTTAACGGGCGGTGAGTACGGAACGCAGACGGTTTCAAACTGGATGTATTTAAAAATTTACCGCACGACTAACCCTTATTCGGTAGATTATATATATCAGGTTGCCGCAATGGGGCTTTTACTCACTGTCATATCCTGCGCGATTGCGTTTTTAGTGAGAAAATTCCTCGTATCTAAAATAGAAGAAACCACTTATTAAGAGGGAGAAATATGAAAAGAAAAAGCAAGTTGTTTTCGCGTAAATCTCCTTCCGAGATAGTGTTATACAGTATAATATTTTTAATTTTCAGCGCGTTCGCATTATCGTATATTTACATGATATTGTGGTGCGCATATCAGGGAATGCGCGATCTCGAATCCATTGCGCACGATCCGTTTGGTTTTTCAAAACCGCAGCTTAAAAACTACATTGACGTGTTTTCCATAATGGAAGTCAACGGCAGCAACTATTTTCAAATGCTGTTAAACTCGCTGTATTTCAGTTTTTTAGGACCGCTGCTTTGTATGACGGTAACGTCCATGATGGCTTACGTTACCGCAAGATATACGTTTTTCGGCTCTAAATGGGTATACTTTATAGTTCTCGTGGTAATAACCATGCCGCTTTACGGATCCGGCACGGCTATGTACAAACTACTTTACAACACGGGAATTATCAACAGCAGGTGGATGATTTTAACTTCTTTAAATGCGTTTTCGATATACTATATGTATTTTTACGCGTTTTACAGGAGCCTATCAAAAAGTTATTCCGAAGCCGCCGAAATAGACGGGGCAAACAAGTGGCAAATATATTTTAAAATAATGTTTCCGCAGGCAATAACCATGTTCGGTTCATTGTTTTTACTGCTTTGGATAACCGACTGGAACAATTATTCCGGCGCACTTTTGTACTTATCAAAACTTCCCACTTTAGCGGTAGGCATTTACGTTTTCAATATTCAGATGCAATACGATTCAAAGCCGCACATTCTGTATGCGGGTTGCACGATTGCGCTGTTACCTCCGCTTATAATCTTCATATGTTTCAACAGTGCCCTTATGAGCAACGTCTCTTTGGGCGGAATAAAAGAATAAATAATTAAGGAGCAAAATTATGAAAAAACTAAGCAAAATTTTAACTTTAGCTTTGGCAACCGTAATGAGCGTAAGCGTGTTTGCCGCATGCGGCGGCGGTACGGGTGGCGGCGGAAAAACGCCTAATACCGAAACCGACGTACAGATTTACATGTGGAAATCCGGTTACGGCACTGAATTTATGCAACAAATCGTAGATAAATTCAATGCAAAACAGTCAAAGTACAAAGCTACTCTCGATACCGATTCTGTAGCGGCTACTATTATCAAATCTCTTGAAAACGGTAAATCGAATACTTACGATTTATACTTTACAATGCTCAATACCACTCAGTACAACAAGCAGTTTATAAAACTCGACGACGTACTCGATTATAAAAACGACGGCGAAAGTAAGAGCATACGCGAAAAGTATTATTCGTATCTTTTAGACGGCGTTAAAAATGCCGACGGTACAACAAACTTTTTAACTTACGGCAACGGCTGGACGGGTATAGTTTATAACGCAAATATTATCGACGGCGTAAAATACAAAGTTCCCAACACTACCGACGAACTCAATAAATTAGTTGCAAGACTCGCTAACGACGATTCTCTTACTTCCGGCAAAAACAAAGTTTATCCGTGGCTTTTCTATAACGATTCTAATAACAACGGTTACTGGAATTATGAAACCATGGTATGGGAAGCACAGTACGACGGACTGGATTATTATTACAACAATATGCTCGCTTTAAAGGACGAAAACGGCGTTTCTCCCTCTAAAGAAGTATTTACAAAAAAAGACGGCAGATATCAGGCTTTAAAGGTACTTGAAAATATAGTTACGCCCACAACCGTTCATCCTATGTGTACAAGCACTAACTTTACAAACGTTCAAAAACTTTTCTTGGACGGTGAAGCCGTATTCGGCGTAAACGGAGGCTGGCTTATGAACGAATCTTCCGGTAAAGTTAAAAACATTGTCATGATGAAAACTCCCGTTATCAGTTCTATCGTTGAAAAACTTGAAGATACCGCTATGACGGACGCAACTTTATCTGCGATCATCACCGAGATTGACGAAGGCAAAACGTCAAGCGAACTTTGCTCAGCAAACGATTTTGCCCGTATTAAACAAGCTCGCAACTTGTTATACAACAACGCAAGCGAACAGTACGTATTTATCCCCGAATACTCCAACGCAATCGACGGAGCAAAGGAATTTTTAAAATATTTATATTCTGATGAAGGTATTGCAACTTATATGAAAGTTACAAGTCTTCCGGGATCTGCTCGTTTGGATAACGAAAGTTTGTATTCTACGGCAAGCCTCGATGACTGGCATAAACGTCAGCACGAACTTGCAGGCGAAGTAACCGCTTTAACCGAAAAACTTACAAAATCTTTTATTTTTACAAACAATTCAATGAATCAGTTTGCCTCTGTTCCTTATGCGCAGGCATTATGCGCTCAGAACCAAAAAGATAAAAAGACGGCAGACGAACTCTGGGCTCAGATTACGAGCAAAATTAATAAAAACTGGAGCGACTGGGCAAAATGAAAAATAAACGAATAATTGCGGCGGCTTTTGCCTTGGCAGCGGGCGTGGCTTTATGCCTCGCTCCCGTAAAAGGTGCGCAAAAAGTCAGTGCAGGAGCGTCTACCGTTTACGTGGCGTCAAGCTCGTCTATTTTGGGTAATTCCATAAACGGCGGCGACTTTTTTAAGGAAGGCAACGTAACCGCGTCAAACGGAAGGGCAATTTTCAATAAAAATGCGGCGGAGTCTTCTTTAATTACAAAAAACAAAGTCCGTAACCTTGAAAATTACGGTATAGACACCGTATTTAAATTTAAATCAACGCTTTGTTTTAAAAGTTTTGCCGAAAACGGTTCGTTTGTAATGTCTTTCGGATTAGACGACCTTGATTATCGTCCGGGTGCGGGAAACTCTTATTCGATAGAAATTACTTATAGCGACGCTTTATATATCGGCGCATTCGAATACAGGGAAGAAAACGTAAAAAGCGCACTTTACCGTTCTGTTAAGTTCGGCAACTTACTTTTAAATTCTGATATTCCGTTTAACGTGGAAGTTAAATCGGACGGAACTATTTATGCAACCGTAGGTTCAACAAAAATTTTAACTGGTGCAAAAAGACTTGCCGTTACGCCGGACGGATTTATTTCTTTCACGTCGATAGGCAAAAACGAAGTCGAACTTACGAACGTTGAAATTACAACTACTAAATACGATCTGCCCGAAAACGTAGATTACCTTGAAACTTTCGATAACGGTTATAACGCAAATATGTTTTATACCGAAAGCGAAGCTTCTCCCGCAACTCCGTCAAGTCTTTCCGTAAAAGACGGTGCGCTCGTATTTGCAAACACGGCAGACGCATATATTTCAACAAAATATATGTATTCAAACTTTGAACTCAGTTTTGATATTCTTGATATTTTCAGAACGGCAAAGTATGACGAAGACGGCAAATTGATTGCGCCCATAAGCAGTTGGATAGGAATTCAGTTTGCTATGGATTCGTACAGAGCGAATATTGATACCAAGTACGCAACCTTCCTTCAGATAGGGCAGATGCCCGACGATTATAATTATACCAAAGAAGATCCTAATATCCGTTATGTACTTTGGGCTAATAACGGCAGTTGGAATGCATTGCTTACGCCTTCTATGTCAGGTTTTAATTTCTGGGACGAAGATTTTGTTTCGGGTGATGTCGTAAACGTAAAACTCACTGTAATAGACGGAGTTTTAAAATTCAGCGCTCGTTTGGACGGCGATATCGACTGGACCGAAATTATTTCCTACGATATGGGTAACGTAAAAACCGGCTATATAAGAATAATGACTTGGGGCGGTAAATCGTTGGATCCGCGCGGGCTTGCATATAACCGTATAGGAAACTTTACCATAGACAATCTTTCCATAAAAAATATGGATTACGAATCTGTTAAAAACGTGGTGGCGGCTCCTGAATACAAGTCTAATTTAAGAGATAAAACTCCGGATTATAACTACGTTTCTTCTGCAGACGAAAAAGATCTTTTAGGCTATAAAATCGAAAGAAACGATATGGGGAGCGATATCGCGGCTTCAGCTTCCGGCTGCTCATCGTCGGTAAGCGGCGTACTTTTCCCGGCTCTCGCGGCGGGCATTGTTGCCTTGCTTAAAAAAAGAGAACAGGCAGGTGAATAATATGAAACGTAAAATATTATCTTTATCTTTGGCGGTTGTAACTGCGCTCGGCATGACTATGGCTTGTAACAGCGTTTCGGAACCGCAGGCTAAAAACGTAGAAAAATACACCGAAGGTATGGCTTTTTCCGAAAGTTCGTTGCGTGGCGAAAAAGAAGTTTATTCTCTTACTTACGATTTTATCGGCGGCAGCGACGTTATGCCCATCGGCGGTTTCTATGCTCCTTACGCTTCCGGCGGTAGTATCGACGGCAACGAAAAGCCCGACTTTTTAACCGATTATTATTTTGAAAAACTTCACGAAGCGGGCATCAATATGATGTTCTATTCGCCCGACCGTTGGTCTACCGGAGCAGCAAATACTCCTATTAAAAAAGCACTCGAACTATGCGAGCAATATAACATAGGATATTACATTGATACTTACTGGGTAATGGGGCAACTCGGCACGCATACCGAAGATTATCCTATAGACCAGATGGAAATGGCAACCGATGCAGGCAAACGTAAATTTGAAGCTTTAATTAACGAAATCACAAACAACGGCAACAGAAAATGCGTGCTTGGTATTTTAGGAACAGACGAACCTTTTACCGATCAACTTCCTAATCTCGGCGTTCTGCACGATACGTTTTATTCACTTTCCAACACTCAGGGAATGGACGTTTATATCAACTCCGTCGGTTACTGGGCTGGCGAAAAAACATTCTGGGGATATTCCGATCCTATAGCGTTTGATGATTATATAGACAGATATTTTAATACCGTAAAGCCAAGAATGCTTTCGGTGACGCAATATCCTTATACTTCGGCAAACACTCCCGAAACCACTATTACCGCACTTATGAACGACAGGCTTTCCGTTTACAGAAAGTATGCAAATAAATATAAAGTACCGTTCTGGAGAATGTTGCAGGCAGGCGGACAGTGGAATGATACTGTCGAATGGATTCCTTCGGTCGATCCGTACCCAAGCGAAGGAGAACTTTTATACGACGTAAACACCGCGCTTGCATACGGAGCAAAAGCAATTCAGTATTTCCCGCTCGTTCAGCCGTTTTACTTTTCTTATCAGGAAGGCGGCACTTACGATTTTAACCGTTGCGGTTTAATAGGCGCAGACGGCAATTTAACTCAGTGGTATTACTACGCTAAGCGCGCGAACACTCAGGTTCAGGCTGTAGACGAATATCTTATGAACGCCGTAAACGAAGGCGTTATAGTCCACGGAGCAGACGCATACACCGCTATCGTAGATAAAGGTCAGCCGGGCGAAGAGATTATCGAAAGCGGAAAGTTTGAACAGCTTACAAAAATCACAGGTGACGACTGCATTGCAGGGTGCTTTAATTATAAGGGTAAAACCGCGCTTTATGTTGTAAACTATAACAGAAAGCAAAAAGCAAACGTAGCTCTTTCATTCGATAAAGACGATTACAGATACACTGTTATTCAAAGAGGCGTAACGGCTGACGTTGTCGGCGGGAGAATCCCGTTGACGCTCGACGCAGGCGAAGGCGCATTGATAGTACTTGCATAAATTATACAATGGAATTTAAAACAAGAAGTATAGTAATAAATTCGGCGGCAGACGCATGCGTGCGCTATGCCGCCGACAAATTATCAGAATACGCATTTAAAATAAGCGGCGAAAAATTAACCGTAACTTATAGTTTTAACAATGAACCTTGTTTTTTGCTCGGTAAAACTAAGGCTGTTTCAGATTTTGAATACGAAGAATTTACAAAAAAAATAACGGGCGACGGTTACGGAATATTTGCTTATAACGGTTCTGTCGTTATTGCCGCAAAAACCTCGCGCGGGATAATGTACGGCGTTTACGGATACATAGAAAAATTTCTCGGCGCAAGATTTTTAACCGCCGAAGCGGAATATCTTCCTGCCGGCAAGCTTGTTCTGCCCGAAAAAGACTATGTTTCTAATCCTGATTTTGCAATGCGCACCTATCTTGTGGGCGACACTTTTCAGGAACACGCCGATTACGACCATATCGCAAGAACGGGCATAGTAGACGTGTTCACTCATGTAGACGAAGCGCATGGCGGAAAGGTAAAAGTTTACGGCAGAAACAGCAATCATAATTTTCATTACTACGTTCCGTTTGAAGTTTACGGTAACGAGCATCCCGAATTTTACAGGTTTTTCTATGTAAATGCTAAAATTACGCCGACTATAGATTTAACTAACGGCATAACGGATGACGGACGACTTGATATGAGTATGGACGTCAGCGTTGCTAAAATAGTAATAGAAGAGATGAAAAAGGATCTTGAAAAGTTCCCCGAAGCCGAAGTGTTTTGCTTTACGCAGGAAGACGGCGATTATTACTACGACAGCGACAGAAACCGAGAACTTGAAAAAAAGTACAAACGAAGCGGCATACTTATAAGGTTTTGCAACGTTATCGTGCGTGAGCTTAACGCATATTTAAAAAGAACAGGTTCAAAGCGCACTATAAAAATTATGACGTTTGCCTATCATTACGGTAAAGAAGCTCCCGTAAAAAATGAAAACGGCGTATTCGTTCCTATAGACGATACCGTAAAAGCCGACGAAAACATAATTATTCAGCTCGCTCTTTTCAGAAACGGCTATTACGGATATTTCGACGATAAGCAATATCCGCTCATAAAACAGGCATTTTCCGAATGGCGTTCTATAGCAAAAGATTTTTGGTTTTGGGGATACGACACTAACTTTCATCGTTATCTTGCGTATTACGATTCCGTTCGCAATATTTCTGCCGACGTTCGCGGATTTAAAGAACGAGGCATTACATATCTTTGCATAAACGGAACTTACGAAACCAAAAGGATATGGCAGAACAATATTCGCGCATACATTTATCGTAAATGCATGTGGGATGTTTCGCTTGACTGCAATGAGCTTTTAACCGAATATTTAAATCTTTATTACAAAGTTGCAAGTCCTGCCGTAAAAAACGTTATGGATATGTTTCACTCTCATTACGAAGAGCTTGAAAAAGAAGGCACTGCGGTAACCTGCGAAACAAGCGGCACTAACGAAAAGGCAGAGCAAAATCCCGTATCGATGCTTTTAAAAATGCTTGACGTAATAAGCTCAGGTGAAAAAGCAGTAAAAAAAGCGGGTTACGATAAGGATGAAGAAACAGAGCTTTTGCGAAGATTATACGAAGTAAAAGCCACTCCGCTTTCACTCATTTACGATAACTATTATTTTTATTATCCGAACGCGACAGATAAAGAGTATCAAACGGCAAGAAAAGCTTTTTTCGATATCGCGGCTGCGGCAGGAATAGATTACTTTGCCGAAAGCTGGAGCATAGAACAATATGCCGGCGAACCGGGCGCATCCGAAAAGCAGATTGAAAAATATAATAAAGTCAAATTTATATAAAATTATAAAAAGCTTTTAATTTTTGTGATATATTTTCTGTTTAAAGTTATTTTATTTTGTTGCTTGACATTTTCATTTTGTTTGTTTATAATTATGGTAAACAGGAGAGAAAATTATGGCGGCTACAATAAAAACAATAGCTAAAGAGACGGGTTTGTCTTTGACTACGGTTTCAAAATATTTAAACGGCGGAACGGTTCTGGCTGAAAATAAAGCACTTATAGACGCTTCTATAAAAAGGAACGGTTACCACATAAACTATATAGCCAAAAATTTAAAAACAGGGCATACAAACACGGTAGGCGTTGTTTTGCCTTCGTTCCAGGACGTTTTCCATACAGGGCTGTTTCATTATGTAGAATATTACCTTAGGGAAAAAGGCTATTCGGTGCAGATTGTCGGATCGGGCGGTACGCTCGAAAACGAAAAGAAGTCGATTATGACCTTAATAAATCGTCAGGTTGACGCTATATTTTTATTACCTATTCACGGCGCAGACGAAAACGCAAGATATGTTTTGCAAAACAACGTGCCGTTAATTGTAGGCGATCAATATCTTGAAGGCGTCAACGCCGATTTTGTTTTATTCGATAACTATAACGCAAGTAAAACCGCCGTTCAGAAGTTGATTGACGCAGGGCATAAAAAAATAGCTTTTATCGGTACGGATATAAAGTATTATACGGCAAACGAACGGCACAGGGGATATCGCGAAACTCTTATTGAAAACGGAATTCCCATTAAAGAAGAATATGAAGTTCTGTGTTCTGATTTTAATATAGAAATGGCTAAAGAAGGGATGCGTAAAATTCTTAATTTACCAAAACCGCCTACTGCGATTTTTGCCACTAATCTTTATATGACGATAGGTATGATCTCGGTGTTGAACGAGAGAAATATGAAACTCGGGCAGGATATTTCGGCTATAGGGTACGACAGTATTTTTATTTCCGATATCGTACAACCAAAACTGACTTTAATAGAACAACCGCTTGATAAAGCAGGAAAACTTATTGCCGACGTAATTGTTGGACGTATGAAACAAAAAGACGAAAAACAGGAATTAAAAATATATGAAATTCCAACCACTTTAATTGAAGGCGATTCGGTGAAAAATATAAATAATACAGTTATGGATGTTAATAGTAAATAATAATAGCGATTAACTATTTGGTTTTGTGTAAAAAATTTTAAAATTTACCGGAAAAATTTTTAAAAAAACTATTGACAAACAAAAAAATTGTGCTATAATGTAAGCAGGGTGTAACGTTACGCTCTGCTTATTTTTTTAGCTACGGTTAGTCTCCGTATATATTTTTTTTGAACAGAGCGTAACGTTACGCTCCGTATGCTGGAGGAGGATTATGAGAAAGATTTTTTCATTGATAGTTACCTATATGTTAGCATTTGTATGTGTTACGGCTGCATGTGTAAAAAAAGATTCAGATAGCAGCAGTAGCACTATACCGGATGACGGTAACAACACTACAGTTGATGTTGAGAGCGAAGAAATGGAACAAAACTATGTTTATATGTGGAATCAAAGCGGTGTAGGCGGCGCGGATAAGATTTTAAAAATTCAATCCGAAAACTATGCGCTTACAAGCGACGCCAAAAACGGCGCAATTACTTCGATCGGCGCATATTTTTCAAGTGAAAAACAATATGCCAGAGCGGATTTTTCAAAGTTATTGCGCTTAACGGCAATGGAATATTTTGTTGAAGCCGATAACAACGAATTAAAGTTTAATCGTCATCAAGGCTATCACCGAGTAATCGAAAGCGGCAGATATTTACAAAGAGCAGATTATAATCAGCTTGTTTGCAGTGATTCGCGCTTAACGGGGCGCATGGAACTTGCCGCAACTCCGTCATATGTCGCGCTTAATTATGAAATCTATAACGGACTTAGCGAAAGAAAGAACTTTTCATTGCGTTTTAGTATGCAGTTTGAAAACGAAATGAGTGTAACGTATTTTTCCCGCGGCATTACGCTTCGCAGTGCAGACGGACAGGGCATTACGGTTTTGCGTGCGCTTAACGATGAAAATACAAAAATAACTTTTGAATCCGGATGCTTGCAGGTTTCATCTGAAAATAACGAAATTATTTCCGGTGAATTCGGCGGTTTCGGCGTGATAATCATTCCGTCGGCAAATGCAACGCAGGACGATGCAAAAATACTTGAAAATATAGAAAATTGCGAGATAATTGCTGAAGAAATAAACGGAGATGCCGTTATTTTGGTAGAATATGATGCTCGTCGCGGAATATATAAGCTTAATATATCAGACGTGAACGGGGCTCAACAAAGTACGGTTGTCGGACGAAATACATATGATCGCGTAAAGTTCACAATAAAAAATAACGGTAACGACAGTGTAAAAGTACCTTTGTCTTTCCAAAAAACCAACAAAATCAGCATTACGGGAATTTCGCCTATGATACGCGATGCCGAAACCTTAGAGCCTTCCGGAATTCAGGTTCAGATAAGCAAAAACTGGCATTCAAATTCAGCTCTTATCGGTGCGCAAGCTCTTTATCAAGGTCAATGGTACCATGGAATAGCTTGCATTGATGTGGAAAAGAACGATTCTTCTACATATGAGTACACATGCGCATACGGCGAATGGGGCGGCGTATATGCGGCTGCACATGCGCAGTTATGTCTTATAGGCTGGGGCGGCTCAAATAACTTGCTTTGGGAAGAATCTTCTATGGGCAGCTGGGGCGAAAGCGTAACTTACGATCCCGATATGGGGTTGGGGAGATCCATGATTGACGACGTCCGCCCGTTTTTAATAACAAGCAGCCATTTTAATAGTCAACGCTTTAACTGGACGGGAAATGTCGGCGGCGCGAACTTTTTAGATTATTATCCTACCGCAAAACAGAGTAGAATAGTTGATTTAATACCTACTTATCGCACGCAAGCGCCGTGCCTTACCGATGTAAATTATAACGGCATTACTCAGGACGGGGCAATAAAAGCCGATATAACGATTAACATGGGCAGAACTGACGACGTTGTTCGCACATATTACAAAATAAAATATACATTCTTAAAGGATACCGAACCGGAAAGACTTTCGTTTTTTAAATTATGTGCCGATAGCTATGCCGATAACAATTTCCGCAAATACGCTTTGGGCGACGCTTCCGGCGCAACGCAAAAAGACGTTGACGTTACCAACGTTTCGCTTGGTTATAACGGGGACACGGTTGACGTAAAAGGCTCGGATTTCTGGTTTAAGCTATATGATTCTTCAAATGCAGCCGAAGAAAACGGAGACGTTTCGTTTATAGTAAGGGAATATGTCGCAAACATTAACGGCAAAAATTATGATAAACCTTCTTATCGTATTTTCGGTACGCAGGACAGAGTTTTGCAACCTTCATGCGAGCTGACGTTGCCGAGCGGAATAACAAAGGTATCTGCAGGCAGCGTTGTAGAAATGAAAGTGGAGTTTCTCGTATTGCCTTCTAATGAAGCAGAATATTACGGACAAAGCGATTATCTTTTAGCCGGAAAATTATTCGGTATGTATAACTCTACGTATGAACAGGTTCTCGGCGGGAAAACAGTCGCGTCCGTCACTGTCGGAAAATTGCAAGGTTTATATCCCTTAACAATTCGCGGTGAAGAGGGCGAAGTTGCAGCGCAATTCGGTATTACAGGCGGCTTGGGATATGTACCTGTAAGGATAAACAATATTTCAGGCTATTCCGGTTTAAGGCTTCAAAAGAAAGTAAACGGGAAATGGGTTGATATCGTGCAGTCGGGTTCAGTCAACAACAAAAATGATTTCTGGCAGGTAAAATACGATAAAGCAAGCAAAACATATGAATTTGTGTTTAACGTAAAAAATACCGAGGGGTTAAATTACGGAGGCGAAAACGAATATCGTTTAGTGAAAACAAGATGACGGAATTTAAAGCAAAAACTTCACGGGGTAAAGAGAAAGGATTTTTAAGTCGCTTTTCTGCATATGACAAAAAAAAGAGTGCGGAATTAATATTGATATGCCTGCCCGCTATTTTGAAAGTATTCATATTTTCATATATTCCCATGGTCGGCATTATTATGGCGTTTCAGAATTTTATTCCGAGAAAAGGGTTATTGCACAGCACCTGGATGGGCTTTTCAAACTTTGAGTATTTGCTTAAATCAAGTACGGTAACCCGCCTTATTACAAACGAAATACTTCTTAATGTTCTTATTATTGTTTTCACAACAGCCGTTTCGTTGTTACTCGGATTATTTTTATTCGAAGTAGCTAGTAAATCGTTCGTAAAGATTGCGCAGATAGTGATTATTTTTCCGTATTTCGCATCATGGCCGCTTGTTGACGTTCTGTTATCGTCTTTTATCGGCACCGAAAACGGAATGCTCACCAAATGGATAGAAAAGACTTTTTCAACAAATACAGATATTTATTCGATGCCTCAGCTTTGGCGCGGAATAATAACTTTTGCCAACGTCTGGAAAACGGCAGGGCTTTCCGCCGTAGTGTATTATGCGGTGCTTTTAGGCGTGGATAAAGAGGTTTACGAAGCTGCCGGAATGGACGGAGCCGGACGTTTTCGTACAATGGTAAGTATTTCGTTGCCGTATTTAAAACAAATGGTCGTATTGAATACGATAATGTCATCTGCAAATATTTTGCGTATAGATTTCAATATGGTTTACTTTTTAACTGAAAACAAAGCCGCGTTGTATCCTACTACCGACGTTATAGAAACCTATATGTTCAGAATTTTAAGAACTGAAGGCGATGTAAGCGTAACAGCCGCTACAGGGCTTGTTCAGGGCGTTATCGGGCTTATTCTTACGTTAATTTTAAATGCGCTCAGCAAAAAGACGCTTGGCGAATCGTTGTATTGAGGTGAGTATGAAGAAGAAATACACTGTTGCCGAGGCAATTTTAATCGTGGGAGTGATAGTCGTATTTATGATTATGGTTATTATTCCCTTCGTCATGCTTATTTCCGGCAGTTTTTCAGACAGCAAACTTATCGAAAAAGACGGTGTAGGGCTATTACCCAAAGGGTTTACGATAGACGCTTATCGTTTTGTATTCCGTTTTCCTACCGAAATTTTAGAATCCTATCTGCTTTCTGTTTCGGTAACGTTTTTCGGTACGCTCCTGAATTTATTTTTGTGCTTACCGGTTGCATATGCTCTTTCTCGCAGAGGTTTTATATTTAAAACGCCCGTAACCGTATTTTTTATTTTTACAATTATGTTTAACGGCGGCTTTGCGGCAAACTACATATGGCTTCGTAACTATCTTAATATGTTTGATAGTTGGTGGGTTTTAATCGTACCGCCTGCCGGCATGGTTTCACACATAATACTTCTTCGCGTATTTTACTCCGCCGTGCCTGAAGCCATGTATGAATCCGCAAGTATTGACGGAGCAAAAGAGTTTCGCATATTTTTATCTGTCGCAACTCCGCTTATAATCACCGGCATTTCCACTGCGGCGTTTTACACGGTTCTATTTTACTGGAACGATCCCTTTCAGGCAATGTTATATACCGATAATCTTATTCCCTTAGCGTTATATCTTACGCGTACTACTCAGTACATAGAGTTTTTAAAGTATGCTAAAGAAAGCGGCTTTGCGGGGGTAGATTTAGGCAATTCCGAAATACCTGAAAGGACTATGATATTTGCCATCGCTACGGTAACAACGGCTCCTATGCTCTGTATTTTTGCCGTGTTTCAAAAGTATTTTGTCCGCGGACTGACGGCAGGGGCTGTAAAAGGATAATTTTATATTAAATGGAGGATATAATGAGAAAATTAAAAGCTTTTATTGTATTGTTGATGTTCGTCATGGTTGTTTTATGCCCGAGTTGTAAAAGAGACTATGAAGAACTTGAAGATACTTACTATGATGACGGAAAACCGTACAATATTGTATATTATATGTACTATAATTCCGCAAATCCGCCGCAGGATATGGAAGCGGTAAATGCACGAGTCAATCTGCTTTTAAAGAGCAAGTTGCCTAACACGACTATAGACATTATTCCGTACATTGCGGCTGAGTATACTACTAAGGTTTCTGCGGCTATTCTTGCATGCACAAAATTTGATATTTGTTTTACTTCGCCCGAAATAAATCCCTATCTTGTCAATGTGCAAAGAGAAGCCTTTTTACCCACAGAATGGCTGATTAACGAATACGCTCCCGCAACAAAGGCTTCTATTCCGGAATCGATGATAGAACAAACGCGTTATAACGGAAAAAGCTATGCCGTTATAAACGAGCAGATTTACCCAAGAACGTTTGCGGTAAATTTCCGTTCGGCGCAAGTAATCAAAAAGTATTTGGACGAAAACTACGGCGGAATTTCTACTGACGAAATATATACCGTTTTAAATTCCGAACTCACGGCGTTCGATTTCATACGCAATTATTTAAACTGGCTTGCAAAGAACGGTCTTGGCAACGGCGGAAAAATTCACCAGATAGATACTGCAAGCACTTTGCAAAATTATTACGGATTTGATGATCTTGGAACAGGCATGGGAACTCCGGGCATTGTAAAGGTTGATGAAATATCAAACAATAACGGACGTTATAAGGCAACTGTAGTCAATCAGTTTGAAACCAAACAATATGAAGAGATGTTATCGTTCGTGTATGAACTTAAAAACGCAGGCATGCTCAATCCTAATTTAGGCGAAGCAAATTATGATATCGTAGCGGAAAACAACTGGAAACCGGGTTATAGAACAGGGCAGATAGGCAGACTCGGATCTCCCGGATATTTTACAACCTACATTATGGGTACAATGAACGCAATAAGTTCAACAAGTAAAAATCCCGCTCGTGTAATGAAGTTTTTAGAATTGCTTCGTACCGATTCCGAACTGCATAATACCATTCAGTACGGTATAGAAGGCGAACATTATTTAATTGACGAAAATAACTCAAACAGAATATCCGAATTTTTAGGTTCGGGCTACAACAACGCACAGTTCGGGTGGGGCTTAGGCAGTGAATTTATTTCATATTTGCAACCTAATCAGCCCGATGACTTATGGGAACAAGTAAAAAATATAAATTCATCAACGCAGATGAGCGAACTTATAGGCTTTCAGTTCGATCCTACAAAAGTTCGTCAAAAAATGGCGGATTGCAGGGCTGTCTCTTCTGAATTTATGCTCGCATTACAGCAAGGTCAATATAAGGATAAAGACGCAGCTCTTTCAGAGTTCAGAACAAAATTGAAAAAAGCCGGTTGTGATGAAGTAATTGCCGAAAAACAACGTCAACTTGACGAGTTTTTAAATAATAAAAAATAGGAGTAGGAAAAATGAGTGTAAAAACTAAAAAAATTTATTTGTGGGCATTTTCTCTTTTAATGACTGTAGCGATTGCTTTTGTGTTTATTTTTGCAAATGCAGCAGTTGTTGTTAAAGCTTCCGATGAAGAACTTTTCCCTGACGGCGGTTTTGAAAACGGAAATGTAGGTTGGACTTCAAACGGCGGCTCGGCTATCGTTTCGACCGATATCGTTCATTCGGGCGATAAAGCGTTGAAAGTATCCGAATTTTGGGCGCGTTATAATATTCGCGGAGATATTCAGTCTCCAAACGAAATTTATACTGTTCTTCAGCAAGGCGTGCAAGAAGGGACGCTGTATCGTATGTCAATGTGGACAAGATCGGTAAACGAAGGCACTACAACGCTCGGTGCAGGATTTACTTTTACCGGACAAACCGAAGAAGGCTGGAGTTATCCGAGACTTAATTTCTTTGGCGGAATGTATTGTTACGGATATGAAACCGAATGGGTATTACGTTCAAGCGTATTTGGAATTGCAAAAAATAACGATAAACTGATATTCTTTGTTGACGGTGCCAGTGAAAATACTGCAATAAGTTCTTTTGCAAATATCGATTTTGACCTTGGCTCAAACAACGGAGGTACTTACTTTGATGATGTTTCCGTTGTAAAAACTTCTTATACCGCAAATGCCGTTATCACTTTAAAAGACGGAAACGGCGTAGTCAGCGGAAAACAACTGATTATAAAAGATGCAAACGGAACCGTACTTTCAAAGCAGCCGCAAATATCAGAAAATAACGGCGTTTATACCGTAAAAGATTTAAACTTTAATACTTTAAACGATAGCTACAAATTTGCAGTTGACGGCATAGCCGGTATTTCCGATGGCATTATCACCGCAATAAATCGGAATGTTGAAATGAGATTATCTTCGTATACTGCTACCGTTACCGTAAAAGACGGTGAGGGTTCGCCTATCACCGATGCGGAAATAACAGCTGTTTCATCCGGAAAAGATGTTCCCGTAACCAACGAAGAAAACGGAACTTATACAATTTCGGACTTATATTCCGCAGTTGATATAAAGGTAGTCAAAGAAGGCTTGATTGAAAAACAAACACGTCTTACGGCTGAAAATTCGCATGTCGAATTAACTTTAGTGCCTGAAAAGCCCGCTACCGTTGTAAACGGCAACCTTATAGCAAACGGCAACTTTGAAGAGGCTTTGGCGTCCGGAACGCAGGAACCGGGTAAATGGAATACCGAAGGCGGCAGTCTTGAAAAAACAACTAATTATCAGGAAGACGGAAAATATAGTTTAAAAATTAAGGGTAATTCGGCTTACAGGGTAGATTTAGGACAAATCAAGTTAGACGGAACAAAATACCTTTTAAATTTTTCGTCAATGAGCGAAACAGACAGTACAATACTCGTTGACGTGCGTGCTACCGTAAGTTCAGGCGGCGGTTATGCTTACCCGCAGGAACGTATAGTACAGGAAGTTAAGCTTTCGCAATCTTTTAACAAGTATGAAGCGGAATTTTCTATTTTATTTGATGAAATCGAAAAGACTGTAGTATATGAAGTAAACGGACAAAAGAGCAAAGTTTATACAAACGTAGCTTCGTTTGCGGCAATAGATTTTGTATTCGGTTCTGCGGGCGGCGCATATCTGGACAATATAAGTCTGCTGACTGCTTATGATATAGAGTTCGTCGTTTTAGACGGCGGAACGCAGGTTACAGAAGGTCTTGTTTTTGATATAGTCGGCTCCGACGGAAAGAAAATAGAAAAAACGCCCGAATATTCAGATGGCAGTTGGAAACTTAAAAATGTAAGCGGAAGCATTCGTCTTACCGTAAAATACGGCGAATATACTTATCCTGTAACGGTATTTGACAGCCGCAATAAAACCGCAACTATTGAAAACGGATTTAAGTTGACCGTAAAACTTGTTGACGGAAACAATATGCCGGTAAAAGGCGCGCAGATAGTTGCTCGTAAAGGCGCAACGGATCTGTTCGAAATGACCGACAACGGCGACGGAACGTATACCTATGAAGGCGCAAGCGGAACATTTAGTTTGTATATTACTCTTGACGGATATGTGTTCCCCGTAGAACGTAATGTCAATTATGAAAAAACAGATATTACTATAACGGCAACTTCTTATCCCGATAGCGATTCTTCAGGCGAACCCGGCGATTCATCTGATAGCAGTGAAGGCGGCGAAAGCGGCTGTGCAGACGGTTGTGGTTCCTCTCTTGGCGGTCTTTCCTATCTTATTTGTTTAGGATTAATCGGAATAGCAATTATAAATGTTTGCAAAAAAATCAGAAATTAATTACAATTAATATTAAAGCTGTCGCACCTTTTGCGACGGCTTTAATATAAAAAACAACCGAACTTATGAACGCTATAAAAAATTATACAATAAAAAACGCAATGCCCGCAACATGCTGGCAGGACGCAACTCCGCTCGGCAACGGTAAAATCGGCGCAATGTTTTACGGAAGCATTTACGACGAGCGCATTTTATTAAATCACGAAGCTTTATATTCCGGCTCGGTCGATATGCCTTTGCCGGATATTTCCGGCAAACTAAAAACGCTGAGAAAATACCTGGACGACGGCGATTATTTAAAAGCCGAGCGTTTTTATCCCGAAGAACTTAAAAGTCTTGGATACAGTGCAAGAACAGGCGATTATTTGCCCGCTTTCGATATCCGCATGATAACAAAAACGCAGAATGCGTTTTCCGACTACTCTCGCCGCTTAAATTTCAGGGAAGGCGTCTTTTCGCTTACTTATAAAGACGGCGAAACGCAGTTTAACAGGGAAGCGTTTACAGACAGTGCGAACGGGTTTTTATTTATAAAACTTTCGTCGCAGGGGCGCGCCCTGAATTTTGAAATAACTTTCGAGCCGCACGATTTATCCGACGCGGTTGACAGCTCGGGCAACGCAATAAGAAAGCATCTGCCTTCTTACAAATTTTACACCGATAACGGCGTATTAAAAGGCGAGCTTGTAACTTTGGACGGAGATAAATTCACGGCAAGCTTAAAAGTGTTTTCAAACGGCAAAGTTTCGCTTTACGATAAAGTAAAAAAACAAAAACTTGCGGGTATGCGCGGCACTGCGGAATTAAGCACTAATTTTTTCTCTGTTTCAGATGCAAGCGAGGCGTTAATAGTCTGTTCACTTATAAAGTCAGGCGATGAAAAGGAGTTCGATTTTAGAGCTTTCGATTTATCGTCCGAAGATTACGAAAAAATCAAATCTGCGCATACAAAAAGCTTTTCTGCCGATTTTGACAGAATGAAACTCATTATCGGACAAAGCGAAGAAAACAGAACGGTCGAGCAAATGCTGTTAGACGGTTATAACGGAAATATTCCCGCTTCGGTAATAGAAAAGCAGGCTCTTTTCGGCAGATATCTTTTGTTAAGTTCTTCTTCAAACTGCAAATATCCCGCAAATTTGCAGGGAATCTGGAACGGTGCGTATTGCCCCGCCTGGAGTTGTACGTTTTTCAATAACGAAAATATCGAAATGAGCTACTGGCAGGCGTTATCCGGTAACATAGCGGAGTGCTGCCTTGCTCTTTACGATTTTTATCTTTCAAAAATGGAAGATTATCGTGAAAACGCAAAAAAACTCTTTGGTTGCAGGGGAATATTGTTGCCTTTATATTGCGACGATAAAAGAGGGCTTAAAAAGGACGTTCAGTCGCACGTTTTATACTGGACGGCAAGTTCTTCCTGGATATCTAACATGTTTTTCGATTATTATCTGCACACGCGCGATAAAGAGTTTTTAAAGCAAAAAGCATATCCGTTTATGAAAGAATCCGCTCTTTTTTACGAGGACTTTATGCAAACGGACGAAAAAACGGGGTATTTAAAAAGCTATCCGTCCGACTCGCCCGAAAACTGTGCAAACGGCAGCTTTAACGGCGCCGGCAACGTAAACGTGTGCATAAACGCAACTATGGATTTTGCGGCTTTAAAACAGCTTTTAACCGATCTTTTGTATGCCGAAAAAGAGTTAGCGATACAGGACGAAAAGCACAGCGTATGGCAAAATATGCTTGAAAAAATTCCGCCGTACGTTATAAATTCCGACGGCGCGCTTGCCGAATGGATGCATTCCGATTTTAAAGATAATTACGAGCATCGTCATCTTTCGCATTTGTATCCGCTTTTCCCTGGACGCGAGATTACCAAAAAGGACGAAAAATTATTTTCCGCATGCGAAAAAGCACTTATGTGCCGCTATAAGTTAGGCTTAAAAGAACAAACCGGTTGGAGTTTTGCTCATCTTGCCAACTTATGGGCTGCTGCCGGTAACGGCGAAAAAGCTCTGGATTGTTTAAATCTGCTAATGCGTTTTTGCGTAGGCAACAATTTGTTTACATACCACAACGATTGCCGCAGTCAGGGCGTAACGCTCAAATTTATGTGGGCAAAACACGCGCCTTTCCAGATAGACGCAAATCTCGGCTTTACCGCCGCAGTGCAGAATATGCTTATTTCGTCTTCTGAAAGTGAGATATGCGTATTTCCCGCACTTCCAAAATCATGGGATAACGTATACATAGGTCCGTGTCTTACTCGGGCAGGCGTAGCCGTTACGGCTGAACTATCAGAAGGTAAAATTTTCGTAACGCTGAAAGCTAAAACCGACGTGCAGATTACGCTAAGTTCCGGGCTGAACGTTAAATGGCAGAGCGATACCGATGTAAAACTCAAAGCAAACGAAAGTTTGACTATTGAAGGAATCGTTGAATAACTTTTTCCAAACAAAAAACTCCGCGAAAGGCGGAGTTTTTTATAATATTTTATAAATTAAAAAATTATTTTTTTGGTTTCGCGGTCGGAATTAAGTCTGATTTTATTTCTGAAAGCTGTCGGCGTACAACCATATTTTTGTTTGAATAAGTTGTTAAAGTGCGCTATAGAACTGTATCCTAATCCCATGCATACCGATAAAACCGAATCTTTGGAGTAGGCGAGTTTGTCAGCGGCAATAAACATTCGTCTGTCGTTTAAATATTCCGTAAGCGTTTTTCCCGTTTTGGCTTTAAATACGCGGCATATATGTTCTCTCGAATAAAAGAAGGGAGATAAAATGCTTTCCCGGCTTTGCGATATTATCGCGGGATTGTTAAGGCGTGATAAAAGCTGGTTCAGCCAGTCGGGATTATCATTTTCTGCATCGTCTATACCAAACAAAAGCATACCTAAAAGATAGGAGCAGTAAACTCGCGCAAGCGACAAGGCACCCGATAAATTTTTCTTTAAGGCGAGCATACCGTCTATTTTAATAAAATTCTCTTCTAACTCATGGATTTTGCTTTCGGACAGAGAAAATTTTACCTGAGTATTTCCGTTTATAAAATTATCGTACAAGTCGGGCGAAATAAAGTTGCAAACGTCTTTAAAAAAGCTTACTCTTATTATAACGTCGCGGTGTCTGCAGGCGTTGTTTTTTTCGCGTAAAAAAATATGTTGGTCTTTGGGGCGCAAAAACAAAATATCGCCTGCGCGAAGCTGCGTCAAAGTTCCGTTCAGCTCGTGCGCAATGTTCCCTTCGAGTATATAAAATATTTCAAAAAAAGTGTGATCATGCAAAATATCATCGCCGTCGCTTGTCAGTTTGGAATAAAACGGCATATTCGGCGTTGTCAACCAATCGTCTAAATGATATGGAATATTAGTCATACTTTTACTTTAACATAAACAACTTAAAATGTCAATAGAGATTAAAAATTTTCTTATTTTTTATTGAAAAAGCTTTTTAAAGCGTAAAATATAGCAAAATTCTGATAAAAAACGGAAAAAAGCTTTATTTGCGCTTTTATTTTAATAATTTGGCAATAAAAAAGTTTATATGGCAGATTTTTTAAAAAATATCAATACAGAGTAAGAATTATATCAAAAATAATGTAGATTTAAGATTTTGCGAGTGTTATACTATAATTGAAAAAAAGTTTTTAATCGATTTTTATACCGTTTAAATTTAGTGATATAAAAAAACGGACTATTTGAGGCGTTTTGTGGAATTGATTTTAAAATGTAACAATTTAATAGATCCGGGTTTTGTTTCAGGTGATCTTGTGTTTACCGTCGGAATTTCGTGCGGTTGTGCCAAGAGTATAGAATTCACCGTTTTTAATAACGAAAACGTAGTTTACCGCAATGTTTTTTCAGACGGAAATGTTCCGCCGTTAAAACTTTCCGGCGAGCTTTTCAAACCGAATACCGAGTATTTGTGGTCGGTAAAAGCATATAGCGACGGCAAGCTTTTGGCTCAAAAAAACGTTGCGATAAAAACGGGATTTTTGCCTGAAAGCGCAAAATGGGTAACAGCAAAAGGAAGTTTAAAAAACGTTCTGCGTTTCGAGCGCGAGTTTGAAATTCCGAATGATATAAAAAGCGCAAAACTATTTATTTGCGGTTTGGGATTTTTTAATTCTTACTTAAACGGAGTAAAAACCGACGATACGTATTTTAAGCCGCTGTTCAGCGATTATTGTCAGCGTAACAGGGCAAAAAATTCAGCCATTCCGCTTACCGATAAACATTTTGTGGGTGCATACGTTTACGACGTGAAAAACCTGATAAAATGCGGCAAAAACGTGCTTTCGGTGATACTTGGAAACGGCTATTTTAAAAACGAGGACAAAATAGAAGAACCTTACGTTTCGTTTGGTAATCGCAGGCTTATTTACGAATTTTTAATAGAGCTGAAAAGTGGAAAAACGCTCAGAATATCTTCTGACGGTACCGAAAAAATTTATGAAACGCCCGTCCGGTCGGACTTGTTTTTCGGCGATAAAATAGACTTTTGCGGCGAAGAAAGATTTATTTCTTACGCAAAAGTTTGCCCTGACGGTTTAGGCGAGTGGAAATTTTATTCTGTTTTGCCAGACAAAGTAGCTGAAACGCTTTTCCCCGTAAAATACCCGCAAAAAACTGAAAACGGCTTACTTTACGATTTCGGTAAAAATCATACGGGTGGCTTAAATTTTAAAATTTGCGGACGGCGCGGGCAAAAAGTCACGCTTAAATATGCCGAGAAACTGTTTGATGACGGCACGCCGAATATGTATACTTCCGCCTGGTCTGATTTCAACGTGGAAAAGCAAGAAAAGGTTAAAATAGAGCAAACCGCAGAATACGTTTTAAGCGGAAAGCCGGACGAAATATCGCCGCTGTTTTGTTGGCGGTGTTACAGATACGTTGAAATTTGCGGGGCGGACGGCGCAGAAATTTATGATTTATCTTCGCTGTTCATTCATTCCGATATAGCGTTCGATTGCGAATTTTCATGCTCAAACGAACTTTTTGACCGTATATTTAACGCAAGCGTTTTAACGTTTAAAGATAATCTTCATTCGGGCGTTATAAGCGATTGTCCTCACCGCGAAAAGCGTTCTTACACGGGCGACGCGAGAATAGTTGAACGAGCAATGCTTACCGTTTCCGATTCCGTCGGCTTATACGAAAAGTTTTTGGACGATATTTTGTCCGCACAAAGGTCTGACGGATTCGTATGTTATTCCGCACCGTTTTTAGGCGGCGGAGGCGGCTATGCCTGGAGCGTTGCGGTTGCAACCATGCCAGACTCGCTTTATTCGTTTACGGGCAATGCGTATTATGCGCAAAAAACCTATCCGGCAATTAAAAAATGGATAGGTTACTGCAAAAGCAAAGCTAAAAATTATATAGTCGAAAATAACGACGAAGCGTGGCTTTTAAGCGATTGGCTCGCTCCCGAAATCGCCGTTTTCAATCTCAGACTCATGAACACGCTTTGTTTTTACGAGTCGGTAAAAGTAGCAAAGCGTTTTGCCTCGGTTTTAAAAAAGCCTGACGAAGAAAAAGAGTTTTCGGTCTTGCTTGAAAATATAAAAAATGCAATAAACAACGAATTTTTAGATTACGATAATTGCAGATATGCGGCGGGTGTGCAGGGTGAAAACGTATATCCGTTCGCACTCGGGTTAGTACCTGAAAGCCTGCACGAAAAAATGCGCGAAAAAATCCGTGCGCTTTACGAAAACGAGCGTAATTATCATATAGATACGGGAATAGTAACCACGCCCGTTTTGTTAGACGCTTTATCAAAAAACGGTATGGCGGATATTGCGTATAAAATACTCGATTGCAAAGACTATCCGTCGTATGCAAGTATGCTCGACGGTGAAACGACGCTTTGCGAACACTGGTCAAAAAAGTGGCCCGATTATAAAATAGGTAGCGGCGACGAAATAGTAAAGGGCGGCGGAGAGCTTTCGCATTGTCATCCCATGTTTGGCAGCGTTGCCGAAATAATTGTAAAATACGCCGCGGGGATAGATTTATTTAGTTTAAACGAACGCAAAATAATAATTCGTCCCGAATTTTTGCCTTATCTTGACTATGCCGAAGCAAAAAAGCTGACTTCATACGGCAATATAGAAATAAAATATAACAAAGACGGCAAAAAAGCAATATTGAAATTCAACGTACCGTCAGGTCTAACCGCCGAATTTTATCCCGCAGGAATTTTGGGCGAGCTTAAAATAAACGGCAACAGCGTAAATTACGCTGCATTTGATAACGTGTGCGCCCCCATATGTTTGCCGTGCGGCAAATATCGGGCAGAATACGTTTTAAAATAAAATCTTCTAAATAAGGAGCAAAACGATGAAGAAAAAGATAATCAGTATGTTAATGGCATGTTCAATGCTGTTTGGCGCAGGTTGTATAACCGATACGCCGAATTCAAGCGGGCAGGGCAAGTCTTTAAATCCCGAAGATTATGTTTCAACTGAAAAATTTATAACCATTGCGGACGTACCGCCTCATCCCGTAAACGAGCTTGAAGATTATCTAAATCTTGGATTTTCAGGCTATATTTTAACCGAAGATCACGTAAAGTTTACCGAGAACGGAACAATTACGAACGGTTATAAAAATGCGCTTGATAGTTTAAAAAATAAGGGGCTTGACGTTTATATCCGCAACCAGTATAACGATCCCGATTATTTTGTGAACAGCGACACAAGTCAGCGCACGCAATTTAACGCAGGCGGCACTACAGAACCTTACGTTATTCCCGAAAGAAACATTACAACCGAGTTTAAAGAATATCCGCAGGTAAAGGGCTTTTATATGTCCGACGAACCCGATTATGATAAACTCAGCAAATACGGAAAGATAATCGACTGGTACAATACCTACTATTCCGATACCTATTTTCATATGAACCTGCTCCCGAGTTACGCTAGCCAACAGCATTTTTCAGGACACGGATATTCCGGTTACGTTCAGGCATATATTTCCGAAATAGTAGAAAAAGTAAAAGGGAAAAAGAGCATTTGTCTTGATAATTATCCTTTCGCCCTTGCACAGCCCGGGCAAGTTCGTTCATCGTATTTAAGCGATATTTTGCTTATAGCAAACACCGCAAAAGCTTATAACGACAAAGTTGCCGATGCCGATAAAGCATATATGGGTATCTGTATTCAAACGTTTAAAAGCGCAAATTTATCCGATATAACAACGTCCGCACAGGTTTCGTTCCAACTTCTTACGGGAATGGCTGTCGGATCTAAAATGTACGAATATTTCCTTTACGGCTCCGGCATGGGCATGTACGGAATTATGACCAACGGCGAAAAGCGCATTTACGACTATGTAAAAACAGCAAACGATAAATATCTCGGATTTGAAAAAGTCTTGAATGCATTCAACTGGCAGGGACTTATGACCATAAGCGCCGAAAACGAGTCCGACAGCGAAAACGCCGAAACGTTTGAAACTATTTCGGATATAACTTTAAAAGAAACGGGCGCGTTATCTCTTAAAAAATCTTCATCAAGGCTCGATATGATAGTCGGCGCCTTTAAAAAAGGAAACACCGACGGATATCTTGCGGTAAATTACTCTTATCCCGGTGCAGGCAAGACTAACACTGCAAAACTGCACTTTGCAAATTGCTCCACTGCTCTTGTGTATACGGGAACCGAAAACGGAATGAAAGTCGAAAGCGTAAAGCTAATCGACGGAACTTTAAGGCTTAATCTTGCCGCAGGCGAAGGCGCATTCATTATTCCCGCATAACGGACAAAAAAACAAAAAAGTGCGGCTATAAGTCGATTATCGATACTTTGCTTGAATTTTCGCGTTTTTATATATAAAACGGCAAAAAGTGTGGCTATAAGTTCATTATCGCAACTTTCATAAAAATCAAGATACTTTTTAAAATTATGGAAAAACAAACTAATAAACGGCGCAAAATGACAAAAGCGAGAAAAATCGTTTTGATATTTTGCTATATAATGCTTATACCCGCGGCATGGGAAATGATAAGGTATTTGGTAGTAAATATCGGTTCTGTTCTTATGGCGTTCACGTTAGGCGATATAGGCAAATCGTCGCTCACGCTCAGCAATTTCGAGCGATTATTTGCCGAACTTTCAAGTCCGGACAGTATTTTATATTCCGCGTTTTTTAACACGATGAAATATTTTCTGCTTGGGCTTTTAAAGATATTTATATCATATCTTATAGCGTTTTTCCTTTTCAAAAAACTTGCGGGGTATAAGTTTTTCAGATTTTTCTTTTTCCTGCCAAGCGTAATAGCTCCCGTAATATCGGTTACTATATTTATGGGCGTGGTAGAAAAATACGGACCGTTGTGGGAAATAATGAAACTTGTTTTCAATATTGAATACGAAGAGTTTTCTACTAACCCCGCCACGGCAACAAACCTTATTTTAACGTACGTCGCATTGTCGGGTTTTGGTATGAATTATCTTATAATGCTCGGCGCGATGAACCGAATTCCCGAAGAATATTTCGAAGCGGCGGCTTTGGACGGCTGCACTCCCGTAAGAGAGTTTTTCAGCATAATATCACCGCTTGTGTGGGAAACGCTTTCAACTCTTCTGATATTGCACTTTACGCAGATTTTTATGGCGAGCGGCCCCATACTGTATTTTACCGAAGGCGCATATAACACGTTTACGCTTGCTTTCTGGATATTCAACGAGGTAAGGGGAGCTTCATACAATTATCCGTCGGCAGTAGGGTTATTCTTTACGGTTATAGCTCTGCCTATAGTTTTCGGAATAAGATTTATAATGAATAAAATCAATCCGGAGGTGTCTTACTGATGATAAAAGCAAAAAGACGTTTCCGTACAAGTCCGTTAAGAATTATAGTTTTCGCTATATTCTGCATTTACGTTTTAGTAATAGCCGTCCCGTATTTATGGGCGATAGTTTGCTCGTTAAAAACCCGGTACGAATATAACGAAGCACCCATTTTCGATTTTCCTAAAAATCCGATGTTTATAAACTATGCAAAAGCCTGGACGGAGCTTGCCGCCGAAGATACCAGCGTTTTAAGCATGTTTTTCAACAGTATATGGTATGCCGTCGGCAGAAGCGTTTTCGGCATTATGTTTTCGTCAATGGCGGCATACGTTGTTGCAAGGTACGATTTTCCGGGTAAAAAATTCGTTTACGGCTTTGCAATCGTCACCATGATGCTTCCCGTAATGGGAACTATGGCAAGCGGACTTAAATTTGCGCACGCAATAGGCACTTACGATTCGCCTTTGTTCGTAATTTTAAACGCAACCACGTTAAGCGGCGGTTTCATTATTTTATACAGTACCTTCAAAACGTTAAGCTGGGGCTATGCCGAAGCCGCTTTTATAGACGGTGCGGGGCATTTCAGAACGTATTTTACCATTATGTTGCCGCAAATAATATCACCGCTTTGCGCTTTGGTTTTATCCGAGTTTATAGTAATGTGGACGGATGCGGACACTCCGCTTATTTACTTTCCTCATTTGCCTACTCTTGCATACGGACTGTATCTGTATCAGGACGTAGTAAAAAAGACTTTACAGTACCCGATTTTTTATGCCGGACTGATAACCTGCATGATCCCCACTTTAACGCTGTACGCAATCTTTCAGAAGAACCTGATGGATATACAGATGGGCGGCGGACTTAAAGGCTGATAAAAAGCCGATTTCAGACAAATAACGATTTCGGCTAAAAAAATACAAAAATATAAAATATCGTATAAGGAGAAAAAGTTATGAAAAAGATTTTTTCGGCAATCGTATCCGTGTGTATGGCAGTTGGTTTTATGGCTTCCTGCACGACGGGCGGAGATCAGAGCGGAAAGGACGATAAAAATTATTCGTCGCGTCCCGTTCAGTTTGAGTTCAGTTACTACAAGGGCGGCTACGGCTCCGATTATTTAAAAGCCGTCACCGAAGATTATATGGATAACGTTGCAACCGACGTATACATAAAACTTCGCCCGAGTTCAAGTAACGTTACCGCGCAAGCAAATATTTCTGCAGGCGTAGGCGCAAGCGATTTGCATCAGATCGAATACGGCATGTTCGACATGAAATCCAGCCTTGAAGACATTTCCGACGTTTACGAAATGACCGTTTACGGCGAAAACGTAAAAGTAAAAGACAAAATCAACCCCGAAATGCTTGATTTTTATAAAGAAGGCGGCAAATACTACCAAATCGATTTCAATAAAAAATCGGGTTGGAACTGGGTGTATAACGATTCCGTTTTAAAAGCCGCGCTCGGCGATAATTACGTTTTACCCAAAACTACCGACGAATTTTTCAAAATGGGCGACGAGCTTTACAAAAAAGGCGTATATTTAACCGCAGGCGCGCTTAAAGATACGCAGGGCGGCGAATATCTCCATTACGTTTTCAACGGATGGTTTGCACAGATGTTAGGTGCCGAAACAAACGAAAAATATTTTAACGGTTATACCAAAAATGCCGACGGCGAATGGGTTTTCTGTAAAGATAATCCCCAGATGATAACCGATAACAGAGCTTCTATCGAAGCCGTTTACGCCGTAGCCGAAAAGCTTTTAAAAAGACAGGCTTCGGGACAGTATCTGCATAAAGAAAGTGCTTCGTTTGAATACAAGGATCTCGATAAAGTATTTTATGGCGGAAAGTTCAACCGTCAGACGGTAGCTCGTTTCGGCTTTGCGTATATCGGCGAATGGCTCGAACGCGAAGTTTCCGAATTTTTTGAAGACGGATCTTTAACTCAGAAAGAGCAGGGCATAAAAGCCATGAAACTCCCCGTAATAAGCGCAATAATAAGCCGCACGCCTACAATCAACGATGACGCTGCGTTGTCAAAAGTAGTAGACTATGTAGACGGCAATCTTGCATCTCTTCCAGAAGGCGTAAGCGAAGCCGACGCCGAAATTATCAAAGAAGCAAGAAACATGGTCGTTAAAAACATATGCAACCAACTTGTAATTCCAAAAACTGCTAAAAATAAAGACGCAATCAAAAAATTCATTGCATACCTTTGCTCCGAGCGCGCACAGAAAATCGCGGCAAAAGCAGCTTCCGGCACGGCAATGCTTCCTTACGGATACATTCCTACCGATAAGGACATGGGCTTTACTATTTCCGATTATATCAAGAGCGTTGCAAAGGTTTCCGACGTAAAAACCATGGTATCCGTCGATTCCGCACATCTTAATTCCATTCTTGTACAGGTTTCTTATCTTACCTGGTATTACGATAAAAAGAACCCTGCAAAGAGTATAGCAAAGGATATTTACGGCGGCTCTTATACTTCCGTTTCGGAAATATACGACAGCACTTACAGTAATTTCAATCGTAGTTGGGCAAATTTCATCAAAGCTTACGAAGAAAAGACTAAATAATATTTTTATGCGTTAAAAATGCGCTAATCTTTTTGCGCGTTATAAAAAATATGGGAGGAAAATCTATGAATTTTAAAAGCTTAAAACTAAAAAGAGCGATAATCGCCGTTTTATGCGTATTAACGTCGCTCTTTGCATCGTTTGCGCTTATAGCTTGTCAGACCGACTATCCGTCGTCAAGCGGCAAAAAGTATGAAGAAGGCTATCGGATAGTTTTAGACGAATCGCTTGAAAACGGCGCGGAGTTCGATTATGCGCCCGAAATCTCTCTGCCTGGCGCAGTGGTTAAAGACAAAAACGGCGAAACCGTTTCTTACGAAATCGAGTACAGAGTAACCGATTCCGAAAATAAAACGGTAACAAGTCAATACAGTTCGTTCGCTTTAAAACCGGGCGGATACACAATTACTTATTATTATAACGAGCAGTTAAAGCTTGATATAACGTTCAAAGTAACCGACAAAGTTGCTCCGGTAATTTCCTTTAGAGACGTACCTAACGATTTGTTCGTAGGTGTAGACGAAAACGGCTTTTTGCCGCATATCGATATCGAAGACGCGTCAGAAGTCGAAACCGAAGTCAAGCTTGAATTTGCCGCATTCGGCGGTGAAAAGCAAGAAGTTGAATACCAAAAGATGAACGACAGTTTTGCCGTTACAACTCCGGGCGTATTCACTTTCACCGTTACCGCAACCGATAAAAGCGGCAACCGGGCTACAAAGAGCGTCGGTTGGATCGCAAAAGATCCTGCCTGGACGGATTCCGCTTTGGAAAGCGGTTATTATTCCGATTTTGGTGAAGAAGCTTACCTTAACACCGTAAAATCCGGCGATATAAACAAATACTGGACGACGACGGACTATACGCAGGAATGGCTTGAAAGTTTTGAAGGCGCAAACGGCGTATTAAAACTCGGTCTTTCCTTTACCGATACGCAGAATACTTCCATTGCGTTAAAACTTTCAAAACCCATTAAATGGGCTGATTTAAAAGGCAAATATATACTTGCCAAAGTTTACGTTCAGGGCGAAGGACTTGAAAATTATTTCGGTTTTGGCGGCAATCAGAAGATTCAGTTTGAAAATGAATTATCCGCGGCAACCGAGAAAAAATCTCCTCTTGTAACGGGCAAATGGGTAACTTACGCGCTTGACTGCGACAGAGCGATCGCTCTTAAAATGTACAGTGACGCAAACGACGATAAAGACAATCCTGCTTCGGATATAGAACAAATTCAGTTCTGCTTTACAAGAAGCGATAAAACTCTTGCGAGAATGTATCTGTATTTAGACGGTATTTCCGTTGCGGAAAAGCTTCCCGCGGTTGAAAACGTAAAAGCCGAAAACGGCGTTTTAAGCTGGACTGAAAACAAGAGCGCAAGCGCATACAGAGTAAACGTAAACGGAACCGAGATCGTAACCAAGGAAATACAGGTTACGTTAAGCCAGACTAAAGGTTATGCTTTCGTATCCGCAATCGGCGACGATAAACTGTATATCGAATCCGACAAATCGATTGCAGTATTCGGTCTTACCGTAAAAGAAGGCGAATACGCTTCGTTTGACGATCCGCTTTATGAATATCTTGTTGATGACGACGTAAACGTAGGCAGTGAAACTTCGGGTTACAAACCCACAAGTTTAAGCGTAAAATACGACCAAACTAACCAAAAACTTGCCGCTGTAGTCGGTAAGGGCAGTTGGGGACTTTGCACTGCTTTGGCGTTAAGACTTCCCGCAAAGGTAAACGTATCGGGCGTAAATACTATTTCTTTAGGCATGACCGTTGATATTCCTGCGGGTATGTGCAACGAAATTCAGATTTTTAACTACGCACATACAAAACAACTCGGCAAAATCACCGTTGAAAGCGGTGTTACGCGTTATTTTATCGACGTTTCCGGTATAGACGAACTCAGCGGCTTCCAGTTTGTTTATTTGAATAAAGTAAACGGAAAAAATCAGGATATGGGCGAAAACAAGCTTACGTTCACGTTTGATTATATCGTACCCGTTACTAAACTTTCCGCTCCCGCTATAACTGTAGATAACGAAGACGGAAGCGTTTGGTGGGACGAAGTGGAACACGCAACCGGCTATGAAATCACCTTAAACGAAGAAACTCATTATATCGAAACAACATCTTACACGTTACCTTCCGGCAGCGGAACGGTTAAAGTTAAGGCAGTGGGCGACGATATAGCATACTTCGATTCCGAAGAATCGTTCGCAATTTACGGTCTTAAAGCGCGCGACGGGGAATATGCGTCGTTTAACAGCGACCTTTACGATTATCTCGTATCTGCCGACGTCAAACTCGAAGATAATAACGCGTCAATGGGATACACGCCCGTTTCGCTCACAAATACTTACGAAAACGGCAAGTTTACCACGGTAGTAGGTAAAGGCGCGTGGGGCATATGCACCGCGGTGGCGGTAAGATTCCCGAATAAGGTAAACTTAAACGGCGTTAAATACTTAGTGCTTGGTATGAACGTCACTATCGAAAGCGAATGTAAAACGCTCAGAGTATGGTCGCTTGAAAATCGCGTTCAACTTGGCGAAATTACCGTTTCGGAAGGCAAAACTCAATACGTTCTCGATTTATCGGGTAACAACTTCGGCGAAATCACGGGTATCGAATTTATCTATCTTAACAGAGTAGACGGCAACAATATCGATATAGGCGAAAGAAAAATTACATTCTCGTTCGATTATATTGCGCCTGCTGTTAAGCTCGGCTCGCCCGCACTTGCTATCGATGCCGAAAACGGAAAAGTTAAATGGGACGCAGTTGATAACGCATGCGGATACGTTGTAAAAGTAAACGACGGAGCAGAAGTAGAACTTGACGCTTCCGTTACGGAATATGCATATCCCGCAGGAGCTTCCGGCACGGTTACCGTATACGCTAAAGGTAACGGCAAAACTATATTTAACGGTGACACGGCTTCAATTCGTTTTGACTCCAGAACTATATTAGAAAACGTTACGGGTATAACCGTAAGCGGAAACGTTCTTTCGTGGTCGGCTGTTACGGATGCTGTCGGTTATGTTGTAAGAATCAACGGCGCAGAAAGCGAAGTTTTCGATGCAACCTCTTATATCATTACAACAAAAGGCTATCTCGAAACAGAAGTTAAAGCCGTAGGCGACGGCGTTGCTACTGTAGACGGCGAATATACCCTTGCATGCACGGGCGACTTCTTTCTTGAAGACGGATACCTTGCAAATTATATAAACGGCTATGAAAAGCTCATGGATACCGTAGTTCCCTCGGTTGTCGTAGAATATGTCGAAAAAGGCGAATTCAGCAGCGAATATAAGCAAGACGAAGGCGTTGCCGTTACGGTAGCAGATTTGTGGAACGGCGGCACATGTACTGCGTTCAGAATCAGATTTGCAAACGATATATCGGGTAAAGGCGGCAAATACGTTTTAAAATACAAAGTCACAACTACTGAAGGCAATCCCGTCTCGTTTGAAAAGTTCAGAGTTATCGATGCCGACGGAAAAGGCTGGATGTACGAAAAGCTTGACGTTACGTTCGACGGATCGTGGCAATATCTTACTTTAGACATCACCGACGCGGCTAAAAACGGTTTGGTTTATGTATTTAACGGCTCTTCGTCAAGCAGTATCACGTTTACGCTCGGATATCTTGCAAGCGAAGTAAAACTCGATAAAATATCTGAAATTCGCGTTGATAACGCAAATAAAACCATTTCGTGGGATGCTGTTGAAAACGCAAGTTTTTACGCAATAATAAAGGACGGCGAAATAGTAGACCATACGACCGAACTCTCGTATGATTGCAGCGAATTAGGCGCGTTTACAACTCTCGGCGTTATACCGGAAGGTATCGGCAGATTCATAAGCGGCGACGCAGAATATGCAAGCATAACTCTTGACGGAACCGACTGGATTGAGTTAAAGGGTATGTTGAAAGTCGAAAAAATTTCTTGGGCAAATAAAGATTTGATTCAGGTTAAATTTGCGTCGGCAACGGAATACGCAAGAGATACTCAGCTTAAAGCAGGCAGCTTTATTATAACCGTAAACGGAAAAGCGTTCGTCGTTACCGATGCTTACGCTACCGACGACAATACAAAAATCAATATTTACGGTGCGTTTTCAACGCTCGTAAAAGGCGACGTTCTGCGCATCGAATCAGGCACTACATTAAGCGGAAACGGCATGGTTTACGGCGTGTCCGGCGGTTATACTGCAATTTTTGCAGGCGAAGCGAACGACGGATACGGCACTTACAACTGGTGCGCCGTTTCAGGCGAACTCTCGTTTGCAAAAACCGACTGGTCACAGGCCGGCACAATTCAAATCGTGTTTGACAATATAAACGAAGCCGATCAGACTGTATTTGACGCAAGCGGCGTAAAAGCGTTTGCAAACGGAACGGCTTTAACGTTCGGCGAAATAAGATGGCATTCATCGGTTAAAAAACTCGCGCTTTCGTTTGGTCAACCGCAGGCGGACGAATTCTACGGAGTACCCGTAATTACCATAAAGAGCGGTTCGTTTATATCTGTTTCGGGTAAAGCGTACGTCTTTAATAAAGACTATATGCTCGCTTACAGTTCCGTTCATGACAGATGGAGTTTAGTTTCTACGCCCGAAACGGTAGCCGTATCTTGGCCCGAAAACTCAGGTTCAATTCAGCTGAGATTCGATCGCGATTTATGGGACGGCGACGTATCGGTTGATGCAAGCCACATGAACGTTTTATCCAACGGTATACAAATTGTTGTTAACGCGTTAAAAGATTCGCCCGCGCATATTCGTATTCAGGGTGCGTTTTCAACCGCAACAACCGAAGAATACAGCGTTCCTACGCTCGTAATAAAAGCGGGATCGATAGCTATGCTGCACAACACGTCGATACTTTTTGACCGTGACATAACTTTCGTCTGGAACGGCGAAAAATGGACCATGGCTTAAAAATTAAGCGTAAAATAAAAGCAAATATATAAAAAACGGAGTAATCGTTAAAAAGATTGCTCCGTTTTTTGATTTTTATTTTTGTTGTTTCAGTTGTTTCCGCGTAAAAAATCTTCGGCTTGTTTTATGGTTAAAAAGCTTTTATAGCGGCACTGTTTTTCGTTGTTTTTATTAAGTTCGGCAATAGTTTCACTTGCTATATCCCAGCTGTCGGTTAAAACAAGGTCGGTAACGTGGCGCACGGCGTAATATTTGCCTTTGTATTTTCCGGTTAATAAACGCCTTATTTTAAGCTTTTTAAAAACTTCGTTTTCCGCCTCGCGGTTTTGTTTATCGGTTGCGGTTTTTCGGTGCATACGGTAAAGGTCGGCGGGCTTTAAATTCCTTATTTGCAGCATATTTAAAATTTCAGCCGCTTCTCCTTTCGTAAGCTTTGTTAAATCTATATGCTTTTTGTCCTCATAAGAGAGCTTTGCGTTAATAAATTCTATCTGTTTTTCGCTTGCTTTTTCGTATTGCCAGGCGGAAGAAGAGGTTAAATCCCAAAGCTTTCGCTCGTCTGCATAGCGGCTTGAAAAAATATCGTAGCTCATGTCAAGCGCGCTTTGCAGATTATCGCAAGGCGTTTCTTTATATATAAATTTTTGCATGCGATCGCTGAAATAGTACTGCATAACGCAGGTTTTACCAAGCTCGTCAATAGCTTTAATGCCTATACGGTCGCCGCACGCAAACTGATACACGAGGTCGCCGTTCGGGCGTTTTGACCAGTTCACTTTTCTGGTTTTAACGCCTTGTTTTTCGGCAAAAAGTCTTACTTCTTTAACGTTTGTTATCCAGACTTCGGGACAGTCCGTTGCCTCGTCTATAAGTCCGCTCATCTGCGTTATCATTCCGCCGGAGAGCATATTTTTTCTGTACTCGGGTATGTTTTTAAGGTCTAAACCCATAAGCGAAGGCGCAGTGCAAATTTCAAGGTCGCCGCTGACTCCGACGCAGTCTATAAGCGTTAAATATTTTTTGCCTTCGGCTTTTCTTAGCCCGCGTCCCACCATTTGCGCATAAAGGCTCGCGCTTTGGGTAGGGCGCGCTATAATTACCGTTTCAATAAGCGGCAAATCAGTGCCTTCGGTAAAAATCATACAGTTTACAAGGCAATTTATTTTGCGGCTTGTAAACGCATTTAAAAGCTCCTGTCTGTTTTTGGTCTTTTGACTTACTGCTACCGCTCCGGGTATCAAAGACGCAATGTTTTCTGCGTGCGAAACGGAAGACGCAAAAATAAGCGTCTGCCCGCGCGCATATTTTTTGTAAATTTCTGCAACCTGACCGTTTGCGTTCTGCGTATTTACCGCTTTATCAAGCTCACCCGTAACAAAATCGCCAAGTCGCCGTTTTACGTTTCTTACGTCAAACTCTACTTCCGCTCTTAAACATTTTATATCGGTAAGCCATTCGTGTTCGATTCCCCATTTTAAATCGCGGCTGAAAATTATTTTTTCAAACACGTCGTCAAGCCTGACTTTATCGCCGCGGTTAGGTGTGGCGGTAAAACCTATATGAACGCGCGGCTTAAAATGCGAATAAATAGTTTTATAACTCGGTGCTGCGGCGTGGTGTGCCTCGTCGGTTATTATAATATCAAAATAATCGGGTGCAAATTTGTCGAGCCTTTTAATAAGCGACTGTACGCTTGCGGAAATTACTTCTTCTCCGTGCGAGCTTTCCGCGCCTTGTTCAACGCCGGTAGTGCAGTCGTAATATTTAAGCGGTTGATGCACTAATTCTTCGCGGTGTGAAATTATAAGCACTCGTCCGTGCCGCTTTATATGCGAAAAAACGACCGTTTTTCCAAGTCCCGTCGCCATCGAAACAAGCGCGCTTCCGCGTTCAAGTGCGTTTATTGCGTCCACGCATTCGGTCTGGTAATCTCTTAGTTTTATCATATCGCATATATTGTAACACAAATTAAAATTTTTTACCATGTTTTTTGGCTATTTTTAGTTTGTAATTACTGTATTTGGCAAATGCCTAAAAAATTTTAAAAATGGTATTGACAAAGCATTCTTCTTATGTTATTATCTAAACGAAAAAAAAACCTAAAAGATAAATTATCTAAATAAATTTTATAAAACAATATAAAACGATACCCTCAAAATAAAATATTATAGATAAAAAAATAAAACATATAGATAATAAAGGAGGGCATTCCAATGTATTATTCTTACACAACGTTAAAAATCCAAGGGCGTTGTGCTTTTTTTACACAATTTCAAAAAACCGCACTTTATGCTAAATGGATTTTAAATTAAATAAAAAAAATATGGAGGAAATAAAAATGAAAAAAGAGGACAAAAAAATGTATTTAAATTTTAAACGAATTATTGCAGTAATACTTTTTGTAATTAGCTTAAGTATACTGTCCGCCTGTGAAGAAAATCATTGGGATAAGGTCAGAATGATTGACGAAAATGAAATTTGGTATTGTGAATATTTAGATGAAACAATACACAAAGAATGTGCTGTTGGCGAGTTGAAAGATGATTCAAAAAAAAGAAATTATGTTTTTTTTCCGGAAAGTATCAATAATATACCGGTGGTACAGATAGGCTATCAAACGCATGGAATGGCTGAGCTTGGACGAATAGATTATGATAGAGAAAGAATGTTTATTCCATATACGGTAAAGCGTATATATGACGGAATAAGGGGTTGTGATATAAATTGCCATATAATAACAAAAAACATAGAAAATATAAAACGTGGGGCAACTGTGCCAAACGAGTATTATGAATATTATGTTTCAAAGTTTCAAGGGGCAACATTTCGTAAAGCAAATGTTGTATATTATTTAAATTACGAAGGCGCAAAATGCAAATATTATTGTATAGATCACGAATTTTACTCAATAGGAAAAAGTATGGCTAAATGGGTGAATGATAATGGGAATTTTAGCTTTGCTGGAGGAATAAATGTTAACTGTATAATTCAAGGAGTAAGATATAATACGCAATACAGAAAAACAGACTGGAAAAGAAACGAAGATAACTATCTGGAATATGATAGCAGGATACAAATAATACCTCCTGATCCTATAAGAAAAGGATACACATTTGACGGGTGGTACAAAGAAGCTGAATGCGTGAATAAATGGGATTTTGAAAACGATACTTTGCCTGAAATAAAAATTGATGAGGACGAAAAAGTAATATTTCAGGAAACCGTACTTTATGCTAAATGGATTTTAAATTAACTAAAAAATATTCTTATCGGTTAATTTTTAATCTGTTTATATTAAAATTTCACTTTGGAGGAAAATGAAATGAAAAAACGCACTAACCTTGTAATTATTGCACTAATAATTGCTATTACCGTTGTTTTTGTTTATCCTGTAGTAAGCAAAAAAGCTAAGGCTGACGCTGTAATTTCAACTCATCAGGCAACAAAAATTTATCAGGATTTGAATATCCCATATAATGGAGCTAATAAAAAATCTGATTACGAAAATATTACACCCAAAATTACCGTTTTAACACACGGTTATGGCGGAAATCCTGCTAATTTTAGTAATACCGGCGGTGGTTTTGCTCCAAATGACGCCTCTATAATAAGCAAAATAATAAGTCAAACTGAAGCAAACGGCGGTGTGAATATATATTATGCCAGATATTTTTATAACAAAATAACAGATGTGACTACTCGAACATTTTATAAACTTTCTAATACTAATTATGACCGGTCAAATATAGTAGAAATTATTGATGACGCCTCTAAGCACATTATACTTATATACGAAGCTTCAAAGCCTGTTGAAGGGCATAAAGTTGTGTATGATGAGTTTCACGAATTGTTGGACGACGTATCTTTACAATACAAGGCTTTAACAGGTTTTTTACCTATATACAATCTTGTAGGGCATTCCCGTGGCGGTGTAATAAATTTAATGTATGCCACAGAGCATCCTTATAATGTGGATAAGGTTATAAGCATGGGTACGCCTTATCGTGGTTCTCGTCTGGGTTCAATCGATCAGATACTTGTTTTTGCGGGCATGCTTGAAAATGCAGACGTATCTAAACCGCAGGGAATGAAGGATATTTTATCTGAAACCGATCCAAGCGATCCGCAAGAAGCCGCTTTAACAACTTCCGCAACCGAAGTTCGCGATGCCTGGAACACCGTTTATTCACAAGGAATCAGGGCAAACGTTATAGCTATCGGAAGTATGGTCGATTTGTTTTTTGTTAGTAAGATATTAACAGATCCCACTGTTTCAGGATTTATTTCTGCCGATATCAGTAAGGTTTTGCAAAAAGTAATACAGTTTGCCGATACTGTTCCCGGATTGGTAGAATTTGCCGTAAATTTTGTGAGCGGTTTAGCGACGGTTTTAAATTTCTTCGGAGTAAACACAATTTCTGATCTTGTAGGTGTGGAAAATAGTTGGACGGAGGTTGATATAAATATTTATAGAAATATTCTGCAATTAGTTAAAAATGTAAACGGCAATCTTTTAATTGCAGATGATTTATTTATAGATACCGATTCTCAACTTGGCTATGGTTTCGTAGACGGAGTAACATATTCTGGATTTTCTCGTTACATAAAAGTAATGTCGGCTTCAGACGTTACCTCAAACCGAAGTGTAAATAACGTACCCGTAGGGCATAACCTTGAAACTATGAATGCCGATATAGTAAACTTTATAGGTAATAGCTTATTATATGGTTATTCTTCAAACAATGTAGAGCCGATCGAAGATGACGAAGAATTACAAATACCTTATTCTTATGATTCAAACGTTTCTTTTGACGAAACCGACGATTGGATAAATTATAAGCTTTACAAATATCAACCCGATTATGACGGAAATCGTAAAATATCGCTTACTAATGCACAGGTGCAAATTTATAAATATAACGAATCCGGACTTATTGAAAAAGATTCTTTCGCAAACTTATTAAATTATTATATGGAACGTGGAAAGACTTATTATTTAAAAGTTAAGCCGCTTAATACTAATGCAAAAATAATTATAACGCCGTCAAACGAAATAACTGCAAGCACAACAATTCAGTATAGCGGCAGTGCGGCATTTACATTAAAGGCGCAAAGCAGTGGTTTTTACGCAATACAAATTCCCAAAAACATAACTGTGTCAAGCAACGGAAAAACTCTTTTAAAGCATGCTTTCCCAAGCGATAATTATATGTACGTTGCATATTTTAACGCACAGGAAAAAGTAAGCGTATATCTCAAAGGCGGTAGCAGTGGAACAATTCCTATATCTTTTACTCGTGTAGATGATATTTCCGGCGTTTTAGTTGAATCCGAAAAACTTGCTTCATCAGCTTCGCAAATACGTGCTTACACTATTACCAACAACACAAATACAGACAAAACATACACAGTATTTGCTTATTACAATGCAACCACTCCTGCAAGTTCATTTTCGGCTTATAATCAATACGGAGCTTTAACTTTAACTAATACCTCGGCTGTAAATTATAATGTATATAGGTTTACGATACAGCCTATGCAAACTATTTGCGCGGTTTTCGGGCAAGGCGGAACTGAATTTAAAGTTTCTTTAAGTGACGCCATATACGAATGGATAGTGGACGGAGAACTGATATCGGGAGATAATGCATTTATTCCTCAAACCGTTGTTTCCGTTCAGCTGCGTGAAATCATAAATAGCGAGGTTTCCAACGCAAATTGTCCTATAACAGTAAGTAACAATCTTTTAACAGGAGATAGATTAAATTTGCGAGATTGCAGTGTTGGGGACGAAGTATATTTGTATTACACTTCCAATGCAGAAGTGTCACTAAAAATATACATTATGCCACTTTATATAAATTTCGTAATAGAAAACAATGATGCCGGAGTAAGAATACGTCCAGTATTTTCCGATAAAAACAATTTGTCTGTAGATATAAATTTTGAAGTTAATATGTTGTGTGATAATAAACCTATTACAATAAATTCAAGAATTAGAAATTATTATGACGTACCGGAAGCAAGTAGTGCAAGTGTCCAAAATATAGTGATTAGTGGAGGTTCATATGTTATAAGGTTTTCAGATGGTAATCAATCCACATCTCAATCGTTTATTTATAGAACGGTTATAAATACGCATTTTTATAACGGAGATGGGCGAGACGGGGATCCATATGGTATAGCATGCGCACGGCACTTAAGAAATATCAGATATGCTTATCAAAATGATTTTAAATTACTTAACGACATCAATTTGGGAACTTCAATATGGACGCCTATACCTGAAATTCATGGATGTTTTGATGGAAATAATTTTAGTATTTCTAATTTAAACATAAGAACTAATGATAACATTGAATATTATGGATTTATTAGTAATAATTACGGAACAATAAAAAATGTTACGTTTACTAATGTTTCAATTCAAATCTCTGGATCAGATTATGTTTATTGTGGTACTGTATGTGGAAGAAATAATGAAAATTCTGAAATTATTAATTGTACTGTAAATACGAGCAAAGCTATTTCAATTAGTAGTACATATTTTATACTTGGTGGTGGCTTAGTTGGATTAAATCGTGGCATTATTGAAAGGTGTAAGGCGATAATAGGTACATTTTCTACAACAGCAAAAAGTTCTCGAATCGGCGGTTTAATTGGTTGGAACTCTGGAGGAGAAGTTACACGAAGTTTAAGCAAAGGTAATATTGAATCAAGAGCTTCTGAAAATTCGTCGAATATAAATGTCGGTGGTTTAATTGGTTATTGCGAAAAGCTAAATAAATATAATGAAGAAAAATTGTCGAATATTAAAAATTGTTATTCAAAATGCAACGTATGGGCTGAAGCTACAGGGGCTTCGAGTAGCGTTTTAGTTGGTGGCTTAATAGGCTACCTTTTCCAAAGTAAAGTTCAGTTTTGTTATGCTACAGGAAATGTTACGGGTAGGAATAAGACAGGAAGTGTTAAAGCCGGTGGATTTGCTGCGAGTATATATAATTGTACTGGAGATGGATATGTAGTTGACGTATTTACGTTTGGCGATGTTTATGCGAGAGGGAACTATTCCGGCGCAGAAAGAGATTATAGTTTCTTCGGCCGTTTTTGCGGCAGTGAAAGTAATAATAGTTTTTTAAATATATATTATTTTGAAGATTCAAGATTAAAAGATGGGTTACATGGTACAAATATTCAATGGGATACTGACTGGTATACGGGAAAAAGTGAAGAAGAGTTAAAAAGTATTGCATTCCAGCAAATGCAATTATATTTGGATAGCAGTGTTTGGATTTTCACCGAAGGGCAGTTCCCCGAATTAAGATAACAAAATATAACGCTTTATAAAAGCGTTTAAATAGTTATGCCGAATTAGTTTAAATAAACCTAATTCGGCATAATTTATATATTTTTTGGCGGTTTTTGTAAGTCAGAAAGCTATTAAAAAAAAGATTTGTGTTTTCTTTCGGTAAATTTTCAAAATTGTATTGAAAATGTAAACGAATTGTGGTACAATATAAAGGCTGAAAAAAATTGATTCGCCTTTAAGGAGATTTTTTATGAATATAAACGATATTTTAAGCAAATGCGACCACACTCTTTTAAACCAGACCTCAACTTTTGAAGATATTAAAAAACTTGCGGATGACGGCATAAAATACGGCACGGCTTCGATTTGTATTCCGCCTTGCTTTGTAAAGCAAGCCAAAGAGTACGTAGGGGATAAACTCGCCATCTGTACCGTAATAGGCTTTCCTAACGGCTACAATACCACTGCCGTTAAGGTTTTTGAAACAAAAACCGCCGTTTCAGAAGGTGCCGACGAAATCGATATGGTTATAAATATCGGCGAACTTAAAGCTAAAAATTACGAATACGTTTTAAACGAAATAAAGCAAATAAAAGCCGCTTGCGGTAATAAAATTTTAAAGGTAATTATCGAAACTTGCCTTTTAACCGACGAAGAAAAAATAAAAATGTGCGAACTTGTAACCTTAGGCGGAGCAGACTACATAAAGACTTCCACAGGTTTTTCAACGAGCGGAGCTACCGCAAAAGACGTTGAAATTTTAGTTAAAAACGTCGGCAAAGGCGTAAAAGTAAAAGCCGCCGGCGGTATAAAGACCATTGCCGATGCCGAAGAATTTATCGCTTTGGGAGCCGACAGACTTGGCACCAGCAGAATAGTTAAAATAGTAAAAGAAGAAAACTTGAAATAGTCGATAATCGACCTATAGCCACACTTTTTTGTGTAACTCTTGGTTGATTAAAATAAAAAATATAGTTATAAGGAGATAAAATTATGCCTATACCAACCCCACATATAACAGCGAAAAAAGATGATTTTGCAAAGACCGTTTTAATGCCGGGCGATCCGCTTCGCGCTAAATTTATTGCCGATACTTTTTTAGAAAATAAAGTTTTAGTAAACAACGTTCGCGGCGTAAACGGTTATACCGGATATTATAAAGGAAAACGCGTTTCCGTAATGGCATCGGGAATGGGACAACCTTCTATCGGAATTTATTCTTACGAATTGTTTAATTTTTACGATGTTGAAAATATAATAAGAGTAGGCTCATGCGGAAGTTTCGATAAAGACCTTCACGCAAAAGATATTATTCTTGCAATGGGCGCATGTACCAACGGAAATTACGCTTCGCAGTACAATCTTCCGGGTACTTTTTGTCCTATAGCGGATTTTAATTTGTTAAAGCGCGCCGCCGAAATTTGCGAAAGAGAAAAAATCAATTTTAAAGTAGGTAACATTTTCTCTTCGGATATGTTCTATGATGACGCAAATTCAGGTATGGACTGGGCAAAAATGGGCGTTTTGGGTGTAGAAATGGAATCAGCCGCACTTTATTGCAACGCGCTTCGCGCAGGCAAACACGCGCTTTGCATTTGCACGGTAAGCGATTCGTTTATCTATCCCGAAGAAAACACTACTGCAGAAGAAAGACAAAATTCTTTCACTAAAATGATGGAAATCGCGCTTGAACTCGCTTAAAAAGTGAAATTAAGCTGCAGGGTTAAAATAAACTGTAAAGTTTTAACAAGTTGCAAAGCTTAAGCTTGCGTAAAAAGTAAAAAGGTATAAAAAGAGAATTAGAATGACAGATAAAAGAGTATTTTTAATCGTTTTGGATAGCATGGGGATAGGCGAACTACCCGATGCCAACCTTTGGCATGACGAAGGCAGCAATACTTTAAAAACCATAAGGAACGACGCACATTTTAATTGTCCGGAGCTTGAAAAACTCGGACTTTTCAATATAGAAGGCGTAGGCGGCGGAGTTGAAAAACCGCTCGCGTGCTTTGCCAGAATGGCAGAGCAATCTATGGGTAAAGATACCACTATCGGACACTGGGAAATTGCAGGGCTTGTTTCAAAACAGCCGCTCCCGACATATCCGAACGGTTTTCCCAAAGAGATAATCGACGAATTTGAAAGACAAACGGGCAGAAAAACGTTATGCAATAAACCGTATTCGGGAACGGAAGTAATAAAGGTTTACGGCGAAGAGCATATAAAAACGGGTGCGCTCATAGTCTATACTTCGGCAGACAGCGTGTTCCAGATTGCCGCGCATGAAGACGTCGTGCCGGTAGAAACGCTTTACGAATATTGCCGCATAGCCAGAAAAATTCTCTGCGGCAAAAACGGAGTCGGCAGGGTTATCGCTCGTCCGTTTACGGGCTCTTATCCGTTTACGCGTACTTCTAACAGGCACGATTTTTCGCTTGATCCGCCTGCCGTAACCATGTGCGACGTTATAAAGGACGCAGGATTTGACTGTATATCGGTAGGTAAAATTTACGATATATTTGCAGGCCGCGGCTTAACCGAAAGCAACCATATGAACGGCAACGACGACGGCATGAGAATAACGCTTGAAAAGCAAAAACAGGATTTTAAAGGACTTTGCTTTACAAATCTTGTTGATTTCGATATGCTTTACGGGCATCGTAACGATATAGTCGGCTATGCTTCGGCAATGACCGCTTTCGATAAGCATTTAAAGGAATTTTTAGACAATATGCGCGAAGGCGATTTGCTTATAATAACGGCAGACCACGGTTGCGATCCCGGTACTCCGTCAACCGATCACTCCCGCGAGTACACGCCCATGCTCGCATACGGAAGCGACATAAAGCAGGGTGTAGATTTAAAAACTCGTTCGAGCTTTGCAGATATTTCCGCAACCGTGCTTGAATATTTAGGGCTAAATCAGGGCGAAACAAAGGGCGAAAGCTTTTTGAGGTTAATTAAAAAATAATATAAAAAGGTTAATTAAAAAAAATATAAAAGGTGATTTCGCGCGCTTAAGGCAAAAACATTAAAGTCCTGTATGGCGCGCAAAAAACTTTTTTAAAAGGGGAAAAATGACTGACAGAGAACTTATGGAACTTGCTGTTAAAGCGAGAAGTATGGCTTACACGCCTTATTCGAATTATAAAGTCGGAGCTGCTCTTTTATGCAAAAACGGCAAAGTGTTTTTGGGATGTAATATCGAAAACGCGTCTTTCGGCGCTACAAACTGTGCCGAACGCACGGCGATTTTTAAAGCCGTAAGCGAAGGCGAAACCGAATTTGAAAAAATCGCCGTTGCCGGCGGAAAAGACCAACCCGATAACGATTGTTCGCCTTGCGGAATTTGCCGTCAGGTAATGACCGAGTTTTGCGATAAAGATTTTATCGTTATATTAGGCACGCCGGATAACTTAGTGAAGTACCGCTTAGAGCAGCTTTTGCCCCTGTTTTTTACCAAAAACAATATGTAAGCGGCACATGTTTTTAAGACACAACTTTTTATAGGCAGGATATTAACATGAGAATGTACGATATAATAAAAAAGAAACGTGACGGCGGAGTGTTATCGCGCGAAGAAATAGATTTTTTTATTCACGGCTATGTCAGCGGCGAGATTCCCGATTATCAGGCTTCGGCACTGTGTATGGCAATATATTTTCGCGGAATGACTACCGAAGAAACCACATATCTTACGCTCGCCGTGCGCGATTCGGGTGAAAAACTTGATTTTTCAAATATAAAAGGTATAAGAGTAGATAAACATTCCACAGGCGGCGTAGGCGATAAAACCAGCCTTGTGGTTGCGCCTATCGTGGCGTCGCTCGGCGTAAAAGTTGCAAAAATGAGCGGCAGAGGGTTAGGACATACCGGCGGAACGATTGACAAACTCGAAGCTATCGACGGATTTAAAACGGATCTTCCCGTTGAAGAATTTGAAAGAATCGTAAACGAAGTAGGAATTGCTATTGTCGGGCAAAACGCCGAACTTGCGCCTGCCGATAAAAAACTGTATGCTCTTCGCGACGTTACCGCTACGGTGGACAGCATGCCTTTAATAGCTTCCAGCATTATGGGTAAAAAACTTGCCGCCGATGACGATTGTATTGTTTTAGACGTAAAAACGGGCAGCGGCTCGTTTATGAAAACGGTAGCGGACAGTAAAAGACTTGCCCGTATAATGGTGGATATAGGCAAAAATGCAGGTAAAGAGATGCTTGCGCTTATTACCGATATGGATATTCCGCTCGGCAATGCGATAGGTAATTCTTTGGAAGTAAAAGAAGCTATTGCCACGCTTAACGGTCACGGTCCCGAAGATTTTACGTTTATCTGCACGGAGCTTGCTGCTAATATGCTGTTTTTGGCAAAAAAAGGGAGTATGGCAAAATGTCGCGCAATGGTAAAAAACTCGCTTGAATCGGGCGCGGCTTTAAATACTTTAATAAAAATGGTAAAGGCGCAAGGCGGCAACGAGCAGCTTATTTTAAATCCCGATTTATTTAAAAAGGCAAAATTTGAGCGTGAGATTATATCCTCAAAAGAAGGTTATATCAGTAGCGTCGATACCGAAGGCTACGGCATAGCAAGCCTTCTTTTAGGTGCCGGCAGAAATACCAAAGAAGACGTTATCGACTATTCCGCGGGAATAATTTTAAAGAAAAAGACGGGCGACTACGTTAAAAAAGGAGACGTTTTAGCCGTTTTGTATACCGATAAGCAGGAACTTTTCGATAGTTCCGAGCAAAAGTTTTTACAAAGCACGCATTTGGGCGGAACTCAGCCTGAAAAACGTCCGCTTATTTTGGCGCGAGTTAAATAGACGTTTTAATTTAACTGCAAAGGCAATATTTATTTTATCAACGTGAAGCAGGGAACGAAAGAAAATGGCAAAATTATATTTTAAATTCGGGGCGATGGGCTGTTCAAAAACGGCTCAAGCCCTTATAACTAAATTCAATTACGAAGAAAAAAACATGAAGGTTCTGCTCATAAAACCTTCTATAGACACGCGCGACGGCGCAGATATGGTTGTTTCGCGCATAGGCTTAAAGGCAAAAGCGACCGTAATAACGCCGGATATGAATATTTACGACCTATATGAAGAAAAATTTTCCGATTCCGACGTTATAATTGCCGACGAGTGTCAGTTTTTTACCGCAAAGCAGGTGGACGAACTTGCCGATATAGTAATGAATAAAAAAATACCCGTACTTTGTTTTGGTTTAAGCACGGATTTTACCACGCATTTATTTGAAGGCAGTCGCCGCCTTTTTGAAATAGCCGAATCTATAACCGAAATCAAATCTGTTTGCAAATGCGGAGCTAAAGCAACCGTAAACGCGCGGTTTGACGATAAGGGCAATATCGTTTATAAAGGCGAACAAGTAGTGCTTGGCGGCAACGACCGATACGAAGCAATGTGCCGCAAATGCTGGCTAAAACGTAAAGCCGAGCAGGAGTCAAAAGGGATTTTTTAAAACAATCTAAATATTCAGGCGTAAAATCTTCTTACATTAAGTAAGGAAAATTTATAATAAGTTATAAAAAATTAAAATTATAAATCTACATAAAAACCGGTGTCGATATCTGTGCGGCACCGGTTTTTATATATTTTTTATACATTATTTTATAATTAAAAAATGAATTGATTAGTGTACTGTTATTTTTTTCTGATAGGCAATAGGGGCAATACCCATATGTTTTTTAAAGAACGACGAAAAGTAGTTTTGCGACGAAAAATTCATTTCGTTTGCTATTTCATTCATGCGTTTTCCTTCGCATAAGAGTTTAATCGCATAGTCTATGCGAAGATTATTATAATAATTGATTATTCCGCAGTTTGCAAATTTATGAAATAATCTTTTTAAATTACTTGGAGATTCAAACAAATCTTTTGATATTTTTTCTATCGTCAGGTTTAATCTGACGTTTTTATTTAAATACAATACAATTTTTTTGTATTTTAAAGCTTGTTCGCTGTGATTTTCCAGATGAATGTTAAGTTTTTCGGCGTACTTGCCTATTTTAATGCAAAGAATTTCCAAATAGTTTTTTAAAATCTGAAAGTCTTTTTCAACCTTTAATTGTTCGTATTGTAAAGAGTTATAATAATATTCGCCGTCGGTTTCGTGAAAACACTGTTTTGTTTCTTCAATCAGTGCGTCTATTAACTCGCGATCTTTAGCGTCTAACTTAATTTTTCCGTGAAAAAGCGTAGAATCTAATCCGTTGCCGTTAAACGTAATAGTAAAAATTTTCATATTTGATTTATGAATATTCCAACAGGTATGAAATGCATTAGGTTTATGAATAATCAAATCGCCGGCTTTACAGGAATATAGTTCTTCTTCGCTTGTAATACCCACTTCTCCGTCTACGATGTATGCCAGCTCCCAAAAGTTGTGGCGTTCGCCGTCAAACCTGAAGTTTTTAGGGAAACATAGGTTGTAAAACGAGTATATGGAAATTATGTTGATTTTTGAATGTGGTTTTATAGGTTCGTATATGCCGTTCATATTTTTAATTTAAAACATTTTTATGTTTTTGTCAATGCTTTTTTAAAATAAAAAAAAGAAAAAACGTTTTTTTTGCTCCGAATTCATAAATCAGATGTCTAATTTGGTATAGACTGCGGAGTTTTTAAGTGATAAAATATGAGGGAAAATTAATTTTTCAGATATAGCGTCTGATAAATAAAGTTATATAATTCTGATAAATAAAGTTATATAATGAGGAATTCAGGTATGACGAATGTTTTTTATTTAACAAATAAGCACGCGGTTAAAAGCCAAAACGATGCGGATTGCTTTTTTCCGGAATTATTTTGTTTGATCGGATTAAGCGCAAATAAGATTAACGAAAGCGAAATTTTGCAAGACGATTGTAAAGGAGCCGTTCTGTTTGCAGGCGAGCGTGATTATTCGAACTCCATTGAAAAGCTTAGTGTTTTTGCCGAAAAAGGCGGCACGGTAGTCTTTTTTAATACCGTCGGTGTAGACGATTTATGCGGAATAAAAACCATAGGCAGAATAAAATCCGAAAGCGAATTTTCCGTAAACGGACATTTTGTAGCAAATTCGGAATATATGCCGGAAAAATACAGGAATTATCCTTTGCCGATACTTAGCGATATTTTAAATAAGCGTTCGATTGATGATATGCCTGAAGTAAAAATAATAGCAACGCTGAAAGAGCAAGGCATTCCTATAGTTTTTGAGCGTAGTTATGGCAAGGGGAAAGTAATATTTTTTAGTTTTTCATTGCTAAAAACTATATGGTATAAAGCGCAAGGTCGTCCCGTATACGAGGATTTGGACGGCGACGGTTATAAACGTACGGGTGATTCTTGCATAGTAGACGCAACCGATGATTTTTATTTGCCGGTAATCGATTTATATCTGAGATTTATCGAAGGAATGATTGCGCCTGAATCGAATTTGCCGTATATTCATCAGCTTCCGATTCAAAACGGAAAGCCTTCGGATTACGTACTTTATTTTTCCGGCGACGAAGATCATTGCGGAGAAGAACTTATTACCGCAAATAACGTAATGCGCGAAAGAAATTTGCCGTATCACGTTCATATGCAGCCCGTTGATAAAAAGAAGTTTACCATAAGTTCTGCGGTTTACGAAGATCTTAAAAAGAAAGGAATGGAATTTTCATTGCATTTTGATTTTATAACCGATAAAACGTACGGTTACGATGAAAAAGCTATGAAAGAGCAGGTCGAACTGTATAAAAGAGAATTCCGCGAAAATCCAAAAACTTGTAATACGCACTGGTTCATATATAACGGGTTCGGCGAAACGGCAAGGTGGTATAACGAACTCGGGCTAAAAGGAACGATGCATAGTATAGGCATAAAGACTAATCTTTTTGATATAAACGCCATGAACGATTATGGCTTTGCATTCGGAACTTCTTATCCTACAAGACCGCTTGACGACGCGGCTCACGGTAACGAGTTATACGATATTCCCGAGCTTAAAATTGTTTTTTACGAACCGAGATTGAGAAACGGCGAAGATGCCGAAAGAATAAAAAGGCAGGCGGAGCTTGCCAAAGAATTTGGTTTAATAAACAATATATTTATTCATCCTACTTATTTTACGCTCGATAGTATAGCTTCCGTTTCCGCGGTTGACGAAACGTTAAAATACGCAAAAACGCAAAACGTCGCTTACATGTCGGAAGATCAGATAACCGAGTGGTGGATAAAGCGCAGTAAATCGTCGGTATTAAACGAAGGTAACGGTAAATTTGCCGTAAAAGCAGAATGTCCGTTGGTTTTAAAGTTTTTAACCAAAGTTGAACTGCGTATAAACGATCAAATAATAGAATGCGTTGAAAAAACTATTTGCGGCAGAATCTATTACGAATATTGTATACCTGAAGGCAAATATTCAATCAGTGTTAAATAATCAACTAAAAGAGGAAAGAAATATGAGAAGAATTAAAATGGGTGTTCTCGGGGCAGGTCCGAGAGCGGATTGTATATTAGAAACTTATGCTTTGTGCCCTTATGTAGAAGTTACTGCAATTTGTGACAGAGCCGACAACTTAGCCGAAAATCTTGCCAAAAAGTATTCTGCGGCTACCGAATTTAAAGGCGTAAAAGTATATAAGGATTATGACAAAATGATGCAAGAGCGCAATTTTGAAGCTCTTTTAGTCACCATAGATCCCGATCATCAGATAACTATTGCATGCGACGCAATGGAACGTGGCGTGCATGTTATGACGGAAGTTCCGTGCTGCACCGATATAGACGAATGTTGGAAGCTTGTAAACACGGTTGAAAAAACGGGAATGAAATATCAACTTTCCGAGCAGACGAGATACTGGCATTTTATATCCGAATGGAGAAGAATGGCACAGGAAGGCGTGTTCGGCAAGTTGCTTATGGTAGAAGGTCAGTATTTGCATTATGAAAAAACGTGGGATTTCTTCGTTAATAAAAAAACAGGCGAACACGTTCAGACGTGCACGAACGAACTTGATTCGAATCCGGAATACGAACGTTCCTGGAGATACAGATTATTATCCGATCCTATTTATTATTTGCCGCATACGCTAAGTCCGTTGCTTAGCATTACAGGCGGAAGAATTGAAAAAGTAGCATGTTTTGGAACACGCAAAAACAGTTACTTTATGGAAGGTATTGAGTGCAGAGATATTGAATCTGCAATTATGTACAACTCAAACGACGTTATTTTTAACGTGAGAGCAGGTTTTACCAGCCCTCATTCCAGACAAGCCGAAACGGGTGCGCACTGGTACCACGTTAAAGGAACGTACGGTTCGGTTGAGTTCTCCAGAACCGAAACCGACAAACCGAAGATGTGGATGAAGGATGAAGGGTGGAGCGAACATCCCGAATGGACGTGTGCGGACGATAAGGCAGAGGAATTTATTAAAAACAGTCCTCACGGCGGTTCAGACGGTTATCCTATAAAGTATTTTGCAGAGGCAATCGTAAACGATACCACTCCTTTAATGGACGTTTATAAAGCTGTAGAAAGTGCCGCTCCTGCAATAATAGCTGCAAAGTCTGCGTCTTTAGGCGGCGTTCTGCTTGAAGTTCCTGATTTCAGAAGGAAAAAATGATAGAGACCGTTTTATTCACGTTATCTATAACAGCTTCTTCGGTCGTAGTGGTTTTTTATAAAAACTTTTCCATAATAAAAAGATTTAAATCGGATATATCTCTTATGGCATTCTGGTCAACCCTGCCTTTAATCGCTGTGTATGCAATACTTTGCATAATAAACGGATTTGATTTTTCGGTTGCGAATATCATATGCGGGTGCGTTGCGGGATTGTGCAATTATCTTGCGATGAAATATCTGATAAAATCAATGAGTTGCGGCTCGGTTACGCTTGCCGTAATTATAATAAATCTGAATTTTATTATTCCCGTCTGCCTGTCGTGTATTTTTCTAAGCGAAAGTGCGTCGACTCTGCAAATTGCGGGAATACTTTTAATGGCTTTTGTAACCGTATTCAGCAACCTTGACTTTAAAGCTCTAAAAAAAAGCGAAAAAACCACCGATAATCAAAATAATACAAAAATAAAGCAAAATAAAGAGAGTATAAAACCGCTCATTTTTGCGCTTATAGCATGTTTTACAAACGGCTTGCTTAATTTCATGGTAAAAGTTCAAAGTTTTGCCGTCGGCGCAAACGGACAAGATTGCTTTTATTTTTGTATGTATTTAAGCGGAAGCATTTTCGCGTTGCTTATATATTTAATAGAAAAATCGATTTACGCCGAAAAAGCAACCGAAGAAAAATCAAACAATACGAATATAGCGGTAAAAATAGCTCTTTGCGGAATAGCAATAGGTGTTTGCTCTGCGGTATGTTTATATCCTCAGAGTATGCTTACAAAATACGTTTCCGGAGCCGTTCAGTTTACCGTAACTGCGGCGGGAGCGGTGCTGTTAAGTTTGGCAATAGCTATCGTAAAATACAGAGAAAGACCTACGTTAAAAAGCGTAATCGGTTCTTGTTGTTGCATAATCGCTATTTTGTTTCAACTTTTATAATATCATCGACTTACATATGTAATTTTTAATTTACGGAGGAAACAGATGAAAAAAACTTTAGTTTTTATTTTAGCTTTGTTTTTGGTCTTTTCTGCGGCATGCGTGCCGAATAAAGAAGATAAAAACAACGAGATGACCGAAATATCGCTTGACGGTATGCCGGATTATTCTGCCTACGAAGCTGACTTGCATTTTACTATCGGGCAATGGGTTAATATTCCTAACAAATATTCCTGGTTGAATTACGATACCGGTAAAATAGAAAACAGCAGCGTTCTTACAGATGCCGAGTTTGAAGAGCAGTACAGGTATATAAAAGAAGCGGGAATAAATCTTGCAAGCAATCAGTTAGGCGAAGGAAGTACCGCTGCATGCGTAAAGCTTTTAAAAAATGCCGAAAAGCAGGGAATAGGGCAAATTGTGTTTGACGCTGCGCTTAGAAACGTCTTGCTTGACGCGTCTATTTCCGATGCCGAAGCCGTAGATAGGGGAATGGAACTTGTAGAGAGTTATAAAGATTCTCCCGCGCTTGTCGGACACAATATGGAAGACGAGCCTACTCTTGGCGAATTTGACGGATTAGAACGTGCTTACAGAAGATATAAGTACATTTTTCCCGACAAGTTGTTTTACACAAATCTTTTCCCCGTGATCGCGCCTCCTTCGATGGTTGGCGAAGAGTATACCGATTATGTAAAAGCTTCGGCTAAAAAATTACCGGTAAAAATGATTTCTTACGACCATTATCCGTTATACGGATACGAAGGCAAAACGTCGGTTATCGATAATTTCCTTTTGAATATGGAACTCGTTATAGACGGTAAAAATCCCGAGCAGGAAATGTGGACGTTCTTGCAAAGCGGCAACTCGGCAGGAACCCGCGCCCCCGAAACTTATGCCGATATAGCCTGGCAGGCATATTCGTTTATGGCTTTCGGCGGAAAAGGTATCTGGTGGTTTTGTTACAGCGAAGTACCTTCTGAAAGATTTTCGGGCATGATAAACGGCAAAGGTGAAAGAACCGAAGCTTATTATCTTGTACAAAAGGTGAATAAAGAGATTTTATCGTTTGATCACGTTTATTTAAATTTTGACTGGAAGGGAGTTTTGACCTATAACGGAAAAAATACCGAAAAGCTCAATGAAAATTTTGCAAATCTTCAATCGTCGCTTATAGATTCGCACGAGCGAATTGCAAATGTAGAAGCGGAAGAGGACCTTCTCGTCGGAGCATTTAAAGACGGCGACGGACGCGACGGATTTATGGCGGTTAATTTTTCCGATCCCGGAAAAAATAAATCGAATAAGGTAAAAATCGTGTTTAATAATTGCAGCAAAGTTCTGGTTGTAAGGCACGGAGTTCAAAAAGCATATTTGTTAAAAAACGGCATTTTTGAAACGACTTTTGAATCTGGAGAAGGCTGTTTCATAATTCCGGTTAAATAATTAGATTTGGAGGATAAAATGAAAAGAATTATTACGTTTTGTATAAGTCTTGTTTTGGTTGCCTGCACTATGTTTGCGGTAAGTTGCAAAAAACCTGATAAAGACAGCAGTGAGGGCGAATACGTCGAAGGCGTTACCGTTGATAAAGATTACGTTTATTACGGCGACAGCAAAAACGGCAAAAAGCAAATAAGAATCACGTTTGTAGAAAAAGGCTACGGCAGGCTATGGCTGGTTGAAACGGCAAAATATTTCGTTAAAGCAAATCCGGACTACTATGTGTATATAGACGGAGACCCGAATCTTACCGGTTCTATATCCACAAAATTAAAATCCGGAAGAAACCTTTCCGATATTTACATGCCGGTAGGTTCTATGTGGGAACAGTATGTTTTGTCAGGCTATGTTGAGCCTATAGGCGACGTATATTCAGCTAAAGCAGAAGATAGCGACGGTAAAACCATTTTACAAAAAATGTCTGAAAGTTGGCAAAACTACGGCAAGATAAAAAACGACGTTTACGACGATTATTTCGTCATGCCTTGGAACGACAACGTAACCGGTTTTGTATATAACGTTTCCATGTTTGAAAAATACGGTTGGAGCGTTCCCAAAACAACGGATGAGCTTTACGCTTTATGCGAACGCATTTTATCCGACACGAAAGGTGCTATAAAGCCGTTCGTATATCCGGGGCTTATAGGCGGTTATTTCGATTTTATCGGCGGAACGTGGTGGATGCAGTCTTCCGGATACGAGGGAATGCGTGAGTTTTACGATTTTGAAAGCGTTGACGTATTCGATCCTTCCGTACAGCCTTCTTTGGGAAGAAAACGCAGTTACGTTGAATTTGAAAGATTTTTTGCAGGCGACGCAAGCAGATTTTCTATGTCGGGCAGCATGAGTAAGAATCATATTACCGCTCAAATGGACTTTTTAAGAGGCAATGCGGCAATGATTCCTAATGCTTCCTGGATGGAAAGAGAGATGATAGACACCATGCCCAAGGGCTTTAAAATGGCTATCATGAGCGTTCCGTATGTTTCATCTGCTCAAAAAGACGAGAACGGAAACTTTATTAAATGCAATTATATGACCGCACCCGATTATATGTTTATACCTAAAGGCGCAAAAGAAGTTGTCGGCGCAAAAGAGTTTTTAAAATTTATGTGTCGCGACGATATGCTTCGTCTTTATACAAAGTATGCGGGTTCTCCAAGACCTTTCGATTATGATACTGACGGTATAGAGGGTTTATCTTTCTTTACTCAAAGCGTACTCGATTTATGGAAATCGTCAAGAAAGTTCTTTATCTACTCAAAACATCCCGCGTATATAAAGAGTCTTATATCCTTAAACGGCGGATATATGGATCCATACGCATCAATAATATACGGAGATTTAAACTCAACAAAGTTTTTAAATGCGGTTTATCTTAACGCAACCGAAAACTGGGATCAGTGGATGGAGGACGCTAATGTCTGAATTCTCTCGTAAAAAACGTAAAAACAAAATTGTTTCGGAGGCAACGATTTTTCTGATAGTAATGATGACGATTCCCGTCTTAAATTTCTGTCTTAGTCTGTATCTTAATTTAGCTACGGTGCCGCTATCTTTTCAGGATTTTAACGTTAATACGAGCAAATATGAATTCATCGGGTTAAGAAATTATGTAAGACTGATGCAGGAAATAAGCAAGTCGGGAAGCATATTTTTGGTGGCAATTAAAAACTCATTATTGTTTTTTCTATTAAACAACGCGGTTTTATTGCCTTTATCAATAATATTTTCGTTCTTCCTTAACAAAAAAATGCCGCTTGCAGGTTTTTTCAGACTGGTATTTTTTATGCCGTCCATAATATCAGCAGTAGTTCTTACCATGTTGTTTATGTTTATATTCGACGATTCTATAGGGTTTATGTCCTCTATTTTTAAAGCGTTGAATATGGCGGATAAAATACCTCAATTCGGGTGGTTCGGCGACGAAAAAAGCGCTTTAAATCTGGTATTGCTCTATTGTTTCTGGGTAGGCATCGGCGGAAATATTCTTCTTTTATCGGGTGCGATAAACAGAATACCGCCTGAATTGATTGAGGTAGGTAAAATCGAAGGCTTGTCGGTATGGGGCGAGCTGTTCAAAATAACTTTTCCGCTTATCGGCGGAACCATATCCGTATTGTTTATGCAGGGCGTAACGGTTATATTTACAATGTTTTTACCCGTAAAACTGCTCACTAACGGCGGACCTGTACATTCAACCTATACGTTGGCGTTATATATTACCAACGCGGTTCGTGATGACGGAAACCTGACGGTAGGGGCAACGGTTGGTATTATGTGCGCAATAGTCGGCACACCGTTGGTCTTAGCGTTTAAAAAACTTATGGAAAAAATATTTCCGGAATATCAATATTAAAAATATTGAAAATATTATAACAGGAGGAAAATTTTATGAAACCAAACAACAAACGTATTCTTTTTGCAATGCTTGTAACGATGCTTATCGCGTCTATGTCGGTGGCAATGCTTACCGTATCGGCTGCAACAAAGGAAACACAACTTACGTCTGGCGTTTTAACCGCCAGAGGGGCTTTTAACATCGTAGAGTGGGAAAAAGTCGGTGATAATACCGATACCGTTTACTCTGTCGATAACAGAGGCAGCTTTCTCAGATATCAGACGCCATATGCCTGGAATGCTTGGATGCTGCTGGGTGACGCCGTTTCAAGAACGAAAGACGTAACTGTAGAATGGGATGTTACAAACATTACTTACGATACGTATTTCTTACCTACTTACTGGTCTCAAAGCTATGCCGGAGCTTTACAGAACACCGATTTCTTTTATTCCGAATATGCTTTAGGCAGCTTTCCTAAGCTTTCTGCAAATAACAGATACAGATTAGTTTACGGAACCGACGGTTCGCTTGAAATTTCTACCGCACCCATAGCGGAAGACGGGGCTTACGGAGATTTTACCGTTTTTGCGAAAAAAGAAAATTTCGTAACTATTCCCGATAGCGCAACCGACGCTTACTATTTCGGCTTTTTAGGTCACACTGCTAACGGCGGAGCTGCAGGCGGCATGCTCGATATCGATAATGTTAAGTTTATGTCTGGAACGGACGTGCTTATCAATCAGAACTTTGAAAAAGAAGTTAAAATCGAATCAAACGGTATACCTACTGCAGGTACAATCACTGTACTCAACGGCGCGGTTTACCAAATTTGTGAAATAGAGGTAGATTCTCCTGCCGCAAATAACAAATTGCTCTGCACCGAACAAATAAAACTCGATCCTTATACCGTAAAATGCGCCGATATCGTCGGAAGCATTCGTATGGATCAGGTTGCCGATAACGATAAAGTCGGTATAGCGTTAGGGCTTAACGACGGCACGGAAACTATCGGTAGCGAAAACGTTTCGTTTATTTATTTTGAAAACGAGGCAGGCGTTACTTACGTAAACGTAATGAACGGTGCAACGGCAGGCGAGAAAAAATCTCTTGAAGCGGATTTTACGGGCAAATTTATTGATTTTACCGTTTCTATTTCAAAAGATAAAAAGGCAGTCGTTTCTGTCGGCGAAAAATCATTTACTTTTGACGTTGCAAACGTTCAGGGTAAAGTTGCTATAACTCATAGTCTTGCAGGTACGGCTAAATATGCCGTAGGTAAGAATTTCTCTATAAAGAATTATTCTTATTTGGAAGGCGACGGAAAAACGCTCGGTCAAAACTTTAATACGGGATATATAGATTCCAAAAATTATATTTATGAAGGCTTCCCGGCTACTCAGTTCGAAGATTCCGCAAAAGCCGAAGGCATAAAAATAGAAGACGGTAAATTATTCTTTAAGGGTACGTCCGACGGCAGTTACTTCGGATTTACCGGAACTTATGCAGACTTTATTCTTGAATTCGACTATACCACGTTAGCTATAGAAGACAGACCTGCAATCAGCGAAAATTATCCTTACGGATACAGCGCAATCGGTATATACTTCGGTGCAAATCAGTATGCTTGGTCGGGCGACAGCAACCACGGTAAAGCCGTATACTTAATAGATAATTATAACGATACGTCCATTATGCAGTTTGCATACTGGAACGAAGGCGGAAGCACGTATAATACCTTACTCGAATCTTACACTCCGCAGGGCGGAACTAATGTAGAAGACGGCAAAGTATCCATTTATAAAAAGACTAACAAAATCAAAATTGTAGCGGCTAACAACACCGTAAGCATTTATGCGGTTACTTTGGAAGAAGGAAAGGCTTTATCCGAATACACGTCCGCAGATTATAAGCTTTTAGGAAGTTATGAATGTAAAAGCACTTACGGACTTGTAAATATCACTTCTTCCGAAGCAGGTTATTTCCGGGTCGATAATTTAAAAATTACTAATATCGACGCTAAAACGGAACAAGAGGTTGCCGATAAAGTTGCGGCATACGTTGATTTTCAAGAAATCGCGGACGACGTAGCTCCCGAAAAATTAGGAAAACCCGTTCTTAAACTAAACGGAAACGTCGTTACGTGGGATGCAGTCGCACATGCAACCGGATACGAAATTAAGATCGGCGACGAAGTAACGGCCGTATCTGCCGATACGTTGTCGTATACGTTTACTCAGACCGAACAAGGCGAATATACTCTTTACGTTAAAGCTATTTATAGTGGCGAAGAGAAATTTACCGACGGAGATGCCGAAAGTATAGTTTACAAAGTGGAAAAACCCGATACTTCGTCATCCGAAACGTCAGACAGTACCGCTTCGGGCTGTGGTTGTCCTTCTGATATAGGCGTAGTTCCCGTATTTGTAATGGCTGCAGCTGTTATTGCGGTAACGCTGCTTATGAAGAAAAAAGAAAACTAATATAAAAAACGAGTTTCCGCGGAAGAAATTCCGCGGAAACAAAAATAATATAGTATGAACCGTATGAATCATAAAAACGTAGGAAAAATTAAAAAATCTAAATATGAAAAAATTCTTTTTGCTGTAATATTCGTTATATTTTTTATATATGCTTTAACGTTAATATTCCCGTTCGTGTGGATTTTTTATAATTCGTTTAAAAGCTACAACGAATTTTTATACGACAGCATATGGACTTTTCCTAAAGAGTTTACGTTAGAAAACTGGACGAATGCAATTTATACCGAAGCATACGGAGTTACTTTGCCGGTTATGTTTTTGAACAGTATAATTTTCGTTGTCGGCTGTACTTTTATAAGTATTTGTTGTAGCGGCGTTACAGCTTATTGCCTTGCTAAGTATAAGTTCAAAGGCAATCAGTTAATGTATACGGTTGCTTTGGTCATTATGCTTGTTCCGTCGCTCGGAACAATGGCGTCAACTTATAAGTTTTGGGTTGATATAGGACTTTACGATACCTATTTTTCCATGTTTATTATGTCAACGTCCGGATTCGGAACGGGATTTTTATTGCTATACGGCTTTTTTAAGAGTCTTGAATGGAGTTATGCCGAAGCTGCTTTCGTTGACGGAGCAGGGCATTTTACCGTTTTCTTTAAAATAATGGTGCCTATGGCGTTACCCGGCGTATTATCTGTGGGAATTATGTCTGCAATCGGAATATGGAACGATTATTTCACGTTTTATCTTTATACGCCTTCTAAGGTAACTGTGGCGTTAGGGTTGAGCTTATTGTTAGATAAAGCGCAACAGAGCGGCAATTTTCCGGGGTTGTTTTCGTTACTTTTAATTTCCGTTATCCCTGTTGTTCTTACGTTTTGCATCTTCCAGAAAAAAATAATGAACAATATGACAATCGGCGGATTAAAGGGTTAATCGGAGGAGTGTATGGCAAAAAAATATAAAAATCAAATAGTAACGGGAGGATGGGTTAGCCCTCCTCAGGAACTTTTTTCAGGTACGAATTATATTACGGACGAGCAATATTCTTTTGCAAAAGAATGCAAAATGGATTATCTGTTTACTCTTTACGAAAACCCGACTAAATATGGAAACGAATATATTTTAAGTGCATTAAAAGCCGCCGAAAAAAACGGAATAGGTTTATTTGTAGGAGATTACAGATTTTTTGACGCAGACTCAGAGCAAACAAAAAAATTACTTTCGGTATACGAGAAATACGAATCGTTCGCCGGGCTTAATTTATATGATGAACCCGGTATAGCTAAATTTGAAGAAATCGAAAACGCGCGCAAAAAAATAAATCAATTATCCGATTGCACCTGTTTTGTCAATTTGTTGCCCAAATATGCATTATCGTCTGTTTTAAAGGGAACTTATAAAGCGGGCGATACCGGGATTGCTACAAAAGAAGAATATCAGGAATATCTTAAAAAGTTTATCCATGCTTACAAAAGCGATATTTTATCTTATGATTTTTATCCGTTCAGGTGGGAATACGGTAAATGCGACGAGGATTTTTATTATCAGATTGCCGTAGTATATTCGGCGGCTAAAAAGCTCGGCGTGCCAATGTGGACGTTTATTCAGATAACGTCCTGGAATAAAGAAATTCGCGAAATGACCGATGCCGAAATACAATGGCAAGTATATCTTTCTCTCGCGCTCGGGGCCAAAGGAATTATGTATTTTACATACTGGTTGCCGTTTTCGTCTGAGCAAGAGCATTATACACAAGCCATAATCGAAGCAAACGGCGAAAAAGGTGCGCCGTTTAATATCGTAAAATCATTGAACACGGTTATTGAAACAATCAATCCCGTTATGGGGGAAGCAAGTTTTTACGGCTGTTGTTGCGGAAGAGAGATAGACAAGAAGATCCCCGATTTATACGAAAGGATTTCCTCTTTCGATTTTAACGGCACAACTTGTTCTGTTTTTGCAGGAGATAACGTTATTGCAAGCTTGTTTAAAGACCAAAACGATAGAGCTTGCTTGCTTGTAGTAAACACAAGTTTTAAAGGCTGTGAAAGCGTAAATTTAAATTTTTCAGATGCGGTGCAGTTAAGCGTCGTTGATAAAAATCAAACAAATGACGTATTTATAAATAAAGAGCTTAAATTCGGCATAGAAAAATGCTCCGGCGTTTTCATTTATATAAAATAGAATAGTAATTCGGCGGTAACGGCTATGTGTGTTGTTACCGCTTTTATTCAGGTTATTTATTGTTTTTTATCTTGAGCGTTCGATGTATAATTAAAAGTTATTTGGAAAAAATAATGTATAGATAAAATACCGAAAGTGTCGTTAATCAACCTATAGACCGACTTTTTAGTACATACGGAGGTTGCTTATGACAAGAAAAGTAGAAATAACCGGTTTAGATACCGGTACTTTGAAAAACATCGGCAAGAAAAAAAGCGAAGAGCTGATGATTCGTATAAAACAGGGTGACGAGCGCGCAAAAGAAGAATTTATTTTGGGTAACGTCAAACTTGTTCTGGCAGTAATAAAAAGGTTTCAGGGCGCAAAAGTTTCCGCCGACGATATGTTTCAGTCGGGCTGTATAGGACTTATAAAAGCGGTCGAAAATTTCGATATGTCGGTAGGGGTATGTTTTTCGACTTATGCCGTTCCTATGATAATCGGCGAGATTAAAAGAATACTGAGAACTACCAACAGTTTAAGAGTTCCGCGCAGTATAAGGGACTCTGCATTCAAGGCTTTAAAGGTTCGTTCCGAGATTGAAAAAGACAATCGCGAAGCTACTATGGCAGAGATTGCCGAGCGAATGAACGTAGAAGAAAAAGAAGTGGTTTACTGTCTTGACGCAATATCCGATCCTATGTCTATATACGAACCCGTGTACAACAAATCGGGCGATACGATTGAACTTTTGGATCAGCTTAAAGACGAAAAGGGTACCGACGAAAAGTGGACCGAACACGTTGCTTTGCAAAGTGCAATGGAAAAGCTCGACGACCGCGAAAAAAAGATCATTTATATGCGGTATTACGAAGGTAAAACTCAAACGGAAATATCATTCGAAGTCGGGTTATCGCAGGCGCAGGTTTCAAGAATAGAAAAACTTGCTTTGTCGTTTATGCGCACCAAACTTTCGTTCACTTAAGGCAAGTTTTTAACATTTATATATGTAAAAATATCTATGTAAAATTATATATGTAAAAATATCTATGTAAAAAATTCTATGTAAAAAATTCGGGTGCAGTTCATATTTCATGCTCCCGAAAATTTTTTTTGCTAAATTTAAAAACCGACGATAATTCGTTTGACAAAACCTTACGTTATCGGGTAGAATAAGCGCATAAAAACGAAATATTGCCGATATATCTACGGATTAATGGCCCGTAAGTTTCTACCGCATAGCCTAAGATGCGACTATTGGACTGTATTATTCTCTGATTTTTAGGGATAGTATTTTTATTGGCAGACAAGTTATTTTTTAACTTGTTTTTTTGTTTTTCTTTTTAGGAGCAAGCTTATGAAATTACTTGAAGAAAAAATACTTAAAGAAGGGAAAGTTTTAAAGGGAGATATTCTTAAAATCGACGGGTTTTTGAACCACCAGATGGACGTCGATTTTTTGGACAAGCTTGCAAAAGAAATATATGAAAACTTCAAAAACCGCGGAATAAACAAGATTCTTACCGTCGAGAGTTCGGGAATCGGTCTGGCTTGTCTTACTGCGCGGTTTTTTCATTGCAAAGTTTTAGCCGCAAAAAAAAGCAGGTCGCTCAACATTTCCGAAAACGTGTACCATTCTACGGCATTTTCGTTCACTCACAAAAAAGAAAATACGATAGTGGTTTCAAAAGAGTATCTTTCGCAGGACGACGTTGTTTTAATTGTTGACGACTTTTTGGCAAGCGGTAATGCCTGTCTTGCTTTAAGAGACATAGCTCGTCAGGCAGGCGCAACTATAGCGGGCGTTTCGTGCGCGGTAGAAAAGACCTATCAGGGCGGACGCAAAGCTTTGGAAGATTTAGGGTTAACCGTTGTTTCACTCGCAAAAATCGGCGAAATGAAAGACGGCAAAATAGATTTTATCGATTAAAAAATCAAATATGTTTCAGTGCCTTACACTTTTTGGGGGTATTGCTTTTTAATTATGGGGGATTGCTTTTTAAGGTAACGCAAAAAACGTTTATAATCTTTAAACAAATATCGGTTTAAAGCAGGATTATTTATATTAACAGAATTATTTATATTAACTTTAAACAAAATTAACTTGAAACAAATTTTTTGCCTGCAAGGCAACGGAGGTTTATATGAAGAAATTAGCGCTACTTTTAGCCGCGGCTATCGCCGTATGCTCACTCGGAAGTTTTTCCGCATGTTCAAACAAAAAGCCTTTAGTCGGACTTATTTGTCTGCACGGGGACGAGTCTACTTACGACAAAAACTTTATCGATGCATTCAAAGCAGCTTGCAAAGAAAAAGGTCTTAGCGACAAAGAATACGTTATAAGAACCGGTATCCCTGAAGATGAGAAGTGTTACAATGCCGCAGCCGAACTTGCCGACGCAGGTTGTAAAGCCGTATTTGCCGATTCTTTCGGACACGAATCTCATATGATGCAGGCAGCCGAAGAATTTCCCGAAGTTCAATTCTGCCACGCTACGGGAACGTCGGCACTTTTAAAGAAAAATGAACTTCCCAACTTCCACAACGCTTTTGCTTCTATTTACGAAGGCAGATATCTTTCGGGCGTTGCGGCGGGGCTTAAACTTAAAGAAATGATTGCTAACAATTCTTTCCCTGCAAGCTCCAGAAACGAAGACGGCTCCGTTTATATGGAAAACGGAAACTACGTTATCGGTTATGTAGGCGCATATACTTTCGCCGAAGTTATTTCGGGTTATACCTCATTCTATCTCGGCGTTAAATCCGAAGTTGATAACGTCGTAATGAAAGTTAAATTTACAGGCGAATGGTTAGACGAATCCGGAGAAAAGACTGCCGCGGAGGAACTTATCAATAACGAAAAAAGCGTTATAATTTCTCAGCATGCAGATTCAAAGGGCGCGCCCACGGCTTGTAAAAACGCAGGCGTTCCCAACGTTGCGTATAACGTAAGCCTTGCAAAAGACTACTCAAATTCTTTCCTTGTCGCTTCAAAAATTAACTGGCAGCCGTACTTTGAATATATGATCGATTGCGTGCTTAACAATAAACCTATCGAAACCGATAAAATCGGCGGATTAAACGACAATTCCGTTATGATGACTGAGCTTGGCGCATGTGCGGCCGAAGGCACGCAGGCTAAACTCGACGCAGTAAAAACAAGACTTATAAACGGTACGTTAAAAGTTTTTGATACCTCTAAATTTACCGTAACCGTTCGTCAGCCCGATCCTTCCGTTAAAGGCGACGGCGGACTTAACGCAAACGCAACCGTAGACGAAAACGGGCATTTAATCTCTTACAAGGTTACTTTCGGAACTACTACTGAAAACGTTGTAATAAAAGACGGAGCAAACTATTATTTCGGTGAATCGGTTCATCGTTCCGCTCCTTATTTCGATATTCAGATAGACGGAATCAAACTGCTTAATGCAAAATACTGATAGAGGAATGTTTTTTTCTGAATAAAAATACTTAAAACCGTTAATAAGGCGGAGCAATTCGGCTCCGCCTTAAACGATTTTTAAAAGATAAAATGCGCATTTAACACGAAATTAAAAAATCAATAAAATGAGTGACAATATAGCAATACAACTAAAAAACATATCAAAAAGTTTCGGTGCGGTTACCGCGAATAAAAACGTAAATTTAGACGTAAAAGAAGGCGAAATACTTGCAATTCTGGGCGAAAACGGAAGCGGAAAAACCACGCTTATGAATATGATTGCGGGAATTTACTTTCCGGATTCGGGCAGTATTGAAATCAACGGCTCCGAAGTCGTAATAAAATCGCCTAAAGACGCATTCGATCATAAAATCGGAATGGTCCATCAGCATTTTAAACTGATAGACGTATTTTCCGCAACCGAAAACGTAGTTTTAGGCAACGAAGAAAAGTTGAATTTAAAAGAGACAAAAAAACGTATCGAAGATATGAAGGAAAGATACGGTTTTATCATAGATCCCGATAAAAAGGTGTACGAAATGTCCGTATCCGAAAAGCAGACGGTAGAAATAGTCAAAGTGCTTTATCGCGGAGCGGATATACTTATTCTGGACGAGCCTACCGCGGTGCTTACGCCCGGCGAAATTGAAAAACTTTTCGGCGTTTTAAGAAAAATGAAAGCCGACGGCAAATCCATTATAATCATAACGCATAAACTTAACGAAGTTATGTCATTGTCCGACAGGGTTGCGGTACTCAGAAAAGGCGAGCATATAGCTACCGTAAATACTGCCGAAACCGACGAAAAGCAACTTACCGAAATGATGGTGGGCGAAAAGGTCGAACTTAACATAGTCAGACCTGAGCCTGTCGATCCCGTAAAGCGGCTTGAAGTAGAACATTTGTCTGTTGTAAATCACGAAGGCGTTACCGTGCTTGACGACGTGAATTTTTGCGCATACAGCGGCGAAATTTTAGGTGTAGCCGGTATTGCGGGAAGCGGACAGAGAGAACTTCTTGAAAGTATTGCCGGTTTAAACAGAACAAAAGCCGGTTCGTCGGTTATATACTATCCGCCAAAAAGCGATACAAGCGAACAACTTATAGGTAAATCGCCCGCAAAAATCAGAGAACTCGGAGTAAGGCTTTCTTTCGTTCCCGAAGACAGACTTGGTATGGGCTTAGTCGGGAATATGGGAATATCCGATAACATGATGTTAAGGTCTTACAAAAACGGGCATTCGTTATTTTTAGATAAAAAGTCGCCGGCGGCACTCGCTCAGAAAATAGTGGAAAATTTAAAAGTTTCCACGCCGGATAATAAAACTCCGGTAAGAAGATTGTCGGGCGGAAACGTTCAGAAGGTTTTAGTCGGGCGCGAAATAGCCTCAACGCCGACCGTTTTAATGGCTGCTTATCCCGTCCGCGGACTTGATATAAACACATCATACACAATATATAATCTTTTGACCGAGCAAAAAAAGAGCGGCGTTGCCGTTATTTTTGTGGGAGAAGATCTCGACGTTTTGTTGGCTCTGTGCGATAGGGTGCTTGTAGTTTGCGGCGGAAAGATTTCAGGTGTATTAGACGGAAGAACCGCCACCAAAGAGCAGGTAGGCGCGCTTATGGTAAAAAACACGAAAGCCGATAAGGAGGTTGCATATGAAAATTAGTTCCGAGCGCGAACCGCTCTTTCATATAACCAAGCGCGGCGACATGCTAAAAAGGCATAAGATTTTAATTTATGCCGTCGCAATAGCGGGAAGTATGATTTTAAGCTCCGTAATATGCGCCATAGCATCTGGCGAAAATCCTTTTTCCGTGTTATTATCCATGATTTCGGGTCCGTTTCTTACCGAACGTAAAATATGGGTATTTTTAAAGGATTTATCCTTGCTTTTAATCGTTTCGTTCGGCGTTTTAGCGTCATTTAAAATGCACTTTTGGAATTTAGGTGCGAACGGACAGATACTCGCGGGGTGTTTGGCAGCAAGTGCTTGCATGTTTTTGCTCGGCGGAAAAATGCCCGACGGCGTCCTTAATATAATAATGGTTGTATCCGCAATACTTGCAGGGGCAATCTGGGCGGTTATTCCCGCAATATTCAAAGCGTTTTTTAACACTAACGAGTCGCTGTTTACTCTTATGATGAACTATATTGCAGAAGTTTTAGTCGCTTATTTTATAACGCTTTGGGTAAACGACGGATCTAATATTCTTCGTCCTATGGCAAACGGAAGGCTTCCCGTTCTTTTCGATAATAAATATATGCTCCCCATTTTGGTTGCCGCAATAATTTCGGCTGCAATAACCATATATTTAAAATACAGCAAACACGGATATGAAATTTCGGTTGTGGGCGAAAGTCTTAACACGGCAAAATACATAGGTATTAACGTTAAAAAAGTAGTTATAAGAACGCTTGTTTTATCGGGTGCCGTATGCGGAATTGCAGGGCTTATTTTATCCGGCGGTATAAATTACACTATGAGTGCGCAGATGCACAACGGACTTGGTTTTACCGCCATAATGACCTCGTGGCTTGCAAAATTCAATCCTCTTATGATGATCGCAACCTGTTTTTTAATCACGTTTTTATCAAACGGAATGAGCCAGGTAAGAATGGATTTCGGTTTTACAAACGATTCGATTTCAAATATCGTTCTCGGCATAATTTATTTTTGCATAATTGCATGCGACTTTTTTATAAACTATAAAATAAATTTTGCAAAATCAAAAAACGAAGGAGAAAAAGCAGAATGAACGTTTCGTTTATAGTTAGTTCAATAGCCATCGGAATGGTTTTTCTCTATGGCTGCGTTGGCGAAATTATTATTGAAAAAGCAGGACATCTTAATCTCGGACTTCCGGGCGTAATGTGTATGGGAACGGCAGGCGGTTGTACGGGCGTTTATCTGTATATGAGCCTTTTGTCTGAAAACGCCGCTCCGTCTTATATACTTTTATTGTTATTCGCACTCGTATTCTGTTTTATTTTTGCAGGATTTGCAGGGCTTATCTATGCGTTTTTTACCGTATCGCTCAGGTGTAATCAAAATATTACGGGCTTGGCGCTTACCACTTTCGGAACGGGCTTTACTCAGTTCGTAATGGATTCCTTAGACAGAAGTTCTTTTTCCGATGCCGCTACGGTATTATCCAAAGGTTTGCCTTTTGCCTCCGCTCTCGGCGATTTCGGCTCGATATTTTTATCGCACGGTATTTTAGTTTACCTTGCAATCGGTTTGGCAATAGCTACTTCCATAATATTAAAGCGCACAAAAGTCGGACTTTATCTTCGCGCCATAGGCGAAAATCCCGCTACGGCTGATGCCGCAGGTATAAACGTAACCGCTTATAAATATGTGGCGATTTTAGTCGGCTGTATGGTGGCGGGCTTAGGCGGATTCTTTTACATTATGGACTTTTTAAAGGGCAGTTGGGAAAACGCTTCCGCTATAGAAGCTTTCGGTTGGCTGTCCATCGCGCTGGTAATTTTCACCGTCTGGAAACCCGATTTATCAATAATAGGCTCCATAGTATTCGGCGCGCTGTATTTAACTTCGATATCGGTAAGCGGAATAAGTTTTTCGCAGATGAAAATTTTAAAGATAATACCGTACGCAATAACCGTTTTAGTTCTTATAGGAACAAGTATTTTTGGCGGTAAAAACGTTCAGGCACCCGCCTCTCTCGGTCTGAATTATTTCAGAGAAGAAAGATAAAACCAAATAAAAATAATAAGGTCGTATTTCCGCGGTGGCGGGAATACGACCTTTTTTATACACATACTTGAGCATTGTATTTTTTTAAAATTTGTTTTTTACTTGTAAATTTGTTGTTTTTGTGTTATAATTTTTAAAGAAAAATTATTTAACCGCGCGCATATTGCATTCGCTCACGTTTAAAACGGTTTCGCCGTCTATCTGCAATGCAACGGGGCGGTCGAATTGTACGGTAATATCTTTACCGGTAATAACTTCAACCACTTTGCTCTTTTTAACGTGTTCGCCTTTAAATATGGACGGGAAAACGCTTAAAGCCTGAAGCTTGCTTCTGGTGTGATATACCATAACCGAAAGCGTGCCGTCGCCAAGTCTGTTTTGCTTGGGGGTGGGAATCATTCCGCCGCCGTAGTATCTGCCGTTCATAGTGGGGGCAAGCCAAACGCTTTGGAATTCGTATTTTTTGCCGTCTACGGTGATAATCGCGTTTGTGGGTTTATATTTAAAAAGTAAACCTTTAATGGCTATACCCGCATAGTTTACGGGCTTATCCGATTTTTGGCGTTGAATGTCGCCTATCTCACAACAATATCCGTCTATGCCGTAACCTATGCCGTTTAAAAATCTGCAAGTTTTTCCTTTTACCGTTACAAGCGGAAGATCCGTTATATAATTATTTAAAGGAATAAGAGTTTCTCCCGTATCGTCATCGCAAACGTCTTTATAAAAGTCGTTCCCGCTACCCGTGGGGTAATATAGAATTTTATTTGGAATTTTCATTCCGTCGATTTTGTTAATAAAGCGGTTAAGCGTGCCGTCGCCGCCGCATACGATTATTTTGTCGTCTGAGCCGAGCGCGGATATGTATTCGGTATAGGGTTCGCTTGTTAGGTCTGCAAATTCTACGCTGCCGTCGGTCAGTTTTTCTTTTAAAGTTTCGGCTTTCTTTTTGCCGGTGTTGCTGTGCGCTAAGGGATTGAATAAAACAAGATATTTCATATATATCCTTCTGTGTTACTTATTATATTTTTTTAATATAAGCAATACAATCGTGTTTCTTTTGTTTTAATTATATTATAATAATAAAGCATTCAGGCTTTAAAGTAAACTTATTTTTAGTAATAAAAAGCAAACAAAATTTCAATTATTCTTGAATTTTGCGTAATTATTATATGCAAAAATTATATGCAAAATTACGGAGGAAAAAACATGTTTAAAATAATTATCGCCGAGGACGATTCAGAGCTTCGCCAACTTTTCAGCCGCATTCTTACCAAAAACGGCTATCAGGTAAAAGAAGTTTCAAACGGAGCGGAAGCAATAGAAGCTCTCGATAAAGAATATTATGATTTAATAATTTCGGATATCATGATGCCCGTAATGGACGGGTATAAACTTGTTTCCACTCTGCGCGAGCAGGAGAACAAAATCCCCGTGCTTATGGTAACCGCAAAAGACGCTTTCGACGATATGAAGCAAGGCTTTTTATCCGGCTCGGACGATTATATGGTAAAACCCGTAAACGTAAACGAGTTGGTGTTAAGGGTTGCGGCGCTCTTAAGGCGCGCGCAGATGATGAACGAACGCAGGCAGGTCATAGGCGGTACCGTTATGGAATGCGATTCGCTCACCGTAACTTCGGGCGACGAAAGCATGATTTTGCCGCAGAAAGAATTTATGCTGTTATATAAAATGGCGTCTTTTCCGGGGCGCATATTTACTCGTCAGCAACTTATGGACGAAATATGGGGGTATTCGTCTAACGGCGTAAAAGGTGACACTCACACCGTAGACGTGCATATCGGACGGCTTCGCGAAAAGTTCAGGGGATCGCCTGATTTTGAAATAGTAACTATTCGCGACGTCGGCTATAAGGTTGTTAAAAAGTAGGATATGCGCATATGAAAAAACGAGAAAAGCAAATAAAAAAAATAGATAAATCTGCGTCGCTCGGCAATTTGTGGCTATACTTTATTTTGATAGTTCTTGCAATACTTATAGTTACGGTAATAGTGGCAAGCGCGCTTGCAAAACTCATAAACGATCTTTTGGGTATAACCATCGAATTTTCTATTTATGCCTGGACGGTGTTGTTCAGCGTTTTAATCGGCGGAACGATGTCCATTTTAATAGGACAAATGTTCTTTTTGCCTGTTATAAAATTAAGTAACGCAATGAAAAAAGTAGCTTCCGGCGATTTTGGCGTGCGCATGAATTCAAACGGGCGCATACACGAAATAAACGTTATGGCGGATAATTTCAACCTTATGGTAAAAGAGCTTGGCGCAACCGAGATTTTACAGTCCGATTTTGTATCCAACGTTTCGCACGAATTTAAAACTCCGCTTGCCGTTATCGAAGGCTACGCAACGCTTTTGCAGGACAAAACTCTTACCGAAGACGAACGCTCCGCTTATACCGAAAAAATACTTTTAAACACAAAAAGGCTGTCTAATCTGGTCGGAAATATTTTGCTTTTGTCAAAGGTGGATAATCAGGCTATAATGAGTAAAAAAACTAATTATCGTTTAGACGAGCAAATAAGGCAAACGCTTGTTTTGTTAGAGCCTAAATGGACGGAGAAAAATCTTGATTTGCAGGCTGATTTAGAAGAAATAAATTATGAAGGCAACGAACAACTTCTGCAACATGTCTGGATGAATCTTATAGATAACGCAATAAAATTCGATCCTTACGGCGGGCTTTTAAAGCTTACCTTAAAAAAAGAAAACGATAAAATCTTGTTTTCCGTTGAAGACAGCGGCGAGGGAATTTCGGAAGAAGCAAGCCATCATATTTACGATAAATTTTATCAGGCAGACAGTTCGCACAAAGGCGAGGGTAACGGACTCGGGCTTTCGCTCGTGAAACGCATTTTAGATATTTCGGGCGGCAGCGTAGAATTTGCAAATCGTGAAGAAGAAGGCAGCATTTTTACGGTAAAACTCGGTAAATAAAACGCTTTTATAAATTCGGACTTAATACGTTTAAAAAATGTAGCACTCAAACATAATTATTAAGTAAAGAAAAGTTTCAATATTCTTTACTTGACAAAAATAAATTGTTGTGATATAATTTTATGCGCCAAAAAACAAAAGGCAAAAAGCCTTTTGAATTTAGGAATAAAACATAAAACGGAGGTAAAAAAATGAAAAACACTTTTAAAAAGCTTCTGCTTGCCGCAATGGCTGTAATGCTCGTCGTTGCTACGCTTTCTTTGAGCGCATGTTTTGAAGAAGACGACACCGGCACCGGCAACGCTTGCGAACATGTTTGGGATAACGGTACGGTCATAGTTGCACCTACTTACGCTAAGGAAGGTTCGAAGGAATATTCCTGCACTTTGTGCGGCGAGAAAAAGACCGAAACTATCGATAAACTTGCTCTTCCCGTAGACGATCCCGACGAAACTAAGGCGGTAGCGGCAGATGCAAACTTAAAGCAGGTTTTAAGCGATGTTTTTTCCGATGCTACAAAAAGCGCGGTTGAAATTACACTTCCTGCAGGCGAGTTCTCTTTGAAAAACGAAACAGCTGAAGGCTCAACGTCGTTTAAAGGAAAAACTATTATTTTTAATGGTAAAAGCGCGGAAGAAAGCAGTTATCTTAACACTAAAACTACCGACACAGGCGGCGAACACGGCTCCGATTACTCTTTTGACGGGGCAAAAGCAGTCGTTTTCAAAAATATGACTATCAATTTAGGCGATACTAATTATAACGGATTTGTTCGTCCCGAAAAAATGGTATTTGAAAATTGCGTCATAAACGGAAGGGGTTCGTACTGGGGCACAGGTTCCGTTCTGTTTGTAAACTGCAAATTCAATAACGATAACGGTTATAATCTCTGGTTGTATTCCGGTACTTCTTTTGAGTTTGAAAGTTGCACGTTTACTTCTGCAAAAGGCAAATTTATTCACGCTTATCAGGAACAAGCAGACGGAAATTTAACCGTAAAAGTTATCGACTGTACTTTCAAGGGCGGAGAAATAAATAAAGCCGCCGTTGCAATTAAAAAGAAAAACGGGAACATCTGGGATGTAACTATTACTAACGCAACGCTTGACAACGTAAACGTGCTTTACAAAGTAAATGCACCTGAAGATCCTGCCGGTACAAATAAAGATTACAGCAACACAAAAGTTACCGTAAACGGAAAACTCGTTTTTAAAGGCGATGCCGAAATTACGGAATAAGTTTTAAAACTTAATAAAAATCAAGAAGTTATCTGAATAAAAATCAAGAAGTTATCTGATTTTTTCGGGTAACTTCTTTTTTGTAATTGCCCATTATATCAATTTTGATATAAACATATAAAAAACATATATCCCGAATTTGTTGCGTTAAGACAAAGTAATTGATATAATGATATCGATAAAAAAAGATATAAATTGACGGGAATATGATAAATGGAAAAAAATATACCAAGATGCGTGATAGCAAGGCTTCCGCTTTATTATCATTATCTTAAATCGGTCAATATCTATGATAAGCCGAATATATCGTCCGCAAGCATAGCCAAAGCTTTGTCGCTCGGCGAAGTGCAGGTCAGAAAGGATCTTGCCGCCGTAAGCGGCGCGGGTAAGCCTAAAATCGGTTATAAAACCGACGAATTGCTCGCTCAAATAGAAAATATAATTTGCGGTGAGAGCCGAACCAACGCCGTTATAATAGGCGCAGGTAAACTCGGCCTTGCGCTTTTGGGGTACGAAGGCTTTTCCGAATACGCAGTCGATATTCTGGCGGCTTTTGATACGGACGAAAAAAAGTGCCTGTTAAAGGATTCGAAACCTGTTTTGAATATGAGTGAATTGCAGCGTTTTTGCAAGGAGAACGATATAAAAATAGGTATTATAACCGTCCCTGAAATGTTTGCTCAGAGCGTATGCGATATGCTCATGCAAAGCGGTGTGAAGGCGATACTCAATTTTGCCCCCGCGGTGCTTAAAACGCCGGATAACGTTTGCGTAAAAAACGTGAACGTGGCTGCAAATCTTGCTGCTCTTTTAGTGAGCGCGCAATAATTCAATAAGGTAATAAGGCGTTTAAAAAATAATAATCGGACGCTTTTAAAAAACTTAAAAATGCGCCCGAAAAAGCAAAAAAAATATCCGATAATGTGTTGCTAAAAATTGAAAAAGAATGTAAAATGTGTTATGTACCGAAAATCAGTATGATTACTTCGCAAAAATAAGCGGAATTCACGGATAACCCGCTTTAAAAAGGTACAAAATCATTAAAAATTAGTGAGGATTCAGAAAAATGAAAAAAATCGATTTAAGCAAATACGGAATTACAAACGTAAGCGAAATAGTTTACAACCCTTCTTACGACATGTTGTATGAAGAGGAAACAAATAAAAACCTTACGGGATACGAAAAAGGTCAGGTAAGCGAACTTGGCGCAGTAAACGTTATGACGGGAATTTACACCGGTCGTTCGCCCAAGGATAAATTTATCGTAATGGACGAAAACTCCAAAGACACGGTATGGTGGACGTCCGACGAATATAAAAACGACAACCATCCCGCAAGCATCGAGGCATGGAACGCCGTTAAAGATATCGCCGTAAAAGAACTCAGCAATAAAAGACTTTTCGTTGTAGACGCATTCTGCGGCGCAAACAAAGATACTCGTATGGCTGTTCGTTTTATAGTTGAAGTTGCCTGGCAGGCTCATTTTATTACGAATATGTTCATTCGTCCGACAAAAGAAGAACTTGAAAATTTTGAACCCGATTTCATAGTTTATAACGCCTCAAAAGCAAAAGTAGAAAACTATAAAGAACTCGGTCTTAATTCCGAAACCGCAGTTGTATTCAATATTACAAGCCGCGAACAGGTAATTATCAATACCTGGTACGGCGGCGAAATGAAAAAGGGTATGTTCTCCATGATGAACTACTATCTGCCGCTTAAGGGCATCGCTTCTATGCATTGCTCGGCAAACACCGATATGGACGGTAAAAACACCGCAATATTCTTCGGACTTTCGGGAACCGGCAAAACCACTCTTTCAACCGATCCTAAAAGACTTCTTATCGGCGACGACGAACACGGTTGGGACGATAACGGCGTGTTCAACTTTGAAGGCGGTTGCTATGCTAAGGTTATAAACCTTGATAAAGATTCCGAACCCGACATTTACAACGCCATAAAGCGCGACGCGCTTTTGGAAAACGTTACTTTGGACGAAAACGGGAAAATTGATTTTGCCGATAAGAGCGTAACCGAAAATACCCGTGTTTCTTATCCTATATATCATATTAAAAACATCGTTCGTCCGGTATCTTCCGCCCCTGCGGCAAAGAACGTTATATTCCTTTCTGCCGACGCATTCGGAGTATTGCCTCCCGTATCCATTCTTACACCCGAACAGACGCAGTATTATTTCTTGTCCGGCTTTACAGCAAAACTTGCGGGAACCGAACGCGGCATAACCGAACCTACTCCCACGTTCTCGGCATGCTTCGGTCAGGCGTTTTTGGAACTGCATCCTACCAAATATGCGGAAGAACTTGTTAAAAAGATGCAGGCAAGCGGTGCAAAAGCTTACCTCGTAAATACGGGCTGGAACGGAACAGGCAAACGTATTTCGATAAAAGACACCCGCGGAATAATAGACGCTATTTTAAACGGAGATATTTTAAACGCGCCCACAAAGGTTATTCCTTATTTCAACTTTGAAGTTCCCACAAAACTTGGCGGCGTAGATTCCGGCATACTCGATCCGAGAGATACCTATGCAAATCCCACCGACTGGGAAGTTAAAGCAAAAGATTTGGCTTCAAGATTTATCAAGAATTTTGCAAAATACGAAAACAACGAACACGGCAAGGCTCTTGTAAAAGCCGGACCCGTAACCGAAATTAAGTAAAGAAAAAAGTCGCTTCCGATCCGCAAAAAGCGATCGGAAGCGCAAAAAATAGAAAAAAAATTTATTATTTTACAAGGAGCAAACGGAAAATATATGATTAAAGTCACGGTATGCATCGGCAGTTCTTGCCATTTAAAAGGTTCTCACCGCGTAGTAAGCGAATTGCAAAGTCTTATTGCAGAACACAAGCTTAAAGAACAAATCGAGCTTGGCGGAACGTTCTGTATGGGCAAATGTCAGCAGGGAGTATGCGTTACTGTTGACGACGACTTCTTTTCCGTAAGTCCCGATACGGTTAAAGAGTTCTTTGAAAAGAACGTTTTAACGAGAGTAAAAGTCTGAATATAAGATATTTAAATACATATTTTGGCTATAATAGGCTTTATAATTTATTATAAAAGCTTTACTGATGCGCGGCGTGGCTTTTATAGTGCTCTGCGCATTTTGCGTACTTAAATAAAAGTAATTTTTTTTGCTATAAAACTAAAGGCAAAAAAAATTAAACAATAAAAATGTTTCGGAGGCATTCGATAAAATGTCAAACTGTCTTACGTTAAAAAAATCAAATTGCAAAAATTGCTATAAATGCATAAGGCATTGTCCGGTTAAATCTATCAGATTTTCGGCAAATCAGGCGCATATTATAGGCAATGAATGTATTTTATGCGGGCAGTGTTTTGTAGTATGTCCGCAAAACGCAAAAGAAATTTCAAGCGAGAAAGAAAAGGTTAAAGTTCTCATTCAGTCGGGGGATCCCGTATATGTGAGCCTTGCGCCTTCTTTTATCGCTAATTACGACGGTATCGGCATTAACGGAATGCGTAAAGCCTTAAAAAAACTCGGCTTTGCCGAAGTAGAAGAAACAGCCGTCGGCGCAACTATAGTAAAAACCGAATACGAAAAAATGCTCGAAGAGCAAAAACGCGACGTCGTTATTTCTTCGTGCTGTCATTCGGTAAACCTGCTTATTCAAAAGTATTTTCCAAAGGAACTTAACTATCTTGCGGATATTTTATCGCCCATGCAGGCACACGCAACCGATATAAAAAGTCGCGTAAAAAACGCCAAAGTTGTATTTATAGGTCCGTGCGTTGCTAAAAAAGACGAAGCCGAATATTACGGCATAACCGATGCCGTTTTAACGTTTGAAGAGCTTGCAAACTGGTTACAGGAAGAAAATATCGAGCTTGCGCCCGATATGGACAGCACCGAAAACAGCCGTGCAAGATTTTTTCCCACAACCGGCGGCATTTTAAAGACGATGAAGCAGATTGACAACTACTCTTACCTTGCTATCGACGGTGTCGAAAACTGTATTGCCGCGCTTAAGGATATAGAGAGCGGAAAGATACATAACTGCTTTATCGAAATGTCTGCATGCGCGGGAAGCTGCGTCGGCGGACCGGTTATGGAAAAATATCACAGAACTCCGGTAAAAGATTATAGTGCCGTTGCGTCATACGCAGGCAAAAAAGACTTTGAAGTTAATATGCCGGAATCCGAAGATTTAAAAAAGGTATTTATACCTATCGATAAAAAGTTATCCATGCCCACGGAATTTGAAATTACCGATATTCTGAAAAAAATGGGCAAAACCAAACCCGAGGACGAACTCAACTGCGGCAGTTGCGGATACGATACCTGCAGAGAAAAAGCAATAGCTATTTTTCAGGGCAAAGCGGAAATTTCAATGTGTTTGCCGTATTTAAAAGAAAAAGCCGAAAGTTTTTCGGATTGCATAGTAAACAATACGCCTAACGGACTTATAGTTCTTAACGACAACCTCGAAGTTCAGCAGATAAACGCCGCGGCAAGAAAAATAATGAATATTCGTTCCGCGTCCGACGTGCTTGGCGAAAGCGTTGTCAGAATTCTGGATACGGGCATTTTCCTAAGGGTTTTAAACTCAAAGCACAGCGTCAGAAACGAGAAAACCTATCTTGTGGAGTATCAGAAATACGTAGAGCAAACCGTAGTTTACGATCAGGCGTATCACTTGCTCATATGTATATTGCGTGATATTACCGATGAAGAAAACGCACGCGAACATAAAGAAAATCTTGCCAAACAAACGGTTGAAGTTGCCGATAAAGTCGTTGATAAACAGATGCGCATAGTTCAGGAAATAGCTTCGCTTCTTGGCGAAACCGCCGCAGAAACAAAAATTGCGCTTACTAAATTGAAGGAATCTATCAAAGATGAATGATCTGTGCGTTGATATAGGATATAAAAGCATAAATCATGCGGGCGAACAGCTTTGCGGCGACCACGTAGACGTTGTAGAGCAGGGTGAAAATTCAACGGTAATAGTTCTTGCCGACGGACTCGGCAGCGGCGTTAAGGCAAGCATTTTATCCACTTTAACCTCAAAAATTATTTCTACCATGATGGCGGAAGGACTTTCTATAGAAGACTGCGTTGAAACCATAGCCGCAACGCTGCCTATCTGTTCGGTAAGGGGAGTTGCGTATTCAACTTTTACCATTATTCACGTCGTAGATAACGTTCGCGCGGAAATTATAGAATTTGATAATCCGCAGGTTATATTTTTCCGTGACGGAGTACTGTTCGATTATGCGCGAACTGAGCTTAACGTCGGCGGAAAACGCCTCTATAAGTCGAATATCACGCTAAAGGACGGCGACGTGTTCATCGCTATGAGCGACGGTTGCCCGCATGCGGGATTAGGGCTGCTATATAATTTCGGCTGGAAAAGGGAAGACATTGCCGACTTTATGCAACCGCTTATTTCGGTCGGATATACGGCAAAAACGCTGTCTACTTTTCTTATAGACGAAGTCAATAAACTGTACGCTCAAAAGCCCGGCGATGACGCGACCGCGTGCGTTGTAAAGGTGAGAAAGCGCGTTCCTATGAACTTGTTATTCGGTCCGCCTTCTAATCGTGACGATGCGAACAGAATGATGTCTTTGTTCTTTTCAAAGGAAGGCAAGCATATAGTATGCGGCGGCACTACTTCGTCGATTGTCTCTAAATATTTGGGTAAACCGCTTAAAGCAAGCCTTTCGTTTGACGGAGATCTTCCGCCTATTGCCGAAATCGAAGGCGTTGACCTTGTTACCGAAGGCGTTATAACCATAAATAAAGTTGTGGAGTATGCCAAAGACGCTATAAAAGAAAACAAACTTTACGAAAAATGGGGCTTCGGGCACGACGGTGCGTCGCTTATTTGCAGACTTTTATTCGAAGAAGCTACCGATATAAATTTTTACGTAGGGCGAGCAATAAACCCCGCGCATCAAAACCCCGATCTTCCTATAAATTTCAATATTAAAATGAACCTTGTGGAACAGTTGTCCGCATGCCTTAAAGAGATGGGCAAAAAGATAAAAGTGAGCTACTTTTAAGCTGATTTTTTCTTGCGTCTATTTGTGGCGAATGTGCCGATAATCGACTTATAGCCTTACTTTTTACAATAAAATAATAAAACGTTGATAAAATTATTATGAGAAAATTCGATACAAAAGTTCAATATATCAAATATAAAGTATTGCGCGAAGTTGCGCGCGAAGCATGGGCGGGAAGACTTGAAAAAACCGCGATAGACATTCCTAAAAACATAATCCCCGGAAAAGTTCCCACAATGCGTTGTTGCGTTTATAAAGAGCGTGCTATTTTAGCAGAGCGCGTAAAACTCGCTATGGGCGGCGACGACGGCGATCCTAACGTAATAAAGGTAATAGATATAGCGTGCGACGAATGTCCTATGGGCGGTTATGAAGTAACTAACGCTTGCCGCGGTTGTTTAGCTCACCGTTGTGAAGAAGCCTGTCGTTTTGGCGCGATTACATTCGATTCTAACCACGTTGCGCATATAGATAAAACTAAATGTAAGGAATGTGGCTGTTGCTCAAAGGTATGCCCGTATAACGCTATTCATAACTATAAGCGTCCGTGCGAAACCGCATGCAAGGTAAAAGCCATTTCTATGGGAGAAGATAAGCAAGCTCTTATTAACGACGAAAAATGCATATCCTGCGGCGCATGCGTATACATGTGTCCGTTCGGAGCTATTACCGATAAATCGTATATTCTCGACGTTATAAATATAATAAAGGGCAGCGATAATAATAAAAATTATAAAGTTTTTGCAGTTGTTGCTCCTTCCATTTCAAGTCAGTTTACCTATGCCAAACTCGGGCAGGTAATTACGGGATTAAAAGAGCTTTCTTTTTATACTGTTATAGAAGCTGCTCTCGGCGCGGACATGGTAGCACAGGCTGAATCAAAAGAGCTTTACGAAAAGGGTTTCCTTACAAGTTCGTGTTGTCCTGCTTTCGTGGATTATATCGAAAAGAATTTGCCCGATTTAAAGCAATACGTATCGCACAACCTTTCGCCTATGGCGACTATCGCAAAGTATTTAAAGGAACACGAAGCTCCATGCAAAGTAGTGTTTATAGGACCTTGTACGTCTAAGAAAAAAGAGGTTAAAAAGGAAGAGGTTAAAAAGTACGTCGATTCCGCAATGACTTTTGAAGAATTGCAGGCCCTTTTTGACAGTCGCGATATAGATATAACTACTTTGGAAGAAGGAGTTTTGGATAATGCGTCATATTTCGGCCGTATTTTTGCCCGTAGCGGCGGTTTGTCCGACGCTGTAAGACAAGGACTTAAAGAACAGAATCTTACCGATTTTGAATTAAAGCCCTGTGCTTGCGACGGTATAGAAGAGTGTAGAATCGCACTTTTGAAAAAAAGCAAAAATATGCTCGACGCAAACTTTATCGAAGGTATGGCTTGCGTTGGCGGCTGTATAGGCGGTGCAGGCTGTTTAACTCATGGCGAAAAGAATAAAGCCGAAGTAGATAAATACGGCAAGGAAGCTTACGAAAAGACTATTTCGGACGCTCTCACCGTGCTTAAACAATAAAATGAAGATGGATAGTTTTCTCGGTATTTCGGCAAACGAAAAGCCGCTTGATAATATAAAGGAAAACGGCGGCTTTACAGCTATATTCCGCAGTATCGGCTGCGTGGGCGATTCTCTGTCGTCCGGCGAACTTGAAGTGTTCGATAAGAACGGAAACAAAGTTTTTTTTGATTTATTCGAACATTCCTGGGGACAGTATATTGCGCGAATGACAGGTGCAAAGGTTTACAACTTTTCGCGCGGGGGGATGACCGCTAAAGAGTATACTGAAAGTTTTGCCGAAAATAACGGATTTTGGAATCCGGAATATGCGTGCGACGCATATATAATCGCGCTCGGCGTAAACGATCTGATAAATGCCGGATGGGAAACAGGAAACTTAAATTCCATTGATTTAAACGATTATAACAATAACAAACCCGACTTTGCCGGGTACTTTGCCAAAATTGTGTCAAGGTTAAAAGAAATAAGCCCGCGCGCTAAATTTTTCTTTGTAACAATGCCTGAGCAAAACGATGAGCCAAAAAAGCAGACTGCCGCAGCGCATGCCTCGCTTATGTATGATTTTGCCGGGCTTTTCGCAAATTCTTACGTTATAGATTTAAGAAAATATGCGCCTTGTTACGACGAAGATTTTAAGCAAAAATTCTTTTGCAACGGGCATATGAACACAGCGGGATACTATCTTACGGCGGTTATGATAGCTTCGTATATAGACTATATAATACGTTCAGATTTTAAAAGCTTTAAAGAAAACGGCTTAAAAAATATGCCGTACAATACTGAATTTATTAAATAATAAAAATTTTGATAATAAAAATTTCTTCCCGGCGTAAAATAACAACGTCGGGAAGAGTTTATAACACACTTTTTGTTACGCAATAATAAAATATTATATAAAACCGTAAGCAAGTCGGCTGTTTTTTTATTTAAATTGAATATTTTGTTTTAAAAAAAATAAAAAATGCTTAAAAACAGTTTACAAATGAATACAATATTACTATAATAATTGCGCGAAATAAATAGGCGGCTTGAAATAAACGATGCGCCGCAATTTTTTGACTAAGGGAGATTTTTTATGGCGAAATACGTTTTATGCCCCAGATGCGAGCTCAATTATATGCAGGAAGGCGAACAGTATTGCGACGTATGTAAAGCAGAACTGAAAATGGGGCCTCAGCTTATGTTTACCGAGGACGAAGAATCTTCGGGCGAAAAGCTTTGCCCGATTTGTAAACGTAACTATATTTCTGAAGAAGAAGATATGTGCGAACAGTGTCGCGACGAAAGAAAGTACGACAGCGAGCCTGACGACGTTGATATGGAAAAAGACGAAGAATGGCGCAACTATCTCGACGACGATGAAAAGGATATGCCCGAAGATGACGGCGACGTAATTTCATTCTCGCAACTTGCCGACGAAGAAAAGAGCGACGAACTATTCAAAGAAGATGAGGAAGAAGATGACGAAACGCCCGAATATTCCGACGACGAGCCCGACGATTTTGAAATCAATATCGACGAGCGCGACTTTGAAGAAGGCGCCGAAGATGATGAAGATGATGAAGACGACGACTTCGACGACGATTTTGACGATAAAGACGATATCTGATCTGTTTTATAAAAAATTATAAAAACGAAAAATCTGAAATCAGCCCGTTATCAGTGTTAAAAAGCATAGTTTTCGCATAGTTTTCGTAAACCAAAACGGCGTAATAACTATCTTTATAGAATAGAGGAATATAAAGCATAAATTCCCCGAAAAAGTCGGGAATTATTCCGCTGCTGTCTTTTAAAGTGTGCGAAAGATATTGTTTATAGTCTCCGCCGAATAATACTTCTTCTAAAAAAGAGTAACAAAGCAAATTTTTATTAAGTTCGTAAAAATCGATTTTTCTGCTTACCGTTTGGTTTAGCAGATTAAAAGAATCCGAATCGAACGACTGCATAACGGTAAGCCCTGCAATAGTTGCGGGGCTTTTTGTTATACAAATTTCATTTTGATTTTGTATGTTAAGGGAAAATATTTCTCCGTCGTAAACTTTTTGCGGGCGACTTTCGCCGTTTAACCTAAACACGGTAAGGAATTTTTGTCCGTTTTTTTTGGCTGAAATCAAGAACGTGTTATTAACAACGTTAAACGAAATTTCTGCAAAAGAATATAAATCGTTTATTGCAAACATATAAACGTCTTTTGAAAAATTAAAAATCAGTTTAGGGTATCCGTCCGTTAAAATCGTAGCCGAAAAACCTTCGTTTTCAAAATATTCATAGGCTTCCACTTTTACGTTTTTTCCGCATTTTTTCTTAAAGAGCGGCATAAATAAAAAGTCGTTTCCGAGAGGCATTACGCTCAAATCCGAAAAATTATTTTTTTTAACGCAATCAAAAAAGTGCGAAACTTTGCAAAATTCGCCGCTTAAAGGCGTAAATTCAATAAGCAAATTGCGCCCCGGGTGAAAAAAGATTTTAAGGTTGCAATCGGCAGTTCCTATTTGCTCACCGCCAACCGAAACGGCGCATTTTTCGTTTGATACTATATATAAATTCATCTTTTAAGTCGTCCTTATAATGGTAGCTTATAATAATTTTTATGAAAAAATTCAATGATATATGATTAAATAATCTTTGGGTTGCTAATAATGTAATCGGAAAAAGTGACTTAAAAAGGAGCGATTTATGGAATATTTAACCGAAACACAAAAAAAGAAATTATTTTCGATGGCAGAAAAAGCCGAAAGGTCGGGCGAAAAGCTGACCGACGTATTTAAAGCGTTCGCAAAAAAAACGGGCAGATGCGCGGGCAGTATAAGGAACTTATATTATCGCGAGCTTGCCGGCGGCAGAAAATGCAATTTAAAGGTGAGAAAAAACGTTCTGTTTGAAGAAGCGGAAGAAACCGAGCTTTTTAAAACCGTTCTTGATTTAAAAAAGCAGACAGGCTCTGTAAGAAAAGCCGTTTTTGCTTTGGCGGGCGGGGACAGAAAGCTTGCTTTAAGATATCAGAATAAATTTTCAAATATGATTAAAAAGAAGCGTGAAGATTACGTTTGCGATTTGCTTTCTTCTGCCGATAAATGCGCAGAGGACAACAATAGAGCGTCAGGCAGATATTTTATAAAAGAGGCCTTATCTGCGACCGACAAATTAAAAATAAAAAACGAAATTCAGAACATACTTTTAAAAATTACCAAAAAGTGCGCCGCCGAAAAAGAAGAACTGTTTAAAAAATTGAAAGAGTACGAAAAATATGCATGCGATGAAGAGCTTAAAGCTAAAAAGTCCTCTGAAAACGATAAATCTTATAACCGGGATTTTATTTCTGCCTTCTTTTTATCCGAGAAAAACAAAAAAAGTCTTTAACCAAAGCTAAAAATCGGCAGATACAACGAATGTTTCTATTCATTACTTTGTTTTTGTTGCAAAAACCCGTGCAACGTGGTAAAATAATCGGGATAAAATAATTCGGGTAAATAAAAAACGTTAGTTAAAGCCCGAAAATGTAAAATTCAGGAGTTTATATGAGCGAACAATGTACTCACGATTGCGGCACCTGCTCGTCTAACTGCAAGTCTAAACAAGAAGACAACAAATTTAAGCTTAACGAGCTGAGCAAAGTGAAAAAAATTATAGGCGTAGTAAGCGGCAAGGGTGGAGTCGGTAAATCTTCCATAACGTCGCTTTTAGCTACGTTATTTCGTCGCCGCGGCTATAAAACCGCCGTTTTAGACGCAGATCTAACAGGTCCGTCTATCCCTAAAGCTTTTGGTTTAAAAGGCGGGATTGAAGGCGACGAAAATATGCTGTTCCCCGCGGTAACAAAAACCGGAATAGAGGTTATGAGCATAAATCTCATGCTTGAAGACGAAAGTGCGCCGGTTTTATGGCGCGGTCCTATTTTAGGCGGAGTAATAAAGCAGTTTTACGAACAAACCGCGTGGAACGAAGTCGACTATATGTTTGTCGATATGCCACCGGGAACGGGTGATATTCCGCTTACGGTGTTTCAGTCGCTTAATTTAAGCGGCGTTGTGGTTGTAACCACTCCGCAGGAACTCGTTCAGATGATAGTGGAAAAAGTTGTAAAAATGGCAGCCATGATGAACGTAAAAGTTTTAGCTCTCGTTGAAAACATGTCTTATTTCATCTGTCCGAATTGCAATAGCAAACATTATATTTTTGGTGAAGGCAAAACCGAAGAAGCGGGCAAATTTGCCGGCATTCCCGTGTTTACGCTTCCTATCGACAAAGATGTTGCGTCGTTAGAAGATAAAGGTTTAATCGAGCTTTTTGAAGGCGATTATTTAGACGGGCTTTGCGATCTTTTGGAAAAATAAAAATCAAAAACAAAACAAAAAAACGGATTTTTGCGAGTTTATATCGCTTAAATCCGTTTTTAATGTAATTTTTAATAATTCAAATATTGAAAAAGCAATAGCCAAAACTTTATTTTTTAAGCCAGGTGGTGGGAGTAAACGATAGTAACATGGGGTAAATTTCCAGCCTGCCCAAAAGCATTGCAAACATTAAAACAACTTTTGAAAATGCCGAATAGCCCGTATAGCTCGACGCAGGTCCTGCAAAGCCGAAGGCCGGTCCAACATTGTTAAAGCAAGCCGCCGCCGCCGTAAAATTGCTTTCAAACGCAATACTTTGCGGAACGTTTGAGTCAAAGCACAATAATATGAAAATTACGGCAAAAGTGAAAATGTAAATTATAGAGTACGAACAAACGCTGTTTACCGTTTCGTCGTCAAGCCTTTTGCCTTCAAACTTTAAAACGGTTTTGGTTCTGGGGTGCAACGTGGTTTTTAAATCGTTCACGATTTTTTTAAATACAATTACAATTCGCGAAATTTTAAATCCGCCCGCTGTCGAACCCGCACAGCCGCCCGTAAACATTACTATAAGTAGTAAGCCTTTAGATAAGGCGGGCCATAAATCGAAGTTAGCCGAAGAAAATCCCGTTGTGGTTATAATCGACGATACCTGAAAGAACGCAGTTCTTACCGCATCGGGCAGGTTGGTGTATATGCCTGAAATGTTATATGATATCAGACCTGTAAAAATAACAACGATGGCAATATACGTCCAAAGCTCGCTGCTTTTAAAAACGCTTTTGAATTTACGCACGAGCAAAAGGTAGTAAAGGTTGAAGTTTATTCCGAACAGTATCATAAATACGCCGAGTACCCATTGCAGATATGCGTTATAACTTCCGCAACTGTCGGCTTTAATTCCGAAGCCGCCGGTTCCCGCCGTGCCAAGCGCGTGGCATGCGCTTTCGTAAACGCTCATTCCGCCGCACAAAAGCATAACGAAGAGAAATACCGTCAACACAATATATATAAGATATAAAATAACGGCAGTATCGCGTGCGCGAGGTACGAGTTTACCTATAATCGGCCCGGGCATTTCGGCACGCAGTATATACATGGAGCGATCCTGCGCTCTTTCGCTGAACGCCAGAACGAAAACTATTACGCCCATTCCGCCGATCCAGTGAGTAAAGCACCGCCAGAAATTCAAACCGTGGCTTATTACCTCCACGTTCGGGATTATAGATGCGCCGGTAGTAGTAAAGCCGCTCACAGTTTCAAAAAGTGCGTCTACAAAAGACGGAATTTCTCCGCTTATAACAAAAGGCACTGCGCCGAACAGCGAAACGAATATCCAGGCGAGCGCAACCGTAACCAAGCCTTCTTTTGCGAAGAACAGTTGTGATTTGGGTTTTAAAAATTTAGCAAGCAAAAAACCCATTATAAACACGCCTACAGCCGTTCCGCCGAGCGCAAAAGCGCATTGTTCGGCGTAAAGCGCGGCAACTATCGTCGGCAGAATCAGCAGAATACCTTCTACTTTTAAAACTTTGCCGACCATGTTAAATATCATTCTATAATTCATATAATACCTTATTCCGCAATAATGTCCGAAAGAGTGTAAATATGTTTTCCTTCTGCAATAACTATGACGTGGTCTCCGTTTAAAAGTACGTCGTCGCCGCTGGGGATAATAGCTTTTCTGTTGCGAATGATTCCTGCAATAATAAAGTTATTTTTTATCTTTAAAGTTTTAAGCGGAATGTTTAGATGTTTAAAGTCGGGCAGAACCTTAAACTCAGCGGCTTCAGCCATGCCGTTCATAAGAGAGTAAAGAGTTTCTATCTGACAGCCCAAAGAGCTTTGTAAAGCTCTTGCATATTTTACTATGGCGTCGGCGGCAATCTTTTTTGGCGTTATAATTCCCGTAAGCCCTAATTTTTCTGCAAGCGACGAAAACTCGTTGCTGTTTACCTTGCTTATTACTTTGCTTACTTTTTGCGACATAGCATAAAAAGAAATCAAAATATTAAGTTCGTCTTTACCGGTAAGTGCCAAAAAAGCGTCTGCTGATAAAATGCCTTCTTCCAAAAGCAGATCCTGACTCATTCCGTCGCCGTTTATTAAAGTTACGTTTGACGTCAAAGCTTCGCCTATAGCGTCGCACAATTTTTCGTCGTTTTCAATTATTTTTACGGGGATATGGTCGGATGCAAGCATTTTTGAAAGATATCTTGAGATAATTCCCGCGCCGACTATCATCACGCCGCTTACTACTTTATCCTGTATTCCAAGCAGGGCAAGGACCTTATGAATATCCGTTTCGGAAACTATAAGACCTATTTTATCGCCCGCGCGCAGAGTAAAATCGCCTTTAGGAATAAAAATATCGTTGCCGCGCCCGATCGTACATATCAGGAAACGTTCTTTTCTGTTCTTTCTTATTTCTTTAAGCGAAACGCCGTCTAAAGCCGAATGTTCGGGAAGAATGAGTTCGAGCATTTTGAGGTGGCGGCTCGAAAACATTTCAACCTTGGTTGCCGACGGCAGTTTAATTACGTTGTAAATAGCCTGTGCCGCCATAAGCTCGGGGTTTATGGTCATTGAAAGGTCAAGGTTTTTTTGCATGAATTCAAGACTTTCGTCGTTGTTTTCAAGGTTACGGATTCTTGCCGCTGTGTTTGAAGCACCCATCTTTTTAGCCGCAAGGCAGCTTAACATATTAAGCTCGTCCGAACCGGTAACGGCAATAAACAAATCAGCTTTAGATGCTCCCGCTTCCTTTAAAATGGAATAATCGGTCGCGCTTCCTGTTATCGCCATTACGTCGTAGGCGTTTACCGTATCGTCAACAACCTTAGGGTTTATATCAATCGCCGTAAGGTCGTGTTTTTCCTTGACCAAACTCGATATTATGGTTTTTCCTATTTTACCGCATCCCGCAAGAACGATTTTCATAAAAAATCTCCCACTTTATTTATCAAACCTATTTTAGCACATGCAAAATATTTTTTCTACTTATTTTAGGCAAAAAAAATATTTATTTTTCTATTTTTCTTACTTAAAACATTTGACTTAATTTAGCGCATAGATATATAATAACAAACGTTATCAATAACAAATGTTATTAAATAAATAAAAAGGGAGAAAAATATGCCGGCAAACGAACAGATAAAAGAAAAAGATTTGCTTTTGGCCGGAGTAAGGGTTTTAAAAAAAGGCGGAGCAGATTCACTTAACGCGCGCACCATTGCAAACGAAGCAGGGTGTTCGACTCAGCCTATATACAGATTATTCAAGAACATGTCCTTATACGAAAGGCGGCTTTACGAGTTTGTGCGAGATATTTCGGTTGAGTACATGCAGAACGAAGTAAAAAGCGGTAAATATCCGCCATATAAAAGCTTCGGAATGGGGTATATCCGCTTTGCGCGCGAACAAAAGGCTTTATATTCATTTTTGTACATGCGTAATTATGAAGTGATGAAGAGCGGCGAAGTAAAAGACGAAACCGATGAAATGACTTTAAAATCCGTTGAACTTATATCAAAAAATACGGGCTTATCATATGAGTCGGCGTATAAATTGCATCTTGAAGTATGGATATTCTGTCACGGAATTGCAAGTATGGCGGCATCTTCTTTTATCGAGTGGACGGAAGAAGACGCAGAAAAAATGATTACCGACGTATATAGCGCGCTTATAAATAAATTTAAAAATAAGGAAGGACTTTCCTGATAATGGTAGCAATAAAAACAGATAAACTTACTAAAAAATACAAAGATTTGGTGGCGGTAGATAATCTTGATTTTCAAGTGGAAAGCGGCTCGCTCGTATCGCTTTTAGGCGTAAACGGGGCGGGTAAAACCACTACTATAAAAATGCTTTGCGGGCTTACGTTGCCAACGTCGGGCGACGCATTTTTAAACGGGTTCAGCGTAAAAAACGAGCCTGAAAAAGTTAAAAGCATAATTGCCGTATCCCCGCAGGAAACGGCTGTTGCGGCTAATCTATCCGTGCAGGAAAATTTAATGCTGATGGCGGGCGTACACGGCTTTGCAATGGATAAAGCTAAACAAAAAGTCGCTTTGCTTATGGAAAAATTCGACCTTTCCGGAATAAAAAACAAACGCGCGGGAAAGCTTTCCGGCGGCTGGCAAAGGCGGCTAAGCATTGCAATGGCACTTATAAGCGAACCACAGATTTTGTTTTTAGACGAGCCGACTTTAGGGCTTGACGTTATTGCCCGGCGCGAACTCTGGAAGATTATTGCGGAGCTAAAAGGTAAAATCACCATAATTTTAACAACGCACTATCTTGAAGAAGCCGAGCATTTATCCGACAAAATCGCCGTTATGAAAAACGGAAAACTTAAAGCGTATGATACGGCAGAATGTCTTATAAAGCTTTCCGGCGCATGTAATTTTGAAGACGCGTTTATAAAACTTGCAGGCGGAAGCGCGGGGGAGGTAATCTGATATGAAAATAAAGAGTTTTGCCGTTCGCAATGCGAAAGAAATTCTGCGTGATCCGCTCACGTTTATTTTCGGGTTAGGATTTCCTATAGTCATACTTTTGCTTTTAACCGCCATTCAGGCAAACGTTCCGGTTTCTCTTTTCGAGCTTGAAACGCTTACGCCGGGCATTGCCGTATTCGGATTGTCTTTTATAACGCTGTTTTCGGCAACGCTTATTTCGCGCGATAAAAAAAGCGCGCTTTTAATGCGTCTTTTTACAACGCCTATGCGTGCCTGCGATTTTATATTAGGGTATACTCTGCCTGTTTTTCCTATAGCTTTTGCTCAGATAGTGCTGTGTTATGCGGTGGCGGCTGTGTTAGGTCTTAAAATTACAACAGGCGTTGTTTTATCCGTTTTGTATCTGATTCCCGTTTCGTTGTTCTTTATATTTTTGGGACTTTTTTTCGGTAGTCTGTTTAACGATAAACAGGTTGGCGGCATATGCGGCGCGCTTTTAACTAACCTTACGGCGTGGCTTTCGGGAACTTGGTTCGACCTCGAACTTGTGGGCGGCGCATTTAAAACCATTTCTTATTGTTTCCCCTTCGTTCACGCGGTAGAGGCGGGCAGAAAGATAATTGCGGGCAGCGGAGATATTTTAGTAAATACTATAGTCGTTTTGGCGTATATGTTGGCGGCGGCGATTTTATCTATAGTTGCGTTTACAGGCAAAATGAAAGAAAAGTAAGTTTCTGAATTAAAAAATGCCGAATAATATTTTAAATATAAAAAAAACGGAGCATTTAATTTTTGCCCCGATTTTTTATATTATCAAATAAAAAAATAAAAATAAATTGCCCGAATATGCTTGACATAAATATGCGCATAATGTATAATTTTTTGTATAAATTCATTTTTTTACGGAGAGCACGATGCAGGAAGAAAAAAAGAGCATAATAAGTTCGTTGCTTCTCATAACAGCCACGGCGATATGGGGTTTTGCTTTTGTAGCGCAAAGCGAAGCCATGAAACATATAGGACCGTTTACTATGAATGGTCTGCGTTCTTTGCTTGCCGCAATATTTTTAGTTCCCGTCGTTATGGTAAGCGATACTTTAAAGGGTAAAAAAATAACGTTTTTCGGGACTAAGAAACCCGAGAAGCGTAAATATTTGCTTTTGGGCGGTCTGTTTTGCGGAATATTCGTTACTATTGCAAGCACAATTCAGCAGATAGGCATTCAATATACCACGGTAGGAAAAGCAGGCTTTTTAACAACCACATATATAGTTTTTGTTCCTGTTATTTCTCTTATTATAGGTAAAAAAATAAACTGGAACGGTTGGGTAGGCGTAGCCGTCGCGCTTTTAGGTATGTTTTTGCTTTGTGTGCAAAACTTTGGCAATTTTTCGGTAAATAAAGGCGATATATTGATGATTATCTGTGCGCTTTTCTTTGCTATTCATATTCTTGTAATTGATAAATTTGTTTCGCGCGCGGATCCTGTAAGAATGTCGTGCATTCAGTTTTTTATTTGCGCCTTAGTGTGCCTTGTGTGCGCGTTTATTTTTGAACAGCCCAAGCTTTCTTCAATTTTTGACGCATGGTTTTCAATCTTCTTTGCGGGCGTACTGTCCGCCGGAGTAGGTTATACGTTACAGATTATAGCGCAAAAGAATATTCCCTCACACGTTACGCCTATTTTTATGAGTCTTGAATCGGTGTTTTCGCTTCTTGCGGGCGTAATAGTTTTAAAAGAGGAAATGAGCTGGCAGGAGAGAATAGGTTGTATATTGATCTTTATAGCAATTCTTATTGCTCAAACCGATTTTAAAGAGTTAAAGGCAAAACTTGGTAAATCAAAAGCCGCCAAAAAAACAGCTGTTTTAACAGCGGACGAAAATAACGAAACAACGGACGGCTAAAAAATATTATTAAATGATAAAAACTGCAAAAGGCGCTTGCCAAAGCAAATGCCGATTGCAGTTTTTTTGTAAAGTATTTTAAGTTGTGTTAAAAGTTCGCTATTGAAAATTTATGATCTGTTCTGAACAAAGTTTTTCGCCCAGTATTTTGTATAATTATAAAGCGTTTCAAGCGAAACTTCAGAATACCCGCGGCAATATTTTATATACTCGCAGCCTAAACCTTCTATAAATATGTTTATTTCTTCCTGCAAAAAATTTTTATTTCTTATGCGGTTGCTGTTATTACAGATCTCATAAAATTTGTTTGCTGCAATTTTGCTTAATTTTTTTGCGGCAAACAACAAGTCGTTGGATTTGCAAAGAAGTCTGTAATTTTCATTGTTCTCGCGTATATAGTCGAAAAATACGTCTATAAATTCATCTGAACCGTCGATTTTTATGAGTTTAGCGTTATCAAAAAAGTTCTCTATCAGCTCGTTTTCATAATCTTCCGCTACCGAATATATATCGTCATAATGCGAATAAAACGCGCCGCGGCTAATCTCTGCACGCTTGCAAAGTTCGCTTACAGAAATTTTACCTAATTCTTTTTTTTCTCCAAGCATCTCTGCAAAAGTCTTTTTTATAAGCTTTCTTGTCTTTTTTGACGAATTATTTAAATTTTTTGATTTCATATTATCCTTTTTTTTAACACAATATTGTACAATGTTAATATATTTACATTGAATATTTTTATGTGCTTTACTTTTTTGATTATTCTAATTATAATTTGACAGTGTTAAAAAGTCAACAGTGTTGAGGTGCTTTTTAGCAAAATAATAATCAAGAAAAGTTGAAATAAAGGAGTTAAAAAAATGTTTGAATTTGCAAAATTATGTAATGAATGTGAAAAGCTTTCTACAGTTGAACGCGGAGCGTTGCTTACCGCAAAATCCGTAAAGGTTCTTGCAAAACTTCACCTTCTCGATATTCCGGGGCTTGATCCTGTCGAAACGCTTGCAAGTTTTATTTTAGGTTCTATAGTAGCCGACGGAAAGGTAAACGAGCAGGAATATCTTTTAATGTATCCCGCGCTTGTAAAAGTATTTGGCGATGATTTTGACTTTAATAGTATAAAAGAAAGCTTTGCCAAAGATTATGAAGGCAAAAAAGCTGTAAAAGATTATACAAAAGATCTTATGACCATTTTAAACGAGATAGACGAAAGCTTACAGGAAGATATCGTAATGATTTGTCTTATGGTGGTTGCAATAGACGGAAAAGTATCTTTAAAAGAAAGAAACTATATTCGCCGTCTTTGCCGTGCGTAAGCAATCAATAGGCTGAATAGCCGACAGATCAAAAAGCCGATTTATATCGACTTTTCAATATAGAATATAAAATTAGAATATAAAAGAATTAAAAGAGTGCTGAGTGGCTGATTTTTATTAAACCGACTGCTTTGGCACTCTTTTTATATGTAAAAAATCAGGAAAAACATACGTAATTAATTTATTAAAAAAATTTTTTTATTTTTTTGATTAAAACTCTTGACAAAGAAATATAATAGTAGTAGAATGTTAGCAGTCGATAAGAAAGAGTGCTAACAATCATTTCGGGAGTGTGCCAAATGGAACTGACGGAACGTAAGAAGAAAATATTGAAGATAGCCGTAGATCATTATATAGATACGGCTGTTCCCGTATCTTCCAAGTGTATAGCCGAAAATTTTGGTGAAACGATAAGTTCGGCAACTATAAGAAGCGAAATGAGCGCGTTGGAAGAACTTGGGTATCTCGAGCAGCCGCATACGTCGGCAGGGCGCGTCCCTTCGCGCGAGGCATATAAATTATATGTCAGCGACCTTATGGTTAAAGAAAAACCTACGGTAAAAGAACTTGAATACATTAAAAAGATCTTTTTGGAAAAAACCAACGATTTGGAACACGTTATAAAAAGCACCGCAAAAATTATAAGCGAGCTTACGAGTTACACGTCGATGGCTATTGCGCCCACAGATGAAAACGACAGAATAACGGGCATAAAACTCTACAGGTTCAAGCCTACAAGCGCACTGGTTATAATCGCTACAAAGAGCAAGCTTTTAAAGGATAAGTTCATAACTCTTCCCGAAAGCATGCCTGACACAAGTTTAGAAGACGCCAACCGCGTTTTAGAAAAAATGCTTATAGGCAAAACTTTTGCGGAAGTTTGCGATTTAAAGCCCGAAGTCGAAGAAGAGTTTGCAAACTATAAAACGGTGTTTGAAAACGTAATCGACGCGCTTAAAAATTACGTCGATAACGAAAAGACCGATCTTATAGTAGAGGGTGAGGATAAAATACTCGACCATCCCGAATATGCGGATATCGATAAGATAAAAGGATTTTTAAAAGCCGTAACAAGCAAAGATAAAATAATCAATCTTTTAAGCGAAGACGGCGAGCGCGATATTAAAATAAACGTAAAGATAGGCAGCGAAGGATACGAAGAAATTCCGGACGATTGCTCGCTTGTTTCCGCAACGTACACGGTAAACGGCATAAAGCTCGGAACGTACGGAGTAATAGGTCCTGTAAGAATGGATTACAAAAAGGTTGTGGCTACGCTTGAAAACGTGGGCAAAATCCTTGAAAGCATTCTTATAAAGTAGCTTGCCGGTACGGAGGAATAAAATGTCAGAAAAAAATAAAATGAATGATAAAGAAGAAATGCACAAAGAAGAGCATGAAAAGCACGTAAAAAATGCCGAAGTCGAAAACGATAAAAAGAATTCGAAATCGGATAAAAAGTCGGAAGAACTCGAAAAGCGCGTTGCCGAACTTGAAGAGAGTTTAAAGCAGACCGAAAAGAAAGCCGAAGAGGTAAAAGACAGTTGGGTTCGTGCCGCCGCCGATTTTGAAAACTATAAAAAACGCCATGCGACGGACAGAGCTACCGCTTATGCTGACGGACAATGCGACGTAATAAAAAGCATTTTGTCTATAGGCGATAATTTGGACCGTGCTCTTCAAACTGTTCCCGACGAAAAAACAAAAGCCGGAATCGAGATGATGATAAGGCAGTTTGCCGAAACGCTTTCAAACCTTAAAGTCGTCGAAATCAATCCGGTAGGCGAAAAATTCGATCCGAATTTTCATGAAGCCGTTCATCAGGTTGACGCCGAAGAAGGCGACGAAAGCGGCTGTGTAAAGAGCGTTTTCAGAAAAGGTTATTCCTTAAACGGAAAGATTTTAAGATACGCTCAGGTAGTGGTAATCAAGTAATTGATTAAGGTAAAAAATACAATTCGTCGCACAAAAGCGACTTACATATATAAAACATATATAAAAAATTCTAATTAAATTAAAGGAGATATTATTATGAGCAAAATTATTGGTATAGATCTTGGTACAACAAATTCATGCGTAGCCGTTATGGAAGGCGGCGAACCTATAGTTATAGCAAATGCGGAAGGCGCAAGAACGACTCCTTCGGTCGTGGCTTTTCAGAAAGACGGAGAAAGACTTGTCGGTCAGGTAGCAAAAAGACAGGCTATCGCAAATGCAGACAGAACCGTTATATCCATTAAAAGACATATGGGTTCAGACTACAAAGTAAAAATCGACGATAAGGAATATTCCCCGCAGGAAATTTCCGCAATGATACTTTCAAAACTTAAAAAAGACGCCGAAGCTTATCTTGGCGAACCCGTAAAAGACGCAGTTATCACTTGTCCTGCATACTTCTCGGATAGTCAGAGACAGGCAACCAAAGACGCAGGCAGAATCGCAGGACTTAACGTTTTGCGTGTTATAAACGAACCTACGGCTGCAGCTCTTGCATATGGTCTTGATAAAGATAAAACTTCACATAAAGTAATTATTTACGACTTGGGCGGCGGCACGTTCGACGTTTCCATTCTCGATATCGGCGACGGCGTATTCGAAGTTCTTGCAACTAACGGTAACTGTATGCTCGGCGGCGATGACTTCGATAAAAAGATCATCGACTGGATGGTAAGCGAATTCAAGAATAAAGAGGGCATTGACCTTTCTAACGATAAGATGGCAATGCAAAGACTTAAAGAGGCTGCGGAAAAGGCAAAAATCGAACTTTCCGGTATGAGCTCAACAAACATCAATTTGCCGTTCATAACTGCAGATGCGACCGGTCCTAAGCATCTTGATATGACTCTTACAAAACAGAAATTCGACGCTATGACCGAAGATCTCGTAAACGCTACGCTCGAACCTTTGAAAAAAGCAATGTCCGATGCGGGACTTAATTATAGTCAGATCGATAAAGTTATCCTCGTCGGCGGTTCAACTCGTATTCCCGCAGTTGTAGACGCTGTAAGAAAGGTTACCGGTAAAGAACCGTTCAAGGGCATTAACCCCGACGAATGTGTTGCTATCGGTGCGGCAATTCAGGGCGGTGTACTCACCGGCGAAGTAAAAGACGTTCTTCTCCTCGACGTTATGCCTTTGAGCTTGGGTATTGAAACGCTTGGCGGTGTATTCACAAGACTTATTGACAGAAACACGACTATTCCCGCAAAGAAATCTCAGGTATTCTCTACTGCTGCTGATAACCAGACCGAAGTTACGATTCACGTTTTACAGGGTGAAAGACAGTTCGCTAAAGACAACAAAACGCTTGGCAGCTTCAACCTTGTAGGTATTGCTCCGGCACCCAGAGGAATCCCGCAGATCGAAGTTACTTTCGATGTTGACGCTAACGGTATAGTTCATGTAACCGCAAAGGATTTGGGTACCGGCAAGGCTACGGATATAACCATTACTTCTTCCACGAACCTTTCCGAAGCGGATATTGATAAAGCTGTAAAAGAAGCTGAACAGTACGAAGCGGAAGATAAAAAACGTAAAGAAGCGGTAGAAGCTAAAAACCAACTCGACGGTATGATTTTCACGTTTGAAAAGACTTTGAAGGATAACGCCGATAAACTCTCCGATGATGATAAAGCTAAGATAGAAGCGGCAATCGCAACTGCTAAAACCGAACTTGAATCCAACGATACCGAACGTATTAAAAAGGCTACCGAAACCCTTTCAAACGAAGGGCAGGCTGTGTTTGCAAAACTCTATCAAGGCGCAAATGCAGGGGCTGCGGGAGCTAACGAAGCGGGTGCAAATAACGCGTCGGACAGCGATACCGAATTCCATCAGAACTAATTAAACTTATTTTTCAGGTAATGTACTTTTCGGCTTTAAAAATAGCCGGAAAGTATATTGCGTCTTACATAAAAACGCCAAAAATTACGCGTTTATGTCTTACATAAAATTATGTAAAACTGCGTGTAAAACCTACAATTTTTAGAGAAAATTATGGCAAAAAATTATTATGAAATATTAGGCGTTAATAAAAACGCTACAAAAGACGAAATTAAGTCTGCGTACCGAAAACTCGTTAAAGAATATCATCCCGATTTGCACCCTAACGACGAAAAAGCCGCAGCCAAATTTAAAGAGATAAACGAAGCTAACGAAACGCTTTCGGATGATCAAAAACGTGCTGCTTACGACTATGAACTCGAGCATCCCGGCATGAGCGGAGCGGGTGGTTTCGGCGGCGGATTTTCCGGTCAGGGTTTCGGCGGATTCGGAAACTTCGGCGATATATTCAGCGACTTCTTTTCGGGCTTCGGCGGCGGATCTCAGCGAAGCGCAGGCAAGGAAAAAGGACAGGATATAAACGTCGAGATAGAGCTTTCGTTTCTCGATGCGGCAAAAGGCTGTACTAAAAAAATTACCTATGCAAGACGTGAACCATGCCGCGACTGTAAGGGCACGGGCGCGAAGAACGGAACGGCTTACACGGTATGTTCTAAGTGCGGCGGTACGGGTAAAATCCAGGTTACTTCGGGCAGCGGATTTTTCAGAAGCGTCAGCGTGAGAGCTTGCGACGAGTGCGGCGGTACGGGTAAAAAGATTACTGAAAAATGTATGACTTGCGGCGGCAAGGGCTGGACTTACGGCAAAGGCAATACAGACCTTACGTTTGATATTCCCGCAGGTGCCGACAGCAACAGTTATATAAGCAAAAAAGGCTACGGGCATGCAAGCCAAAGCGGCGGCGAGCCGGGCGATTTAATAGTAACTTTCAAGGTCCTTCCGCACAAGATTTTTACGCGTCAGGGATTTGACCTTTACGTCAATCTGCCGGTGTCTTTCGTAACGCTTGCGCTCGGCGGTAAAGTAAAAGTTCCTACGCTTGACAGCGTAACCGAAATTGATATTCCCGCAGGCACGCAAAGCGGTAAGAAATTTTTGGTACGCGGCAAGGGTATAAAAACAAAAAGTTCAGGAACGGGCAATCTGTATATCACGGTTATTGCCGAAGTTCCTTCTTCTTTATCGCGCGCTCAAAAGCAGCAACTTATGGATTTTGACAGCGGATGCGAACTTAAACAAACGCCAAAAGCAAAAGAATATAATGACAATATGGAAGCTTTGTACGGCGTAAAGCCATATACAAAGTAAAAACTAATCGGTTCAGATTCAGTAAAAAGCACTTCTTTAATGGCAAAGGGGTGCTTTTTTAATGCTTTTTATATAAAAAATCTTTAAAACAGAGCGTATTTTTGCGTTAAATGCTTGAAAAATATTGACATAGATGCGCCTTTATGTTACTATATAAAGAGAATTTTTAAAAATGGAAAGTTTTATTCGGCTATAAATAAAGCAATAAATTAAAGCGTACGAACTTATGAAATTTGCAAATTACGATGTATGTCTTATAACGGACGAAAAGGAAAGATTGTATCTTCTCGGATTTTCTTCTACGGACGGATACGTCATTCACAGCAAGACGAGAACAATTCTTGTTATTGATAAGCGTTATTATTACGCGGCTAAAAAGACGCTTGAACCCAAGGGATTTGAAGTTGTATGCGGCAGCGATTTTGTTTATCTTAAAGATTACGTTTTGTCTTGCGACGTCAAAGTTTTGGGTTTAGATTATTCGGTTACAACGATAAAGCAGTTTGATGCGCTCAAAAAGCTTTTGCCTGCTGTTTCGTTTTACGATATAGGCGAGGAACTCGAATACGAAGCTTCTATAAAAAACAGCGAAGAAATTAAAACGATTGCAAAAGCTTGCGCTATTGCAGAAAAATCGTTTAACGAAGTATTACCGTTTTTAGAAGAAGGCGTTACCGAAAGGGATATAGGCGCAGAACTCGAGTACAGATTCAGAAAAAACGGCGCGACAGATAAGTCGTTTGATACCATAATAGCTTTCGGCGCAAATTCCGCAGTACCGCATCACGCTACGGGCAAGACCAAGTTAAAACAGGATATGCCTGTACTTATGGACTTTGGGTGCATATATAACGGCTATTGTTCCGATATGACGAGAACCATGTTTTTCGGCACGCCGAGCAAAGAATTTTTGCAGGCATACAAAGCTGTTTACGACGCGCATTTTGCCGCTCTTAACTCTATTACCGCGGGTATGACCGGTAAGGAAGCCGATGCAACGGCACGCAACGTATTAGAAAAATACGGTTATGCAAAATACTTTACTCATTCTTTAGGGCACGGAATAGGCGTTCATATTCACGAATATCCTTATCTTGCTCCGTCCCGTATGGCTGTTTTAGAAAACGGAATGGTATTTTCCGACGAGCCGGGCGTATATTTTGACGGTAAATTTGGAATAAGAATAGAAGATAGCTGTTATTTATCCGGCGGTAAAGTTCATACTTTTATGAAAGAGGATAAACGTCTTATCATGATAAAAGACGGCGAAATTATTAAAGTAAATATGTAACAGCAAAAGCAATACACCAACAAAGAAAAAATAAAAAATTTAAATAAAGATAAAAATTATTTCAGGAGATACATTTATGATTCAAGCAGGCGATTTCAGAAAGGGCGTAACCATCGAATTCGAAGGAAACATTTATACTATTGTTGACTTCCAGCACGTTAAACCGGGCAAGGGTGCGGCATTTGTGAGAACCAGACTTAAAAACATCGTAACCGGCGCAGTATTAGAAAGAACGTTTAACCCCACCGAAAAGGTTGAAAATGCAGTTATCGAAACCAAGAAGATGCAGTATTCTTACAATGACGGCGACCTTTATTACTTTATGGACGAAGAATACAATCTCGTACCGCTCAATCACGAACAGGTAGAAGACGCTCTTCAATACATTAAAGAAAACGATTACGTTATGGTTAAATCCTACAAAGGTTCTGCTTTCTCTGTCGATCCCGACAACTTTGTTGAACTTTTAGTTACCGAAGCTGAACCCAGTGTAGCAGGTAACACCGCAACCAATGCGACCAAAATCGTTAAGCTTGAAACGGGCATTTCCATTCAGGTTCCTATGTTTGTAAACGAAGGCGACGTTATCCGTATCGATACCCGTACGGGCGAATATATGGAACGTGTAAAGAACAAATAATAAAAATGAAAAATATCCTGGTAACCGGATCTTCAAAAGGTATAGGCGAGAGTATCGCCCGTGCCTTTTTAGAAACCGGACAAAACGTTATTATAAACTATAATTCGAGTGAGCAAAAAGCTCTTGAGCTTGCAAAGGAACTTAACGTTACGGTAATAAAAGCCGACGTATCGGATACTTCTCAAGTTGACGAAATGTTCTCTTTTATAGAGAAAAAGTTCGGCGCAATAGACGTTCTTGTAAACAATGCGGGCATTGCGCCCGGGCAAAGCGTTTTGCAAGACGTTACCGAGGACGTGTTCGACAGAACTGTAGCCGTAAATTTAAAGGGCGTTTTTAATTGCACAAAGCGAGCTATCCCGTTAATGGTAGAGCAAAAATACGGCAATATTATAAACATATCCTCCGTTTGGGGGCAAATCGGGGGATCCTGCGAAGCGGTGTATTCCATGACTAAAGCGGGAATAATAGGCTTTACAAGGGCAATGGCGAAAGAACTTGCACCGTCCGGAATATGCGTAAATGCGGTTGCTCCCGGGTTTATCGATACAGATATGAACGCACATTTGTCGTTGGAGGACGTAATGAGTTTTAAAAACGAAATTCCGCTCGGCAGGATAGGCACGCCCGAAGATGTTGCCGACGTGGTCGTATTTTTGGCAAGCAGTAAAGCTTGTTATATTACGGGGCAGGTTATAGGTATAAACGGCGGGTTGTATTAAGCATTTAGCTTTAAGGTTTTTATAACGTCTGTTTAACCGTAAATAAAATATTAGCTGTTTTGCTAAATAGATGGAGATATGATATAATGATTAAAAACGTAAGGCAAATTGCCCGTTTGTTTTTGTTTGCAGGTATATTTTGCTTGTTTTTATTTACTTTGTCCGCTTGTTCGTTATTTAGCGGGTTAGGTCCGAAACACGAGCATGTTTTTTCTCAATATGAGTACACTGTAGATCCCGACTGTTTTAACAGGGGGTATGATGTTTATAAATGCTCTTGTGGTCAGATAGAAGAACGTAATTTTACAGATCCCTCTCATGATTTTCAGGAGAACGGTATTACGGGCGGTACTTGCGTAACCGAAGCGGAAACGGTATTTATATGTAGCCGTTGCGGAGCAGAAAAAACCGAACCCATTAAAGGCGTATTCGGCAATCATCATTACGTTTTGGCAAAGTGCGAATATTGTAACGCCGATATTGTTCCTTCGTCGGACGAGTTTTTTACTTTTGATTTAAAAGAGGACGGAACGTACGCGGTTTCTGCCGCGGAAGGCGTAATTTTGCCGTCGCAGCTTGTAATTCCTTGGAAGCATAACGATAAAGCTGTTACCGAAATCGGAAATTTTGATAATAAATCGGAGCTTGAAGAAGTAATTATTCCTGATACCGCATACATAATTTCAAGTAATGCTTTTTCGGGCTGTGCTTCTCTTAAATATAACGAGTATAATTCGGTCAAATATCTTGGTTCAAAAGATAATCCCTATTATGCTCTGATGTATTGCCTGCCTTCTATAGTAAAATGCGTAATTCATAGTGATACAAAAATAACGGCTTTAAACGCATTTTATGCCGCGTCGGATATAGGTTCGATTGTCTTTCCCGAAAACATATCTTATATCGCAAATACCGCATTACAAGAAAAAATAACATCGCTTGAAATTAAAGGAAGGGATACGATAATAGCTGAAAGTGCTTTTGTTGGGTGCAGAAAGTTAAAAAACGTAATTTTAAGCGACGGCGTAAAAGAAATCGGCCGCGACGCATTTTCGAATTGCAGCGGAATAGAATCTTTTTCTTTGGGTAACGGCGTGCGAGAAATAGGGAACGGGGCATTTTCATTCTCTTCGTTAAAAGAAATAAATATTCCGGATTCATGCGAAAAAATAGGCGACGAGGCATTTTATTTTTGTGAAGATTTATCTATAATTACTCTTGGTGAAAATGTAAGATCTATAGGTAAAAGGGCTTTTTCTCATACGAAAATAAAAGAATTTGTTATAACCGACAGTGTAGAAACAGTTGCTGAGGAAGCTTTTATGGCTGCAACAATCGAAAAAATAACTATCGGTGCGAAGCTCGATAAGCTTGAAAAAGGCTTGTTTTATTTGAGTAGTTTAAAAGAAATAACTATTCCGTCTAATATAAAAACAATAGGAAATCAAACGTTTGCCTCATGTAGTTTTCTTAAAAAAGTAACGATTAAAAGCGGCGTAACCGATATTTTAGAAGGAGCTTTTTACGATTGTGGCGCAATTGAGGAGATTGTAATCCCCGGTAGCGTTGTTTCAATAGGCGAGAATGCTTTTTACTGTTGTAACGGAATTGTTTCCATTACGTTAATGGACGGTGTTAAAAACATAGGAGCTAATGCTTTTTATAATTGCAGAGCTGCCGAAAAAATTTATATATCTAAAAGTTTGGTTTCTATAGGCGATAGTGCTTTCCGCGACAGCTACAATATAAAAGAAGTTTATATAGATGATTTAACAGCTTGGCGCAATATTTCCGGCTTAGAAAATTTAACGAGTTATATTGCGTATGACTATCGGTTATATCTTAACGGCAATTTAATCGATTGAAATAATACATAAACGTAAAATAAAACATTATAAAACCGAGTTTGGTAAACACTTACCGAACCCGGTTTTTATTATAATTTATTATAAAATTTTATTATTTGCAACATGGGGTAAAGCCGATGCTTTCAGCTGAACCTTTTGCTGTGCCAACTTCTAAATTGTCGGTTTTTCTGTCCTGCAACTTTTTAACCGGGTGTTCATCTGTTTCAAATCTGTAATCTTTGCCTTTTTTCATTATATAGTCGCGTATAACTGTATGCGACGGATTTTCGGAAATCGGTTTGTTGAATGCCGCGTTGTATTCAAAAAATCTGTCGTCGTCGGTAAGATCTGCTATATTTTTATAGTCGGTTAATTTTCCCGTATACTGAACGGTGTTTTTTAAAACTTCTCTTACATAATCTATATTTTCGTGAAGGGACACAGGCTCCGGAAATTCCGCATTCGGAATAACCTCTTCGTAACCTTTCTTATCATATTTTTTCAGCATTTTTAGTGCGGCATGCAGGTGCGAAAGTTCTATATCGAAATATTTTTCCCAAACGCGTTTTATTTTCTCGTCTGTTTCGGTCATATAGTTAGACCAGTAAAGATAACATTCAACATACTCGTGCATAAGTGAACATTCAATAAGATCACACGACGTATCTATAAGCGAGCCGTATTGAGTAACGTGTTCTTCTTCTACAAGACAAATTTCTTCGTATAGTTTACGCCCCGCATCGTTTTTGTAGTTTGCCGCAACGTTCATATAAAAGTTCATTGTTTGTTGTTCCGCCGCCGTTATTATCATAGTATTTAAAACGGTTTTTAAATCTGCCGTTTTTGCGCTGATATTGCGCTTTACATTATCTATGGGGTGACGATGGTGTGCTACCGTCGGGCGAGCCGGCATTATTTCGGTATATTTGCCAACAAGCCTTTCCGCGTGTATTCCGTAATCTGCGTCTAAAAGGTCGGCATAGCGGTATAAATGGTCAAAATCTTCTAAAAGGGCAAAGTCAAGTGCTTTTTTAACGTAAAAATTGCTCTCGCTTCTCGCCATTTCCGCCGTTAAGTCAACGGCTAATTGTTCGTATGCTATTGTAGTTTCCAAAATACTTTCGTTTACGGGTTTTAACTGAGCAAGATATTGTTGCTGTTGTTTTTCAATAAACCTCGTAAGCGCAAGATCGCGCCTTAAATCAGGATCTGAAATATGCCTTTGCATCTGATGTGAATGCCAGTTGGCTTCGTATTCCGCGCCGCATGCAAGTATTATCCTTGTTTTTGTATAAGGATCGGTTTCGTTTTTATCGTACGGCGTGGGGTAAAGCTCTTTTATGCTTTCTAAATATTCTTCGGGTTTTTTTGCTTTCTCGTTAAACGGATTCATTTATTGTTACTCCTTATAAATTATGTATTTTTTCGTTTGTTGTTATAATCTATAACTTTATATGTGATAATTTAAAAAATGAATAGTCAAAAACCTTTTTATGCTTTGTTATGTTCTGGTTTTACTCGCTTAATAAAATCTTTAACTTAATGCAAAATTTTAATACTTTTAAATAAAAAATTTTTTAAAAAAATACTTAAAAACGCTTGACGATTATTTTTAGCGGTGCTATAATTACAAACAGTTGAACAATTATTCAACCGTTTGTTGCTATCGGTTGCCAAGCGGCATAAAAAAACGCTTGAATAAATAAGGGAGGAAAGTTATGAAAAACGAAATTCCTGTTTGCGAAAGCGAACATCCTCATTGCGAGAAAATTGCCAAAGTAAAAAATCTTATGCCGGATGACGATGAGCTTTACGATATGAGTGAGCTCTTTAAAGTATTTGGCGACAGTACGAGAACGAGTATTTTAGCGGCGTTAATGGTGGATGAGCTTTGCGTGTGCGATATATGTAAACTTTTAAATATGACAAAGTCTGCGATTTCGCATCAGCTTCGCGTTCTTCGCCAAAGCAAGCTTGTAAAAAGCAGAAAGAGCGGTAAAGAAGTAAATTATTCTCTTGCAGATGACCATATTATAGGTATTATGAATATGGCTCTCGACCATGTTAAGGAATGATTTATTTTCCAAAAACATTAAAAACAAAAAAGAATAAAATCCAAAATCAATTAATAAATATACTTTTTTATAACAGGAGAAAATATTATGAATAAAGCTTACAGGCTTAAAGATCTTGACTGCGCTGCATGCGCTGCAAAACTCGAATCACACCTTGCTAAAATCGACGGCATAAATTCCGTCAGCGTAAATTTTATGTATCAGAAACTCATGGTAGATTTCGACGAAACGAGAAAAGATGAAATTCTTGCCGAAATCAAAAGGATTACTAATCATATAGAACCTGAGGTTAAAATTTTAGGATTATGAAAAAAAAACTTACTAAAAATCAGATAACGCTGGTAAGAATTATTGTTTCGGCGGTTTTGTTTGTAGCGGTTTTGCTAATCACAAAACTTGTTCCTATGAATAAATACGTCGGGCTTGCATTGTATCTTGCGGTTTATGCGGTTATAGGGTATGACGTACTGTGGCGCGCTATAAAGAACATAAGCCACGGGCAGATTTTTGACGAGAATTTTTTAATGTGCGTGGCAACCGTCGGTGCGTTTGCTATCGGCGAATATATGGAAGCCGTTGCGGTTATGCTGTTTTATCAGACGGGTGAACTTTTCCAAAGCTACGCAGTAGGAAAATCCCGCAAAAACGTAACCGATCTTATGGATATGCGCCCCGAAACGGCAGTCGTGCTGCGTGACGGAGTTGAACAGGAAGTTTATCCCGAAGAAATATCGATAGGCGAAACGATGGTTGTAAAAGCCGGTGAAAAAATTGCAATCGACGGGCATATCGTTTCCGGTTCCGGCTCGCTTAATATGATGGCTTTAACAGGCGAAACCGTCCCCGTAGATGTAAAAGAAGGGGACAACGTATTAAGCGGTTCTATAAATATGAACGGTGTCTTGCACGTTGTTGCCGATAAAGAATTCAGCGATTCAACTATTTCAAGAATACTCGATATGGTTGAAAATGCGTCCGTAAAAAAAGCTAAGGCGGAGAATTTTATTACAAAATTTGCACGTTGGTACACTCCCGTCGTATGCGGCATTGCGCTTTTATACGGTATAATTGCCTCGCTTATTACTAAAAACGTATCTGTAAGCGTGTTTAATGCTCTTTCGTTTTTAGTAATCAGTTGTCCGTGCGCTTTGGTTATAAGCGTGCCTATGGGCTTTTTCGGCGGTATAGGTTCGGCTTCGCGTAACGGTATTTTGGTAAAGGGCGGCAACTATCTTGAGCTTTTAAGCAAGGCGAATATATTTGTTTTCGATAAAACCGGAACTTTAACAAAGGGTAGTTTCTCAGTCGTAAAAGTTGTGCCGGAAGTTGATGCTCGCCACGTTTTAAGTGTTGCGGCTGCTGCGGAGTGCGGTTCTAATCACCCGATTGCAAAATGTATAGCAAACTCCTCCGACGACTACGAAAGAGATTATGCGGTAACCGAAATAGCAGGGCGGGGCGTTAGAGCAGAAAAGAACGGCGACGTGATTTTAGTAGGTAATGCTGCATTGATGCGCGAAAATAATATTGTTTTTGAAGAAATTTCAGAAGCAGGCAGTATTGAATACGTAAGTCAGAACGGTAAATTTGTTGGCGCGATAGTGGTTGCCGACACTTTAAAAGACGATAGCATTTCCGCCGTAAAATCTTTGCAAAGTCTTGGCGCAAAATGTTGCATGCTTACAGGTGATAATGCAATAAACGCTAAAAAAATTGCTGAAGAAGTTGGACTGGACGATTACAAAGCTCAACTGCTCCCGGGCGATAAAGTTAGCGAAGTTGAAAAAATCATTAAAAATAAAAAGCATGAGGACGTTGTGTGTTTTACGGGCGACGGTATAAACGATGCTCCCGTAATAATGCGTGCGGACGTAGGTGTTGCAATGGGTGCGCTTGGTAGCGACAGTGCAATCGAAGCCGCCGACGTAGTGCTTATGAAAGACGATCTTTCATCTCTTGTTGTCGCTAAAAAGATAGCTAAAAAGACTGTTCGCATAGTTACCCAAAACATTATTTTTGCGCTTGCAGTAAAGCTGTTGGTTCTTGTTTTGTGTGCTATAGGCATTCCTTACGCAATGTGGTTTGCGGTATTTGCCGACGTTGGCGTTTCGGTTCTGGCAATACTCAATTCTATGCGTTGCTTAAAGTATGAAAAGTAATAATTTAAATCTAAGGCAGGCTAAGGCTTGCCTTATTTTATACCTTAAGGTAATAAAAAAATTGTTAATCGAATATATTTTGTTGGATAGATTTAATATGATTTCAACAAATTATCAGGGTAAAATAAAGCTATTTGATTTGCATAACGATTTACTTACCTCAAGTACTGAAACGGACAAGCAAGATTTTATTAAAAAAAATCAAAAGTCGGGCTATAGGTCGATTTACGCACTGTTCAAGGGTGAAAGAACTTTGAATGAAACGCTTGAAATATATGAAAAAGCAAAAAAAGTCGGCGTAAAATATTTTGCGTTTGAAGATGCGTGTTATTTAGATGAAAATGCAGATAATGAATCTATAGCGGCACTTTTTGAAAAAATAGCGGCAATAAATCCGCTTTATGTTTCGCTTTGCTGGAATTACGAAAACACTTTTGCTTTCGGTGCTTACGAATCTGTAAAAGCAGGGCTTAAAAGCGCAGGCGTAAAGTTTATTGAAAAACTGAATTTAAAAAATATTCCGATAGATACAGCACATATAAACGAATATGGTTTTTACGAAATACTCGACATTGCCAAAAAAACGCTATGCTCACATACTGCTTTTGATTTTGTTTTTCCGCATCGTCGCAATATCAATGATGCTCAGATTAAAGCACTGATTTCGCGCGGGGGGATAATAGGGCTTAATTGTGCAGGACATTTTTTAACAGAGCAAAAGTTTGCTCCCAAAATTGCTGCGGAAGCTTTTTTTAAAAGCGTAGATTTCTTTATTCAAAAATACGGTGAAAATAATCTTGCGATAGGAAGCGATTTTTTTGGATCGGATTATCTTGCCTTTAAAGAAAACTATGCTGTTTTTTATGAAGAGCTTACCGAAACCTTTTTAAAACGAAACATTTCCGAAAAATTTATGTCGAGATTTTTTTACAAAAACGCCGTTGAGTTCTTTAATTTATAATTAATATGTAAATTTTGTAACGTTTTTGTGAACTTTATATGAATTATACTCTAAAAATCGGGTATTATCGTATTAAAAATTAAAAACATATTGACAATTTAAGCTCTTATCATTATAATATAAAAGATAAAATTGCAACGTACAAGCAATTTTTTAAAAAATCGCTTAAATAATTAAGGATAAAAAAATATATGAATTATACGGATTATAATATCAGATACGAAAACTGGTTAACAAATCCCACACTCAGCGCAGAAGCTTTGGCGGAGCTGAAAGGGATAGCCGACAATGAAAAAGAAATAGAATATCGTTTTTCAAAAGAGCTTGATTTCGGCACTGCCGGAATGCGCGGACTGATGGGCTATGGTACAAATATGATGAATATTTATACAGTGAAAAGAGCCACTAAGGGGCTTGCCGATTACATCAGAGAAAGCGGAACTAAGGCAATGATGAGTGGTGTTGTTATTTCTTACGACACCAGAAATAATTCTTTTATTTTTGCAAAAGTTGCAGCCGGGGTTCTTATTCAAAATGGAATTCAGGTTTATTTATATTCGCATGCTCGCCCGGTGCCAATGCTTAGTTTTGCCGTTCGAGAGCTTAAAGCTTTTGCGGGAATAATGATTACGGCAAGCCATAATCCTAAAGAATATAACGGATATAAAGTTTACGGATCTGACGGAGCGCAGCTTTCTTTAGAGGCTACTTCAAAAGTCGTTGATTATATCGATCGCGTAACCGACCATTTTTCGGTTAAGTCGGTTGTTATAAAACAAAGAACAGCAATGGCTTTGTTGTCCTATGTTCCAAAAAGACTTGAACGCAAATATTATAAAACCATAATTTCACTCGGGCTTTCAAGAAAACTTGTCAGAAAAAACGGCAAGAAATTAAATATTGTTTATACGCCGCTTAACGGAACGGGATATACGCCCGTTACAACCGTGTTAAAGAAAATGGGCTTAAAAGTTCAGGTGGTCGAAGAACAAATTCCCGAAGACGGAAATTTCCCGACGGTAAAAGTTCCTAACCCCGAAGATAAATCTGCGCTTGCAATGGGGATTGCTTTGGCTGAAAAAGTAAAAGCAGACGTCGTTTTCGGAACGGATCCGGATTGTGATCGTTTGGGCGTAGCCGTAAGAAACGATAAAGGCGAATTTGTCGGCTTATCCGGCAATCAGGTCGGCGTTTTGATGTTACAATATATATTAGAACGGTTAAAACACGAAGACGCTATTCCGTCTGACGCAGTAGTTGTAAAAAGTTTTGTTTCAACAAATCTTGCAAAAGCTCTGTGCGACAGTTACGGCGTAACTTTAAAGGAAACGCCCGTCGGTTTTAAATTTATCGGCGAGCAAATAAAAGAAATGCTCAAAAATAAGAGCGGCACTTTTATTTTCGGTTTTGAAGAATCCTGCGGATACCTTCGCGGCACGCATTCAAGGGATAAAGACGCGGTTGTTGCGAGTATGCTTTTCGCCGAACTTGCCGTCTGGTGCGAGTCGAAGGGCAAATCCGTTTACGACATGCTTTCAGAAATTTACGATAAATACGGCTATGTTTACGATAAAACCATAAGCGTTGCATATTCCGGCGTGAACGCCATGAGCGATATGAACGCAGTGGTCCAAAAAATGCGTCAGACCACGCTCGATAAGATCAATATATATAATGTTATAGCAGTGCGCGATTATTTGTTTGGCGAAAAAATCTTTACAGGCGATAAACCAAACGAAAAACTGGAGTATGAAGGCATCAACTGCTTATACTACGAGCTTGAAAACGGAAGTTTTGTTTGTTTAAGACCGAGCGGTACCGAGCCTAAGCTTAAAATTTATTTTTCGGTAAGCGCGCCGAGCGAAGAACTTTGCATGAAGTGTTACGAATCTTTAAGCGCAGATTTTTTAAAACTTGTTGAAGCGTAGCATTTGTTAAGCCGTTTATTAAGCTGAATAAATTTACATTTTGCAGATATTCTTGCGCTTTAAAATGGCATTTTTTGCTCTATAAAAGCGTAAATATATTTTTTTAGAAAAAAAATGAAAAAAATTGAAAAAAGTCGAAAAAATACTTGACTTAAAAAATGCTAAATGTTATGATAGGTAGGCTGTCAAACGAGAGGCGGCAAACATAGCGGGAAGAAGCTATGGAAAGGAAGATTGACAACTGCATAGGAAATTAACGAGAGCATAAAGAAATGAAGTAGTTAATAGAGCAT
>CAKVPH010000003.1 GCA_934796775.1 uncultured Clostridia bacterium
CTGGCGAGTAGTTTTTGTTTTTTCTTGACATAAAAATATGCACCTCCTAAAGTGTCTAACTTTTGGGGCGCATATCAACGCTTCCGCAACTACTCTGCTATTTTTATTTACGTTTATTATAATTACCGCAATAGTTTTTGTCAAACGCATTGCGGTGTTTTTTTAACCATTTTACAAATCAGTATAAAATTTTCGCTTTATCGGGAAGATCGAGAACAAGATTATTATCTCCGCGAACGTTAAAATACTCCTGATGATACGTTTTATGCGGAATAACGTAAATTCTTTTATCCTTCCATATTTTTTGAACGTCGCGGCTTAAAGAGCCTCTTTGTAAAATATACGACATAATTTCCACGTTCAAATCAACTATCGCGCTGTTATAACCGTCGGCAAACACGTCTAAAAGTGCCGCTCTTATCTGCAAAATAATATAATCGTTAGAAAAAATCACGCCGTCGCCCTGACAATAAGGGCATTTTTTTTCAAGTAAAGAAATGCTTTCTTTTCTCTTTTTCTTTCTGGTAAACTCCACAAGTCCGAGCTGATTCATTCCGAGTACGTTACATTTCGCTCTGTCCGCCTTTAAAGCGTCTTCAAGCTCGTTTACTACAGCCTGACGATGTTCCTCAAGTTCCATATTTATAAAATCTACAATTATAATGCCGCCTATATTTCTGAGTCTTACCTGGCGGGCAATTTCGTGCGCGGCAAGAAGATTTGTTGAAAAAACCGTATATTCAAGACTATCCATTCCGGTATAACTGCCGGTATTTACGTCTATTGCGGTAAGCGCTTCGGTTTTATCTATGACAAGATATGCACCGCTTGACAAATCGACACGATTACGCAAAAGGTTTTTTACCTCTTTGTCCAAGCCGAAATATTTAAACATATCTATTCTTTTATCAAAATAAACAACCTTGTTTTTTACTTCGCTACCCCTTTTTGCGGCATCGCTCAGAACGTTTTCGTAAAGCTTACGATCTGCAACGTATATGTACGAAATTTCGGACGTATAAACGTCTCTTAACATTCTTACGGCAAGATTTCCTTCTGAGTATAAAATATCGCCTGGTTTTGCCGACTTAAATTTTGCAAGGACTTCTTTATAATTACCGACAAGATATTTGGCTTCCGACAACAAGTCGCTTTTAGAGGCTTTTTCCGAAGCCGTACGAAGAATAAATCCGCCTTTTATTTTAAGCGAAGATATAATATCGGAAAGTCTTTCTCTTTCCTTTTCGTCAGTTATTTTACGGGAAACGGAAATAGTATCGTAATCAGGCATATAAACGAGATATCTTCCCGCAAAAGACGGATACGTGCTTAGCTTTACGCCCTTGTTGCCGAATACGTCCTTTACAACCTGAACCATTATTTCGTCGCCTTCTTTTAAATTAAGCGCAGAAGGTCGAGCTATATCTTCTTCAAGTTCGGCATTATCTCCGATTGAGGCTCCGGCATATAAATACCCGTTTTTTTCAAGCCCTACGTCAACAAAAGCAGCCTCAATGCCGTCAAGCACGTTTTCTACCCTGCCTTTATATATATTGCCCGCAATAACAGTACTGTTCCGCTTTTCAATATGGTATTCGAGTAATTTTTTATCGTATGCCAAAGCCGCTATAATGCTTCCGCAATAACTGTCAACGTATAAATTTTTCGACATATTTATCTCCGTCTTTTTTTTAATGTATAACCACTTAAATAATGAGTAAGACCAAAAAGTAAATCTTTATTTCAGACTTTTTAAATATTCATCAAAGTCCGTTTCGCCAGTAAACATCTGCGTCTTTACTGTTCTTATACTTTTGCCGCCATATAATGCGATAAGCTCGTTTAAAAACAAATCCGGACGCAAGGCGTTATTTCCGAATCCAAGCGTTGCTACCAGACAATCACCGTCAAATTTAAGATCGTAAATCTTATTTCTTACGTCTTTTCTCACGCCTTTTTTATCGGTAATATAAAATTCAGATGCGTTTAAGACCAAATCAGTATCAAACTTATTAACTTGCAGTATTTTATACGTGGCTCTGTCTATAAGTCCTTGCAGGTTTACCTTTTTAGGCACGTTTACCGCTTCTGTCGCTTTTATTCCCGAAAAACAATATTCGTTAAATTTATCTTTAAAAAGTTCTGCGTCTTCTTCGCAGTCCACGTAACAATATTCGCTTTCGGATTGAATGCCTACTGCAATGGGTGCAGACATAAATATGTGCATATGCGGATTAAAGCCTTTTGAAAAGCTTATTTTTATGCCCGCACGCCGCATGATTTTATTTATATGACGAAGCATATCAAGATGCGATACATATTCGGCTCCGTCTTTTTTTTCATACTTAAAAACTAACATTTTGCACCTTTAATTGTTATGCTTTTTCTTCAAAATAAGGCTTACCTATTCTGCATTTATACGCGCGTTGTATTCCGCACGCCTTACACCCCGCCTGACAGCCTCCGCTTACTTTTCCTTCATATGCGGCATGACGTTCGCGCAGTAAAAAATCCTTATCGATAAACAAATCGATAAAATCCCACGGAAGTATTTCGTCTTCGCCATATTCACGCGTAAAATCCGTAGTTTTAAGTCCGCAATCGGAAAGAGCGTTATACCATTCGTCAAGTTTGAAATATTGTTGCCAACCGTCGAACACGCAACCGCGTTTATAAGCATTCTCTATTACCTGTCCTACTCGTCTGTCGCCTCTTGCAATAACGGCTTCTATTTCGGAAAGTCCGAAGTCGTTCCAACTGAACGTTACTCCCTTTATAAACAGCTCTTTTTTAAGCACTGCAATTTTATGTTCGACTTCTTCTTTTGTGATCTGTCTTTCGTATTGAAACGGAGTAAAAGGCTTAGGAATAAACGTTGATACGCTTACGGATACCCTCAAAGCGCGAAGCACCGCGGGGTTTCTGCCATAAACGCTTTTTATTTTTCTTACTATATCGGCTATACCCAAAAGGTCTTCGTCGGTTTCTGTCGGCAAGCCCATCATAAAATAGAGTTTTATTGAATTATATCCGAGCCTGAAAGCATTTTCGGCTCCACGCATAATTTCTTCTTCGGTTATGTCCTTGTTTATTACGTCGCGAAGTCTTTGAGTACCTGCTTCCGGCGCAAAAGTTATAGAACTTTGGCGTGCGAATTTAGCAAAATTACTTTCAAAACTATCCACTCTCAGCGACGGCAAAGACATTTTTATATCGGGAAGTTGTTCGTTTATGCTATCTAAAAGCTTACTAAGCTCGGGATAATCGCCGGTAGACAAACTGTTAAGCGAGAGTTCGGGATAACCGCCGTTTCTTACGATACTGCAAGCCTGCTTTGTTAAAGTTTCAACACTTCTCGGTCTTACCGGTCTGTATAAAAAGCCTGCCTGACAAAATCTGCAACTTCTGTAGCAACCGCGTGCAACTTCGATAATAGCCCTGTCAAAAACGGCTTCGGTGCTTGCAACGCCGAATTTTTCGGGAAAGACGGCTTTATCCAAATCTTTCACAAGTGCTTTCGTTACTTTTGTGATACCTTTAAAACCGGCTATTTTTCCGTTCTCGTCATATTCAACGTCCATAAAGGCGGGAACATAAACGCCCTGCAATTTAGCCGCTTCTTTTAAGAACGTCTTCTTATCTTTAAATTTTAATTTTAACTCGGCAATCTGAGCCATTATCTCTTCTCCGTCGCCTATGGTGAACAAATCAAAAAAATCAGCCATAGGTTCGGGGTTACACATGCAAGGTCCGCCTGCCTGAACGATAGGATATTCATCGCCTCTGTCTTTTGCCTTTAACGGTATTCCGGCCAAATCGAGCATATATAATACTGCGGTAAAACTCATTTCATATTGCAGCGAAAAACCTATCATATCAAATTCGGCAAGGCTCTTTTTCATTCCGAGCGAATAAAGCGGAATATCATTCTTTTTTAATGCTTCGCCAAAGTCCGGCCATGGAGCAAAACATCTGTCAACAGAAGTTCCTTTAACGCTTTTTACGGCTTCGGCTACTATTTTTATGCCAAGGTTACTCATTCCGACTTCGTATACGTCCGGAAAACATATGCAATAATTAAGCTCGGCAGGTACAGGCTTATCTTCTCCCCATTCTCCGCCTATATAGCGCGACGGCTTTTCCACCGTAGGAAGAATTTCGTCCAATAGTTTCAATTTTTTTTCATCCATATAGTTCACCGATTGTTTTTACTTTTTTTCTGCCGAAATAAGCTCGTCAAATTCTTTTTCGTCAATTATTCTTATACCTAAAGCCTTAGCCTTGTCAAGCTTGCTGCCTGCTTCGCTTCCGGCAAGCACAATAGTCGTAAGCTTGCTTACCGAACCGCTTACTTCGCCGCCTAAAGATTCAATTATTTTTTGCGCTTCCGAACGTTTATATTTTTCTAACGTACCCGTTAAAACAACTTTTTCGCCTTTAAAAGTTTCTCCCGCCGTTTCGTCCGCATATTCGGCTTTTATACCTACCGACTCAAGTTCTTTTATTTGAGCGTCGTTTACCCGATCGCAGAAATAATCGAATACGTTTTTTGCAATAATATCGCCTATATCCTGAACTGACAGCAGCTCTTCTATAGAGGCATTCATAAGCGCGTCTATGCTTTTAAAACGTTTGGCTAAATCTTTTGCTGTTTTTTTACCTACGCCGTCGATTCCGAGTGCAAATATAAAGTTTTCGAGCGGTGCGGTTTTGGATTTTTCTATGCTGATTAGCAAGTTATCGGTCTTTTTATCCTGAAAACCGTCTAAAGCCGTAAGCTCCCCGCGATTAAGAGTATATAAATCCGAAAATTTTCTTACGCCGAGTTCTTTATATAAAGTTAATGCCGTTTTTTCGGAAAAACCGTCTATGTTCATAGCTTCTTTAGAAGCAAAGTTTGACAATGAAAGCACAACCCTTTTTATGCAAGCTCTGTTCGGACAAAACAAATTTGCGCCCACTTCAACAAGCTCGGTATTACATTCAGGACAATGCGTAGGTTTTTTTATTTCCTTACTGTAGGGATATTCTTCGGTAATGCCGAGTATTTCGGGAATAACTTCGTTGCTTCTGTGTATAAGAACGCGACTGTTTATCTTTACTCTTTTCCTTCCTATATCGCCGTAGTTGTTAAGCGTAGCTTTTTTTACGGTAACGCCGCATAGTTCTACGGGTTCAAGAATAGCAAGAGGCGTGAGTTTACCCGTTCTGCCAACCTGCCAGGTAACGTCTTTTAAAATAGTAGTGGTTTCTTCAGGTTCAAACTTATAAGCTATAGCCCACCTTGGAAATTTTTCGGTCGAACCGAGTTCTTCTCTTATTTTAAAATCGTTTATTTTAATTACCGCTCCGTCGGTTAAAACGTCTATTTTTTTCCTGCCTTCGTTTATTTCGGCAATAGCGGCAAGAATTTCTTCTCTCGATTTGCAGACTTTCAAAAAGTCAAAAACCTTAAATCCGTTATCTTTCAAAAACTCTATTGCCTGAATTTGTGAATAAACAACAGGATTTTCGGTATAGTTTACGTCATAAAACAAAATTTCGGGCTTTCTTCTTTCGGTTTCTTTCGGGTCAAGATTTCGTATTGCGCCCGCCACCGCATTACGCGCATTTTTCAGCGGTTCGCTTGCGGTTTTATTGTAATTTTCAAGAACGGAAAGTCTTATAACCGCTTCCCCTTTAACTTCGCAAAGACCTTTATATTGTATGGTCATAGGAAAGCTTTTTATAGTCAATACCTGAGCTGTTACATCCTCGCCGACGGTGCCGTTTCCGCGCGTCGTTGCACGAACGAATTTTCCGTCGTCGTAAGTCAGACAGATTGTAAGTCCGTCGAATTTATATTCCACGGTACAATCTGGGAACCCGTCAAAAGATTTCGCCACGCGCGAAAAAAACGCGTCGAGTTCTTCTGCGCTCGTCGCTTTATCAAGGCTGTATAGCCTTTCGATATGCGTATGTTTTTCAAATGCCGAAATAGGTTCTCCGCCTACTCTTTTAGTGGGCGAATCAAATAAAACTACGCCCGTTTCACTTTCAAGCGTTTTCAGTTCGTCGTACAGCTTATCGTATTCTCCGTCCGAAACGGTAGGATTATCCAAAACGTAATATTCTTTTGCGTATCTGTTGAGCAGGTCAACAAGTTCGCGCATTCTTTTATTTTCCATTCCGATTGTCTGCCTTTTTCTGAATATAAAAATTAACTAAGACTTAATCACGTCCATCGGCGCATATGCAACCGACAGAGATTTTACTCCCACACCCGGGAACGCTACGTTAGCAATAAGATTTTTTCCCTCTCCCGTAACGTTTATAATAGTTCCTACGCCGAATTTAACGTGGCTTACCTTTCTGCCTGCCACATATTGAGAAAAATCTTTACCCTTTACGTCCGCACTCGGTTTTTGCGTTCCGGATTGTATAAACGCTTTTGCGGAAGACTGCATAAAGCCGCCGCCTGAATTTTTACTTCCGCTAACGTTTTGCTTTTTATACGACGAGCCGGAATAATCAGATGATTCGTCCGGATAATATTCGTCACGATTTTCATAGCTACCTGATGATTTTCCGTACCCAAAGCCGTTATATCCGCCGTAACCGCCGGATGACGAGTAACCGCCATACGACTTTTGATATCCGCCACCGTAAGAATCGCTCCGCCTAATAAACGAAGGCGTCTGCTTTATTCCGAGTTTATCGGATAATTCGGTTAAAAAGCAACTCTGCGCAAGATACTGACGGCTACCGTATAAAAATCTCGATTTCGCTCTTGTTAAAAACAAACGACTTTGCGCACGAGTTATAGCAACATACATAAGTCTGCGTTCTTCTTCCATCTCGCTTTTGCCTTCCGCCGCACGCGACACCGGGAATATAGTTTCGTCAAGACCGCAAACGAACACATTCGGAAATTCAAGACCTTTTACCGAATGAATGGTCGCAATCGAAACAAAATTGCCGTCTTCAAGTTCGTCGGTATCACTGCTTAAAGTTATAGAATTCAAAAAGTCCGGGAGAGTTGCGTTCGGGTTGAGTTTTGCAAATTCTTCTATTGAGTTCTGATATTCGTTGACGTTCATTTTTTTGCCGTAGTTCTCTTCCGTATCAGCTTCAAACTGTGACAAAAATTGCGTTTTTTCAACTACTTCCGTAAATATTTCGGTAAGCGGCATAACCTGCGCGTTTACAGTAAGTTTTGTAATAAGTTTGCGAAATTCAGTAAGCTTTTGCTTTGCGGCAGAGCCTAATTCAAGCTTGTCCGCGTCCACCATTCCGTCAAAAATACTAAGCCCGTATTGCTTTGCGTAATCTTCAAGCACGCTTACGGTCTTATCGCCTATACTTCTTTTGGGAACGTTTATTATACGCAGTAAACTTTCGTTATCCAAAGGGTTTGTTATAACCCTGAAATAGGCGGTAAGATCTTTGATTTCTTTTCGCTCGAAGAACTTAAAACCGCCGAATACTTTATACGGGATATTATATTTGTTAAACTCTTGTTCAAAAGGTCTTGACAAGGCATTTATTCTCATTAACACGGCAAAATCCGAAGCCTTCGCGCCTTCGCTTGCCATAAGTTGTTTTATTTTTAAAGCGACGTACGAAGCTTCTCCTTCCGCCTCGTCTGCAACTTTCAGCTCTACCTTTTCACCCTCCGCATTTTCAGTCCAGAGTTGTTTTTGTTTTCTTACGGAATTGCCGGCTATTATGGTATTTGCAAGATCAAGTATGTTTTTGGTTGAACGATAGTTTTGCTCGAGTTTATAAACCTTTGCGCCGCGGAAAGTATGCTCAAAATCCAAAATGTTGTGTATCTCTGCGCCGCGCCAGCCGTATATACTTTGGTCGTCGTCTCCTACTACGAACAAGTTACCGTGCTCCGCACTTAAAAGCTTTGCAATTGCAAGCTGAATTTCGTTTGTATCCTGAAACTCGTCGATATGAATATATTGAAATTTATCCGAATAATACGAACGAACTTCGGCATCGTCTTCAAGCAAATGATACGTTTTTACCAAAAGATCGTCAAAATCAAGTGCATTCGAACGGCGAAGTTCTTCTTCGTAAGCGTAATAAATCTGAGCATAAGAAGAGGCGTCCCTTAAATCGGTGCGACGTTTTAAATCGCCTGCGTCCAAATCTTTGTTTTTACAGTCCGATATCAGATATTTAGCATTTTTCAGGTATTTATCCGAATCAAGATTCATTGCCGCAATTATGCGCTTTATTACGTTGTTTTTATCTGTTTCGCTGTAAATAGAAAAATTTTTATCGTAGCCTTGTAATCTCCCTATAGAGTTTCTGAGTATTCTGACGCACATGCTGTGAATGGTCGAAACCCACATATTGCCGCAATCCCCGATAAGTCCGTTAAGTCTTTCTTTCATTTCGTCGGCGGCTTTATTTGTAAAAGTAATAGCAAGTATATTTTCGGGGCGAATGCCTTTAGCTTTTACAAGGTGAGCTATTCTCGTAGTTAAAACTGCGGTTTTACCACTGCCCGCACCCGCAAAAACAAGAACGTATCCTTCGGTATCCAGCACCGCTTCAAGTTGTTTTTCATTTAGTCCTTCAAGATAAGTTTCCATTTCGCAGCCCCGTTGAATTAAAAATTTATACAAAACGTTTTATCTGTATTTTTTAAGTAAAAAAAATGATATAACGTAAATCGTTTTAAACCTTAAAGCTCTCCGCTTTTTCAGGCTCATAGATTTATATTATATCATATATATTTTATTTTGTAAAGAGTAATCTTAAAAAATGCCGCTACTAATTTGCAATTTGCTTTTTTGCCGCCGTTTCGATAAGCATACGCTCCATTTCGTGCATACATTTTTCGTGATCGAATTTATCCTGCGCCATTTCGATATATTTTTTGCTGTATTTTGCACGCTCGTCGGAATGTTCTATCCACCAGTCTATTTTTGAAGCAAGATCTTGGGGATCGTTGCATCTGAACAAACTCTTTTCGTCTATGGCGTAGTTTTTGGTAGCACTCTTTTTAGAATCTGAAATAATCGGCACTACTCCGCATGCGATAGCTTCAAGACAGCCTATTCCTTCAGCTTCAATTTCTGCCGCATGAACGTATAAATATGCGCTGTTATCCGTCTTTGCCATTTCTTCGCGAGTGAAAAACGCAAATACGGGTTTTACGGGTAAGTTTTCGCATTGTTTTTCAAGCTTTTCTTTTAAAGGTCCGGTTCCGGCAAAAATAAGTTGGATTTTATCTTTATATTTCGAAAGTTCAACCGCCTTAATCAGTACTTTATGTGATTTTTCTTTAGAATATCTTCCGGTATATAAGATTTTTATTTTGTCCTGCGGGTTATATTTTGCGGGATCGGGTTTAAAAATACCGTTTACACCGTTGCTTATAACGTAACCGTGAGTGCTGCCGTACATGCCTTCGTAAATATCCCTGAGATATTGCGTAACGTAGTGTGTACAGTCGCACTCTTTATACATTTTATGAAAATAAGCGTAAGTCAGTCTGTTTAAAAGATAAACGTGGCTCATTGAAAGATGTGCGGAAAAATTTTCAGCCAAAAGATGAAAACCTGCGCATACGGGAATACCTAATTCATGAGATATTTTTACTCCGGCGCGCCCGAGCGAAAACGGCAACATTACGTGAACTACGTCCGCGCCCGATATTGCTTTGTATAAAATATCCTTTTCAGGTTTTGCAAGCGATACTCCGTTTTTGGCTAAATAATCGTTAAAAACACCAAAATCACGATTTCTTACAACATAATAATCTTTTTCGCCACGTTTATCTTCGTCGCCGCAAACAACGCGGACAATATGCCCTTTCGATTTTAAATATCGTATAAGATTCATTGCGGCTATGGTAAGTCCGTTATTTTCTTTACCGAGCACATCGCAAATTACTGTTATCGTCATCTTCGTCTTTTCCTTTTTTTATATATTCAACGTATGCAAAACTCTTTTCTTTTTTTACGGTTTCCACCATAAAACTATAAATCTTTTCTCGCATTTCGGTTTTTCCCGAACAATCTTTCGGGTAAACGGGTTTTCCAATGGTTACAGTTACAAGCGGTCTGGCATTTTTAAAAATTTTACTCTGTCTGTAAGTTACCGTAAAAGCAACCGCCGGAACGTCAAATAAAAACGGATACGCAAAAGAAGAATCGGTAAAATCTCTTATTCCGTTAAAATACGGCCATATATGTGCTTCGGGATAAACGACTATAGCCTGCCGCTTTTTTAAATAATACGGCATAGCCTTTATAAGGTTTCTGGTTGCACCCAAATTAGAAGGGACAGGCACTCCGCCTAATAGCGGCACTAAAACCCTGACAAAAGGAATAGAAACCGCATCCGGGTGAACTAAAATATTAGCTCTTTTCGGAAAGGTTAAAACCGACGGAGTAAATGCGTCCCCCGCAACCTGAGTATGATTGCCGTACAAAAAAAATCCGCCCTTTATCTTTCTTAAATTTCTTGCGTTTTTTACTCTGAGTCCTTTAAAAAGCCGCATATATATTATCGCAACGGGCGTTGCTATAACTCTGTATAAAAGGAACGAACAAAACTTTACGATAACGTTTTTTCTTGCAAGATAATCGTATTTCTCGGTTATTTGAGCAGGTTTTGCAACCTTTAATCCGGGTGCAAAATCATCGTTTAATTCATCGCTGTAATAAATTACTTTTTTCATTTTTCTAATTATATAAAAGTGAATATAAAGTTTGTCTGATTGAATATTTATTTATAATTTCACGCAATTTTTCTGCATTTTTCATGTCCGGCTTTCGCACGAGTTTTGCCCGCAACATTACGTTTTTTAACGAATGTTCGCTGTCGATATACTCTATTACGTCTGTCTTATATCCAAAATCCTGCAATATCTCAGTTCTCACGGAATCGGTTAAAAGAGCGCAAAAACGTTCTTTTATAAGACCATGTTTTAAAAACAGATCGAATTCACCGCCGTTTTTAATGCTTAAATTTACTTCATGCTGGCAACACGGAACGGAAAAAATATTTTTTACGTTGTTTTTTATTGCATAATATAAAGCGTAATCGGTAGCGACGTCGCAGGCATGCAGACAAATAACCATATCGGCGTCTTTATCGAATTCTTCGTTATTTTTAACGTCGCTTTTTATAAAATGCAAATTATGATATCCGTATTTTTGAGCTATTTTGTTACAATTTTCAACAACCTCGGCTTTTAAATCATACCCGACTATTTCAGCATCGATTTGCTTTATGAAATTAAAATAATAGTAAACGATAAAGGTCAGATATGACTTTCCGCATCCAAAATCAATGATTTTTAACGACTTATTATGTTTGCCGCTACCAAAAGATTTAAAAGCGTCGTCGATTATTTCCACAAACCTGTTTATCTGCCTGTACTTTTCGTATTTTGCTTTAACAATTTTATAATCAGACGTAAATACGCCGAGATCAATAAGAGCAGGAATTTTTTCGCCTTCCTTAATAATAAAATCCTTCTGTCTGTCGTGCATAGTATCGGGTTTCTTTACGCATTCTTTTAAAATTGTTTCATTACGTTTGAATTTATCGTTTTTAGCAAAATAGTATGTCACATTTTTATCGGTAAAAAACAAATTTATCTGCCGGTAAAGTCCGTTTACGGTATTAAACAAATAGCTGCATAATTCATCTTTTTGTAAATTCAGGTGAAACACTTTGTCGCCGGCAAAACGTTCGGCTTGCCAAGTCGGTTGATTTTTTATAACGACGGGACGAATTATTATTTTTGAATATTCAGTCGTTTTTATCGGCTCGCTTATTCCGATTTTTATTAAATTGTTTTCGTTTGAAAATATTTCATTTATAATTTTTTTCACAAAAAAGCCTGCCTATAAGTCGATTATCGGCTATTTTTAATTTTTACAAAGATGTTTTATACTCTCTTTATGCATAAAGTATATCTCTTCGGTCGCAAACGAAACCTTAGTTAAAATATCGCGAAGATTAAGCGGATAGAACCAGTAACTTTCATCGGATACGGCAACGTCAAAAACATCGCCGCCGTATTTATAGTTATACTCGACGTGTATACTTTCCTGCTCACATCCTTCTTTTTTAAGAACAAACGGCTTACCGTAAGCAGTCCCCGTGAGCGTCATGCCCGAACAGTCCTGAACAAAATGTCCCGTTCCCTGTTTTATAAAACCGCTTGCATTAGGCATTGTATCTATCCTGACGTCATCTTCTATATGGTAAGTGCCGTCGCGAACCTCTTTTCTTACGTTTGCCCTTTCCCAGTTAAACCAATCGGGAATATGCGAAAATTCTGTTTCTCCGTTTAATGCTTTAAGCTCGCCGAGCTCAGTCATTTCCCATTCTTTTTTGCATGAATCGCACCAAAGTTTAGTGTCTTTGGAATACATATGAAATTCCTTTTTGCAATGCGGGCATTGATATAAAATGCTATGCAGTCCGTCCGCTCTGTTTTTTGTGTCTATCACAATATTATTTTCTTTTTGCCAGGCAAAATCGTCATAGACAAAGTTTTCTTTAATGATACTGTTTATTTGATCTACCGAATACTTTTCAAGATTATCTTTTGTAAGCACCTGCGTAAAGTCCGCTTCTACATGACATTTATTATTGTGTTTATTCCATTGCGGCTGAGTAATAAAACAACCTTTCAGATTTAAAACTACAACCGGAACTTTAAATAGTTTTAACATTTTTCCAAGCGAATCAGGCAAATATGACGTACATCCGTCAAGAGAATATCTTGCCTCGGGATAAATGCAAAAAACATTTTTTAGCTTTTCAAGGCTGTATTTTATATTTTTTATAAGTTGCAAATCCTTTATAAATTTACGCTTGCCTATAACGCCTAATCTTCTGAAAAGCCATTCGGGATAATCATGAAAGGTTTCTATGCTTGCAACATTATTAGTGTTATAAGGGTATGTAACTTTTTGCATTACTTCAAAGTCCACCATTGAACAATGAGTAGAGAGAAGTATATACGGCGGCTTAAGCCCTTCCGTATTATGCTCACGACAAATAAAACCGCGCTTTTTAAGATCCGTAAAAGAAATAAATCTTGCAACTGCATTCCAAAATTTAGACGGGTTGCGCGGCGGTTTTTTAAAATCAAATCTTTTTATTTCCTTTGCCATTTTTATACTCCCTTAGTTTTATGCATTTTGTTTGGCACATGCACAATACTATTGATTTTTTATATTAAAAAAGGATTTGTCGGCAACAAATCCGATTTAAAACAACATCTTGATTATAGCAAAGCATTAAAAAAAAGTCAAACGAGTAAAAGGCAAATAAAAAAATAGCCCTTCGTATTGAATTTTTTATATAAAAAAGCATTGCAAATAAACAGCCTTATCTTATAAAAAATGTTCGATAATCAACCTATAGCCCCACATTTTTATTTTTAAAAAGAAAAAAACACTGCTTTTCAATTATTGTTGAAAAACGTGCTTTTTTAAAAGTAAAACAAACTCGAATCCGATTTATTTTACAAACGGTGAACATTATTTGATTTTTTTATAAAGCATACAATGACAATAGCCTTCGAAAGATTCGTCTTTAATCTGCTCTCTGAATTCTTTGCACATACACTTATAGTCTTCGGTCCTTTCCGTTCTGCACGGGCAATAACCGCCGGTACGTTTAAGTCCTTCCTGTACAGCTTTTACAATTTCCTTATTTTCATTTAGTACTATTTTCATTTATCGCCTCATTATTTTTTAATTGTTTAACGTATTTTATAAGTCCTGCAATACTGAATATAAATGCAATTATCTGACGTATTACGCCGACGTAAGCACCTGCATGAGCATTAAAAATTATGTATCCGAATGCGGTAAAAACTACAGAAATTTTTAATTGTTTTTGCGATCTGAGCATCGCAAAAAAACAATCGGTAAACGTAAGTACAGGCGGTAAAAGTGCCCATGGAGTTTTTTCTACAAACGTACTCACCACCCCGGTTATTGCAACCGCAGATAAAATACATACGATAATAAAAAACGGAAATTTCTTATTTTTCTTCTGAAAATATATTATGAGCAAATTTCTTACGCAAACGATAAAAACAGATATCGCAGACGACCAAACTTTTAATATCAGCGATTCGAATATGCAAAACACGCTGCCTATCAAAGTAAGCACAAAATATGCTCTGTCTTTAGTCATATAGCCGAGGACAAGAAACACAAGCATCAAAAAACCGCAAACTTGCGCCCATACGTTCATCTCTATGCCAAAAACGTTGACAGTTAAATCAAACATCAGTTAAAACACCTTCTTCCCTGCTTCTGCAAGCAATCTTCTTTTGATTTTTTCTCACATCTATAACATATTTCGTTAGAAATTCCGCCTGAAAAATACGTTTCAAGATTATTTAAAGTCACTTCGGCAATAGCTTTTAACGCTTCTTCCGTCAAAAATGCCTGATGCGAAGTAATTATCACGTTTGGTTTTGATACAAGAAGCGATAAAACGGCATCGGTCACCGGTTTTTCGGACTTGTCCTCAAAAAAATAAGCGGCTTCTTCTTCGTAAACGTCAAGTCCGGCAGCACCAACTTTACCGCTGTCTATTGCGTCAAGCAACGCTTCGCTATCTATAAGTGCGCCGCGAGAAGTATTCAACAATACTACCCCGTCTTTCATTTTAAAAAGAGCTTGTCTGTTTATTATATGCTTAGTATCATCAAGAAGCGGACAATGCAGACTTATAATATCGCTTTTTTCAAATAGCTCGTTAAGCGATACGTAAGTAATATCCGAATTTAAATCCGGAAACGCGTCATACGCTATCACGTTCATTCCAAAACCTTTGCAGATATCTATAAAGCACTTACCTATTTTGCCCGTACCGATTATCCCGGCGGTTTTCCCGAATAAATCAAAGCCGCACAATCCGTTTAAGCTGAAATTAAAATCACGTGTTCTTAAATACGCTTTATGAATTTTACGGTCGAGCGTGAGCAAAAGAGCCGCAGTATGCTCCGCAACCGCGTGCGGAGAATACGCAGGCACCCTGACAACCGTCACTTTATTATCGTAAGCCGCTTTAAAATTTACGTTGTTATATCCTGCGCACCTTAACGCTACAAGATTTACGCCGAATTTTTTAAGCTTTTTAAAAACGTCCTCATTTAAGTCGTCATTTACGAAAGTACAGACCGCGTCTGCACCTTCGGCAAGTTTTACCGTAGATAAAGAAAGTTTGCTCTCGTAATATTCAAATTCAAATCTTTTTGAGTTCAGTTTGTCAAACCATTTTTTATCGTATGGTTTAACGTCAAAAAATACAATCTTTTTCAAAATATTCCTTCTGCCTTTACTTTGGATAAAATAAAAATAAAAAATTACCTTTATATTATTATCGTTTTTCAGGCACTTTATAATATAAACAAAGTTGCGACACGCTTTCAGATATTATATTATAAAACAAAAGGAATAAATTGTCAAATTTATTCGGTAATTTCTTGTAAAAGGTCGGAAAGTATCTGAACGTGAAGTTCTTCGTCCATAGCTATGCGAAGATATAAATCGCTTAAACTCTGATTCGTAGAATTTTCGGCAGCTTCGCGATAAGCATTTATTGCGGCAAGTTCACCGTCGATATCGTTATGAATAAACGCTTTCGTGATTTTTTCATAGTCTGGGTAGCTACCGGAAAAATAATTGTATCTGCCGGCAAAAACGGGATCTCCGCCAAGTTTGAATATTGCGCCCGCCAACAATTCGTAATGTCCCATTTCAACTTTTGCGATATTAGCCGCAATTTGGCTTATTTCATCCGTTTCGGCAGATATAACGCTTTGATAAACGTATGAACAAAGCGTAGTCATTTCGGAAAATCTTCCCGCTGCCATATCATAAAGCGTTTCCATTTCTCTTGACGTTACTCTTCCGCATATTTCGGGATACGGCAAGCAAAGCGAATATTGTCTGTTCATGTATTTTAACTCCGTTAATCATATTATGAAATGTGTTTAAAAAGCGTTTATAATACCAAACTAATATTTTTAATAACAGCACAAAAATTTTTTAAAGAATAATTATAATATACTTGTATTTTTTTCTGTAAAAATGCTAAAATGTCAATAAACGTTTACCTTAAGTTTACTGAACAAATGTTAAAATATTGTAAAAAGAAAATTGTATTAATTTTTATTTTTGCCGAGCGGAGGCGGCTAAAAACAACAAACGGGATTATATGCTACAATTAAAAAACATTATTAAAGATTACTACGTCGGAACGCAGACCGTAGAAGCACTTAAAGGCGTTTCGTTAAGCTTCAGAAGAAGCGAATTCGTCGCAATTTTAGGACCTTCCGGCTGCGGAAAAACTACCCTTTTAAATATTATAGGCGGTTTGGACAGGTATACCACAGGAGATATCGTAATAAACGGAATTTCAACAAAGCTTTATGCCGACGGTGACTGGGACGCATACAGAAACCATTCGATAGGCTTTATCTTCCAAAGCTATAACCTTATACCTCACCAAACAATACTCGAAAACGTCGAACTTGCGCTTACTATTTCGGGCATACCTAAAAAAGAGCGTCGCGAACGTGCGAAAAACGCACTTGAAAAAGTCGGACTTAAAGATCATTTCAATAAACTTCCGTCACAACTTTCAGGCGGACAAATGCAACGCGTTGCTATTGCAAGAGCAATCGTTAATAACCCCGATATTATTTTGGCTGACGAGCCGACAGGCGCGCTTGATACGGAAACAAGTATTCAAGTAATGGATATTTTGCAGGAAATAGCAAAAGAAAAGCTTGTTATTATGGTTACACATAACCCCGATCTTGCCACGGCTTACGCCACAAGAATAATAAAACTTCGCGACGGCAACGTAAAAGAGGACTCAAATCCGTTCGAATATACCGAAAAAGATAAATCGATTGAGCAGGAAATGGCTTTAAAAAAAGAACATAGAAAGGCAAAAAAGCCGTCGATGAGTTTTCTTACGGCACTTTCGTTATCCTTTAAAAATCTCGGCACAAAACGCGCCCGTACAATTTTAACATCGTTTGCAGGCTCAATAGGTATTATAGGCATAGCGCTTATACTTTCGCTTTCTTCGGGATTTAACGGTTATATTGCAACCGTTCAGCGCGACACGCTTTCAAACTACCCCGTTTCGATTGCGAAAGGCGAAATGTCTCTTACAGGCTACGCAACTTCGTTCATGGGTTCTACCGAAAAACCGAATATTCCAAAATACCCCGACGATAAAGGCATTACTTCTAATAAAATGTTCGGCAACATTTTGGACTCGGTATTTAAAAGTTACAGTTCAAACGATTTAAAAGCCTTTAAATCTTACCTTGACGGGCATAGCGAGCTACTAAATACCGACAAAATAGCCGCCATAAATTACTCTTACGATTTCGGGCTTCATCTTTATACCGACGATAACGGAACTACTCGCGAAGTAAATAAAATAGGTCCTATCGAACAGTATATTGATGACGAAACGGCAAGAGCAGGCTTTTCGACTTATTACAAATGGTTTAAGCAAACCATGGAATCCGGATTAAACTGGGGCGAAATGGTCAATAACTTAGACCTTATTAAATCTCAATACGACCTTTTGGAAGGCGAATGGCCGAATTTTAACGAGAATGAATCAAGCGATCATTATTCGCTTACAATAGTTGTGGACGAATACAACAGAATCCCCGACTACTCGCTTTATATGATGGGATTTATGACGGATGAAGAAGTCAAATATATGTTTGCCGAAATGGTTTATAAAATATTCCCGACGGAAGCAAACAAAAAGATTTTGGATTCGTTTGATAAAAACGGAGAAAAATTCAGCATAAAAGACAACTATACTTTTGATGAACTTTTAAACCGCGAGTACAGTGTTTTATTGAACGGCGATTATTATTATAAAAACGACGAAAAAACAGTGGACTTCGGTGACGGCAACGTATTTAACGTATACTCTGAATACGACGAAACCGACAAAGGCTACAATTCCATAATAAATGAAAAACTTAAAAGCGCAATCAAGCTTAAAGTTACGGGAATTATAAGACAAAAGAAAACCGTTTCGTCAAGCGCGTTGGAACGTTATATGTATTACACGCCCGAACTTACAAAAGCTCTTATAAAAAAGACTAATTCGCTTCCTGTAGTTGTGGATCAGGTATCTTATACCGACAACGAATATTTAACAAGCCTGAACGATGACGGCAATAAATACACCTGGGATATATTAAAAGGTTCAGCTATAAAAAGCGATTTAAAAAGCGAACTGTTTACAACGCTCGGAATAGTCGACGAAAACAATCCGTCGGCAATCACCTTCTACCCGACTTCGTTTGAGAATAAAGATTACGTAATTAAACTTATAGATAATTACAATGCTGCAAATTCAGGCGACGAAAGCAAACAGATAAGATATACCGATTATATCGGTTCGATGATAAGTTCAATTACCGTTATAATTAACGCCATATCTTACGTTTTGATTGCGTTTGTTTCTATTTCTCTGGTTGTTTCATCAATAATGATAGGCGTTATAACTTATATTTCGGTTTTGGAACGCACGAAAGAAATAGGAATACTCCGTTCGCTTGGCGCGTCTAAGCGCGACGTAGCGCGCGTTTTCAACGCCGAAACTATGATAATCGGTTTGATATCCGGCGTTATGGGAATTGCTCTCACTCTTATTTTAGATATTCCCATAAGCTTTATAGTAAAAAGCTTGACCGGAATACCGAACGTTGCGGCTCTTCCTGTGTTGGGCGGAATTATACTCATTGCAATAAGTGTAGCTCTTACGCTTATCGCGGGACTTATTCCCTCGGGTTTTGCCTCTAAACGTGATCCCGTTATCGCTCTTCGCTCAGAATAAAAAAAACAAGATAAAATTAAAACGACGTTTCTGTTATGAAAAACTCATAACTTGAAACGCCGTTTCTTCATTTAATTAAAGAATTTTAAACACTTGCTTATATCGTCAAATACGAAAGTAGCTTTTGTTTCTCCGTTTAAATAATCTTCTAACGAAGTTTCGCCGCTAAGCACTGCCATAGAATTAAAACCGTTATTGATTGCAAAACGGATATCTGTGTACATTCTGTCGCCAACCATCATCACTTCGTCAGAAGTTACTGAATATTTATATTTTACCATATCCCCCATAATGGTATTCGGTTTGCCTATAATTTTATCAGGTCGCCTGCCACTCGATTTATAAAACATCTCTATAAAAGATCCGACGTCAGGCATCGAATAATCGGGAGCCGGACATACCGCGTCGGGATGAGTCGCAAGATAAAGCACACCTTTTTTTAAGAATTTATCAAACGTTTTAATTTTTTCAAAAGTAAGCGTAGTATCGTATGCAAGCAATGCAATTTCAGGCTCAGTATCTGAAAGAATAACTCCCGCTTGAGAAAATTCATCTTTCAACTTATCGTCGGCAAGCAAAAAAACACGTTTTTCGGCATAGAACTTTATTAAATACTCTAAAGCGGCATCGCCCGAAGTATATACTGCGTCTCCGCTTTTATATACGCCGAGAGCCGACAATTTTTTTACGTATTCTTCGTCGGTCTTTGATGAATTATTCGTTAAAAAAACCAGTTGTTTACCGTTTTTTCTAAAAAAATCAAGTGCGTCTTTTGCCCCGTCTATCAGTTTATCACCGATGTAAATCGTTCCGTCAAGATCTAATAAAATTACTTTTAATTTTTCAAATTTTTCTTTAAATACAGAGTTTTGTAATTCGATATTTTCCATTTTTTCTTATGCGTATTCAATGTATCCCGCAGCCCACATTATCTTTAAAAGAGAATCACCTTTTTGCAGTATAGGCGCAAGTTTTAATGCTTCGGCACGCTGCTTGGCGTTATATGCTTCAACCGTATTTTTTCTGCCTGCGTAGATATAGTATATCTCTTTTTCGTCGTTTTTTTCCACCTTTTTTAAAGCGCGTACGTATTCTTTGATTATTTCGTCTTTTCTTATGATTTCACAAAGAATTTTAGTTTTTTGTTCGTCACCCGAATAAGCAGGAAAATATAACCTTTCGGCTTCGATTTTAAGCTCTTTTACCCGTTCTTCGCATTTAACTATCGACGGTAATTTTATAAGATAATCGCCTTCGTCATTTAAAAAGAATGAATACAAGTTAAGCAATATTCTGTAAGCAAAATATTCGTTTTCTTCTTTTTCGCAGGACGTTTTATATGCGTTCAACGCTAAATTTACCGCCGAAACGGAACTTGCAAACGGCAACATAATTTCTATCATTGATTTTATAAGGTTTGCTTTAATCAACTCTTTTATATCGTTAGAAACAATATATTTACCTAACTCTTTAAGCGAATCGTTTATAAGTCCCGTTATCGGTTTACGAAGAGTAAAACCGTTTATCAGCTCGTTTACACGCATTTCGATAAATAAAATGCGCGAAGAAAGCACGCTTTTAAAGCCGCTTAATTGTGTGCTTTTTTTAAGTTTTTCGTAATACTTTAAATCAAAAACGACGTTAAAATCATTCCTGTTTTCGCCTATTTTCAGCACAGGCGAAAAATTAAAATCCGTTGGCAGCCAAATAAAAATTATACTGTTATTTTTTGCATAATTATAACATATTTCAGCCAGAAAAGCCGAGCCTATCGAAACTATATAGGCGGGATTTTTAACCGACGATAAAAGCGAGCATACGTTATCGGCGTCAGCATCTTCGTCAAGACAAAAAAACACGTCTTTTCGGTTATGTTCCCGTCCAAGATCTTTTATTTTTTTGCCTAATGCAAAATATTCTTCGTCATAAGAAACAATTACGGCAGGCGCATCGCTTGTTAAAGTAAGATTAACAACATATTCGGGCGCATCGCCAAAATAAAAAGCGTCGCCGTTTTTATTATTTTCTTGCGATAAAGACACGGCAAGTTCACCCGCCGTGTCTTTTATATGTTCATTCATTTATAAAACCTCATTGATTCTTTTTGCCTATTGCCGAAAAAACACCTAAACGTTCTTCAAATGACGGACATTTTATTAAGGTTTTATCCGAAAACATTCCGTCACTCAAACATTCGCATATACTCATTGCATTGCCTAAAACGGCATAAGCACAAGTTTCGATATACTGTTTTGCATCGTCAGGCGGATTTGGTTTAAACAGACTGCGAGGATATTCCGTTTTATCGTTTAAAACAACTAACATATTCTTTTCTTTTATAGCTTTCACGAATAATGATAGTGCATTTTTACCGTATTCACGGGAACAAAGTCCGACGGCATTAAAGCCTTCTCCTTTGATTTTATCAAGCAAAGCAGAAAACTCGGAAATTGCCTTTTCCGATTCGGTTTCAAGCTCCAGCCAACCATATTTACATTCATATTCATAAACGGCTATCGCCCCGGAATCGTGAGCCATCGCCGTTATTTGTGCAGCTAAAGGATAGTCTTCTTCTTTAAGCGAAAGTTTTGAGTTATTTTTTAAAGTAGACAATAAATCATACAAATAACACGGATCGTTTGCATCGCATAAGAGATTGTACTCGCCTTCTGCAATGTCTAAACAAAGATCGTTTCTTAAAAAATCCGCAGTAGATTTGCCTTTTCCGTACTTCTCTATGATTTTTTGAGCTTCCGCCATATAAACATGCTTTAAAGTTACAACTCCGCCGTTCTTTAAATCTATTAAAGGCAAAACGTCTTCTTCAAAAGAGAGCGACATATCAAATTTTTCAAGACGATTACGCACAAGCCCGGCTACCGATTCGGCGCGTTTTTTAAGTAATTCGCTAAAATCGGAAAGATAGGACGAAAATATTTCTTGGTTATTTTTATTTACGCCGTAGAGGCATACCGAAAAATTACCTAAAACTTCGCTTCTTGCCGAAATTTCAAACCCGGATACATTTGAAAGACCTAAAATTTTACATGATTTTTCAAATTCCTTTGAACCGGACACCGTTCCAAAATCACAAATGCCCGCAATTTTGATGCCGCTTCTGTATGCCATATATGCGGCAAACGCAGGAGAATAAGGCGAAAAAGAATAATATGTATGTACGTTTAAGTTTGCGCCGCTTCTGTCAATGGGTTTTAAGGATGAATCACTATTCTCTCTTTTTTTAAGGCAAGTGAGAATAAGCTGACGTAAAAAACGATTTTTTACGTTTAGTTTTTTAACTAATTGCTCGCTTTGCATAACTCCTCCACTGAATCAGTCTGTAATAAACATATTATATTTTACTCTATATTCTGTAAAAAGTCAAGATATTATTTATGGCATTACATTACTCGCAAACAATTATTTTTGCCATTACAGACAGCTTATTTTGTTCACGCCTATAATAAACAAAAAATTATAAAAAAATTTTAAATTTTTTTCAGGAAAACACTTGAAAAATTTAAGATTTATGATATAATAAATACAGACCTTAAAAGGCAAAAAAATTTTCGGAGGTTAATTATGAACAAAAGCGAGTTTATCAGAGCATATGCCGATAAGATGGGTGTTACCATTAAAGAAGCCGACACTTGTTTTCAAGCGTTTGTTGACACTCTTACCGATAGCTTAAAGACCGGTGAATATATCCATATTTCCGGATTCGCTACTTTTGAAGTTAAAGCTAAAGAAGCAAGAGACGGCATCAATCCCAAAACAGGCGAAAAAATTACAATAGCCGCTTGCAAAGCCCCCGCTGTAAAATTCAGCAAAACATTTAAAGATATGTTTAACTAATCTTGAATTTGATTTAATCGGATTTTTGAATTTAAACAGACTAAAACTCTGCTTTTAAGGCAGAGTTTTTTTTATTACTTTCTTGCAAAATTTTATATAGAACGTACCATTAAAAAAATAAGACAAAGGAACTGCATGTTTTTTCTATAATTAAGAACCGCCGCATTTAATGCGACGGTTCAATCTTTTTGTTTTATGAAATAATTTATTTTCCGGTTGAACCGAATCCGTTTATGCCTCGTTCGGTAGAAGAGATATCCCCTTCTTCAAATTCGCATCGCAAATACGGAACAACCACTAACTGAGCAACTCTTTCGCCTGTTTTTACCGTATAATCATCAAGTGAATGATTATATAGCATTACTACTAATTCGCCGCGGTAATCGCAATCGATAACCCCAACTTTATTTGCCGGTGCAACGCCGTTTTTTGTAGCAAGTCCGCTACGGGCAAATACCAAGCCGACATATCCTTCGGGGATTTCAATCGATAACCCTGTTTTTATAGCTACGGTTTTACCGGATGGTATAAGAACATCTTCCTTATAATTATATAAGTCCGCTCCGGCTGCACCGCTGCTTGCATACTTTGGCATAATGGCAGCTAACTCAAGTTTTTTTATTTTTACCTTCATATCCGTAGGCTAATCAGTCATTGCTGCTGGTAGGATCGGTTATAAGATCCGAATAAGTTTTCTCGTAGTAAATTACGCATTTATCATTCGTTTCTTTGCCTTCGGCATCTTTCATATTGCCGTCCATATAACCGTTGATAAAATTGTTTGCTATTTTAGAAACGATATCGCTTGTAACCGAATCAAGTTTAAGTTTCTTATATTTTGCAGCAAGAGAACCTTCAACATCCAAAGCGTCGATAAACGCCTGTTTGCAAGCAGCTTCATCACCCTTGTTCATGTAGTTTTCTGCATTATTTTCATCGCTTTCTACTACCTTGGTGCAAAGAATGATATGATAGCCGTAATCGGTTGCAACAATAGTATATGCGCCTTCGCCTTTTTCTACAACAGCTTTTGCGGCTGCGGCAAATTCCGAAACGTATTTATTAGCGGAAGTTATGGGCGAATAAAGATATCCGTAATAGTTTCCGAGGCAACCTGGATCCGTGCTGAACGCATACATAAGATCGTCAAATATGTTTCTTACTTTTTCGGTAAGTTCTACCTGCCCGAATTTATCACTTTCACTCTCAGCCTCGTAATGCTTAGCTGTCATTTCGGGAATAAGACCGGTAACGTAAGTAGAATAGAATTCGTCAAACGAAAGAGCCGTGGGAGCAAGGTTATTGAACGTGTAAGTTGTAACGTCAACTTTATCATCATTTTCGGTAATGTGTTCTTTATCGAAATCAATGTCGCCGATATATTTTCCGAGAAGCGTTTTTAATGCAGCATATTCGTCGGATTTTACGTCGCTCTTGAAATATTTAGCGTCAAAATCAAAAGCATTGTTTTCTTTATCGTAAGTACCGTAAGATGACTGAACCCAAGTGGTACGTTGATCTTTTGCATAAAGCTGTGTAAGAAGCTTTTCGCGATAAGCCGAAATCTGTGCCGGCGAAATGCCTGCTTTTTTGGAATAATCGGAAAGCATAGTTTTTTGGTCATCGGAAAAACCTATAAGAAGGTTGGCAACATAACCGTAGCCTTCATAAGGATTGCTTAAAACGAATTTTTCGTCGTTTACGGCTTCCAAAGCAGTTTCGTATGCAGAAACATCACCGGTATAGTTAGCTTTCTGGGTTTCGTATTCAGCTTTGAACTGTTCCCAAAGAGCGTCGTTCGTAACTCTGCTTTCAGCTTCTGTAATAAGAGAATCTTCAAATTTAGAAACTATGAGCGATTCATACTGATTCGTAAGAGCGCGTTTGAAATAAGAATAATTGCTAACGTCTTTAACGTTTTCGCTTTCGCCGATAAGACCGTTGTTTTTAAGAGCCTTAATAGCTTTATTCTTTGCTTTTTCTCTTTCTGACGTGGAAACGTCTACTTCTGCTTTCTTATAAACTTCAAGGTTAAGATCGTAAACAGTCTTGCCTGCAGCTTCGTAAGCAGCCTTTAAAGCTTCCCAACCGCCTTCGGTTTTTAAAGTTACGTCTGCAACTTTGTACTGATCATCGGTAATCTTACCTTTTTCGGCGTCTTTAAGTTCGTATTCTTTAAGATCGCTGCTATCGGTAGAAGAAGGATTGCTTCTTGCCGAGAAAGTTTCGTTTTCGGTTTCTTCGTCGTGATCATGATCATGATCGTGATCGTGTCCGGCATGACTGTTTTTGTCCAGATAGCTGTCGATCATTGAATTGATGCTTTTAACTATATTGTAATTAGCCTGAGCTATTTCGTATTCGGTAAGATACTTTTTCAAAGTTTCGTCAGAACCGTTTGAAAAATCAATCGCAGTTTTGTTTGCCGTAGCGTTTTCAACAAAATAGTTTAAAAATTCCGTTCTGTCTGCTTCGCCGGTGTTAAGCGCGGCGTTATAGGTCTTTGCAAGTTCTTTTCTTGCCTGCTGAATAATAACGCGGTTTTGAACGAGGTTTTTCAAAATCTTTTCGTAAGCGGCGGAAACGGTCATTTTGTAGTTCGTAACGTAATAATATCCGTATGACATATACGCGGAAATCATTTCACGCTTCTGGACATACTCTGCATCGATGTCGGTAGCGATTTGAACTTTTGCGATCTTTTGATCCATGTCCATTTCGGTATTAGTGGTTATAAGACCGCAACCGGCAAAAGAAGCAACCGAAAGAACGATTATCGAGATGATTGTTACGGTTCTCAATAGTATCTTTTTCATAAAACACTCCTGTGTAAGTTGATGATCGGGATAATAGCAAATAATAAAAGTTAAAGCTTATAGCTTGAGCCTTTTTGCTTTGCACATTCTCCCACGCTTAAAATTTTACTCTTGTTATTATACTAAATAATAAAAGATAAATCAAACATTTTTTGCCAAAAAAAGAATTTTTATCGTTTTTTCCGCTTTTTTTTCCAAAAAAACGCGAGAATTTTTATTTAACCACAAATCAGCCTGAAAATGTGCTTTAATCAGTTATTTTCGCCGTCACTTTGATTGCATCTTTTTAAAAATTCTATCATAAAGTCAAGTGTTTTTTCTCCGCTTTCTTCCCTTTTATCAAATACGATAACGGGATTTTCTTCAAAGGCAAGCTTTACTCTGTCCTTTTCGGCATTTAATGTATCGAGAAAATTTCCGTTTTTTATGGAATCAAGATTTTTTAAAACAAGCCGAGCTGTTTTACTGTTTATTTCAGCCTTTATTACTTCGCGCTTCCGGCAAAGACTTTTCAGTTCTGCAATTTTAATTAAATTTATAGTCTCAGCAGGCAGTTCGCCATAGTTTGCCACCATACTTTCGGTAACTCTCGCTTTATCTGCAGCATCGGATATTTCAGCAATTTGCTTATAACAATCCATTCTCTGTTCGCTTGACGAAATGTATTCCTCGGGAATGTATGCGCTTACGTTTACGTCCGTTTCGGTTTCGTAATCCTTTGTGGTTTCGCCGAGTTGTTCTTTTAAAAGCTTTGTGTAAAGTTCGTAACCTATCTTTTCCATATGTCCGTGCTGTTCTTTGCCGAGAACGTTTCCCGCTCCCCTGATTTCAAGATCGCGCATGGCTATTTTAAATCCGCTTCCGAAATCGGAAAATTCCGTCAACACAGACAACCTTTTATACGCCGTTTCGGTTAAAACCTTGTTTTCGCGATAGGTAAAATAGGCTCTTGCCATTTTATCGCCTCTGCCGACTCTGCCCTTTAACTGATACAACGTGGAAAGTCCCATTTTATCGGCATCGATTACGATCAAAGTATTTGCAGACGGCAAATCGATTCCGTTTTCTATTATCGTTGTAGCAATTAAAACGTCATATTCGCCGCGGTAAAACGCATAAATATTTTGTTCAAGAGTTTTTTCGGGCATTTGTCCGTGTCCTGTAATTACGCGGGCTTCGGGAAGAAGTTCTTTAATATATGCGGCAAATTTATCTATCGTTTCTACGCTGTTGTATAAAATAAATACCTGTCCTTCGCGCGATAATTCTTTATTTACTGCATCGCGTATTACGCCGTCGCTCATTTCCAGAACAAAAATCTGAACCGGAATTCTTGTGGTCGGCGGAGTGTTGATTATGCTGATATCTCTGATTCCGGAAAGCGACATATGCAAAGTTCTTGGAATAGGCGTAGCCGAAAGCGTAAGCGTATCTACGTTTTCTTTTAAAAGCTTTAACTTTTCCTTATGTTCTACGCCGAATCTCTGCTCTTCGTCTAAAATAAGCAGTCCGAGATCTTTGAATTTTATATCTTTTGAAAACAATCTGTGTGTGCCGATTATCATATCTATTTTTCCTTCGGCAAGGTCATAAAGCGTTTTGCTTTGTTCCGAAGGAGTTCTGAATCGGTCAAGCACGGCAATAGCTACGGGAAAGCCTTTAAACCTTTTTAACGCAGTCATATAATGCTGCTCTGCAAGTATGGTCGTCGGCGCGATAAGAGCAACTTGTTTGTCCGACTCAACCGCTTTGAATGCCGCGCGAAACGCAACTTCGGTCTTTCCGTAACCAACGTCACCGCAAAGCAGTCTGTCCATAACCTTAGTGCTTTCCATGTCCTTTTTGATTTCTTCGATTGATTGAAGTTGATCTTCGGTTTCGTCGAATTCAAAAGCGTTTTCAAATTCCTCCATTAAAACGTCGTCCGGTAAAAAAGCAAAACCTTTGGCTGTTTTTCTATCGCGGTAAAGTTTCTTTAAATTTATAGAAAGTCGGGCTATAGACGCTTTAACGCGCTCTTTGATGCGTTCAAACTCCTGCCCGCCGAGCTTTGAAAGAGATGGCTTTTCTTCACCGCCCATATACTTTGTAAGAGCGTCCATATTGTCTACGCAGACGTACAACATGTCCCCGCCCTTATACTCGATAGCAACATAATCTTTCGTACTGTCGGTCGTTGTAATTCGTTTAACACCGCGCACAATACCTATTCCGTGCTTTTCGTGAACGCAGTAATCGCCGACTTCCGGTGCATAATAAACGTCGCCGCGTTTACGCTTTACTCGTTTTTCGCGTTCTTTTGCGGCAAACATATCGTTTGTTCCGATAACCACAAATTTAGCATCGTGATAAATAAATCCTGTGGCTAAATAAAAAGAAGTTATTTTTACGCCTTGAAAGTCCGTCGGAAATCTGTCGCCTAAATCGGAAAAAATCTTTTTATCTTCAAGCGTATTATGCAATCTTTCGGCGCGCTCTCCGTTCCCGCAGCACACAATAACTCTGTATCCCGTGCTTTTCCAACTTTTGATATCCTGAAAAAAATCGTCGGGATGAAGCGAATATCTGGGAATAGACGTACATTTTAACCTGAAAGTGTTAAGCGGATTAAAAAATACAATGGCAGACGACAAAGTAGAAAGAGCAAGTTTATGAGAAAAATCAAGTTCTTTCAGCAGCATTTCAGGCGTTTTTAACTGGTTAATTGTAAAAGAAAAACACTCGCCGTTAGCTTTTAAAGACAACGCCCTTTCGGTATGCTCTTTTATACAGCCGTTTAAAGAATCGGACAAAAGTTTACTTTCGTCGTAAACTACTACGGCGTTATCGCCCATATAATCACGGATCGAACCGTTCATACATTTTATTACGGGAAGCAAAAACGAAAGCGAAGCGTCGGAAACGTCTGTTTCGATTTTTTCGGTCAATCCTCCGGCTATTTCACGCGTTTTATCAGCAAAAACGCTTGTTCTTACCGCTTTTATTTCATCTGAAAGTCGTGTTTTTAAATCTTGAATTTCGCCGTTGTCTATGTAAAAATCAACGGCAGGTAAAATTAGGAGTTTTTCAAGCTTTCCGCTTAACTTATTACCCGTTTCGTCAAAATACTGAATTTTTTCAACCTCGTCGCCGAAAAAATCTATTCTGACGGGTGTATCGCAATTTATGGGAAAAATCTGAATAATATCGCCGCGTATCGCAAACTGAGTTTTGCCGTCAATTACTTCAACACGTCTATACCCCATTGAAATAAGCTTTGATACAAGTGAATCGAACGGATATTCTTCGCCTTTAACAATCTGAAGAAATCTTATATCCTTCGGAATGAGCTGAAGCAGGCTTTCAAACGTTACGGTAACGATATCCGCGCCCTTTTTCAGCTCGTAAAGCGCAGCAATTCGGGCATAATACGAGTCTTTATTAAAAGCTTTATTATACAGAAGAACGTCGTCTTTTGCAGGAAGATATACGGCTTTTCTTCCGCTTAACGCTCTTAATTCCCTCGCTGCATTTTTTGCGGCAAGTTCATCTCTCGCAATGTAGATCACGGGCAAATCCATGCACGAAGCAAGATGATATTTTTCAGATGCCTGTACGCCAAAAACCGCGGTGGGAATCCCGCCGCGTACGCTTTGGACGATATTTTTAATTTCGTCACACAAATATTCAGGTTTTATATAATCAGCTAACATAATCAGTTTAAACGGTAAATTTTATATTTTGTTTTACCGCCATAAATTTGCATTATATGCAGATAATCGACTTATAGCCACACTTTTTAAAAATTTAAAAAGCTCAGGAACGATTATACTTACACATAAGTTCATCTGCCGTCATTCCCGAAACAAAGTCCATAACAACATCGGCGGCTTTATTTAAAACAGGAAGAAAAACCTCTTTTTCATCCGCCGGAATATTCATTAAAACGTAGTCGATTAACGGTATATTCGGGTTTGTGTTTTTAGAACCGATGCGTAGCCTTGGAAAATTTTCCGAGCCTAAAAGCTCGGTAATATTGCGCATACCGTTATGCGTACCGCTATGTCCGCCCGGGCGATATCTGAGTCTGCCTTTATCTATATCTATATCGTCGTAAATAACTAAAATATCGCTAAGATCACACTTAAAAAAATCGACAAAAGGTTTTACGCATTCTCCGCTGTTATTCATAAAAGTCTGCGGTTTTATAAGCAAAACTTTTTCTCCGCGGCAGTTAAATTCGCCGTATATGCCGTTTTTCGCCTTACGGTTTATAGGACATTTTAGTTTGTCGGATAAAACGTCCAAAGACATAAAGCCTAAATTGTGATAATTAAGAGCGTATTTTGCGCCCGGATTTCCGAGTCCGAAAATAAGTTTCATTTTTTTAAACCAAAAAGGGCTATTACGCCCTTTTATATTTTTAATTATATATTTGAATAAACTAATTTTGATTAAAATTATTCGTTTTCGTTGAGCTTATAAACGTCGCTCATTCTCTGATCGAGATAAATGTTATTGATAGCCTTAGCCAAAAGCTTTGCTATAGACAATACTTCGATTTTTGCGATTTTCTTTTCTTCGGGTAAATTTATCGTATCTAATACGACAACTTTTTTTATCGGCGATTGATTTATGCGTTCTATTGCCGAGCCGGATAAAACTGCATGTGTACAGCACGCGTAAATTTCCTTGGCTCCGTTATCGTAAAGTGCCTGCGCACCTTGGCACAATGTACCGGCAGTATCGATCATATCGTCTACCAAAAGGCATGTTTTGCCTTTTACATCGCCTATAATGTTCATTATCTGAACCTGATTTGCGCGAGGTCTGCGCTTATCTATAATAGCTATAGGTACATTTAAAATAGAAGCCGCGGTACGAGCGCGCGAAACGCTGCCTACGTCCGGAGATACGACAACAAAGTTATCGTCAGCCATATTTTTGAAATGTTTGTAAAGAATAGGTCCGCCTTCAAGATGATCAACCGGTATATCGAAAAAACCTTGAATTTGCGGAGCATGCAAATCTATTGTTAAAATTCTGTCCGCACCGGAGGAAGTAATTATATCCGCTACGAGTTTTGCCGTGATGGGATCGCGCGGGCGCGCTTTTCTGTCTTGTCTTGCATAACCGAAATACGGTATGACTGCTGTGATTCTGCCTGCTGACGCACGACGAAGCGCATCAATGCAAACTAAAAGTTCCATAAGATTTTCGTTGACGGGATAGGATGTTGCCTGAATAATGAATACGTCGCGTCCTCTGACTGTTTCGCCTATATGAACGCTGGTTTCCCCGTCCGAAAAATGTCCGACTTCGATAGAGCTGAGTTCTTTGCCCAATTCTTTAGCTATCGCTTCGGCAAGCGGTTTGTTTGAATTACCTGAGAATAACTGGATTTCTGTGCTATGAGTTATCATAATTCCTCCGCGCGTATTAAATTTGCTCTATTATGATAAAGGAAAAATAAAAATTAGTCAACCTAAAAAAATATCAAATACTGATTTTGAGAGAAAAACTTTAGATTTTATCGTTTGGCGGAAAAAAATTCCTGCATTACTTCAAGACATTCTTCTTCCATTACGCCGCCCTTTACCATAAGTTTATGATTAAGCCCCGAGTCGGACGAAAAGTCAAACCGACTCCCGAATGCTCCCGATTTTTTTTCATATGCGCCGAATATTACGCGTTTTATCCTTGACGATACTATTGCTCCCGCACACATTGCGCAAGGCTCTAAAGTAACATACATTTCGCAATCGTCTAATCTCCAGCCGAGTTTTTTAGACGCCGCAATTATAGCGTTTATTTCGGCATGATACAAAGCGCAGTTTTTTCTTTCTTTTTTATTTTCCGATACAGCTATGACTACGCCGTCTTTTACTATAACCGCTCCGACCGGAACTTCGCCGTTTTTTAAAGCGAGCCTTGCTTTTTTTATGGCGAGCTTCATAAAATAATTATCTTTCAAATCTTGTCGTCTTTTTAGTTCGGCTTGCTTTTCAAGTTGTTTTTTTGACTGAATCAATCCGTTCATTTATTATAATAAGTCCTTCTATAAGTCGATTATCGGCTATTACGTTTTTTATTTATGATATTTTGCATTGCTTGAAATCATAAACGCACGATATAATTGTTCAAATAACATAACGCGAAAAAGCGTGTGTGGAAAAGTCATTTTTGAAAATGAAATTTTTAAATCCGCCCTGTTTTTTATCTTATCCGAAAGCCCGCACGACGAGCCTATAACGAAAGATACTTCGCCTTTAGCGTCTTTTATTTTTTGCAAGTTTTCGGCAAATTTTTCCGAACTTAAAAATTCTCCTTCTATTGCAAGCACGACTATGTACCCTTTAAGTTTTTTTAAAATTTCTTCGCTTTCTCTTTCAAGCGCAACGTCGGGCGAAACTCCTTCAAGACTTTGTTCTTTGCATTCCGTCAAAGTTAAATCGCAAAACCTGGAAAGCCTTTTTTTATATTCGTTTACGGCAGCCTCAAAATACGGTTCTTTTACTTTGCCTACCGTTACTATATTAACTTTAAACATAATCAGGCACCTGTTATCCCCGAAATTAAAACCGAAATCCATAGCGCAACACAGGCAATAATACCTATCGACGAAGAAAGCAAGAACATTTTTCGTTCTTCTTTTTTATCCGCTATTTTTAAATATTTCTCACATAACTCTTCTTCTCTTTCAGGCTTTTTGCTTTTTAAAAGCATTACAAAGCCTATTACAAAACTTGATAATCCGGCTATCATTATAATTATAGAAACGACGGCGGGAAAATCAAGCTCTTCACCGAATAAAAAATAAAGCAAAATTACAATAAAATTATTTGCAAAATGAAAAACTATCGATGGGAAAATCGAACCGCTTTTTAAAGCCAAAAGCGCGAATACCGCCCCCAAAATAAACTGATAAATAGTTTGTGCCGGATTATGGTGGAACAAGGAAAACAAAATTGCCGAAGTCAGAACGGCAAAAACGTCGCCAAGCCTTTTTATTCCGTTAAAAATAAGTCCGCGGAACAAAACTTCTTCAAACAATGCAGGTAAAGCGCAAATAATTACTACGTCAAGCAAAAAATAACCGAGGTTACCTTGCGGAATAACGGTTGATACCGTTTTATAGCCTATCAGTTTATTTAACGCATTTACAAACAGAGTATTTACCGAAGATAGCCCCGCTACGCTCCCGAAAAACAAAAGCACAAAAATCAGCCAGAATTTTTTATTAAAGCTTACAAATCCGGCAGAATATTTCAGCGATAAATCGTTCTTTTTTATAGAATAAACTATCACCGAGCCGAGAGCAACGGGAGATATTATAAAATTTATAAAAGCGTATACATTGCTTTTTAAAAACTCTTCATCCGCATTTTTGCCTGTTACTATAAAAATAATACCTATAATTAAGGATAGAAGCAAAGACGCAAGTATTCCTATTGTAAATATCGTTCCGGAATCAGCCGCTGGAATAAGGAAATTTTTATATTCTTTTTGATTTTTTTCGTTTTTCATATTTTCATTATATAATAAAACCACTTAAAAAGTAAAACGCTTTATTGTTACATAAACGAAAAATACAAATAATGCGCCACTTTACAAAAACTTTACTTTAGTTTTACTTTATTTTGCAGGCAAAACTTTTTTTTATCTGCTAAAATCATGTTGCAAAATGAAAATGAAATATTTTTTAGCAATCTTTTAAAGGAGATAAATTATGAAAAGAAAAACTATTATTTGCTTGCTGACGATTTTTATGCTGACATGCTCGTTTGCTTTTGCGTCATGCGGCGGCAATTCTGACAAAGCTTTTGATTCGTCAAAAAACATTACCGTAGTAGCACGCGAAGCCGCCAGCGGTACAAAATCGGCATTTATGGAACTGCTCGGTCTTAAAGGTAAAAAAGACGTTTCCGGCGTTATAGTATGCACGGGGACGGCGGCAGTTCTCGTAAAAGTAAAAACAAATCCTTACGCTATCGGATACGACAGTCTTGGTTATGTAACCGACGACGTAAAGATAGTTAAAGTAAACGGAGTTATGCCTACGATAGAAAATATCAAGTCCGGCGAATATAAAATTTCAAGACCGCTTTCTATCGTTTATAAAGAAAGTACTCTTTCTTTGCCTCTTTATAACGCTTATTACAGGTTTTTAAAAAGTGCGGAAGCTCAAGCGATTATAGCCGAAAACGGCTATATTTCAAGCCTTGATAATGCGGCAAATTATACTACCGTAGAAGATCTCGGCGGCGAAATTAAGATATCGGGAAGCACTTCGTTTGAACCGTTAATGAAAAAACTTGCCGCAAAATTCAAAGAACTTCAACCTGCCGTTACAGTTACTGTTGGCGGCGGCGGTTCCGGTACGGGATATATAAACGCTCAGGGCGGAATATCAGATTTCGGTATGATTTCAGAAACGTTTGCAAACAGCAAAGCTCCCGACTGCGTAAACTACGTTGTTGCGCTTGACGGTATTGCGGTAATTGTAAATAATTCAAACCCGATTGAAAGTCTTACAACCGAACAGCTTAAAAACATTTACGACTGCGACGCAGGCGAAAAAGCCATAACAAAATGGAATATGCTCGGTGACTGAAAATGCTTTATTCAAAAAAAGTAAAACTACAAGATAAGCTTTTTAAAGGCGCATTCTTATTATGCGCCTTTTTTTCAGTTACTGCCCTTGCCGTGATTTCGGTATTTTTATTTGCCAACGGCTTGCCGTTTATTTTTAAAACGGGCGTAGGAAATTTTTTATTCGGAACGTCATGGCACCCGCTCGGAGAACCGCCTTCCTATGGTATTCTACCCATGATTGCAGGTTCGGTTTACGTAACGGCGTTTTCGGTTGTAATAGGAGCGACTATCGGGCTTTTTACATCGATTTGTCTGTATAAATTTATACCCGAAAAAGCCGTTGCCCCTATAATGCACCTTATAAACTTGCTTGCGGGAATTCCGTCGGTTATTTTCGGGCTTATAGGTATGACTTATATAGTTCCGTTTGTGAGAGAATATATTTCGCCCACCGGCGTTGGCGAAGGCATTTTTTCAACTTCGATAGTGCTTGCGGTAATGATTCTTCCTACAATTGTAAGCGTGAGTTTGAACAGTTTAAAAAGTGTACCTAAAGAATATTTTGAGGGGGCTCTCGCTCTTGGCGCAACAAAAGAACAAGCTACTTTTACCGTAATGCTACCCGCAGCAAAAAGCGGAGTTCTTTCGGGCGTAGTTCTGGCAATAGGCCGCGCTATAGGCGAAACTATGGCGGTAATTATGGTTATAGGCGGAAGTCCCGAAATGCCCGAGAGCATTTTTCAGAGCGTTATGACTATGACGTCTAACATAGCAATGGGAGCCATGGAACTTACGGGCGACGCCCTTACCGCGCTTATTTCTACAGGCGTAGTCCTGTTTGTTTTTACACTGCTTTTAAATCTTAGTTTTTCATTTTTAAAAGATAAAGACGTTTATAAAAAGGAGCGCAAATGATAAAAAACGCAAAAGCACGTAAAGCCTTTTTTAAAGGTCTTAAAATTTTCAGTTATATAACAACGATTTTTACCCTTGCGGCTTTAATATTTATTATTGCATTTGTTTTAATAGGCGGAATAAATAAAGTGCCTTTAAAACAGCTTTTTGGCGACGGCAGCGACGGCGCTTCGATTTTGCCCGCAATTTACGGAACGTTGGCACTTTTGGCAATCGCACTCATAATTGCAATACCTTTGGGAATAGGCGCAGCCGTTTTTCTTACCGAATACACGAATAAAAAAAGTAAAATAGTAAAAATAATCCGCATTGCTACCGAAACGCTGGCAGGAATTCCATCCATTGTTTACGGTCTTTTCGGATATCTTATTTTTGTTGCGGCTTTTAAAATGGGTTATACTCTTTTAGGCGGAGGGTTGACTCTTTCGATAATGATTCTGCCCGTTATAGTTCGCTCCACCGAAGAAAGTCTTATTTCTGTACCGCAAGGCATACGCGAAGGCTCTTACGCTTTAGGCACAAGCAAAGTCCGCACAATTTTTAAAGTCGTTTTACCGTCGTGCGCAAGCGGAATAGTTACCTCCGTAATTTTAGCTGCGGGAAGAGTTATTTCGGAAAGCGCGGTTTTAATTCTAACTATCGGACAAGTTATAGATATCATTCCCAAAAACGCTTTGTCGCCCGGCACCAGCCTTGCACTTGATATTTATTATTTTTACAATTACGGATACCCGGATGAAGCCGCAGCAACAAGCGTTGTTTTGATAATTCTTATACTTTTTATAAATGCGCTTGCCACTCTTTCAGGCAAACTCATTGCACGCAAAACCGGAGAAAAATAAAATGAAACAAATACTAAAAGATAACGAATTTACCATAAAAGGAAAAATAAAAGTAACAGACTGCAACCTTTATTACGGAGATTTTCACGCTTTAAAAAACATAAATATTGAAATGGAACAAAATAAGGTAACTGCCTTTATAGGACCTTCAGGATGCGGAAAATCCACGTTTTTAAAAACACTTAACCGAATGAACGACCTGGTTGAAAATTGCAGGATTTCAGGCTCGTTTAAAATCGGAAATACGGATATTTATGCAAAAACAACCGACGTAAATTTACTCAGAAAAAACGTAGGAATGGTCTTTCAGAAGCCTAATCCCTTTCCCATGAGTATTTACGACAATATAGCTTTTGCCCCACGCTCTTTTGGTATAAGAAAGAAAAGCGAACTTGACGAGATTGTGGAAGAATCGCTTAAAAAAGCAAGTATCTGGGACGAAGTAAAAGACAGACTCAGACAAAGCGCACTCGGGATAAGCGGCGGACAACAGCAAAGATTGTGCATTGCAAGAGCGTTGGCGGCAAAACCGCAAACTCTTTTAATGGATGAACCTACATCTGCGCTCGATCCGATTTCGACAGGCAAAATAGAAGAACTCATTGAAGATCTGAAAAAAGAGCTTTCGATTATAATAGTTACCCACAACATGCAACAGGCAACGCGAATTGCAGATAAAACAGCATTCTTTTTGCTTGGTGAACTTATAGAATACGGGGACACCGAACGCGTCTTCTCTTCGCCGGAAAACAAAAAAACCGAAAATTATATAACGGGACGTTTCGGCTGAAATATTTATAAAACGTATTTTTACACACCCATTGATTATTTAATAAGTAATTATTCTGAAAAATATATAAATTAATTTGAAATAAGGAGAAAAATAAGTTATACTATGAGTATAAGAAATAAATTTGAAAACGAATTAAAACAGGTTTTTGAAAAGCTTGCCGACATGTGCCACAACACCGAGCTTGCAATAGAAAAATCAATAAACGCGCTTAAATTCCGCAATGATGCGCTCGCAAAAGAAGTTATGTCGGAAGATAAAAATATAGACAAACTCGAGCGGGATATCGAGCAGGACTGTTTGAAAATTTTACTTATGGAACACCCCGTAGCAAGCGACTTCCGCGACGTATCGGCGGCTCTAAAAATGATAACAGACCTTGAGCGAATAGCAGATCAAGCTGCAGATATTTGCGAAATATCCCTTCAGTTTAAAGGCGAAAAATTTATTAAAGAACCGGAACATATCGAAATGATGTCTAAAATCGTAATCGGTATGGTAAAAGACGGAGTTACAAGCTACATAAACAGAGATTTAGACACAGCACGCTCGCTTGACAGGCGAGATGATCGCGTTGACGAGCTTTTTGAAACAGTAAAAAGCGATCTCGTCTGCCTTATCCGCCAAAATCCGGATAATGCAGATCAAGCTATTTTATTTATGATGATAGCAAAATATCTTGAAAGAATCGGCGACCATGCCGTGAATATAGGCGAATGGGCTGAGTACGCCGCAACCGGTTTTCATAAACCGGGCTAAAAACCATTCAGCTCACATATTTAACCCAAAGTGCCGATAATCGACCTATAGCCCAACTTTAAGGAGTAAGATGAACGATAAAAAACTTATTTATGCCGTCGACGACGAAGCTTCGATTCGCGAGGTTTATGATTATGCTCTTACAAGCGCAGGCTTTAACGTAAAAACTTTTTGCGACGCAAGCGAACTTTTTTCGGAGTGCAAAATTTGTATTCCTTCCCTTTTTATACTCGACATAATGCTCGAAGGCATAGACGGGTACGAAATTCTTAAACGATTGAAAAATTCAGCCGAAACAAAAGACGTTCCCGTTATAATGGTTTCATGCAAAACAAGCGAAATAGACAAAGTAAGAGGTCTTGACTTAGGCGCGGACGATTACATATCGAAACCATTCGGCGTAATGGAACTGATTGCGCGAATAAACGCAAAGTTAAGATTTATAAAGCCGATTGATAAAAGTGTGGTTTATAAAAATATTACTATCGATAACGAAAAACATATTGTTACGGTAGACGGTAAAATTTGCAACTTAACATTAAAACAGTATAAACTTTTGGAATTGTTCATAAAAAATCCCGAAAAAGTTTTATCGAGAGATTTCCTTTTAGACAACGTTTGGGGCGAAAACTACGGAGAAACGCGAACGCTTGACATTCACGTTAAAGATTTAAGAAAGATTTTAGCTGATAGTTCGGTTCAGATTGAAACAGTACGCGGCGTAGGTTACGTATTGAAGTAATCATAAATATGCAATTTTTGTTTTTTTTTGAATAAATATGAAAAGAAAAATTTTCTTATTTTCTATATTAGCGGTAGCATTAAGTACCGTTCTGGTTTTTATTTTCGGAATAATCGCAAACAGCGCATCGCACTATAAACAAGCCGAAAATAAAATAAAGGACATAGCTTACGTTTATGCTGCATATTACACGGACGAACTCCCCTTGCCCGCACCTGACGGCATCAGAATTACTATAATTAAACCGGACGGAATTGTTGTTGCGGACAGCGAGTCTAAAGCGGCTATCGGTACTAATCATAAAACGCGCGAAGAATTCGAGGCTGCCGTTTCGGGAAATCCAAAAATTGTAAAGCGTTATAGCAATACGGTGAAATGCGATATGCTTTACTACGTTTTAAAAGCCGAAAATTCTGAAAATTACATAAGAGTTGCCCTCTCGGTTGAAAAAGTAAACGGATATATTCAAAACGCATTGCCCGCTATGATTGCAGTTACCGCTGTGGCGATTATTTTAAGCATTATATTTGCTCAATTTTCGCAAAAAGCTGTTTTTGCACCGCTAAACAGCGTAAAAAACAATCTTGAACTTATAAATAAAGGCAACTATAAACAGATTGAATATACGTCAGACGATAAAGAACTTAACGAAATTATTTCTTCAATAAATTCAATAAGCGAAAAACTGAATTTGGAAGTAAATACTTCAAAACGTGAAAAAGAAAAGCTTGATTACGTTATTTCGAACATATCCGATGCCATAATCGTTCTGGACGAAAAAGGTGAAATCGAGCTTTTAAACAAAAATGCGGCAAAACTTTTTTCGGTAACAAACAAAACGCATATCAGATATTCGGTTTTAACGGCCGACCAAACGTTCAGATCACACGTTCAAAAATGTTTGGATGAAAAAACTGCGGATAGTTTTGAATTACAACTTCACTCTTCTGCGTTTTACTGTACGGTTAATCTACTTGAAAACGGCGACCGGATTATAGTTTTAAGCGATATAACCGCAATAAAAAATAACGAAAAAATGCGTAGCGAATTTTTTGCAAATGCGTCGCACGAACTAAAAACCCCCCTTACCGCGATAAAAGGATTTAACGATGTAATAAGTCTTTCAACTAAAGAACAATCGACTGCTACGTATTCGGCGAAAATCGATAAAGAAGTTTTCAGACTTGTAAATCTTATAGACGATATGCTAAGCCTTTCAAAACTCGAATACGTTTCAGAAATTGTGCCCGAAAACGTAGAACTTAATGAAATAGCAAACGAAGTTAAAGAAAGCCTTTCTGCACTTGCCGCTCAAAAAAACATAACCGTTGAAATAAGCGGGACAGCTAAAATATCGGCTGAGCGCGATCATGCATTCAGGCTTATAAAAAATCTCGTTGAAAACTCTATACGATACAACAATGACGGCGGCTTGGTAAAAATCACTTTAAGTGAAACTCAAACAGAAAGCTATTTAACGGTTGAAGATAACGGTATAGGTATTGAAGAAGAACATTTAAACCGTATTTTTGAAAGGTTTTACAGAGTAAACAAATCCCGCTCACGCGAAACGGGCGGAACGGGGCTTGGGCTTTCGATAGTAAAGCATATCTGCAATTTATACGGTGCCGAAATTATTTTGATTTCAAAATACGGCGAAGGTACAAAAGTAACGATTAAATTTAAAAAATAGTATTTTAAAAATACCCGAACTATGATTTTATTCATAATTCGGGTAATTTTTTTATTTTATTTTTGTTTTGCAAAATATTTATTTACCGCATATAAAAAACCTTCGATAAAAAACAGTTCCGCATCTTTTGCAACCTTTGAACCGTAACCAAATACGTCAAAACCATGAAAACAGCCTTTATATAATTTAAATTTTACTTCAATTCCGCAATTTCTTAAATTCTCAACGTAATCTTCGGTTTCGGCGGTAAACGGTTCGATATCGCCTACATAAGTTAAAGCCGGCGGCAAGTTTGAATAATCCGTCGCCCTTGCCGGGGCGGCATAGTACGGTACGTCTTTTCCGTACAAATCGCCGAGATAAAGCTTCCAGGCTTCTATATTTGACGGAGTGTTCCAGCCCGGCGCGTGATTATCGGCATTAGTGCGCGTAGGTCTGTCGTCGAGCATGGGATAAAGCGGCATCTGAAAAGCAATATTAACTTCCCCTTTATCCCTTGCATAAAGACAAATTGCGGCGCAAAGTCCGCCGCCAGCCGAATCGCCGCCTACAAATATCTGTGAATCGTTCGCACCGAAAGCGCATGCATTTTCTTTCACCCATAAAAGCGCGTCATAACAATCGTTGAGCGCACACGGATAGGGCTTTTCCATTGAAAGAGTATAATCGGGAGCAACGACTATGCAGTCGCAAGTTTCAAGCATTCTGTCTATAAAAACAAAATCCTGCTCGGGAACGCCGGTTGCGTAACCGCCGCCGTGTATCCATAAAATAATGGGTTTCTTCCTGTTTTTATTAAGCTCCCCCGGTATTACGGATATTTCGGGTTCATTTTTTAAATCGTTTTTAATTTTTTCGTCTTTAATTTCAGAGATTGTACATTTTTGCAATGCGGAAACAATATTTGTTTCAAGCGGCGTGGAACTGTAAACGACCATTCTCATAGGCTCGCCGTCTGATTTCGTTATAGTTGTTTCGCATGAAAAAAAACGAGAAGATTTTCTGCCTTTCAAAAAAAAGTCAGTCACTTTGTTAGTCAGATCAAAGGAAGTTTTAGTAGCTTTCGGATTAAAAATTTTAATTAGTTTGCCACGAAAAACAAGACCTTTAGCTAATTTATAATTTCTTTTGTTTGCCATTTGACTCCCGCTTTTTTAGGCAGCTTTTAAAATACGCCGCTAAAAAGATTTTTGTTTTTTATTTATGGTAATTAAAAAACGATTATTTCCGTCGCAAACTTCTATCTGATTTTCGCCGACCACTTCATAAGGCAATTTTTCTTCTGAAAAATACGTTACAAGGCGCAAGATAAAATCACATTCGGTAACAGAAAGCTCTTCGTAATCCGAGATAATCGTTTGCTTTTTCATAATATAATCCTCCGAGCCTTAATATAAAATCGCAGAGTCTATTCCCCCGATTTTCTGTTTTTAGTATAGCTTCGAAAAATTTATTATTCAAGTGGATTATGACAAAAATAATGTCGATTTTTAAAGTATTTTGTCGAATTTACAGTAATCGTTTATTGTTGGTTTAAGTTTTTGTATTAAGCATTAGCTATAGATTTTAAATAGTATTCTTTCATATAAAGAGCGTCTGCGTCCTGATGACCTGCCGATTCACACACAATAACAGGCTCTAATTTTAACTTTAACAGAGCATTGCACAGCGGTTCGAAACAAGGTCCGTAAACTTCGTCGTCAAAGTTAAGGTGCTTTATTTCGCCCTTTTTAGAATACATTATTTTTGAAAAATGAACGTGGAAATGCTTCATTTTTTTCTCGCCTACGGAATCGATTAAATAGCAAAGCCTTGACTCAAAATCGCTTTCCGTTTTCAAACTTCCGAACTCACGCGCATTTACATGCCCGAAATCGACAGTAGGTATAAAAACGTCGTCGGTATTGCAAAGGGTTGCAATTTCTTCAATAGTTCCGATCTGACCGAGTTTTCCCATGGTTTCGGGGCAAAAAATCAAATCGTTAAGCTGTTCGGTATATATTCTATCCGTAAGAATTTTAAAATTTTCTTTAGTTCTTAAAAATGCAGCGTCACGAGTATCTTTACCCTGCGTAGCAGGATGAAAAACTATTCTGTTTCCGCCCATAAGCCTGACCATCTTCGCACTTTTTATAACGTAACCGATGGATTTTTCAATCATTTCGGGATCAGGATTTGCAAAATTTATATAATACGGAGCATGAACGCTTATCTTTATATTATTTTCTTCAAAAGCTTTTCTGATAGAAACGGCTTTTTCTTCGCTCATTAAAATGCCGCGGCCGAAAGAATATTCGAACACGTCAAGTCCCATATTTTTTACCCATACAGCACTCTGTTCGGTTGTTTTATAACCTGCAAGCGCAAAAGTTTCGGAATTACCGCTCGGACCGAATAAAATCATCGTATCACCTTTAAATCTTCGTTTAATTGCTTAATTAATTGTTCGGGACACTCAAACTTAACAACGCCCCTTATGAATTTTTTAAAATTAACTTTTATATTTTCATTGTAAATATCGCCCTTAAAGCCAACCAGATAGCTTTCGAGCAAAACTCGCTCAACGCCGAAGGTTGGAGCGTTACCGTAATTAGTTATTGCATGGTAAGTTTTATCTTTTACCAGCACCGTAGTTGCATATACGCCTTCTTTTAAAGGTGCTTTTTGCAATGAAATTTCAACGTTTGCAGTAGGAAAGCCTATAGTTCTGCCGACTTCGCGCCCATGAATTACTTTTCCCGTTATAAAATATTCTGTACCTAAATAATCGTTTGCCTTTTCGATATCGCCGTTTTTTAAAGCTTCCTTGATTACCGCGGTAGAAATTTTATTCTCAGGATCGCTCCTTTCAAAATCAGGCACAATTAGCTCGATATTTTTTTGATTGCAAAACTCTTTTAATAGTGCAATATTTCCTTTTTTAAAACGCCCGAAAGTATAATCTTTTCCGCAAACAAATGCCGCTATAAGTCGATTATCGACTATTTCATTTAAAAAATCAATAGCTTCTTTATTTGCAAATTCAGGCGTAAATTCAACGGATATAATCTCGTCAACGTTTAACGATTCAAGTATTTTTACTCTTTCGTCAAAAGTAAATACGATGCTTTTAAATTTATCGATAGCATCGCTTTTATCGTCAAAAGTCATTACTGCAAGATTTAAATGCTTTTTGATTTTTATTTCGCACGCTTTTTTTATAACTTTGCGATGTCCTTTATGAATACTGTCAAACCCGCCAAGGCATAAAACCGTAGGCGTTTTATCGTAAGAAATATACGGAGTATTTTTCATTTTAGCTCCTGACGTAAGGCTTAATTACAAGTTTTTTTGACTGCACGTTGCCTACGCCCCAAAATTCATTTTTAACATAAATTTTATATCTTCCGTCGGGATAATCAAACTCATCATACAATCCGTTTAATAATCTTGTGGCAAAAATTTCGTTCAAATCAACACGTTCAAACGGTAAAACGCTATCGCTTGGAATAATGGCGTTTTCTACACCGATTTTTAAAAGTTCGTCTACGGTAACGGAATTTTCCTTTGTGAAAAAGCCACATTCGGTTCTTTCAAGCGCAGTCATAGTACCATAAGTACCGAGTTTTCTGCCCATATCACGAGCTATTGAACGTATATATGTACCGCCGCCGCACGTAATTTCAAACGTAAAAGACGGACTGTTACAGCTTAAAAGCTTTACGTCAAAAATTTCGATTTCTTTAGGTTTTAGCTCTACGGCTTTCCCTTGACGGGCAAGTTTATAGCTCTTTTTTCCATCAACGCATTTTGCCGAAAAAACAGGCGGAACTTGCGCCTGTTTTCCTAAAAAGTCAGGCAATAGGTCGATTATCTCATCTTTTGACGGAATACGCCCGCTATCAAAAACGGTCTTTCCTTCTAAATCGAGAGTATCGGTCTCATATCCGAACGTAAACTCTGCGATGTATTTTTTTTGTTTATCGAGCATTATGTCAAAAAGTCTGGTAGCTTGTCCTATTGCAACGGGAAGAATGCCGCTTGCAAGCGGATCGAGCGTGCCTAAATGCCCGCATTTGTAATTGATTATTTTTTTTACTTTAGACAAACAATACGCCGAAGTAACGCCTTTCGGCTTATATATATTTAAAAACCCGTTCATTTTTATGATATGTACATATTTATATCAGTTGCACGCACAATTTTTTCAATCACTTCTTCCAAAGGACCTTTTACAACGCAACCGCTTGCAAAGATATGCCCGCCGCCACCAAATTCCTCGGCAATTTTTCCTACGTCAACTCTTCCGTTACTCCTGAAACTCACGCGGTATAACTCGTTTTTTGTTTCGAGCAACGAAACCGATACCTCAACTCCCCCTACCGAAAGAGGAAAATCAACCATACCTTCGGTTGCGTCGCTTTTTAAACCGCGAGATGAAAGAATATCTTTACCGATAACTATAACGGCAAGCCTGTCGTTTAAATAAAAACGCATTTTTGAAATAACGTCTGCAAAAAAATATGCGCGCGTTTTTGTCTGTTTTAAATAAGAATTGTAAACTATGGAGTGTAAATCTGCGCCCGCTTCAATGGCTTTTGAGGCAACTTCCAAAGATTTTGCGTCTGCATTAAGATGCGTAAAACAGCCTGTGTCCGTAATAATGCCTATAAGAATCGCCTTAGCTATTTCTTTGTCTATTTCAACGCCTAAACTCTTAATAAGCTCATAAATAATAACCGTATTTGCGCTTTCGTCCGAAATATGCGTATATTCTGCGTAAAGCTCGTTTGACAGATGATGGTCGATTGCAATTCTGATTTTTCCTGCTTTATAAATGCCCCAACTCATGCCGAGAAGTGCTTCGGTAGGAACGTCAACCGAAATATGTGCGTCGTAATTCCCCTTTATTTCATCAGGTTTTAAAATATGATTATAGCATGACGCAAAAGAAAATTTATCCGGAATTTCGCCATCGCAAACAATATCGCAACGCAGACCTTTTTTTTTAAGTGCAAGATAAAGAGCCTCTGCCGAACCTAACGTATCACCGTCCGGACGAACGTGGCAAAATATGAGTGCAGAATTTATTTTTGATATAATTTGAGCTATATCGGTTAAAGAACTAATCATTTTTTTTATTCTCTTCTTCCCGCAACTTGATTTTATTCAGTATTTTATCAATTTTTTCGCCATACTCCGCCTGATTATCGTAAAGAAAAATAAATTCAGGCACTGTACGAATATGCATAGCAGAAGATAATTCTTTTCTTACAAAGCCTGCAGATGCGCAAATTGCGTCAAATGTATCAGCCTTAGATTGTTCTGTTCCCGAAAAAATGCTGATATAAACTTTTGCTTGTTTAAGGTCTGGAGTGATCTCAACGTCCGTAACCGAAAACATTTCGCTAAGGCGCGCATCTTTCACTTTTGTTGTTAAAATTTCATAAATTTCCCTGCGAAACTCGCTGTTTAATCTTTTTTCTCTTTTTTCTTTCATTTTTTTATTCCTTAAAAACTTTGGCTTATTCAAAGAAGGCAAACGTTATATTTGCCTTCTTATTATGCCTTAATCGGCTTAAAAAATTACTGTTTTGTTTCTTCGACGATATAACTTTCGATAAAGTCGCCGACTTTAATATCGTTAAATCCTTCAATCGAGATACCGCATTCATATCCCTGATTAACTTCCTTAACTTCGTCTTTAAAACGTTTGAGTTGTAATACGTTACCTTCACAAATCATAACGTCGTTGCGGTAAATACGGAGTTTTGCGGAACGAACTATCTTTCCGTCGGTAACATAACAACCGGCAACCATACCTACGCCCGTAATTTTAAACGTATCCCTGACTTCAGCCTTACCTGTATATACATCTGTAAATTTAGGCGCAAGCATACCTTTCATAGCTTTCTTTACGTCGTCTATCGCGTCATAAATTATTCTGTAAAGTTTTACGTCGATATGAGATCTTTCCGCCTGAACCTTTGCTTTTGCATCCGGTCTGACGTTAAAGCCTATGATGATCGCGTTGGAAGACTCAGCCAAAGTAACGTCGGTTTCGTTAATTGCACCGACGGCGGCGTGGAGTACGTTGACTTTAACTTCTTCGTTAGAAAGTTCTAAAAGCGATTGCTTAACGGCTTCTGCCGAACCCTGAACGTCTGCCTTAATGATAAGATTAAGGTTTTTAAGCTGCCCTTCTGAAATTTTTGAGAAGAGATCGTCTAACGATACTTTTTGCTGACTGCGTATCATTTCTTCTCTTTCTTTATTCTTTCTTTCTTCCGCTACGAGTTTGGATAATTTTTCCTCGTCTACGGCAAACAATGCGTCGCCTGCGTTAGGAACGTCTTCTAAACCGAGAACAGAAACGGCAGTCGAAGGGCCTGCCTCTTTTACGTTGCTGCCTTTCTCGTTTATCATAGCTCTTACTCTGCCGACAACGGTGCCGGCTACTATGTTATCGCCGACGTGCAGAGTACCGTTCTGAACGAGCACGGTCGCAAGAGGACCTTTACCTTTATCGAGCTTAGCTTCGATTACAGTTCCGCGAGCTTTTCTGTTCGGGTTAGCTTTAAGTTCAGCCATTTCGGCAACAAGCAGAATGGATTCAAGAAGTTTTTCTATTCCTTCGCCCGTCTTTGCCGATACGGGAACCATGATTACGTCGCCGCCCCAGTCCTCAACAAGTATTCCTTGTTCGGAAAGCTGTTGACGAACTCTGTCGAGATCGACGTGCGGTTTATCAATTTTGTTAGCCGCTACAATTATAGAAACGCCGGCTGCTTTTGCGTGGTTTATAGCTTCTATCGTCTGCGGTTTAATGCCGTCGTCTGCGGCAACTACTATTATTGCTATATCCGTTACCTGAGCACCGCGTGCACGCATTGCGGTAAACGCAGCGTGTCCCGGTGTATCGATAAACGTAATTTTATTTCCTCGTATTTCAACCGAATACGCGCCTATATGCTGAGTTATGCCGCCTGCTTCGCCTTCGGCAACGTTCGCACTTCTGATTTTATCGAGAAGTGACGTTTTACCGTGGTCAACGTGGCCCATAACGGTAACGATAGGCGGACGCTTGATAAGAAGCGAAGCGTCATCGTTCTCTTCAATAAAGCCTTCGTTCATAAGCTCTTCGGCACTCTTTTCAAGTTTCAACGTAACGTCAATGCCTAAATCTGCAGCAATAAATGCGGCGGTATCAAAATCGATAGAGTCGTTAATAGTTTTTGTAATTCCTTCTTTGAAAAGACGCTTTGTAATTTCAACGGCAGAAATACCGAATTTTTCAGAAAGCTCTTTTATAGGAGTAACTTCCTTGGTTATTACGGCTTTTTCTATCTTGATATAATTTGATTGTTCTTCTTTTTTCTGTTTTGGCTTACGAACCTTTCTGTATCCGGTCTTGTTCTCGTCGAAATCCGCCACCGTAAGCTCTTTAATGTGCGATTTTTTATTATTGATTGCGCGCTTATCGTCAAAACTCTTTTCGTTTTTCTTCTTTAAAGGTTTATTATCTTTAGGCGGAACAAACACAACTTCCTGCGGTCTGGCTTTTAATCCGCCTATAGACGAACGATTGCCCGAAAACGGTGTGTTTCTGTCGCCAAAAGGTTTTTGAGATTTTGTTTGATCTCCTCTTTGCAAACGAGAGCCGTTTTGCGTTTTGTCGTTATACCTTTCTATGCCTCTTGAGCGAGGACGTTCGTCGCGTTTTTCGGCTTCGGGATCGGCTTTACGAACTATGAAGCTGAGTATTGATTTTTTCTTTGGCTGTTCGACAGTTTTTTCTTCCGTTTTAGCCTGAACGGGTTGTTTCGCAGCCGAATCGGTATCCTTGTTTTCCGATTTTTGCTCTACTTTTTCCGCTACGGGCTTTTCTTCCGCCTTGGCGTTTTCTTTATGCGCCTTAGTCTTTTCGGCAGGCTTTACTTCTGTCTCAACTTTTTCGACTTTTTCAGGTGCGGATTTTATGTCGGAATCTTGTTTTTTTACGACAGGTTCAGCCTTCGATTTTTTAGGCGCAGAAACTTTTCCTTCAGAAATTTCAGTCTTTTCACCCTCTTCAGAAGCAGGTTCCGAAGATTTTTCAACGGACTTTTTAGTCTCTTTTTTATCTTCGGTTTTTGCAGCCTTTGCCTTTTTGGGCTTTTCGGATTTTACGACTTTTTCGCTATCGGAAACCGCAGCCGATTCAGCAGCCGATACCGCGCCGTCGATTGCCGAAACCGGCGAATCTTTCCGAGTCTTGTTTTCGGGAATAGGTTCGTCTATTGTTTCGCTATTTTGCGCGAGATCTGCCTCCATGGCTTTTTTACGCATTTCAGCTTCCTTTTCGTTAAGCTTTTTAACGATAGAAGAAGCTTTCGTCCTTGCGGTTTTTACCCTTTCGCCGAGTTTTTTTAGTTTTTCTTCCTTTAAAGTCTGCAAAAGGATTTTTACGTTTTTCGTGCTGTCCTGTCTTTCTTCCATATTAACGTCCGACTCCTTCCGGGCATAAGAACAAGGTTTCGTCCCGGTTATCTATAATTGCTTTGGCAAGAGAAGTATCCGTCACCGCGGCGATTTTACAATTTGATTTATTACATAAGTTTTCAAGCGGTATTTTACATTCCAACAGCGGACAAGAAAACTTTGCGGATAAATTTTGAGCAAGTTTTTTTGCGTTTTCGGCTGCGCTGTTACAAACTAAAACGAGATACGCTTTTTTAAGTCGTTTTACCGAATCGCTCCCCGTAACAAGCTTACGCGCTTTTACGGCAAAGCCTATAAATGTTTCGGCTTTACTCCTCTTTTCCAAAAACGGCGTCCTCCACTTCTGAATATACTTCTTCGGATATTTCCTGCTTGAAAGCTCTGTTTAAAAGCTTGGCTTTTTTTAATTTTTTAACACACTCCGGCGAGACGCATATATATGCGCCCCGTCCGCTTAGTTTGCCCGTTTTATCTACGGCAAAACTGCCGTCAGGCATTCTTACCACCCTGATTAGTTCGTTTTTTGAAAATTCCTTTCTGCAAACTATACAGGTACGAACAGGATTATTCATTTTCTACGGCGGGTTGAGCTAAAGTTTCGGGATCGTAACCCATTTCGGCTTTTGCCTTACTCTCGCTCTTTACGTCAATCTTCCAGCCGGTAAGTCTTGCGGCAAGTCTTGCGTTCTGTCCGTCTTTACCTATGGCAAGCGAAAGCTTATCGTCGGGAACTATAACTCTTGCAACCTTTTCGCCTTCTATTGCAGTAACCATTACAACTTTAGCCGGCGACAATGCTTTTGCTATAAATTCAAGCGGATCTTCACTCCATAAAATAATATCTATTTTTTCGCCGTTCAATTCGTTTACTATAGCGTTTACACGGCAACCTTTCTGACCTACGCATGCGCCGACAGCATCAAGATTAGGATCAAGACTGCAAATCGCGATTTTTGTACGCTGACCTGCTTCACGGGCAATTCCCTTTATCTGAACAAGTCCCTGTTTGATTTCGGGAACTTCATTTTCAAATAACTTTCTTACAAGCCCTACAGCGCTTCTCGATACGATAATCTGTGCATTTCTGCCGTCGTTTTTTACGCGTTTAACGTAAACTTTAAGCGATTGATTAACCGTGTAATTTTCACCGGGAACCTGATCAGCGGGAAGTAAAATTCCTTCAATCTGTCCGCCACCGATTTCAACAAATACCGTTTTGTTTTCAACGCGACGAACTATGCAGTTCTGAATTTCGTTTTCTTTATCTTCAAATTCGGCAATGGTATTCTCACGCTCGGCTTCACGCAGCTTTTGCATTACTACCTGCTTTGCGGTCTGAGCGGCAATTCTGCCGAACTGTTTGGGAATAAATTCCTGTTCGTAAACGTCGCCGATTTTATAAGACTTTTTAGTCTGACGAGCGGCTTCTAAAGAAATTTCGTTATCGGGATCAACAACTTCGTCCACGATATTTTTTACCATACAGAATTTGACCGTACATTTTTCGGGGTTCATCTTTATCCTGACGTTGCCCGCGATATTAAACTGACGCTTATACGCTATTGAAAGAGCGTTTTCGAGCGTACTTATAAGCATATCGAAATCAAGACCTTTTTCGTTTACCAGATCTTCGAGAGCCTGAAAAAATTCTTTATTCATATTTTTTACTCCTGTTTTATCCCTGTTTAGTCAAATTTGATGGCAAGATTTATTTTTGCAATTTTTGAAAGAGGTATTTTTTTATCCTTTCCGTTCTCTTCGACAATTACGTTATTTTCATCATAGCCTTTTAATACGCCTTCAAAATATTTTTTCCCCTTTTCCGGCGCAAAAAATTTAATTTCAACTTCTTTACCTATCGTTTTTTCAAAATCCCTTGCCGTTTTAAGAGATCTGTCAAGCCCGGGGCTTGATACGTTGAGCGTATAAGTTTCTCCGTTTGTAAAATCATACTCGTCCAAAACGGGATCTATGGCATTATGATATTTTTCACAAGTATCCAAATCTACTCCGTTTTCGGTATCGATAAACACGGTCAGAGCGGGATTCTTGCTCATTTTAAACTCTACGTCCACAATCTCTATTCCCATAGGCGTAGCAATATTTTCGAGTATTTTTTTTAATTCTTCTATAGACTTGGTTTTCATAATCAGTGTTCTCTCAAAAAAATTGAGAGGGATTAACGCCCTCTCAATGTCAAGTAAGTATCTTCAGCATATTTATAATAACATATTATATAGTCTTTTGCAAGCATTTTTCGCTCGTTTTAGAATTTATTTGCGAGTTTTAGCAAATTCAGTCTCCGTTATACGTCGTATTCCGGCAAACTACCCTTTAATTTTATTAGTTCTATAAACATCTGAGCGGTGGCAAAAGCGTCGCTGTATGCTCTGTGATGCAAAAATTCTATACCGAATTTTTCGCAGACGGTGTTAAGTTTATGGTTGGATAAATCCGGAAGCACTGTGCGGGAAAGCGCAAGCGTATCGATTCCGCGATTAGAATAAATGTAATTTACCGCTTTAGACTGATTTTTTAAAAATGTATAGTCAAACGCAATATTATGAGCGATGATAACGCTTCCGTAACAGAATTTATATATATCGCCGGCTAAGGCTTCAAAATTAGGCGCATCTTTTACCATATCGTCGGTTATTCCCGTAAGTTCCACTACGTTTTCGGGAATTTTACGTTCGGGATTCACCATTGTTGAAAACTTTTCGGTTATTTTGCCGTCAACCATTTTTACCGCGCCTATTTCGGTTATTCTGTCATCGGAGGGAGAAGTTCCCGTCGTTTCAAGGTCTACAACTACAAACGAAGTGCCTTTTAAACACTCCGGAATTTTTGATTCGACCGCGAACATATTCGTCTGGAAAATCTCTTCCATAGGAGAAGGCGAACAAAGCGCATACGTTTCCGGCGGACGCCTTGAGACGCGCTCTTCGTATATAAAGTTTGCAGGCAAACAGCAAAAGTTTATGCTTTTAATGTTAAAACGATGATAGCCGTTATCAGTGATTTCAGCGTCGCCGAGAACTATGACCTCACTCCCTTCCTGTACCTTTTCCATTTTTCTGAGCGTATCTTTATTGTTGGTAAAAAGCGAGCCGGACATTCTGCCCGTTCCGTCGTTAAAGTCGAGAATAAAGAAGGGCTTACCCGTTTTTGTAAGTTTTTCTCGTCTGCCTACGACCTTGCCGGCAATAGTAAGTTCACCTGTTTTATCACATGCGTCGGCTATGTACATTACTCGATCGTTGGTATTGTTATCGAATAATCTCGTAACGTTTTCTACGTTAAAATACCTTAGCGGTATCTGCTCTATTCTGGCGTAATCAACCTTTTCTTCGGCTAAAATATCGCTGTATTCGCTGTTTGCCGTCGGCGCGTAAGAAAAGCTGAAATCTTCGCAAAAAAAGCCTTTTAAATATTCAGACAAATCGTTTTCGAACGTTCCCGCTTTAAAATATGAGCATATTTCTTCTTCTGCACATATTTCTACATTTGCCCGCCCCAAAGTAACGCTTACTACAAAATTGTCCGCATTTACACGCTCTTTTATAGGAGCGCAATTACTCGCGATATAAGATAATATGCGATTTTTTACAATTTCAGGATCGCAAACGGATTTTTTAAGTTCCGCTTTTACGTTGGCAAAAGGAAGTTTTTCGGCTATGTGCTTTTCTATTTTTTTTTCGTCGTCTTGATTAAAATGTCTGCTTAGTAAAAACGTTGCTTTAAGATCTTTTGTCTGAGTATCGTAAACGGCTTCTTCAAGTCTTATTTTATCAAATTTTTCGTCAAGTTTTTTTATTTCTTCGGTTAAAACGCTCATTTATTGCAGTTTCTCCGTGTGTTATTTTTGCTATTTAAATTTATTTAAAGATTTATATTTCGGAGGCGAGCTTTTCGATCTCTTCAATAAACACCTTTTCCGCCTTATCCGACGGAATGTTCATGTACACCTCGCCTTTTTTGAATATAACGCAATTTTTTCCGTTACCCGCAATGCCGATATCGCATTCGCGAGCTTCTCCGGGACCGTTTACCACGCATCCCATAACGGCAATTTTTAAAGGTTTTTTAACGTTTGCGGTTAAAAGTTCAACTCTGTTTGCCAGCCCTATACTGTCATATCTCGTACGACCGCATGTCGGACAAGCTATAACTTCAACGCCCTGATTTTTTAATCCCAAAGCGCGAAGTAGCGTAACGCCCGCTTTAACTTCTTCAATAGGATCTGCCGCAAGCGAATAGCGGATAGTATCTCCTATACCTTCAAGCAACAAAGAACCTATACCCGCACTGCCTTTTATAAGTCCGCTTTTAAGCGTTCCCGCCTCGGTTACGCCTACATGCAACGGATAGTCGCATTTTTTATTTAAGTATTCATAAGTTTTTACCGTAAGAGTAACAGACGAAGCTTTTGCAGATAAAACGATATTATCAAAACCGTATTTTTCTAACATTGCGGCTTTTTCAAGTGCGCTTTCGGCAAGAGAAACTTCCGAAACGCCATATTTTTCCAAAAACTTTTTTTCAACACTGCCGCTGTTAGAACCGACTCTGCAACAAATTCCGCTTTGTTTTAAAGCGTCCGCAACGGCTTTTACGTTCTGTTCGCCGCCTATGTTACCCGGGTTTATGCGAATTTTATCCACACCGTTTTCGATTGCTTTTATTGCAAGCCTGTAATCAAAATGAATATCTGCAACCAAAGGAACATAAACATTTTTTTTAATTTCCGCGATTGCATTCGCGTCGTCCTCGTCGGCTACGGAAACGCGCATAATGTCTGCACCGCAAAGCGCAAGCTCGTTAATCTGCGAAATAACTTTTTTAGTAGACGAAGTTTTTACGTTGCACATAGACTGCACGGCAACGGGACTTCCTCCGCCTAAATACAAGTTGCCTAATTTTATTTTTTTTAAACTCATTTTTTTTATGTTTTTTATTTAAAAAGTGGGGCTATAAGTCGATTATCCGGCAGTATTAAGACTATATAGCATCTGAAGGCCTTCTAAGGTAAGCACTCTGTCGCTTACGTTTATGCACTTAGCTTCGGACGCGATTATTTCGCCAAGTCCGCCGGTTGCAACAACTACGCAATCGTTATTTTTAAGCTCTCGTTTTATTTTTGCAACCAGATACTCCACAAGCCCGGCAAAACCGTATAACAGCCCCGCCTGCATATTCGACACAGTGTCTTTGCAGATAACTTTTCCTGGAAGTTCCAGTTCGATATTCGGCAATTTTGCCGTTCCGTTTACAAGCGAATCGAGCGAACTTTTTATTCCCGGAGCGATAACGCCGCCTATAAGCTCACCTTTTTCGTTTATAACGTTTATAGTGGTAGCCGTACCGAAATCTATACAGATAACAGGCTTTTCGCCCCCGTATTTTTTATATGCGGCAACGCTGTTTACTATTCTGTCCGCGCCAACTTCCTTAGGACTTTCCACTTTTAAATTTATCCCCGTCTTTAACCCGGGCTCTACCATGAGCGGAGTTTTACCCAGATAGTACTCGCACATATGCGCCATCGTATAGTTAAGCTGCGGTATTACGGAGGACATTATAATGCCTTCTATATCGTCGTTATTTATTCCTGCCGAAGCCAACAAATTACAAACTATAACGCCGTATTCGTCGGCTGTAGAAGTCTTTTTTGACGCGATACGAAAACTTGCTATAAGCTTGCTGTTTTCAAAAATGCCGTATTTTATATTAGTGTTGCCTATATCGATACATAAAATCATAATATTTTACCTGTGTTTTATTTTTATGCGTTATCATCGCCTGACGTAGTATTTGTTTTATCAAAAGTTTTTTTGCCTATTGTTTTTATAACGGTGAAAAACACCGGCGTAGCGATAAGATTCACACAAAATTCAACTAAGAAATTTACGCCGGCGCAGCCTATAAAAAGAAAATATGTTAAAGCTTTGGCATCACCTATAAAACCTTGAGCTATAAACGCCGAAGTATATAAGTTACCGAATACAAGCGTAAGCAAAACAAAAATAGCCGTATTTACAACCGGCGCAGAAAGTGCCGCCGCCACGATTGCGATTTTTTCGTTTTTAGGTTTAATCGCGTTAAATAATACCCCCGGAACAACGCCCGCAAGTATACCTTTTGAAAAAATAATCAAAATGGTAGCAAGCGGACTTGCGTTAAGCATTACGTAAGTGAAAAAATCTCCGCCCGAAATACCGTATAAAAAAACAATAAGCGAGAACACAAACCCCAAAAATCCGCCGGCAATCGGTCCTAAAATACAAGAACACAAAACGACGGGAATGAGCACGAGTGAAAAACTCGTAGTTCCCACTTTTACCGCGCCGAGCCCTGCTTGCAAAAGCACGACGAATGCGGTAAGCACACCTAAAACGGCAATATTTTTTGGCGTAAAAAAGCCATGTTTTAATTTTGACATAAAAGCCTCCAATCGGTTTCGCGTTTGCGATAACCGTCGTAAAAAAAAATAAAAATAATATGTAAAGTCGGTACGTTTTTCGTTACCGCTAAAGAATATTATATTTTATTTATGTTTTTTTTGCAAGCAATTTATTAAGAAAAGAAAATTTTGTTCTTTTACACACTCTTATATGTAACAATTTTTTTGGCGTAAACGTACAATAAAGTGAGGCTGAAAAAAGCCGACTTTATATAAAGGAGAAAATAATTATGATGAACTGTTTAGGCTTTGCAAATAATAACTGCTATCTGTGGTTACTCATTATACTTTTCGTAATCTGCTGCTGCGGAAACGGATGTATCGGTAACATTCTTGACAAACTCTGCGGTTGCGGACCGCTTCTTCCCCTGCTTATCGTTCTTTTGTGCTGCTGTGGCGGCGGTGACAAATGTCCTCCCCGCGAACCCAAATTCCCCGGCTGCGGTTGCAAGTAAGATTAACTAAAAATAGTACATATCAGATAATCACCTATTAACGTAAAACGAGCGTTTTAAAGCCTCGTTTTAGCAAATAAAAAACAGGTCTTTACCCGACAGAAAAGCAAAAACGCTTTAAAATCGGAATAAAGACCTTTTTTATTTTATATTCTTTAAAATAAATCAGTTGTTATAAATGTTCATTTTTGTAACGAGCATTTCGCTTTCGCTTGCTTTGAACAGATTTTCTTTGCTTACGCCGATAAAATTCTTGCCCAAAATATCAAAAATATTGCCGCTGGCGTTAAATTCGGAAACTCTTCCGACTATCTTTCCGCCCTTAACTAAAAACGCAAGCATTACAGGCATACCTACAACGCCTTCGGTAGTCATATCGCCGCCCGAAGATATCGAAATATAAATGGCTTCCTGATCGCCCAAAAGCGTTTTTAAATCGGGAGCGGTGCTTTTTACTATTATCCCCGGTATTCCTATAGAAGGAACTCCGTCGTAAGCGGAATGAGCGGTCTTTGATAACGGCAGATTAAACATTGCCGCAGTATTTTTTGAATCGAATACGTTTTTTAATACGCCGTCTTTTATAAGAACAGGTCTATAATCTGTGGCAAATTCGCCTTCGGAATCATAAAATCCGTCGGAATGGTTTGTTGACGGATTTCTGTCAACATAAAAAGAAAGTTTATCGCTAAATACTTTTTCACCGAGTTTACCGGATAAAATCGAGCCGCCGGAAACGTAAACTTCGGCAACTAAACTCTGCAATAAATGACCTAAAATATCGTAGCTTTCCAAAATTACGGGATATTCGCCGTCAGGAAGTTTTACCTTTTCGGCAAAATAGTTTTCGTGAAGAACTTTCATGTCCTCAACTATTTTATCTTCTACGGATTTACCGTATCTTCCGACCATAGAGCCGTAAGCGGCGTCCATAATATTTGAAGAATCTCTGTCTTTAATAACGAAAGATACCGAAAATCCGGAATTAGAGTACGCAAGCTCGGTATTTTCGGAATTCATATACTTTCCGCTGCTTTCGGTATATTTTATTTTTCCCGTAATTAAAAATCTCGGGCAGACTTTTGCCGCTTTTAAAGCAACTCTTTTACCCGTACGCAAAACCGCACTTTTATCCGTTGCCGGACGACGCATTACTTCACGTTTTACGCCTTTACTTAAATTGCAGACGTACGGAATACCGTCGCCGAGTTTTTCAGCCGCTTGCTTTTCAAGCTCGGCCAAATCAACTTCGCCAAGCGCGCCCGCAACGCCTATACTGCCGTTTTCGTAAACGCGAACGGTGTTTTTTGTTTCTTCTTTTTCACGATATGAATTTATCTTTCCGTCCGAAACGTTCAATGCTATTTCGTCGTATTTTTCAATCAAAATCTCTTTTTTCATAATCAGCCTCCGTTACTGAACGAACATCTTGGATATTCTTACTAAAGGTCCGCCAAAGCCTACGGGCAGCGGGTTTTGTTCCATTTTGCCGCAACCGCCCATAACAAAGCTTAAAAGTTCGACTTTGTTGGAAAGTCCGTCTATAAGCCCTAACGTTGTGAATACGTCGCCCGTAATTACGCTTATCTTTGCGGGACCGGAAATTTTGCCGTCCTTTATCTCATAAGCAAGGTGCGGCGCAATGGTAAATTTACTCATGCCCGAACCGTGTTTTATGGTCTTTATATAATATCCGTGTTTTACGCCCGCAAAAAGCTCTTCTTCGGTTAAATCGCCCTTTTCGATATAAGTCGTAGTCATTCTTACGATGGGTTCGAAAGTGCAATCTACCGCACGAGCGTTGCCTGTTAATTTTTCTTTTAACGCAACCGACGTTTCGGCACTGTGGAGTCTGCCCGTTAAAACGCCCTTTTTAATAAGATAGGTTTTATGCGCGTGAGTTCCTTCGTCGTCGTAAGGCGTATATCCGCATCCTGCAATCTTACCCGAATCCACGATAGACAAAAGCGGAGAAGCAACCGTTTTTCCGATAGTCCATTCGCGAGCTATGCCTTCATCTGCAAGCATGAAATCGGCTTCGGATTTATGTCCGAAAGATTCGTGAGCAAAAACGCCTGCCGCCTGCGGTGATAAAATTACCGGATACTCGCCGGGCTTAACCTCTTTTGCGTCGTGTAAAAATTCGGCTTGTTCGGCAAAGCTTTCCTTTATAACGCGGGTTTTGCCTTTAAGTTTATCAAATTCGGTTTCACCCAACTGATAATGCGCTTGCAAAAATTCCGTTCCTTCGGTCATTGTGCAAGCTAAAGATAAGCCGCAAGTCTGGTAATCGTATTTAATAAACGCGCCTTTACTCGAATAAAATTCAAAAATGCTGTTTCTGTCAACGTATTTAGCCGTGGGCATAGACATCATTTTCATGCTCGATACAATAGGCAGATATTTTTGCAATAAAGCCTTTTTATCTTCAATGGGAACGTTTCTTACCGAAACGGGTCCGAATTGCATTTTTACGTCTGAATTTACTTCGAAACGACGAACGATTTTATTGCTTAAAATTTTAGGATTGCTTTTACCTTGCGCATATAATTCGTCAAGTTTTTCCTGAACACGGCTTATATCCGTAGTGGAAGAATAATACCACATTTTTCCGTCGAAAACACGGATAAAAGCACGTTTTTCGTTTCTTTCTTTTAATTCCTGCAAACTACCGTTGACGTATGCGATGATCGTATTATATCTGTCTTCTATACGAATATCCGCATACATATCGGCTTTGAACTTGTACATATAAGTCCTCCTTAAAGCTATTGCAATATCTTTTAATTTTATTCAAGGGCAATAATCCCTGTGCGAAATTTGATTTGCAATAAAAATTTTTGTTATATTTTACCATAAATTTTGTTTTATTTTACCATAAATTTTGTTATATTGCAAGAATAATTTAAAGTTTTGAATATTAAATATATTAAAATAATTTATACCATGCATAAAAATTCGCTAAGAAGATAATAAAAGCGCAATTATTTTCAGGCACAAAAAAAGTATAATTCGAATATGATATAACGACAACTTACGCAAAATGTTTATCACCAAAGATAACGCCCCGTACGCCTGACAAGCGCAAGGCTTAAATAAAAATTTTGCAAAAAAAGCACCGTCTGAAAAAACACGGTGCTTTATATATTTAAATATTACAGCAATTTTTTATAAATAATGGTAAAAAATATTTAGTAACCTAAATATTCTACCCCTTTTAAAAGCAGGTCGCTGAGCAGTTCGTTTTTAAGCGAATAGTATATGACCTTGCCGTTTCGTTGACTGCTTACTGCACCTAAATTCTTTAAGAGCCTTAGCTGATGGCTGACCGTTGTTTGATTTATATCTAAAATATTAGATAAATCGGTAACGCACATTTCGGAAATCGAAAGCGCGGCTATCATTTTCAGTCTTGTACTATCCGAAAAGATAGTAAAAAAGTTTACAAGTTCGCCAAGTAAGGCTTCTTTGGGAACGTAAGACGATATAAGCGACTGCGTTCTTTGATCCAGGTATAAAATGCGATTTTTTGTTATTGTTTTTGCTTCCATTATTTTTTCCTCCGTCATATACTTATATTTTAAAGCATGACGGAAAATATGTCAATATATGCATTGATCGTTATTTGTCATTTATTGTATAATAAATGAATATAATGTAGAACACGGAGGTTTTTATGAATTCTAATCTCGTTTTTTTCGGTTTGATTTTACTGCTTTCTGCAAACGGCACGATAAACGCCACTCAAACACTGCTTTTGCTCGCCCTTATGACAACAACCGCCTGCACATGTAATCAGAACATCAATAATCAGACTACGACGCAAAACACTAATTTCATTTAAATTTTTTTTACAACATAAAAACGACCTTTAAAAAAGTACGGCTTGCTTTGTTTTATTTTTGCAAAGCCTTCTTTCGTACTTATAATTTTAAGGGCCGTTTTATATTATTCTTACTTTAAGCCTTTTACCGCAAACCTGATAATTGCAAGGTTTATTACGTAAAAATTACAATTTTATTTTTATGGTATTATTAAAATACGCCATAAAATCACGTTCTAAATCTTCTATAGTTTCGTTATTTCCGTCATAGACAAAATCGTAAGAGTAATTTTCTACGTCGTCGTCGGCAAGGTTCCCGAAATGCTTGTGCATATAGTGCGAATCGTTACGACGAATAAGCAACGTATACGCCTTAACAATAGAATTTTTTACGATTTTTGCTATTTCTTCACCCTCACGGCAGTGGACAAACATTATTTCGTTATCGTCTGACAAAAATTCTTTTTCCTGAGCGATGATATAGTTAAGCGGCAAATCGCAATATTCTATAAAAACCTGTTTTAAATCGGCAAGCATTTTGCGCGATTTATCGTTTTTTTCGCCCTGCCACCCCGCATATTTTGCAATATCCTTTATAGGATCTACGGTTGATACGTTTTTAACTTTATAATACTTACCCATAATCGAACATACGGTATCCTTTCCGGAACCGCCCTGTCCATTTATAACTATAACGATTTTATTCATAATGTTTACCCCTTTAACGCATTGTAACGTTAAATAAAAGTTTTAACTTTAAAGTGCAACAAATATTCTAAACTATTATAACAATAAAGTCAACCTAAAAGCAAAACCCCACTAAAAATCTTTTTAAAGCTTTTTAGCTTTATATTAATTAAAAATCAGGGATTTTTTCAAGCTTAAAGCCTTTCATTGCGTTTTTTATAGAGCAATTTCGTTTAAATGCGCAAAATCGAGTTCAAAATATTCTCGTCCCGTTTCGTGCTTTGCTCCTATTTTATTATAAAAATCGATTGCGGATTTATTCCAGTCAAGGCAACTCCACTCCATTCCAAAGTATCCTTCGTCTATCACGATTTTTACTATTTTTGAAAGAAAATATCTGCCTATACCTTGTCCGCGATATTCTTCTTTTATCAAAAAATCTTCAAGATGCACTTTTCCTGCGGCTGAAAACGAAGCAAATATGGGATAATAAATTGCATATCCTATAGGAACGCCGTCTGCTTCCGCAATTAAAAAGGTAGCTATCTTTTTGTCAAAAAGCCAGTATTTTAATTGTTCTGCGGTTCCGGTTGCGTCCTGAGGTCTTTTTTCGTATATAGCCAGACTTTTTATCATATCCTGTATTAAAGCCATGTCTTTGACATCGGCTTTTCGTATAACAAGATTATTTATCATTTCCTCTCCTTAATAAACTATAAATTTTTCAGTTTAAATATTCGGACTACATTTTCATTTTAATATAAGTATTATAACACGTTTTTGCTAATTTTTCAACTTCTATAAAAAAAGTCCCGCACAAAGGGACTTTTTTTTACGATTTAAATAATTTTTATTCCCACTCGATTGTGCCTGTGGGCTTGGGCGTAACGTCGTATAAAACTCTGTTTATTCCCTTAACTTCGCTTGTAATTCTTTGGGTGATTTTTGCTAAAACAACGTAGTCGATAGGCTCAATAGTAGCACTCATTGCGTCGGTAGTGTTGACCGCACGAATTATAGCGCACCATTCGTCCGCACGGACGCCGTTTCTTATACCTGTGGATTTTACGTCCGGAACTATAGCAAAATACTGCCAGACTTTACCGGCTAAACCGTTTAACGCAAATTCTTCGCGTACAATGGCATCGGCTTCGCGGAGTGCTTCCAAACGGTCGCGAGTGATAGCACCAAGGCATCTTACACCAAGCCCGGGACCCGGGAACGGCTGACGGAACACCATATTATCGGGAAGTCCTAATGCTTTACCAACCTGACGAACTTCGTCCTTAAACAAAAATTTAAGAGGTTCTACAAGCCCGAAATGAAGATCTTCGGGAAGCCCGCCTACGTTATGATGCGATTTTACGGGGCCGCTTTCCAAAATATCGGGATAAATAGTGCCTTGAGCTAAAAGTTCGATACCTTCGAGTTTTTTAGCTTCTTCGGCAAACACGTCGATAAAAACTTTGCCTATGATTTTACGTTTTTGTTCGGGATCGAAAACGCCTTTTAATGCGTCTAAAAAACGGTCGGTTGCGTCAACGTAAATAAGGTTTGCGTTCATTTCGCCTTTAAATACCTTGATAACCTGTTCGGGTTCTCCTTTCCTGAGTAAGCCGTGATTGACGTGTACGCAAGTCAGTCTATCGCCTATTGCCTTGATTAAAAGCGCGGCAACGACAGATGAATCCACCCCGCCGGACAAAGCAAGCAACACCTTTTTATCGCCGATTTCCTTTTTTAATTCGGCAATGCTTTTTTCGATAAAGGCGTTTGCAAGATAGGAATCCGTGATTCTCTGCATTGATTCGGGTCTTACATTGTTGTTCATATAAACACCTCAAAAAATTATTGCATATTTAAATAGTAAAAAATCGCATTCGTCGGCTCTTTTTTTACAATGCTAAGATTATAACAAAAAAAAATTGCGCTGTCAAAATTATGTTCCGCATTATTCAATAATAAAAACTTGAAATTCGTTATACTCGATATTTATTTTATTTATACCGCTTTATTTATAGCAGTCGTTTTGTTTTATATTTTTTTAATTTAAAAATTTTTTTACAAACAAAAAACGAGCGAATTTCATATTTTTATAATTTTTTATAAATATACAAAATTCGCAGCGTTTTTTTTAACGGACGTAATCTATATTAAAAAGTTACGCCTTTATTCGTTAGTAAACGAATAGAAAAAAACAAAGTGTTATAAGTCGTCCACGTCCTGTACGGGTTCTTCCGTTTCGCCGAGCAGGTAATTTCCCGTCCAGCTGCCTTGAATGTCAAATGGCGAGGACATTTTATTTTGCTGTTGTTTTTTTAATTTCTTTTTAGTTTTCATTATTTGCAATTTTTAGTTGTTCTTCCGGAGCAACTTCTCGTCTTGCCGCCACAATCTGTGGTTCTTCCAGCACTACGAGACTTACCGGTCGTTTTGTTGGTAGTTTTGTTGTTCATCATTTTACCTCCTTGCAAAAATATTATGTAACGTTTTTTTAAACTTTATGCAAACAAAAATAACTTTTTATTTTGATTTGACAAATTATATGAAGCATTATAAAATATATAAAGTGAATCTTTTGCCTTACAGCAAAATCTTTTAATAAAAGTTTCGTGTTTATCTAAAAAAATTAACTACACTATATATCATACCATGAACATTTATTTATTGAATATAAAAAACATAAAACCCGACGATATCAAGTCTGAACGACTTTTTGAAGCTTACCGTGAAAAATTTTTACGGCTTTTGCCTGCAGTCCCAGAAAAAGCCGTTCAGACTGCCATAGCCGCCGAAATTATTAGTTATATAAAAAAAGAATACGGCGTTTTAAGCGATTTAAAAATAACCGATAAAGGTAAACCGCATTTTGAAAACTCTGAAATAAGCTTTTCCGTTTCGCATAGCAAAGACGTTGTTGCCGTTTGTGTAAACGAAAAAAATTGCGGACTTGACGTGCAGGTGTTTACCCTGCCTAATCAAAAAACGGTTGAAAGCATATTGAATGATTTGGAATTGAATGAATTTAATGCTTTAACGGACGAATACGAAAAAACAAAACTTTTTACAAGGTTTTTTACCGAAAAAGAAAGTTACGTTAAATTTAGCGGCGAAGGCTTCATAAAAAAGCCGTGCGAGATAAAAAGTTACCCCGGCGTTAAATTTTTAACCAAATATCTGTTTCTTTCAAGCGACGTTTATTGTCTTACCGTCTGTGCGGAAAATATCGAAAGCGTCAGCTATAAAGTTTTAACCAAAGAAACGCTTGAGCTTTAAATGAGCAAAAGCGGAGCGACCAAAATACAGGTCGCTCCGCTTTGTTGTTTATAGTATTACTTTCTTTTTCCGTCCGTTTTAACCGAGAAGCATTTTATCGCCCGTCATGCCTTCGCCTACTTTCTGCTCGAATTTTTGCATTAAGAAAGGAATAGTCAATGACTTTTTCTCTTCGCCTTCGGCAAAATATACTATATCGCCCTCGTTCATCATCAAAAGCTTGTTGCCGTATTTTATGGCGTCGCTCATGTTATGAGTTATCATAAGAACGGTAAGCTTTTCACGGGAATAAATGTCGTTTGTAAGGCTTAGTACCTTTGCTGCGGTTTTGGGATCCAACGCTGCGGTATGTTCGTCTAAAAGCAGTAATTTAGGAGACGATAAGGAAGCCATTAAAAGCGTCAACGCCTGACGCTGACCACCCGACAGCGTAGACACTTTTTGCCCCATTACTTTATCTAAGCCTAAATCAAGCTTTTCAAGCATTTGCCTGTACTCTTCGCGCTCTTTTGCGGTTATGCCCCAACCAAGTCCGCGGGACTTGCCGCGACGAGCCGCTAAAGCAAGATTTTCTTCAAGATTCATATTGCCCGCCGTACCGATTAACGGATCCTGAAACACACGGCTGACGTATTTTGCGCGTTTGAAATCGGGAAGCTTTGTAAGCTCTACTCCGCCAAGCGTAATACTGCCTCCGTCTACGGGATAAGTACCCGCAATACTGTTTAAAAGAGTGGATTTTCCCGCGCCGTTGCCGCCTATTACCGTTACAAAATCGCCTTCTTCTAAAGATAAAGACAAATTTTTTATGGCAACTTTTTCGTTCACGGTGCCTTTATTGAATACTTTGCGTAAATTTTTAATTTCAAGTGTGCCTTGTTGCTCTATATTAATATTCCAATTTAATGTATTAAAATCACTCTGCATTATAAGCATAGAAACAATATTTAAATAGAAAAATGCAAGGATTAAATATACAATACCATTACCTGTCGAATTGCAATTGTGGTCACAAAATTCATTTTTGACTTTTTCACCTCTTGTATACCACCAATACAAAGAATAAAATGGAACAAAAATCAAGCATAACATTTCTCCGATACAATCACCTGTATCATTTTGTATTAAACGAGTGTTTTTTACAAGTAAATACATCCAATATATATCATATATTCCCAAAGTTACGATTGAAAGCAGTAAACATACACCTATGTTTCTCTTTTTGATTTGCATTACTTCAAGCATTTGCGGCGTCCTCCTTTACCGAATCGTTTTTCTTTTTAGGAAAACGCTCTTTTATAAATCTTGGGACAACTAGCGCAAGAACTACTATAACGGCGGCTATCAGCTTTAAATCGTTGGTATCGAGTCCGAGTTGAACAGCAACAGTAAAAATCAATCTGTAAATAACGCTTCCGAATACAACACACATAAGTTTTACCCAGAAGGAGTTTTTATCTTTGCACAAAAGTTCGCCTATAACAACTGCGGCAAGACCTATAACTATTGTACCGCTTGCCATATTTACGTCTGCCGAAAAATTATGTTGAGCGATTAAAGAGCCGGATAATGCGGCAAGACCGTTGCTCATTGCGAGTGCGATCATCTTTGATTTATCGGTACTAATACCCTGAGCTTTTGCCATGGTCGGGTTATTGCCCGTTGCGCGAATTGCCGAGCCTTGCTCCGTTCCGAAAAACCAGTACATTGCCGCAATTATAGCCGTACAAATCAATACCGCGGTTATTATTGAAAGATAGTTTTTATCGTCAACAACGCTTAGTCCCGTTATTGCAGAAACGGCATTATTCACCGTAGTTTTTCCGTAAACAGAAACGTTTGCGCGGTCGCTTAATATATGCAAGTTTACCGAATACAATGCCGACATAGTAAGTATTCCCGACAAAATTGCCGGAATTTTCAGTTTTGTATTCAATAAAGCCGTTATAAGCCCTGCAACAGATCCTGCAGCTATAGCCGCAAGAAGCGATAGCCACGGACTTACGCCCGCCTCTATTAAAACCGCGGTTACCGCTCCGCCGGTTGCCAAAGAACCGTCTACCGTAAGATCAGCAAAATCTAATATTTTATAACTGATATACACGCCGAGAGCTAAAACGCCCCACATGAGTCCTTGCGCAAATCCGCCCGGGAGCGCACCGATAAAAGCTTCTAAATCCATCTCTTATCTCCTGTGAATTTATTGTTTTATTATGTTTTACTTATTGTAAAGAGCTTTAACTTTATCGATATTCGCCTGCGAAATACCCATTTTTAAAGCGTTAGCTTCGTTTATAAAGAACGTTGGTTCTTTTGAGTAGTATTCAAATTTGATATCGGCGGGTTTTGCGCCTTCTAAAATTTTAATTGCCATTTCGCCTGTTTGTTTGCCGAGTTCGAAATAATCTATTCCGAGAGTAGCCGCGCCTGTTCCTTCTCTTTGACACATACCGGATTCGCCTACGATAGCGGGAATGTGTTTTGCAGCTAAAGCTCCGCATGCATTTTCTATATTTGCGGCAAATAAGTTATCGGTAGGAATAAACACTGCCTTTACGCTTGAAGGAATCGATTCTACTACGGTTTGAATATCGCTTGAAGCCGCAGCCGTAAACGTCTGGTAAGCTATGCCGAGTTTTTTACATTCTTCTATAGCCAGATCGACCTGCAATTTACTGTTAATTTCGCTTGAACAATATAAAAAGCCTATTTTATCGCAATCGTCAACAAGTTCGGAAATAAGCTGAATTTGTTTTGCTACGGGATTAAGATCGCTGGTCCCCGTTACGTTTGCCGCGGTAAGCTTAGCGGTTACGGGATCGGTAACAGCAGTATAAAGCACGGGGATTTTGGTAGTGCCGCCCATTAAAGCCTGAGCAGAACCCGTTGATATTCCGAATAGCAGATCGCATTTTGATGTTACTAAAGTATTTGCAATGGTAGTTTGGTTATTCGTATCGCCGTTAGCGTTTTGCAAAGAGTAAGTTATTTTTTTGCCGTTTTTCTTCGCCCATTCGTCTACAACGCTTTTAAAGCCTTCGCGCGCGCTGTCTAGAGCATCGTGAGTGTCTACCTGAAGAACGCCGATTTTTATGGTTCCGTCGTCTTTTTTACAGGACGAAAACGCAAAAGTCAAGCTTAAAGCCGCTATGACAAGCACTAATGAGAGTAATTTTTTCATAAAAAGTATCTCCTTAAATAAATTTGGCAAGCAATTACACTGTTAAAAAAGCCCGCAAATTTTTACCATTGATTTATGGCTTAAAAAAACCTGCGGGCGATAAACCCACAGGTTCAAATTTTCCGTACGGAAAAGCTGGACGCCGATAGATTTATCGCATCTTTACAATTCCATAATAAAAGTAATAGCTAAAAGATATGTTTTTTAACATGACGCACCGCCACGAAAGATTTTATTATTTGTATTCTATCAAAGAAAAATATAAAAGTCAATCGCATTTTTGCATTTTTAGCGTTTTTGTTATCGGTATTTCTTTTTATATCGATAAGTAAAAGTAATACCGCAAAAGCGATTGCCTTTGCGGTATTAAACAAATATTTTTTAAAATCAGTGTTTTTTCTTGGGTTCGTCGCAGTCGCAAGGACAATCGTCACAATCGTCTTCACAAGTGCATTCGTCGCAATTTTCGTCGCATCCGCAGCCGCCTTCTAATTCTTCGGCTTCCATAGCTTCGGTCTGTTCATCCATTTCGCGGCAGAACTGGTCGTAAACTTTATCTAAAAGATCTTCATCTTCAACGGGTTTAAGGTTTGCGCTCCCGTCTTCGTTTTCTTCGCCCGCTTCAAAAATAACTACGCTCTCTTCATCGAGTCCGTCGATATTTTCGGCAGGTAAAAAGAATAAAAACCACTTATCGTCATACTGCGTTCCGCCGATGTGTACAAATTTATAAGCCTTGCCTGCGTCGTCGTAAAGTTCTACAACTTCGTCTTCACAATCATCGCCGCAGCAACCGCAATCGCAATGTTCGTCGTGGTCGTGATGATGATGTTCGTGATGGTCGTGATGTTCATGTTCGTGTAATTTTTTTTCTTCGCTCATTTTTGTTTACTCCAAAATTTTAGTTGAATTATTTGCCGTAAAGGCTGTATTTTCGGATTTTTACAAAATACCTTGATTTTTTTGTATTTTGCGTGTCACCGTTTTATTTGTTTGTTAAATTTTGTCTGCGCATATAATCTTCTAAAATAAAGCTTGCCGCCACCGCGTCCACTACTTTTTTGCGTTTATCGCGGCGCATATCTTCGCTTATAAGAACGCGATGCGCTTCCATAGTAGAAAAACGCTCGTCCTGCACGTCTGTTTTTATAGCCGTATTTTTCTTTATTTCTTCAATAAACGAAAGCGTTTTTTCGGTTTGCTCGCTTTTTGTTCCGTCAAAATTTAGAGGTACGCCGCAAACGATTACGTCGGCTCCGCGCTCTTCGGCTTTTTTTACCAGATATTTTATATCTTCGGCAAAATTTTTGCGATTATACGTTTCGAGCGGCATAGCCATATTGCCGAACGGATCGGAAACGGCTATCCCCACTCTTTTATCGCCTATATCAAATGCTATATATTTTTTTGTATTCATAAATTTAAAGTATTTCAGGCTTCGGCAATTTAAAGTATTTCAGGCTTCGGCTTGTTTTTCTTCGGCTTCCTTACGCTCTTTTAAAACAAGGTTATCGCCGTGTTTTACAAACAGCATGGTTACGAACGAAAGCCCTGCAAATATTGTAGAATAAATAAACAGCGGATGCATGCTTCCGAATAAATCCATTATAACGCCTGACAAAACGGGAGTGATAATCTGCGCCGCCATGCTTGCCGTATAATAATAGCCCGTGTATTTTCCCACGTTGCCGCCTTTTGCAAGCTCAACTACCATCGGGAACGAGTTGACGTTTATAGTAGCCCAACCTATTCCGCCAAGTGCGAATATAACGTCTATTAAAACGGCGGGAGTTGACGCGTCGAACCAAGAGATAGTAAAGAATGCCGCAACAAGCAACAGAACGCCTGCTAAAATACTCTTTTTCCTGCCTATTTTACCTGCGATGAATCCTGCGGGAATATATGAAATAATTGCCGCGGCTTGTGCTATAAGCAAGGTTAAGTTGTAATCTTTATGCAATATATTCGTTGCATAAAGCGAATATTTAGAACTTACCGCGTTATACCCCGTATACCAGAGCGCAACCGACGCAAGAATTAACAGAAGCGAAATAAACTTACCTTTATCGCTTTTGCGAAGCTCTCTCATACCGCCTTTATCAGCGCCTGAATTTTCGGTAGTGTCTTTATCAACAAGATCCTGAATCTCGTCGTTTTCGGTTTCCAAGCCGAGGCGTACCGATTCTTCTTCCATTTCTTTTGCCCATTTAGGCTCTCTTACAAGAGCGATAAACAGCGTAAGCCCCAAAGCCATAATGCCGCATACGGCAACGATGTACCAGGTAAACGAAGACGTTTGATTTGATATTTTACCCGTTCCGAATACCATTCCCAAAAGAAGCACGAGCATCGCCCCGAACGTTCCCATAAGGTTTATTACCGCATTTGCCTGAGAACGCAGCGGTTTTATCGTAACGTCCGGCATCAACGCGACCGCAGGAGAACGGAAAGTTGCCATAGATATTAAAATGAGCAACAATATAAGTATGAAAAAAATTAAAGGTACGGGATTTTCAAGCGTTTTTTGCCACGCATAATTGCTGTGTGCGGGAGTAACGAGATTTGTGTATGCATTGCATTTTACCGCGTTTTTATCTCCCGAAGCGGCTTCGTCAAAAAGATAGACTATCCCGTTTTCGGCTTCGTAAAAATAGAAAGTGTTTTCGTCGATATTTACATACCAGTTTCTAACTTCTTCACGCTCGCTTTCGGTTAAATCTTCATATTTTTTGTTAAATTTAACCATTGACGCGTAATCTTTTACTTTATAGGATTTTTGAGCTTTTTTATCGTAAGACGCGCTCTTTTCGGCATTAGCGATTTCGGTATCGGCATCCCATAAAAGTTGCTGATATTCCTGAGGCGAGCCTGTGTCTTTGGTTATTTTTGCAAGCTGGGCGTTATCGGCAAACGAAAGACCGATAAACGCGGCTATAGCAACTATTGTACCTATTACTATGTACGGCGTACGTTTACCGTACTTTGTTTTTGTTTTATCCGAAAGTGCGCCGAAAAGCGGCAGCATAAATACGGCAAGTACGTTATCGAGTGCCATTATTATGCCCGATAAGGTTTGATTCATACCGAATTTGTTTACCAGCATTAAGGGAACAATCGCCTCGTATGCCTGCCAGAACGCGCATATCAGAAAAAATGCGAATCCGACGAATATCGTTCTTTTATAATTAAGTTTCACTTTTCTTTTCTCCCTTTTGACTCACCGGATCTTACTTTTTATCTCTGTATAAAAGATATCTGCAGTTTTCACACTCGACAAGCGCGTCGTCCTTTTTTAAAAGATCAAGCTGTTTCATCGAAAGTTCGGTTCCGCATGCGCCGCAGTGAGTTTCTTTTTCGCCTATGACGTAAACGATCGGGAAACGTTTATCCTTTCGCTTATCGGCATATTTTGCCATAACGTCGGCGGGAATGTCCTTAGCGAGTTTTTTAAGATTTGCATCGATTGCGCGCATTTCAGGTTCTATGGGTTGTTTGAATTTTTCGTAATCGACCTTTGAAACTTTAAGTTGTTCCTGATAAGCCGCCGTTTCTTTGGCAAGTTTTTGATACTGCTTTGCGACTTCGTTCATCTCCTGCTCGGTCTTGGCAACTTTTTTCATAGTTTCGTCAAGCTGCTTTAAAAGTTCCCCCGCTTTACCTTTCAGATAGGAAATTTCCTTATCGTCGGTAACGCTGTCGGCAATCGAATCGAACTCGGCGTTGTTTTCCTTGATTTTTTCAAGTTCTTCGCACAAATTATCGTAAAGAGTACAAAGTTCAAATGCCTTTGCTTCTATTCCCGCAAGCGTTTCGCTTACGGTTGCAAGAAATTTTTGCGCCTTTACGCCGTTTTTGCGAGCTTCGCAATCCTTAAGCTTGCGCTCTAAAGCAAAAAGCTTTTTATCTTCTTCCTGATAAGCAAGTAATTTTTCTATAACAGACATAACGTCCTCCCGTATTGTTATTTTTCACGCAAAAAAATTAAGCGCGAAAGAGTATTGTAAAAAGTTTGTATTTTTAGGGAACAATCGTTTTTTAAGCAGTCGCTTATAAAAAGCGTTCGTCCAGATAAAAATCGTATTTTATATTGTTTTCAAGACAAAACTTTTGGCAAAAAGCCTGCATTGCGAAAGCTTCGCTTGCGTAGTGCGTAAGCTGTAAAACGCATTTGTCCTTATCTATAGCTGCAAGCAAAACATGATGCGAAATATCCGCAGATACAAGTAACTCGGCGTCTTTTGCGCGAGCTATCGCGCCTTCGTCAAGTCCTGCGCCGCAAAACGAAGCTACCTTGTTTATAGTGCGGTTTTCATCACCGAAAACCATCATTTTTTGCGTTTTTAAAGCTTCGCTTATTTTTTTAATAAGTTCTTTAAACGAAACGCTTTCGATTTCAAAATATCTGCCGAAGCCGTAACCTTCGGTCGTTTGTTCGAGCATTTCGGTATTTTTTGCACCGATTATGCGAGCAAGCCCGTCCTCTATTCCGTCATGAGCGGTATCCAGCGATAAATGCGTGGAATATACGCTGATTCCTGCGGCAATGCACTTTGTATAAAGCCCGCTTACCGATTTTACAGGTCTGTAAATAGCGGGATGATGCGTGATAATAAAATTTGCCCCGTTTTTTACGGCTAAATCTACCGCGCCGCAAGTTAAATCGAGCGCAAAAACAACGCTGTTTGTATCTTCATTGCCGCCGTCTAAAATAAAACCGCTGTTATCGTATGCTCCGAGAGCGTTTATAGCCGCATGCGAGAGAGAAAGCGGGACTTTTTGCTCTAAAAGCTCCAAAATTTCTTTAATCTTCATTTAAAACCTCTTTTAAAAGGGTTATTCTGTTGTTAAAGTACGCCATATCGCAAAGCGAAACAACCGCTTTTTCGTATTTTTCGGCATTTTTAAGTTCGTTTTTGACGTACGCAATAAAATCTTCGCTTCTGTTTTTTAAATTATCTCTGCCGAATTCGTATTCCGCGTCTGTATAAGGAGCAACTTTTGCACCCTTTTCCGCGCGTAAAACGTTATAAAATTTACCGTCTTTAAAGACAAAATCACACACTATTCCGTAATTAAGTTTAAAAAGCTCGCGCCTTAATTTATCGGTGTTTTTCATGGGCTGCAAGACGAGATTTTCAGGTAAAAACTCGCTTTCGCGCAATATTTTTATTATTTCTTCGCCCCCCATACCCGCAATAAGCGCAGTATCGATATCATGGGGTAATCCCTTCAGCCCGTCCGCAACAAACGCAAGGCACACGCCCCGATCTATGTACTTTTTTAAGAGTTTTTCGGCTTTTTTAAGGCTTTTTTCGGAAATATCCGAGATTATGGCTCGTTTACATTTATTGTTTTCAAGCATAAACTCACTAACGTATCCGTGATCGCAACCGATATCTGCAAAAACGTTGCAGTCGGGAATTTCTTTAACTAATCTTTCTATTCTTTTCGTCATATATTTTTTCGGCAGTTATTTTTTTATAAATCAATCGAGAAAATCTTTTAAACGTTTGCTTCTCGAAGGATGTCTGAGTTTGCGAAGAGCCTTTGCCTCTATCTGACGAATTCTTTCACGCGTGACGTTAAACTCCTTACCCACTTCTTCCAAAGTCCTCGGTCTGCCGTCGTCAATGCCGTAACGCAGACGCAATACTTTTTCTTCACGCGGGGTGAGAGTATCAAGTACGCTTATAAGTTGTTCTTTGAGCATTCTGAAAGCAACGGTATCGCTCGGCGCGGTTGCCGTTTCGTCTTCCAGAAAGTCGCCTATATGGCTGTCCTCTTCTTCACCGATAGGAGTTTCGAGCGAAACGGGATCCTGCGCTATTTTCTGAATTTCCATAACGCGGTTTTCGCTTATTCCCATTTCTTCGGCAATTTCGCCCGGACTAGGTTCGCGCCCTAACTTTTGCAAAAGCATTCTGGAAACGCGTACCTGCCTGTTTATGGTTTCAACCATATGAACGGGTATTCTTATTGTACGAGCCTGATCGGCTATGGCTCTGGTAATAGCCTGACGAATCCACCAGGTTGCGTATGTAGAAAATTTAAATCCCTTCTGGTAATCGAATTTTTCAACCGCTTTCATAAGACCTAAATTGCCTTCCTGAATAAGATCCAAAAACTGCATACCTCTGCCGACGTATCTTTTTGCTATTGAAACGACCAAGCGAAGGTTTGCTTCGGATAGTCTTTGTTTGGCTGCGCTGTCGCCTTCCGCCATTTTTTTAGCAAGCTCTATTTCTTCTTCCGGAGAAAGAAGCGGAACTCTGCCTATGTCCTTTAAATACATCTTGACAGGGTCGTCCATATTGATCTCTTTAAGCAACTGGTCGTAAAGATCCTTATCCTTTTCGTAGTCGTTTACGATATTGATCTTTGCGTCGTCAAGCGCTTTATAAATGAGATCCACCTGTTCGCCGCTTGCGTCTACCGTGTCGAGTTTATCGCATAGATAATCGGAAGAAAGCGAACCGGTCTTTTTGCCTTCTTCTATAAGCGATTTTGTTATTTCCTCCAACAACTGATCGGAAATACTCATTATATTTTATCCTCCGTTTTATTTGCGTTTTCCTGTTTTTGCAAGTTCAAAAGCTAATTCCGAAATCTTTTTTGCCAAAATTTTGCGTTCTTCAACGTCTTCTGACAAAGCAAAACTCTGCTTCAGCTCCGTTATTTTTTTGTTAAGCGTTTTCTCCTTCAATAAATTCACGCAGTCGTAAAAATATCTTTCGCGGGCATTTTCCGCCACGTTGTCCTCCGCGTTTAAAATATACATAAGCTCTTCGTAATCGTTTTCTCCCGCAAGGTTTTTAAGCTTGTCCGCCTCAATATTTTGTTTCAGCATTTTTTTTGCGGAAACGTACTCGGCTATTTCGCTGCGTAAAGCGTTTGAAAATTCAAAACCGCTTAAATCGTCATCGGCGTACGGCGCCCCCGAAATATAAGATGCAAGAACAAATCGTTCTGCAACGTTAAGCCCGCCGTCGTTACTTTTAAACTCCCCCGTCTGTCCGTTTTCAGCCGCAGGTTCCAAAGCTCCCGCAGTCGTTTCGCCGCGCTCTAAATCGCGCTTTAACGAATCAAACGTTATTCCGCTGTCGTCGCGCAATTTTTTTAATAAATCTTCTTTTAAACTTTCGTTATCGCACTCGGCAATAACCTTTAAACTCTCGTCTATATATTTGCGCCTTCCGGCCGTAGTTGACGTATCGTATTTTGCCTTTACTGCAGATAATTTAAAATCTATAAGAGGCAAAGCTTCGTCAAGGCATTGTTGATATGCACCCGCGCCTCGCTCGTTTATAAGCTCGTCCGGATCAAGCCCGTCGGGCAAAGAAACCACCCTGACTTCAAGTCCGCTGTCGCGAAGTATTTCAAGCCCTCGGATAGTGGCGTTTTGCCCGGCTTTATCGCCGTCGTAACAAATAAGCACGGTATCGGTATATCGCTTTAAAAGGCGAGCCTGTTCGACCGTAAGCGACGTTCCCATACTCGCAACTACGTTTTTAAACCCCGCTTTGTAGAGCGCGATGGTATCCATATATCCTTCTACCATTATAACGTAATTGAGCGTTCCCGCTTTGTTTTTTTCTTTTTTTAAAATATTCAGATTATAAAGCGTTTTCCGCTTTGAAAAAAGTTGACTGTCGGTCGTGTTTTTATATTTTCCGAAATCGGTCTTTTCAAGTTTTCTGCCGCCGAACGCTATTACTTTGCCGAACGCGTCTATTATGGGAAAAATCAAACGCGTAGCAAGCGCGTCGTAATAAGAATTACGCTCTTTGTTATGCGTTACTGCGCCCGATAAAGTCATCTCTTCTTTAGTATAACCTTTTTCTGCCAGATATTTTGGTAATTTGTCGTAATCGGGCGACGCGCCTATTCCGAACACCGTTACTTCGCGCGAAGTAAGTCCGCGTTTTTCAAGATATTTACGGTGTGCGGCGCACTCTTTGGTTTTTAGCTCGGCAACGTAAAACAGCGCGGTATCACGCATGAGCGACTGCAATCTTTCTTTATCGGCAAACTTTTTTTGCGTGGTATAGTCTGCGGAATCCTTTCCGTCGTCTTCAGGCAGCGGAATATGCGCTTTATCGCATAAAAAAATTACCGCTTCGTAAAAATTCAGGCTTTCCATTTCCATAATGAATTTTACCACGTCGCCGCCTCTGCCGCAGCCGAAACATTTATAAAACTGTCCGGCTTCGTTTACGGCAAAAGACGGCGTTTTTTCGCTATGCCCGGGCAACGGACAACACGCCCAGTAAGAACCGCCTTTGCGCGTAAGCTGGCAATATCCGCCGATTACGTCAACGATATTAAGTTTTGATTTAAGTTCGTCTAAAAACTTATCGTCGAATTTTATCATACAAAAAAACAACTTCTCTCGTAATATCGGTAAAAAATGCTTTTCTTTTCTATTTATACCCGAGTTTTATTCAATTTCCTTTTTTTTAATAAATTTTTGATAAAATCATATAAATTTCCCGCGCCCAGAACGATTATAGGCTTACCCGTTTTTGCACACTCGTCCATTATATTTCCGGCATTTTCGATTTTACCCGCATAGTTCGCATTTTTAAGCGAACGACAAAGCGTTTTTGAACTGCCCGCTTCGTTAAACTTCTCCCTTGCGGCATAAGTTTCGAATACGTACAGATTTTTTACGTTTTTTAAAGCTTCAACGAATTCGCCGAAAAGCCGCTGAGTTCTGGAATAAGTGTGCGGTTGAAACAATACGGAATATCCGCTTGCGAATTTTTTTTCATATTCCGAAAGCATTACTTTGATCTGCGTGGGATGATGCGCATAGTCGCCTATAACTTTTACGCCCAGGTACGCTCCCATAATCTCGTTACGCCTTTTTACGCCGCGAAAATCCTGTATTCCGCGTTTTAAATAAATCGGCGAAAGATTATAAACTCTTGCCGCGGCAGTGGCGGCAAGTACGTTTGTTGCGTCGTGCAAACCAAGATACATGCTTGAAAAAGAAAACAGTTCTTTTCCTTTTTCGTAAACGGTCATACATAGTTTACCGTCTTTTACGCATAAATTTTTAGCATAATAGTCGGCTTTACCGTCTTTTACCGAGAAAGTAACCGCGTTTGATTTTTTATCTGATTTTATAATTTCATATAAAACGTCGTCCGCATTTATAACCGCCACCTTGCTGCGCTTTGAATAATTATAAAACTCTTTTTTTAAAGAGTCAAAGTCGCCGTAACTGTCAAGATGATCGTCGTCTACGTTCAGAACAACGCCGACCGACGGCGAAAAATAACGAAGATTTCGTTTATACTCGCAAACTTCGCTTATAAAAAAATCATCCCCGAAACTTTTGTAATTGCCAAAGCTTACATCTTCGCCGCCGACATGAACGGTAAAGTTTAGCTTTGCGGCATAAAAAATATGTGCCGCAAGCGCAGTGCAGGTAGTTTTTCCGTGCGTACCGGAAATTCCGATTACGGACGGAAAGGTCTTACTTATTTCGTTTAATAGCTCGGCGCGCGAAATTATAGGTTTATTTAAGGATTTTAATTTTAGCAAATTCTCGTCCGTTTGGGATATTGCGGAGGACGCAACGGCAAAATCGCACGACTCTATAATGCTTTGGTCGTTCACTTTTATGCCGCGTTCTTTTAATAAATCAGTCGTATGACCTATTGTTCTGTCAAATCCGCCTACGTTAAAACCACGTTCTTTTAAACACAGAGCCAGCGCGGACATGCTGATTCCGCCGATGCCTAAAAATACTACGTTTGACTTTGATTTATTTTTTAAAAAATAGTCGTTCATAATATCATAGTATTCTTTTCAGGCTGTTTTTGCGTTTTACCGCTTTAAATTTAAAGAAAAAGCCCCTAAAAAAAGAAAAACAAAAAAAATTATAAACTTTTTTTAAAAAAGGTATTGAAATTTCGTTCGTTTTATAGTACAATATTAATTATTAGTGCTAAAATTCTTTTTACGCGGTAAATCGTGAAAAGACAGCGGCAAAAGTAAAAAATATATAAGGCGGTAAAAAAATGAATATCACGGACGTAAGAATCAGGCTTGTAAAAAAAGAAGACAGCAAACTTAAAGCAGTTGCATCTATAACTATTGACGATGCATTTGCCATTCACGATATAAAAATAGTAGAAGGCTCGGACGGGTGCTTTATTGCAATGCCTTCAAGAAAAACTGCCGAAGGCGAATACAGAGATATGGCCCACCCCATAAACGCGGAAGCAAGAAACGCTTTGATAAACGTTATTATGGACGCTTATACAAAAGCACTTTCGGCTCAATAGTTTTTTATTGTTTTTTTTAAAGTTTAAATCTAAATGCAAAACGCTTTTCCTTTTTTTTCGGAAAGCGTTTTTTGTTAAAATAAATTCGGCTTTAAAGCAAAAAATAAGCGTCGCAAAAAGCGACGCCAAATTTTTATAAAACTTCTTTAACTTTTGCAGCTTTACCCGTACGACCTCTTAAGTAATAGAGTTTTGCTCTTCTTACTTTACCGCGTCTTACAACGTCAACCTTAGAAACCTTAGGTGAGTGAATCGGGAAAGTTCTTTCTACGCCGATACCGAAAGAAAGTCTTCTTACGGTAAAGGTTTCGCTTATACCGCCGTGTCTTTTAGCGATAACTACGCCTTCAAAAACCTGAATTCTCGACTTGTCGCCTTCAATAACCTCAAAAGATACTCTTACGGTATCGCCTACATTGAAGACAGGAGTTTCGGCTTTGAGATTTTCCTGATTAATCTGATCGATTATGTTTGCCATTATGACTTATACCTCCTTATATTACTAAGCGTTCGTTGCCATAATGCAAGAGGACCGCCCGAAGTCACGCATTGTATTTTACCATAATGCGTTTTTTGTTGCAAGCGTTTTTAACGCAGGTTTTAAAAATTTTAGCTATTTTTCAATAATTTTAAGCAAATTTTTTAAATAATCGCTGCTTTTTAACTCTTTAAGCCCGAAACATACGGAATCTTCACCTATATAAAACTTAGCTCCGGAAAAAGTAATTTTTAACCGATAAGTTCCGCATAACGTCTCATTTTCAAGTTGAGATGACGTTATGGACGTGCCTTTTTGCAAAGCTTCCGTTCTTATTGCATTTAAAATCCCGACGATTTCTTTTTTTTGCGTAAAATCTGCCGTAATAAAGCCGCCGATCGAGTAATCGAAAATTTCTAAATTTTCGTATGCTAAATCACCTGTCGGGTTATTTTCTTTAGTATCGTTGTCGCTTTGTCCGGGGGCAGGAAACTCTTCTTTTTGGCTGTCTCGCCCATATGCCATATCGCCTTTTGGTGCGGCGTTTGAAAAGAACGATACACTGACGGGAATTAAAAGCAATACAAGCGCGACGCTTAAAGCTGACGCACATATAGCTTTTATTGTCATTTTTCGTTTTGTTATTTGTTTTTCCGCACGCGAAAAAACTTCGTCTTTAAATTCTTTATTCGTCATTCGGCATAATCCTTTAATTGCATTTTTAATTTCTTTTTCGCCTCGTATAAAAGATTGTTCACCTTTTTTACGTTTATGCGCATAGCCTTTGCCGCATCCGCATAGCTCATTCCTTCAAAATACACAAAATAAATAGCAGTGCGCATTTTTTCGGGCAAAAGCTTTATCTCCTGCATTACGGCATTTTTTCGTTCGTCTTTTTCCACGGCGGAAAAATCGCTTTCGGTAGACAAACGGGCTTCGCCGTCAAGCGGTTTTAATCGCTTTTGCTTGCGCAGATAATCTATCGCACGCGAACGGCAAATCATCAGAAGATAGTATTTAAGCGGCACGGAAAAATTATATTTTCCCTTATGAACGATAAGATAGCAGAAAGCGTCGGCTACTACGTCGTCCGCGGTAAACGAGTCGCCTACTATGCTCATGGCATAAGCGGTAAGCTCCGCTCTGTAAAGCTCGATAAGACGGTCAAAAGCGTTTTTATCGCCGTTTATAAAATTTTTATACGCTTCTTCACCGCTCATTCTTTAACCAAACTCCCGCTCTAAATAAAATACGCTTAATAACGAATAAATACTTAATTTTTTTATTTATTTTATCACGAATTCAAAAAAAAGTCAAGAAAGATTACGGTTTAAGGGAGCTTACTAAAAAAATCAATAAAAAAATAATTCATCTATTTTTTCAATGTATATATATTTTATTTGACAACCATATAGGAACTTGATATTATTTTATCTAATATTTTATATTTTAAAATATAAATAAAGCAAGAAACGGCAAACGCCAAAAAGCACAAAGGAGTATTCTTATGATTTTCGGAAAGCAGATCAACCGATATTATCTCAAATATGCTCATATGCTGATTTTCGGAATCATCGCACTTGTTGCGGTAGATTATTTTTCGCTGAAAATTCCCGAACTTTACAGAATAATAGTAAACGCATTGAACGGCAAAGTGGAATATTTTGATTTAAATTATCTTTTAGACGAAATATGCCGCCCTATGCTTATTATAATTCTGGTTATGGTTACGGGCAGATTTTTATGGCGCGTTTGCTTTTTCGGCACGGGAATAAAGATAGAAACCGATTTAAGACGAAGAATGTTTGATAACAGCAAGAACCTTTCGCAACAGTATTATCAGGTAAACAAAGTCGGCAATCTGATGTCGCTTTTTATAAACGACCTCGAAACCGTACAGGACTGCTTTGGTTCGGGCATTTTAATGCTTTGCGACGCGGCATTTTTGGGCGTGCTATCTATTAGCAAAATGGCTAAAATGCACGGTATTTTAACGCTTTTTTCTATTATTCCGCTTGCATTTTTGCTTGTAATAGGTCTTATTGTGGGCAAAAAAATGTCTGAAAGCTGGGATAAAAGGCAGGAATCGTTTTCACGTCTTTCGGACTTTTCGCAGGAAAGTTTTTCGGGTATAGCGGTAATAAAAGCCTTTGTAAAAGAAACGAAAGAGCTGATGGCGTTTAAAAAAGTAAACGAAGAAAACGAGCAGACAAACATAGAATACACAAAGATATCCACCCTTTTAAGAATTTTCGTTACGCTGTTCGTTGAATCGGTTATCTGCGTTATTTTGGGATACGGCGGATATTTGGTTTACAATAAGATCTTTGATGCGGGACAACTTGTTGAATTTATAGGTTATTTCAGTTCGGCGATATGGCCGGTTATGGCAATTTCGGAACTGATTGACATGCAGTCGCGCGGGAAAGCCTCGTTAAACCGCATAAGCTCCCTTTTAACCAGCAAACCCGACGTTGTGGATAAACCCGGCGTAAAAGAGCTTGAAAACGTTAAAGGCGACATAGAATTTAAACACCTTTCGTTTAAATATCCCGACGGAGAGATCAACGCTTTAAAAGACGTTTCGTTTAAAATAAATGCGGGCGAAAACGTGGGTATTATAGGAAAAACCGGCTCGGGCAAAACTACGGTTGTAGACCTTATTCTGCGCACCTATAACGTACCCGACGGTACTTTGTTTATAGACGGCAAAGACGTAAACGAACTTTCGATAAACTCGGTAAGAAAAAATGCCGCTTACGTTCCGCAGGACAACTTTTTGTTCAGCGATACGGTATCTAATAACATTTCGTTTGCGAGCGACGTTAAAAACCCGAAACTTATTGCCGAAGCCGCCGAAAATGCGGCTGTTGCCGATAATATAAACGAATTTACCGATAAATACGAAACGATACTCGGCGAGCGCGGCGTAACTGTTTCGGGCGGGCAAAAACAAAGAATTTCTATTGCCCGCGCACTAATGAAAGACGCGCCTATACTTATTATGGACGATTCGCTTTCCGCCGTTGATACCGATACCGAAAAAACGCTGCTTGACAATTTTGCCGCATTAAGAAAGAACAAAACGACCATTCTTATAGCGCACAGAATTTCCACTATAGAGAAAATGGACAAGATCATTTTCATAGACGACGGACACGTAGGCGCGGTAGGAACGCACGAAGATCTTATAAATACCTGCCCCGAATACGCGAAAATGGTAAAACTTCAAAAACTTGAAGAAGAAAAAGGAGGAAACGCAAATGCATGAGTATTATCCGCTTTTAATTGCGGGAGCGATTATAGGCGTTTTCTCGGGGGCGTTCATATTAGCTTACGTCCTGATGAAAAACAAAAAAGAAGCTATCGGTTTTGACAGAACGATTAAAGATTCCGAGATTATAAAAAGGCTTTTATCCTACGCCAAACCGTACTGGAAAAGTTTCGCGTTCGTGCTTTTACTGATGCTGTTTTCCATTTCGTACGACATAATATCCCCTATTTTAATCGGCAATATCGAAGAACTGATAAAAAGCGATTTTGAGCTAAGCACTTTGTTTATTCGCGTGGGAATTTACGCGTCGATACTTATTGTTTCGCTTGTATGCACATACGTTCAGGCAATCATTTTGCAAAAGACGGGGCAAAAAATTCTCTCTAATTTAAGGCTGGATTTGTTCAAACATATAGAAAGTCTTTCGCACGAACAGCTGTATCATATACCGGTCGGAAAACTTGTAACCAGAGTTACTAACGATACGAACGGAATTTCGATGATGTTTACCAACATTTTAGTAAACCTTATTAAAAACTGTTTTGTTATAATAGGCGTGTTTATTGCAATGCTCGCGCTTAACTACGAATTAACTCTTATGGTATTATGCTTCGTTCCGTTTATTATTCTGTTTACGCTTATTTTCAGAAAGTTTTCGAGAAAAGCGTACAGAAAAGTTAAAGACGGTACAACGGACATAAATACGTTTTTATCGGAAAATCTTTCGGGTATAAAAATCACTCAGATTTTTAACCGCGAAGATAAAAAAATGCAGGAATTTTCAGAGAAAAACGAACAGCTCGGCAAAGCTAAAAACAAACAGATTTTTGTGTTTGCTGTTTTTCGCCCGATGATTTACATGCTTTACACCTTTTCGGTTATGTGCTTGTTTTACCTGGGCGGCAAAGGATATCTTGACGGTGCGTCGTTTTTAGGTCAGACCATTTCGGCAGGTACTTTGGTAACGTTTTATATGTTTATTTCAAAATTTTTCAATCCCCTGCAAAGCTTAGCGGAACAGTTCAACTGGCTGCAATCCGCATTTGCGTCGGCTGAAAAAATATTTGTTATATTCGATATGAAACCCGGTATAACCGACGAACCCGACGCAATAGAGCTTACCGACGTAAAAGGCGAAATAGAGTTTAAAAACGTGTGGTTTGCCTACAATGAGGACGAATGGATTTTAAAAGACGTTTCGTTTAAAGTAAAAGCGGGGCAAACGGTTGCGTTTGTAGGCGCGACGGGAGCCGGTAAGACCACAATTTTATCGCTTATATGCCGAAACTACGATATACAGCGCGGACAGATTTTAATTGACGGAATAGACGTAAAACATATAAAGCTTGAATCATTGAGAAAGCAATTCGGACAAATGCTTCAGGACGTATTTTTGTTCGCAGGCACGGTAAAAAGCAATATTACATTGCGCGACGATTTTTCGGACGAAGAAATTATTCAGGCTTGCGAATACGTAAACGCGGACAGTTTTATTAAAAAACTGCCAAAAGGACTTGACGAAGAAATTCGTGAACGCGGCAATAATTTATCCGCCGGACAAAGGCAGCTTTTATCGTTTGCAAGAACCATCATACATAAGCCTAAAATAATGATTTTAGACGAAGCAACCGCTAATATCGACACCGAAACCGAGCTTTTAATTCAGAACTCTTTGGAAAAAATGATGAATATCGGCACGATGCTTATAGTTGCGCACAGACTTTCTACCATACAGCATGCGGATAACATTATAGTTATGGCGCACGGTGAAATTACCGAGCAAGGCAATCATTTTGATTTGCTTGATAAGAAAGGAAGATATTACGATTTATATATGTTGCAGTATCACAAACAAAACATATTAGAAAACCGCGCATAATTTAATATTTATAGAAAAAATCACCTGACTTAAAAAAAAGTCGGGTGATTTTTATTTGAATCGTAAAAGGGCTGCCGCTTTTTTGCGGCAGCCCCTTACTCCCTTTAAGTATAAGCTTGTTTTTTAGCCTTTTATTTGCCTTTAAAAAACATTTTATTTATCCTTACAGGGAAATCGGTTTTTACGATATCGAACCGTAAATCAGTGTTTTTTTCTGCGAATTACAGCGTATGCTACGAGTGAAAGAACTCCTAAAACGCCGCTTGTCGATACAACGCCCTTGCAGCTCGAGCAGCTTCCGCCGTCGGTATCGTCGGTCTTGCTTGAATTGCCGGAATCGGGAACGATGGGTTGGTCGTTTTCAACGGTTATGGGTTCGTAATCAACTTCTTCGCCTATGCTATATTGTTTGAACGCTACTTTACTTTCTTTTTCGCCTACGGAAGCAGAAGATTCTGTGGTTAAAATGTTAGCACCTAACGTAAAGTTGCCAAGGCTTGCGATAGTGGTAGCTCTTTGATCGTCAACGGTGATCTTTAAGCCTTCGCCTGCGACTTCGATCTTAACAATGTGAACGCCGAGAGCTTTGCTGTTTTCAGAATCAACCAAGCTTAAAGCTCTGGTTCCGGAAATACCGCTAACGGTAGTGCCGTCTGCAGCAACGAGCTTGTATTCTTCATACAATGCGGTATCGGTTGCGTTAGCTTCTTCTTCGTTGTAGTTAGCATAGAGCGTGTAAACGAGAGTAAGTCCGCTGTTAGGATCATAGAAGTTGAAAGTTATATAAGTAGGATGCTGGTAATTAGCTGTATTTTTGTAGTAATCTGCAATAGCCTTAAAGTCAATCTTCATAATTAAGCCTGCTTTAAGGTCGATAACCTTTTCAAGCGTAACTTTTGATGCGCTTGTCATAACGTAAGCACCCTTAGCTGCTTCAACAGTACCCTGACCGCCCTTTGCATATCCGTTTTCGAATTCTGCAACGTAAACGTAAGCCATGATAACTTTGTTGCCGCTGATAACTATAAATTCGTTGATGCTTTCTTTATCGTTGATCTGCGATTTATCAAGAGTGAACTTACCGTCTTTTACAGCGTAGTTAGCGGCAGTTAAAGCTACGTCGTTTTTCAAAACTAAAGAAACGTCGGTTATACTTTCGGGAAGAGTAAATACAGCGTCTTTTACGTCGCCCTTGGTAGCGAATGCAACCATGGTTCCTGCCATATTGCTGGTGCTGTAAACCATGTTGATTTCGGTTGCGGTCTGAGTAGCGGTATCGGCTATGGTAAGAACGTCGGTCTTAGCAAAGTCGAGTCTTGCAAAGTAAGCGGCTTTAACGGTAAGTTTGCCTTCTGCATATGTGATTTCTTCTGCAGTTGCCTTAACGCCCTTAGCGTTGGTAACTTCGATATTTTCGCCGGTAGTACCGATAACGTCAAGAACTAAATCCTGAGCTTTTGCAAGGTCTACTTTATAGCTTGCTTCGGTGTTAGGACCGGTTACAGCTATACCGTTTAAGTTTTTGTTAGCTTTGAATTCAAAATTATCAACCTGGTTGTTGAAGAAGAAACCTAAATAAGCTTTTCCGTTTTTAAAATCAGACTGTTTTACGGAAACAGTTCCGCAATCCTGACCGTTGATACGGAAATAACTTTCAGCAGCCGTAGCGCCGAAATACATTTCAATTACTAAATTCTTAGCATCTCTGAAATCGTCATATGTAGCAATGCTTCCCTGAGCGCCGCTAATTCCTTGAAACTGTTGAATCTTCTTTTCTCTACCGAATACTAAAACCGAAAGCTTAGTTCTGTTTGCATTGCCGTCGGCAAAATAATCCATCATTTCTAACGAATCCATAACTGCGAGCATACCCCATTCGGTGTTTTGATCAAACTGCTTGACTTCAAGTATAATGGGTTTTGTTACGTCTAAACCTTCGTTATAATAAATTCTGCTTTGTAATCTGCCGGCATTAAATTTATTTAGTTTTCCGCTTACATAATTTCCTTCGGTTTTAAGTTCGCCGTCGGCAAGGTCTACAGAACGAGCATACCAGCCTTTTTGAGTTGCTTTGCAATAAACAGAACCGTTAAGAGAATCTTCGCCTATAGTCAAACTGAATACAAAACTACGATAAGTAGCAAATGCTTGTTCAAGATAAGCAGGTGTAAAGGTAAGAGTATAAGCAGTTCCGTCCTTTTCAAGAGTATAATCCGTTTCAGGAACAAGAGTAGAAGAAACTTGTGCAACGCCGCTCATTACTTTAACGCTATCGGCAGTTTGAGGAGCGCCGGTATATGTAAACGTATAAGATAAAGCGTCGCCTTTGTTTATTTCTTTATAGGTTTCGCCTGCCCATACGGGAGGAGCTGCGAGCTGAACGGTCATTACAACTGCGCCCTTGCCGTTTTCAGCTTCAACGTATATAGCGGAAGATTTTTTCAAAACAGACTGATAAACAGTCCAGAAAGACTGATTAAGAACGTATTTTTTACCGCCTTCAACGTCGGTTACGGTGTAAGTGGTATCGTTGGTAACTTCGGTTCCGTTTACATAGAGTTTTGCGTCGCCTACGATATTTTTAGCGGTAAAGGTAAGTCCGTCGGGAGCTTCGCCTTTAGAAAGATCTACATAAGCAAATTCAGATGCTGAAACAGCTTCGGTATAAGGCGCGCCATATTCACCGAAAAGCATTACGCAGTTAGCATCAACACCGCCTGCACCAACAGCTAAATAACATCCATTAGGGAACAAATCAGCAGTCATCCAGTCATAAAGCGATTTTGTTGCATCCCTTTCTTGCGTGAGCATAGTTCCGTCTATCTTTACATAGGATATGTCATCATTTTCGCCTGTACCTATATGGATTTCAACATTATGTAATCTGTCTTTTAATGTAGCGGGTTTATGGTTAACGCCTTGATGAGGCGCGTATGTGGGAGATCCTGCGGGTATAGATAGATTCGGATGTAATTGTCCGCCCATTGCGGGATTATCAAGCGATAAAATTAAATGAGGAAATAAATCGCTGCCATCTGCAGTTGCTGCAGCATGTCCTAAATGATGAACGCTTTGCCAACCGTCTTTACCGTTTAAAAATACGATTCCCGTCCATTGATTGTCGTTTGCAAGCCCAAACTGAAAAGAAACGGTGTTATTGCGTTCTTCCGATAAAATGTTTACGTTATTTATCGTTGCGCCGGGGTAATTATTGTAATAAATGCCTGAGTTTCCTATTTCGGTTAAAGGTGTTTTAGGATTACTGAATTCCCAAGTTTTTTGGGGTTCGGTTTCGCCGTCGGCTTTAACCTTCACGTTGTTAAGCCCGAGTCCTAAGACCAAGCTTAATGCCATAACCATCGTGAAAACCGCGATAAGTATGGACTTTGCCTTAAAAGTTTTACTCATAATTTACCTCCTTAGGTAATATCATTTTTAAAAAGCTGTATTAAGCTTTTTATTCGGTTTTTGGTTACCCGTAATATGTTTTTTTTATTACGGGCAATTTTTGATTTTTAATAGCCCATTCTGTAGGCGTAATTAAGTCTGCCCATGGGCGCGCTGTCGCCGCCGTAATAGAAAGCGTTTATATCGCCGAATTCAAATACGCCTACACCGTCGTTTTTGTCGCTGTCTTTGTTAGCGTAAATGTTATCGGTAACTTTTATTCCTATTTCGCTTGCGCTTGTTATGCCTAAAGCTTCAAGCGAAATGCGATAAGAAATAAACTTGCCTTCTACGTAATAATCTGCATCGGCATTAGTGCGAACCGCATTTATTTTGCCTTTGCTTGCGCCTAAAGCTTCGATAGAAGTTACGCCGTTTTCGGGCATACGGTTTATAAGATAGTTATAATTTTTCCAACTGTTTTTTGCGCCTGTGGATATCCAGAGATTCATCCAGTCGGTATCGCCCGCCGTGTGCGCGGTTATATCTGACTTGGCTGCGACTAAAACGTATAAATACTTGCTGTCGTTAGCAATTTTAACGTAATCGATATCGTTTCTTGCGGAGTTATCGACGTAAGTATATTTGTTAGCGGCACTCTTTACGTTTCTGTTTACAGCGTCGCCGCCAAAATCTATATATTTTGCCGAAACTTTATCCCAGTCGGAAATGTTTTTATAATCGACGGTGGTACGTTTCCACATAGCCGTCTGCGATTTTTTATCTTCTTTTCCGTACTTGAACTCGCGAACGTACTGGCAAAGCGAGAGATATGCGTTATCTTCATATCCGCCGTCACGCATCATTTCGATATCGCGCGAAAAAGCTACGTTAAAGGTATCTACAAACGACGCATATTTATTGTTTAAGTTGAGCTTTTGAGCTACCCATTCGTTCCAGCCGGTTACGTTTACCATCCAGACTTCGTCCTTGCCGGAATAATTTAAAACGTTACGCCACTGCGAAATAAAGTTTGGGTTATAAGCCGCATTTTCAACACTGTCGGTTTCAACAGCCGTAGTTTGGTTCTGATACGCACCTCTTCCGCGATATTTATATAACGCGTTATCTTTATATCTTGCAAGATATGCTTCGCTCGACCAGTTTCCGTCTATGTGCTGAGCAATGGATACATTCATAATTCCGTCATAATTCTTTTGCGGAAGAGAATAATCCATCCACGGGAAGCCGTTTTTATAGGAAGACTCTGTTACCAAAGTGGGCCAACGGGTATATCTTACCCAGAAGGCGTCGCCTATTTCTTTGTTTGAAAGCAAATCCTTATTGAACGAATATGCAGCCAAAAGGGGTTTGCCCGAAGGATTTCTTACCGGATCTGCGGTAAACCAGCACGACTTATATTTGAAATCATTATAAGCGTAGTAGTTATTGTAAACCCATTCCACAACGTTCATTATGGTTTGATCGCTTTGGGTATTGTTACATACCATGGGTACGATTTGAGGAACGTTATAGCCTTCGGCTTGCATTTCCAAAATAGTATCCATAAGCGCATATGTAGCCTTGGGATAGAGATTTACGGGGTTTTTACCGTTCATGTTGGCATTTGTGAAATCAAGATACAAATAATCGATTCCCGCAAAGCTTAAAAGCTGCAAATGCTTTCTTATAACCCACTGATCCCACGAAGCGTAATAGCCGTATAACGGTTCTTCAAAATAATGGAACGCGTTTAGCGGGGACGCAGACGCGTCGTAATTAGCCTGTTTCGGGAGCGCCCACAATTTGTTTGTCGTATCGGACGGGTTTCCGCTTTGTTCTAAAAGCTTAGAAATATCGTAGATATTGCCCCAGTCCTGTCCTAACCACATAAAGTAGAACATTCCGACGTATTTACCGCCCGTTTTTACCGAACGAGGAGATACGTTGCCTGCGTCAAACTTAGCCGAGAGTTGCGATTTAGTGAATTCTTCGTCGCCCGCGGCAAGAAGTTTGTTGGTATAGGCTTCGTCGTAAGCGTCAGCCCAGTCTTCGCCGTATTCGTATCCTGCGGGGGGAGTTTCTCCGCCACCCGAACTTGACGACGAACTGCTGTCTGCCGCAGAAGTAGAGCCTGTGCCGCCATCTGAAAAATCACAACCGATTGCAAATGATAAGGTTAGTGCCATTAGTAGTGACAGTATTCTGATTATTTTCTTTTTCAACTGCCGTTCCTCCTTATTTAGTATAATAACTGTAATTTACTCTGCCTATAGGCGCACAGTCTCCGTTGACGTAAAGATCGGCTACGTCAAAATCTTTTGTTAAATTATCGGTAACTTTAAAACGGATTCCGTAAGAATTGCCGCTGATTCCCAAAGCCGATTTTGAGATCTTAATTACCATTACGTTGTCTTTAATTCTGGTCTGACAGTCGCCCGTTTTTTCAAACGACGAGCCGCCTTTTAGTTTGTCGATACTCGAAACGCCGTTCGCGTAAGCGCGGTTTATTACGTATTCAAGACCGTTCCAGCCGTCGGTTGCGCCTTCCTTACCTATCCAAAGGTTCATCCAGCGGGTATCGGCTGCCTGTTTTTCGGTTATGTTTTCTTCGGTAGCTATCATAAACCATATATCGTTATCGTCGGAAGCGACGCGTACTTCGCGTATGTCGTTTCTGCCGGTATCGTTTGTGTATTTTATCGTACCTATTCCGAAATGATCTCTGTGTTCGGTTTCGCCTATAAAATCCGCATAAGACGTTATGCCTGCCCAGTTGCCTAAGTTAAACATATCGGTGCCGTTTTTAACGCGGGTTTCGTACGTTCTTTCGGTATGACCGGAGCCTTTGAATTTTCTTACATTTTTAACAAGCTGTAAGTAACAATTATCTAAATATCCGTCCACAGACATTTCGATATCGCGCGAAAATTCGGGATCGAAAGTATCAACGTAGTAACCGTAGTCACTGCCAAGCGACGGATCTGTCGGTTGTTTCTGAGCTATCCATTCGTTCCAACCGGTTACGAATACCAGGTTTATGGAAGAATCTTTCCATACGGTATCCCACTGCTCTTCAAAGTTGACGTTTTTAAGTGCGTCGTCTTTATTGTTTACGCCAGTCAGGTGAGAATATCCTCTGCCCCGGTTTGCGTTATAGTATCTGTTCGCTTTTTCCTGCGTTATAAAGCTCTTAAGCCCGCTTGAAAGCGTTGCGTAGTTATTCGGTGAACAAAGCCCCGAAAGCGAGAAGTTAATACCGCTGTTTATACCGGGATGCTGAGATACCGAAACGCTTTTTATAACGTATCCGTTGTTATTGTCGGTAAACGTTTCCTGCGGGTATTTAAACGATATCCACGGAAATTTGTTTGAATCATAGGTTTTTATAGGCCACTGCGCGGCTTTAAAATAAAATCTGTCTTTAACAGCCTGATTGCTTCCGCCGTAGTCGGCAATTATCCAAGGCTTTGCGCCGTTACCTTTAAACCATACATCGTCGTAGGTATCGCGACGGTAAAAAGCGTTATAAATGCTTTCGGTCATACCTGTAGAGTCGGAGTTGGTCATAAACATAACCTTAGGCACGTTATAGCCTTTTGAATGATAATCCAAAAGCGTTTTTATAACCGCTCTTGCCGCGGGTTCGTAGTAATCGTTGTTTGTCGTATCGAAACAGATAAAATCAAGACCTGCGTTTATAAACAATTCAACGTGCTTTTTTACTACCCATTCGTCCTCTACCTGATAAAAACCGTATAACGGTTCGCCCCAGTAAGTGAATGACGGACTGTAAGGAACTTCGCTGCCGTGAACGGTTTTTTCAACTTTACCGTCTTTTTCAAAGGAATCGACCGTTATATTTTTTGAAGCCTGACTAAGCCACAAAAAGTAGAAAATTCCCACAACGTTTTCGTTATAGCCGCTTACCTGAGTAAAAGATCTTCCGTAGTCGTCCGTACCTGCCGTCCTGTAAAAACCCGTTGAAAGGTCTGTTGACGGAGTGTATACGTCGGCTACCGGATCATCCTTTCCGCCGCATGCCGCGGCGGAAAACAATAATATCAGTCCGGCAAGCAATGCCGAAATTTTTTTAAACATTTTTTTCTCCTGTTCGTTTTTTATTAGTTAGAAGTTGTGAACGGAGAGTTCTTAAGATTTGCGGTTACCTGAGCAATGTTAGTATAATCGGTTAAAATTAAAGCTTTATTTTTTGCATAGCTTGCAAAACCGCTCTTTATGGTGTTGAATACGGAAGTTCCGGTTGCGCTCCAGTCTCTTGTCGTGCCTCTGAAATAATCAGAAAGAGTCTGAGCTACGGTTTCGTTTACTTTTTCGTTGGTGTTGCCTATTGTTGCGAGTTCCATGCCCGATGCTTTACCGAAAATAACGTACGGAGAAGCAGAGCAGTCACCCGAGGTGTTTACAAATCCGGTGCAATCGATAGCTTCGGGGATCTGAACGTTCTTAACGAGCTGACGCATGGTTATAGGAGCGTTGTTTGATCCTTTGTAAGAAGAATGAATTGCCTGCTGACCTGTGGGCGAGAACAAATATTTAAGGAAGTCTACCGCTACTTCGTTATCGGAAGCTTTGGTTGATTTTAAAATACCGAGGTTTTCGGCAGGACCGCCGAACGATCTTACGTTATCGGCAACGCCGTCAAGTTCTGATTCCATAGCGGGCATCAGGAACCATCCGAGTTGGCCGGTTATGGTTTGCGTGTCGGGATATAAAGTCTTTCCGCCGGCTTGTTCAACTTTGAATGCGTCTCTGTAAGTTCTTACGTAGTCAAGCGCTTCAACGTAGAAGAGCTTCATATCTTTGTAAAGAGTGCTGTTCTTTTCGTAAACGATAGTGGTTTCGTTAAAACGATGGAAGTTTTCGATATAAGGAGCGTCCGGATCGGAATACTGCAATAAATCGTAAAGATTTTCCATTACTTCGGCATAACGAGCGGATTCGGGATTGTATCCGGTCTGATTGAAATATAAATCGATAACCTTATTCAAGTTGTAAGTATATTTATCAACTGAATCTACAGACATATCGGTTGCACTGTACGTCCAGTCGGAATCAATGCTTTCTATATAGCTGTAATCGCCTTCGGAAGAATGTACTTCGTTAATGAAATCACGATAATATTGATCGAGATACATATTGATAAGGTGTGAAACCATATTGAAAGAATCTTCGCCGCAGGAAGATTTTTCGGACGAAAGGCCTAAAGGATTACTAAAGTTTTTTCCTGCTTCTTTAGCCGTCTTTAAAGCTTTAATAAGCCAGGACCAAGTTAATTTGCTGTTGTCGATAGTGCCGTCTGCTGCAACGATGGGATCGCCGCCCATAACGTCGAGCATAGCTTTTTTGTTATAGAATACGGCTAAATAGTTGGAAGAATAGCTGAGTCCCGGAATGGTAGCGGAAGAACCCGAAACTTTGGTTCTGTATGCGTCTTCTTCAAGTCCGTCTTTCCAGCAGGTGTTGCCTTCGATATACGGGTTTGCTTCTTCAAGATATTCGGCAAGGTCAACTATTTTTTCGGTGCCGTAATATTCGGGAATAATGGAGGTAGAAACGATGGTGGGTGAACTTATAGTAGAACCTGCCATTGTTTTTACGTTCTGCATGTAGGCGTTGGGGTCCGTTTTGTTGTTGATGATGACGGTTATATCCTTACCTTCTTTGTATTTAAGGTCAGAATAAGCGGTTGCTACCGCATTTAACGCGTCTTGTTCTACAATGTTTACAGCCGTGTAAACGGTAAGCGTTACCGAGTCCTTAGGCGGTTTTGTTCCGCCGCCCGATGATGACGACGAGGACGAAGACGATGACGAATCCGGCTTGGGGGTACATGCGATTGCGGCAAATACAAAGCTTAATGCAAGTGCAATCGTAAGTAGTTTTGAAAATAAGTTCTTCATGATTTTTCCTCCTTAATAGAAGATTGTTTTTTATAATTTCATACCGCCGGCAAAATCGCCGCCGATAAAGAATTTAACGCTTATCGCAGTGGATATTATCAACGGAATACCCGCTACGAGATACATGGCGTATTGTACGCCCTGCGTAAAATTGACTACCTGATCTTTTAAGTAAGGCATTAACACGCCTTTTTCTATATTGTTCATAAATAGCAGCTGCGGCCACATGTAATCGTTGTACATTGCGGCAAATATCGCTATGCCCTGTATCATCATTACGGGGAACGTCAGCGGCAGGCATATGTAAATGAACGAATCGAACGTATTAGCTCCGTCTAAAGTGCCGGCTTCGTATAGCGCAACGGGCTGCTGCCCCATAAACGTTCTCATTAAAAATACCGAAGCTATCTGGTTACCCGCTATATACGGAAGAATAAGACCGAGCCAGTTTTCTTTTAAATTGAGCCAGTTTACGGTAACTATGTACGTGGGCGAAAGAAGTACCGCGCCCGGTACGAGCATGGGGGCTATAAATATAAAGAATAAAAACGATTTGCCCGCGAACGTCTTTCTTTCAAACAAGAACGCTATATAACAGCTTAAAAATATTACGGCAAAAGTCGATATAAGATCGATTATAATCGTATTTAAAAGCGGTTTTGAAAGTACGCTGAACGATTCGACGTAGTTTGAGAAAAACCAACCAGATTTCGGGAACGTCCATATGGGATATTCCGTTATATCCTGCGGAGCTTTTACCGACATTATAAACGTGATAAATATCGGCATAAGCGCAAGTATCAACGTTAAACTCACGAATATTACCAAGACGGTCTGCGCAACAGGTCCGTCTATGCCTTTTCTCCTAACTCTTTTTACTTTTACGGTGTTTTGCATCATAATACTTTCACCTCCCGTCAGGATTTATCCGACTGCATTCTGAAATTGAAGAACGTAGCCACGCTTAAGAACAAGAATATGAGTACGCCCATAACGCTTGCAACGCCGTAATTTGCGTTTACTATCTCTTTATACATGAGAAGCGCAGGCGTCTTTATTATGCCGTTTACTCCGTGCAAGACGAATATGCTCGTGTAGTTCTGAACGGATGCTATGAACGAAGTTACGAATATGTACTTTATCTGCGGGAATATGAGCGGTAAATCGATACTGACTATTCGCCTGAGCCAACCGCAGCCGTCAAGTTTTGCAGCCTCGAAATACGCCTGATTTATGCCGGATATCGCGCCGAAGAATATCAGATATGAACCTACCCACGGGAATCCGAACGCAATGAGCGTTCCGACTGCAACCGCGTGCGACGTACTGAATACCCAGTTTTTTGCAAATTCAGGCACAAATAAACCGATAAATGCGTTAAGCAAGCTGTTTTGCGTTGAGCCGAACACACCGCTGCTCCATACGAGCGTTGTGGCAACGCCCGGCAATACCCCCGGCAAGAACAGCAATATTCTCGCCCATAAAGAGAATTTTCTGCTCTTTAGCGCGCATATGGCTTCGGCAAGAATTATAGGCGGTATTATCGCTTTTAATAAATCCGCTATCAAAAATTCAAGCATGGTAAGCGACGACTGCCAGAACTCAGCCGTGGTTACTACCGCTTTAAAATTATCAAATCCCACAAACACCGATCTGACGCCCGGTAAATAATCGTAAAACGACAATCCAAGCCCTAAAACGATCGGGATATAATAGAATACCGTAAGAAGCGCAAACGGAATAATAAGCGATATGTAAACTAATCTGTATTTGACGAGCGCCGCAAAAAATGCGCGTATTTTTGCGTTTATCTTTTTGCGATAATGCTCTTTAATTCCGAAACCGAAATATAAAACCGTTAATATAAGCGCAACGTCTAAAAGGATAAAAGGAATTTTTAACCCTTGATATACCGACTTTGTTTTTGCCAACGAAAAACTGTAATAGATTATTTTCGGATTAGTTATATCCGATTCGTCCCTTAAAACAAAGCCGTCCCGAGTCCACATTATCAGGTTTTCGTTGTCCTGCGCGTTCATGCTCAGAGTAACGGACATTTTTCTACCGTCGATAACGGCTACCCCGCCGCTGCGCATTTTTGCAACAAAGTCGGCCCCGGTAGAAAATATAAGCGACGAATTTAAATCCGTTGCAATCTTTTCGGATTTGGTTTCGCCCGTTTCGGCGTCTATGCGGATTATATTGTTGTTTTCGGTAATTACTACGGGATTTCCGTCCGCTACCGAAACGGCGGATATAGGTTCGTTTACGTCCTTTATTTCAACGTTTTCGGTTCCGTCATAGCGGTAAACCGAACTTGCCAGAGCATAATACAAAACGTCGTTTTCGATAGCCGCGCCACCTATTTTTTTAGAGGTTCTTTCCACACTTTCGCGCGAGGTGGTTTCGCTATCGAAAAGATATATTCTTTTTTTAGAGGAACGATCGTTAAATTCGCCCCTTAAATAAATTTTGCTGCCGTCTGAGTTTAATAACAGCTGAGTATTTCTTACGTTACCGTCAAACGTGTAGCCCGTTTTATATACCGTATATTTATCGGCGGATAAAACTTCGTCGGAAGAATTTATCGCATCGGCTGTTGAAAACCTTACTACGTTTCCGTTTGCGTAAGCGACGTAAACGTATCCGTCGGACGCAATAATATCGTAAACGGCAACGTTAAAAATTTTACCGACATTCCAGATATGCTCCCCCGTCTTTCTTTCGGCAAAGACTTCGCCGTCCTGCGTACCCGATATAACAAATTCGTCGTCGGTGAACATCTTTGTGATTAAATAATCTTTTAAATCTCCGCCGAGCGAACTGGTTTTGTTTTCAAACGCAAAAGCATACGCCGTAAAAAACACCGAAACGCAAAAGCATATGCACGCAAAAACGGTTGCTGATAAAAATATTTTTTTGGTTTTTAAAGTTTTTTCCATACTGCTCCGCAGGTCTGTTAGTGGGAATTTAGCGTTGTTAAAAACAACGCTAAAGGGATATCCCTTTAGAACCCTTTATTCGATTTTTTCGGCTTATTCTACCTTTTTTGAGTTTTTTGTCGACTAAATTTTTGTCGGTTTATAAGTCAATTCGCGCTCTTTCTTGCTATGAGCGACGAAACTATTTTCTGCGGCTTTCCGCTTTTACCTAAAATATATCTTGCATACTGCTTGGCTTCGACGTCTATAAAAGAATCTATAGTCGTAAGCGCGGGCACCGAAAACTGACCGAGCGAAATATTATCGAACCCTACGACGAAAACGTTTTCGCCTACTTTGTAGCCGCTTTCACGCAAAGCCTTCATTGCGCCGATTGCCATCATGTCGTTAAGACAGAACAGTCCTTCCACCTTTTTGCCGCTTTCGGTAAGTTTTTTTATAGCCGCATAGCCTTCGGCAAGCGCGGGATTTTCGGGGTAATTTCCCCAAATAAGCGTATCTTCGGGCATTTTTTCGCCGTAACCTTTCATTATTGCGATATAGGAAGAAATACGTCCGTCGTCTAAAAAACTTTTATCCGTTCCGCATAGAAATTTAAAATCGCAAACGCCTTTTAGTTTCATCGATTCAAAAGCCTGACGCATAGCCACGGAATAATCAATGTTTATCTTTACCGGATCTTCGTTTATGCCCGGATGTATTACTTTTATGTTGGCGCAATCCGTTTTTTTAAGGTATTCTTCCGTAAAAGGAGTAAATGCAAGATTTATTATAGCCGATACCCTGTTCTGAATTATTTTATCCAAGATCTTTGAAAAATTGTTTTCGTTTACAAGGTATATCGATATAGTATAATCGCAATCTTCAAAAGCCGTTACCATTCTGTTGAACATTTCAAGATAATAATAGTTCGACATATCCGGAACAAGCATGGCTACAAAATTGCTGTTTTTATTAGAACTTACGTTCATGGCGAGCTTATTAGGCGTATACCCAAGCTCCGCTATAACGTCAAGAACCTTTTTTCTTGTTTCTTCAGATACGGACTCGGAATCGCTTAAAACCCTCGTTACCGTGGTTTTTGAAACTCCTGCTATTTCCGCAATAGATTTTCTGCTTATATTCTTTTCCATGTATGCCTTCTCTTTGCGGTAGTAAAGTGTCGTTTTTTTATTTGACGTCCGCTTTTTATATATTATGTACCCAGGTACAAGCATTAAAAAAATATAAAGGAAAATAAACGGTGTTTTTTATAAACATTGCACTACTTTCCTTTCATCGATTAAATTATATCATAGTAATTAAAGCTTGTCAATAGGTATTTTTAAAATTTTTTTATGACTTTTTAAAAGAATTTTTTAAGAAACAAAATACATGTATGGCAAGTTTAATAATCAATTTTGTGTATTATTGTAAAGTAAACAGCTAAAAATAAGCCGATTTTTGCATAATTTGTAAAAATCGACGTTTTTCGCTAAAATTTTCGCAAGAAAAAAATTTTTGCAAAGTCGTTCAGAATATAAAGCTGCCGCAATAATTTGCGACAGCCTGATATTCTCTTTTGTTCGCTGATTAAAGCAGCCAGTACGGCATGTCGTCGCAAACAGAAACGCGTTCAAAACCGTCTTTTTTGCTTGCGCCTACTTTTTCTACCGCTTGTTCAACGGGAGCTTTTTCTAAAGGTTTAACAGCCTTTTCCGAAGCCGTTGCAGGCGTTTTTACGCTTGCTTTTTTCGCGGTTGAATCGCGTTTTTTTGCTTGAGCTTTAACGGGTTTTTCTTCGGTTAAAACTTCGCTGTTAAGCATATCGGGAGCGTCTGTTTTTACGTTTGAATAACCGTTGTTTTCCACCCTTTTTATTGCGTTTTTACCTATCGGCATAATAAACAATCTCCTTTGCTAATTTTTTGTATTCCAAAGCGCTTCGGCTGCTTTTTTTGAAAAATACAACCGGTTCGCTGTTGTCCTGCGACCATTCGACCGCACTGTCGGTATGAATGAAATTTTCAAAAAGCGTAATGTCTTCAAGTTCTTTTAAAGTTTGCATCGTCTGTTTGAAATATTTCTTTCTTTCGTCCGCTTTAGTTACTGCAATTCCCAGAATTTTCATATCATGTTTTGCGTTATTGCAAAATTCCACCATGTTGGCTAAACCAAATAACCCCCAAGGGCTTGCTTCAACGGGAATAAGCGCGTAATCGGACGCAACAAGAACGTTTTTAACCCAGCCGTCTAAAGTAGGCGGACAATCGATTAAAACGTAATCGTATTCTTTTATTTTTTCAGAGCGGGCAAAAATATCGGATAAAACGGTATCTTTGTCCGAAACCGCCTCGGCAAACGTTTTATCGAGTGAATACGAAGAGGGAATCATATCTAATCCCTTATATTTCGTGCTTACGATACAGTTATCTAAACTGCCGCGTGAAACAACCGCTTGAAAAAGATTTTTTCCGCTTGATGAAAAAACAGCGGATTGTTCTTCGTCGAAAAACGAAATGGTAAGATTTATTTGCATATCGCCGTCGATAAGCAACGTTTTTTTACCGTCTATGCTCAAAGATGAACCGACGTTTGAGCAGCAAGTCGTTTTTCCGCTGCCGCCTTTATTGTTTACGAACGCGATTATTATCGGTTTTTTCGTCGTTTTTTTCATCAGCTTTGTCCCCCTCTTCAAGGTATGCTATTATATCGGATAAGCCTTCGCCCGTTATTGCACTGCACGGAAAAATCTTTTTGCAGCCCGCTAAGCGCAACCATCTTTCAACGCGTTCGACGTTGGCGTCAGGCTTATCTATACCGGCTATTATTCCCACAACTTCGCGATTAACCAAACTCGTAAGCCCCGGAGAAAATATGGAGTACGGCTCGTTTGCAGAAAGCACCAGTCCGACAACGTCGGCTTCGTATGCGTAAAGCGCGAGCGCGCCGCTCGTTTGCCGTAATTCGGTATATTCGCCCGGCGTGTCTATGACGGTATCCAGATAGTTGACGTACTGCGTTTTGAAATAATGTATTTCTTCGCCGCGGAGAGCCTGCGTAAGCGTAGTTTTTCCCGCCGCAACGCGACCTATCAGAATGATTTTTTTCATTTTTTACTTACGTCCTTGTAAGTTCGCAACAAGCGTATCCGAGTTTATTGATAACGTATTCGCGAATTGCGGTAAACGACGATTCTACTGCCGATACCGTACCCGAAATAATGAGCGTGCCTGTGAATCTATCTACAAAACCTACGTCTGCATTAGAAGATTTTATCGCGATATCCGCAGCTATTACGGCACTTTCGGCAGGACTTATAGTTAAAACGCCGATCGCGCTTCTGGTATAATCGGATTTAGGATCAAGCCCGAGTTTGGTATACAATACCTGATCCGGATTTGCTATTATATGACAGAGCGTTACCTGTTTACCGGGTACAAGCTCCTGAACTATTCTCATTTTATCTTTTAATTCCATTTCAAAAAACTCCTGTATGCCTTTTTGAAAATTATACTTTTCGCCTCAGCCGCCTATACGACATTTAAGTCCGCTTTCTTCCGCACAAGACAACAAATATTTCATTTTATCGCCGGTTGGCGGGGTTATTCCGTCAAGTTCGTAATTTCTGCCCAAACCTGCATATTTATCCTGCCCAAGTCTGTGATAAGGCAATAAATGATGTTCTTTTACGTCAGGAAGAGTTGCCGCAAATTTTGAAATTGCGCGGATTTCTTCAGGCGTGTCGTTAAAGCCGGGAATTACCGGCGTTCTTATTATAAGATGCGTGCCGCTTTCGGCTATTTTCCTTGCGTTTTCCAAAATAAGCGCGTTATCTACGCCCGTAAAACGCTTATGCTTTTCGCCGTCAACGTGTTTTATATCCATTAAAAACGTGTCGATATAAGGAAGCAACCGCTTAATTGTTTCAAACGGCGCAAATGCCGTGGATTCTACCGCCGTATTAAGACCGTTTGCCTTGCATGCCTGTAATAAATCAAGCGCAAATTCCGGTTGAAAAAGCATTTCGCCGCCGGAAAGAGTTACGCCGCCGCCGGAACGTCTGTAATACGGAAGATCCGAAAGAATTTCGGGCATAATTTCGTCTACCGTAACGTCGCGCCCTACAATTTTCGGCTTGCCTTTTTCTATCAAAGTTTCAACTTCTTTTGACTGCGACTCGGGATTACAGCACCATTTACAACGTAAAAAACATCCTTTTAAAAAGACTATGGTGCGTATTCCATCGCCGTCGTGAATGGAAAACCTCTGTATGTTGAATATTCTGCCTTTTCCCTGATACATAATGCGTAACTTTAATCGTTAAAACCTTGTTCGGTTCTGTTTATGATATCGTCCTGAAGAGATCTGGAAAGCGTTGTAAACAGCGCGCTGTAACCCGCTACGCGTACAACAAGCGTTTTATATTTTTCGGGATGATTCTGTGCGTCGATAAGAGTTTGCCTTGTTACAACGTTAAACTGCATATGCATTCCCTTCTGATCGAAATACGAACGAATAAGAGCGGCAAACTTGTAAAGTCCGTCCATTCCGGCAAGAGCCGAAGGATGGAACTTCTGATTTAAAAGCGTACCGTTAGACGCAACTATCTGATCGAGCTTTGCAACCGAGTTAGCGGTAGCCGTAGGACCTTTTACGTCGCGACCTGAAACAGGACCTATACCGTCGGCAATAGGCGTGTAAGCAAGTCTGCCGTCGGGAGTCGCGCCCGTCTGCGCACCCAAAGGCACGTTTGCGGATACCGGATACAACCCTGCCTGAAACATTCCGCCACGGACGTTTTTATATTTTTCCATTTCTTTAGTGTAGGTGCTTGCAACCTTTCTTGCAAACATATCCACTTCGTATATATCGTTGCCGTATTTAGGGCAAGTATCGTCTATAAGGCGTTTGATCTCGCGATATCTTTCCTTTTTTGCTTTATTCATCGAAGCGAGCGAATTTACTTCTTCGTAAATAGCACGTACGACTTTTTCGTCTACGGGAACGCCTTTTTCGGCAAGTCCGTAAGCTATTTCGCCTGTAACTTTTTCTGCGGCATCGCCCGAAAGCCCGTAACCGAAGTTCGCTTCCAAAGCCTCTTTATACTCAGCCATAGTAACTTTTTTCTCATCGAAAACAAGTTGCTTGATTGCTAAAAGTCCGTCGGTGTTATTCGCTATACCAAAACCCTGAGGTCCTGTGAAATTATATATCGCGCCGCCTTCCTGCAAAGATTTGCCTCTTCCTATGCAGTCCTGGACCATGCATGACTGAAACGGAAGCGGACATCTTACGCCGTGAGCCGCGTCTATAGCGTTGTTTGCGTTTACTAAAAGTTTTATAAAATAACTCTGCTGAGCCTGATACGCGTCGAAGAATTCTTCAAAAGTCTTCATCTGCGTAACGTCGCCTGTTTTGGGACCTATCTGTTCGCCTTTATCTACGCCGTTAGAGAAAACAAGCTCCATCGGGCGGCACATGTTGAAAAATGCAGCGTCGTGCCAACCGTCGGTTTTGCCGCCTTTTTGCGGTTCTACACAACCGATTATGCAATAGTCGCGCGCGTCTTCAAGCGAAATTCCGCGCGACATCATAGACGGAATTATAATTTCGTCATTATAATACGCGGGAAGTCCCGTTCCTAAACGGGTAAGCGCGGCGGCTTTAATCATAAAGTCCTGCGGCGTGCCGTTCCATACTCTTACCGAAAGCGACGGCTGAGGCAAAGGAACGTGCATTGCGGCCTCTAAGCACATATAGGAAAGATCGTTCGTAGCGTCAAGCCCGTAAACGTTCTGCCCGCCGGCGATAAGGTTCTGGAACATTCCGTAACCCGCAAATCCGTCGGCTGAAGCGGCGTCTCTCACCTTGTTTATATCGTTTAATTTTACCCAGATGCAGTCAAGAAGTTCCTGCGCCTGTTCTATGGTTATTTTACCTGCGTCTAAGTCCTTTTTATAGAAAGGATACATATATTGATCGAAACGTCCCGGAGAAATCGAGTGTCCGCTGGATTCGACCTGCAATAAAAGCTGAATAAACCAGAAAGTCTGGCAAGCTTCGTAAAAGCTTTCTGCCGGATATTCGGGAACACGCGCGCAGTTTTTGGCTATTTGTTCAAGTTCGGCGCGACGAACGGGATCTTTTTCTTTTTCGGCAAGTTCCTTTGCCAAAGCAGAATAACGCCTTGCATATAATATAACCGCTTCGATACTTTCTTTAACCGCGGTTAAAAAATTATGTTTCTGAACGTAATCGGGGCAATATACGGGAAGTTCTTCAAGAGCTTTTTCAACTTCTTTTAAAATGCCGCGATAGCCCATGTTCAAAACCTTTGCATAGTCTACGTTTACATGCCCTATTCCGTTATAAAAATAGTTGCCCGGCGTAAACATTGCGTGCTTTGTAAAAGCTTCATACGCCTTTACGTCCATATCAGATTTTGCAAGATCGGAACATGTTTTGCCTTTCCAGTAAGGATAAACCCTTCTTAAATCGGCTTTTGCCTGTTCGCTTATATAAAACGGATCCGCGGCGCGCGTAGCTACCGTATCAAGCTCCGCTTCAAGCCATTCATATGAATATTCGGGGAATACCTGACAGCCGTGCGGCGCAATGGTCGCGCTGCCTACTATCAGTTCGTTATCCCTTATGATAATGGGGATATTTTCCAGAATATGACGGAAAGCCGCGCTTCTGCGGCGAATTATCGGCAGATCTTCGGTTTCCATATAACTTTCGGTAACCAGAACTCCGCGAGCCGATTCTATTTCCGGCATTTTTTCATATAAAGCGTTTATAAGTTTATCTATTCTTGCGCTTTTTTCTATAACGAATTTTATATTATCCATAAAATTACTCCGTCAGGGAAAAACTCCTCTGTTCTTTTTAATGCGCGCCGATAACCTTTTTATTGCTATCCGGCATTATCGGGAATAGGTTAAATCTGTTCCCAAAGCTCCTCATGCGGAGCGGCAATCACCGACGTTGCGGACAACATGCCCGAGTCTTTTGCGTAGTTTCCGCCTGCGGCAACCGCGGCGGTTACGTCGCCTACTTCTCCGGTTATAATTACTACGCCTTTACCGCCAAGCCCGCGCGAAACGCGAAGATCGTATATCTCCACTCTTGCGGTTTTTACGGCTATATCCGCCGCCTTTATGCAGGTGGCAGCCGAAAACGTTTCGATTAAGCCGAGCGAGCCTTGCTTTGCTCCCGCACCCGTACCAAACAGTGCGGTTATTACCTGTTCGTCTATTCTTCCCATAACGGAAGAGTCTATAACGTACTCGTCGAAAAGCGCGCGGACGTGATCGACCGAAGCCGTTACGTTAGCAATGCTTCCCGTGAGAATAATTTCGTATTTTCCCGGACAGGACGGATGAGCAGTAACCATCTGAACGCCTGCGCTTTTGAGCGCGGCATCGGTTGCTTCAACGCCTTTCGGAATATTTTTAAGTTCTATAACGCCTATTGCCTTATACATTACTCTTCTACCCTGTCAATAATGATTTTTTCGCCGTCGATAAGTGTTACTTTACCCGATATCGAAGCGTATTGCGGTAAGGAAAGTCCTTCTCCGCTTTCGGCTATTTTTTGTCCGGCATCTACCGTATCGCCTTCGTTTACTATTGCAACGGACGGTGCGCCTATATGCTGTTTAAGCCGAATTTCTACTCTGTTAAAGTCTTTTATTTCGCCTGCAAATTCAGGCTTTACATCGTACTTTGTTACCCCCAGCGCACTCATGAGCTTTGTTGTGGGGATCATTCTGTAATCGTGTTCGGGCTTTGCGTGTACTTCTGCGTCCGAACGGAATTTTAATTTATTTTTTGCAAGTATCGCCTTGTATCCGTCTATTACCGCTCTGGGAGATATTCCCTGACAGCAGGCTATGCTTTCGCAAATGCCGCAACCGCAACAGAGAGTTGCCGATATTACAAGTTCGGGCGAGACTTCAGCCGCGGACTTTGCCGTTCTTACGAGTTTATGCGGTTCAAGAGGATAGCCAAGAAGCGCTCTCGGACACATCTCGGTACAATGCGTACACTGACAGCACGCCGTTTCGGCACGAACTATCGATTTTGAAACGTCGAGTTTTTTATATTGTATAGCGGGCGTGCTTTCGGGCAGTACGAGCAACGATTTAGTCGTTTTCGTAACCGAAGCGCGCGCCAAATCGGTTATTTTTCCCATAGCGGGACCGCCGTCTACAAGACAGTCTTCTTCAGAAACGGTGATACCGAGTTTTCGGAATAAGTCGCGGACGGGCGTTCCGACGGGAACGCGAACAACTGCAGGCTTTTTAACGTTACCGCTTATTGTAAGCCATTTATAGGTTACTTTATCGCCGAACTTGATAGCTCTTGCGATATTGTAAACGGTTTCTACGTTGTAAACTATGACGCCTGCGGTTATGGGAAGCGCACCGGGCTTAACTACTTTGCCCGTTGCCTGATATATAAGACTTACCTCGTCGCCCATAGGATAGACTTCGGGTAAAGTTTTTACCGTGATTTTGTCGGCGAGCTTTTCGCCGTCGGTTAAATTAAGCTCTTTTGCTCTGTGTCGCTTTATGCACAGTACGGCACGATTTGCGTTGAGCGTTTGCACTATTTTGGTCGCGCCGTACACTATTAAAGGAAGCTCTCGCCCTAAAATAGTGAAATCGGTATATAACAGAGGCTCACACTCGGCACCGTTTATGACGAGAGTATCGGCGCCTTCGGCAAGTTTTGCAAACGAGGGAAACCCTGCGCCGCCTGCGCCTACTATACCCGCCTCTTTCATAAGTTGTTTAAGTTCTTCCATAAATGCTCCCGAAAAATGATAAGCCGAACTTTTTTGCTTGTTTATCTCTTCTTTTTTTATTCTGTAAGCTTTTTTAAGCCTGCAAAGTCAATCCCTTGTAAAATAGGATTAAGCCTGTTTTTCGTCCACTATACCGACTATAACGGCATCGGTAGGAACGTTCGTATTATGTAACGCGAGTCTTGCGGAACTTCCGGTTGTGATTAAAACCGTTTCGCCTATGCCTGCGCCGACACTGTCAACAGCGACGATAAATCTGCCTGTCAGTTTGCCGTTATCCATAATTTCGACTTCCATGAATTTTGCGCCGACGAGCGACTCCTGCTTTCTTGTGGAAACGATATTTCCTCTGATAATTCCTCTAAGCATCTGTTACTCCTTTACGATTCTTACCTTTGAACCGTTGCCTATACCCGCGGCGTTAGCGTCGTCCGTATCGACGTGCATTTCAAGATTGAAATCGGGACTTACGCGAATCTGAACGTCATACCAACGCGTGCGACGTTTGCCCACTACGTCAACCGTAACTTTATCGCCGTCTTTTACGTTGAATCTCGCTGCGTCTTTAGGCGACATATGTATGTGTCTGTTTGCTACTATACAGCCTTCGTCAAGCTCTACTACGCCCTTAGGTCCTATGATTCTTATACCCGCAGAGCCTTTTATGTTGCCCGATTCTCTTACGGGCGGCTTGACTTTAAGCAAATATGAGTCGGTAGCGGAAATTTCAACCTGCGTTTTACTTCTGAGCGGTCCTAAAACTCTTACGTTTTCGATAGGTCTTAAAGACGGTCCGATAAGCGTCAGCAATTCCTTGCAAGCATACTGCCCCGGTTGAGATAAATCTTTTAAAGGCGTAAGCTCGTATCCTTCACCGTAAAGCGTTTCGAGATCTTCTTTGGTAAGGTGTATGTGACGGTTGGATATGCCTACGGGTATCAAATCGTCGGCTCCGTTTTCAATCTCGTCTATAACTCTTTTTACTAATTCGGCAATTTGTTCTCTTGAAATTTCCATAAGATTACCTTTATTTTAATTTTTATATTTAATAATTTCGGCTTTTATTTGCCGCTTTTACCCGATTTTTTGATACAGAAAGCCTTCCGTAGCAAAGATTGCAAATAAATTTAAACTCTCTTCGCTACGGATATTCGATTTTCTGTACGCATTTTCTTCCTTAAAAAATTACTTAATTTTAGGAAGAAGCTTTTCAACGTCTGCGTGGGGACGCGGGATAACGTGAGTAGCAATAACTTCGCCGAGAGCGGTAGCTGCTGCGCTGCCTGCTTCAACTGCGGCTTTAACTGCGCCTACGTCGCCGCGAACCATTACGCTTACGAGTCCGCTACCGATCTTTTCGCTACCGATTAAAATAACGTTAGCTGCTTTGACCATTGCGTCTGCGGCTTCGATTGCTGCAACCAAGCCTCTCGTTTCAACCATGCCTAATGCTTCCATGATAAAATCCTCCTGGATTATTTTTACTTGAATTAAATTGTTAAAAAGTCGTTTTTAATTGTAGTACTGTATACGCTTTGCCCTGCAAAAACTCAGCCCGTAGTTAAAAATTTCATAATTTCGGGATGAGGATTTGCAATGACTTCGCATACCTTGACTTTTCCGACTTCATTTGCCGCCGCGGCACCCGCCGAGAGCGCGGCTTGTACCGCCGAAACTTCGCCCTGAACCACGACGGTAACCATTCTGCCGCCGAGTCGTTTTTCAACGTGAATCAGTTCTACGTCCGCCGCCTTCACCATTGCGTCAAGCCCGACGATCGCCGCGACCATTGCTTGTACTTCGAGAAGTGCGATCGCTTTCATATTCTTGTATTTTTAAATATTTTACTTAACGGTGGGAAGAAGTTTTTCAACGTCTGCGTGAGGACGCGGGATAACGTGAGTAGCTATAACTTCGCCGAGTGCGGTAGCTGCTGCGCTGCCTGCTTCAACTGCGGCTTTAACTGCGCCTACATCGCCGCGAACCATAACGCTTACAAGTCCGCTACCGATCTTTTCGCTGCCGATAAGTACAACGTTAGCTGCTTTTACCATTGCGTCTGCCGCTTCGATTGCTGCAACTAAGCCTCTCGTTTCAACCATGCCTAATGCTTCTAACATAAATTTAATCTCCTTAAAATTTATTATTTTTATTTTATGTTTTTATTTTTTTTGATATTTCGCTTTGCCGCTTCGGCTTTTGCAAAACACCTTTTACCTGAGTTTATCTCTGCCGAGCGCGTTTAAACGGGCGAACCATTCTATATCCTCGCTCTGGCGAGCTATCACTTTGTGAGTGATATAAAGACCGCGCTTTTCGGCTTGTTCTTTACCCGTTTTGATAGCGGCTTCTACAGCCGCCGCCGTTCCTTCAACCTTGATTGCCATGACCAAAGGAACTCTTGCCGCATCACCCGCGGCGGGCTTGTTTTTGTCTATTGCGACGACCTGAACGTCCGCCGCCTTTGCCATTTGATCGGCAACGGCGATAGCGGTCGCAAAGCCGAACACCTCGATCATTCCGAGTGCCATTTTTTAACTCCTTAAAAAGTCTTTCGGTTGCGATTTAAAGGTTTTACGTCAAACGTAAAAATCTTTATTATTCCGCAACGTAACAGATCTTTATGCCTTCCTGCTTAACGTTTGTTTCCATTGCTTCGTTTAATTTATCGAGCGGGAAAGTATGCGTTATAAGGTCGGTTACGGGAATGTTCATTTCACGAGCCTGACGTAAGAAAGCCATGGTTGTGGGATAGTCATCCGCACTGTAATCCCATGAACCTACTACGTTGATTTCTTTATTGCACATTGCAAAGTGCGGATTGATGCTGTACTCTCCGTTGTTTACGAAAAAGCCCATTTCGCAAAGTCCGCCGCCGCGACGAATGTACTCGTAAATATCTTTTGCCGCAGCGGGTGCGCCGGTGCACTGGAAAGCAAAGTCAGCACCTACTCCGTTAGCAACTTCTTTAACGAGTTTCACGCGATCCTTTAAATCAGGAACGTCACGGAAGTTAATGATAGTTTTAGCACCTAACTTTTTAGCCATTTCAAGTCTCTTAGGCGTACCGTCGATTGCGATTATGTGGTTGATACCTGCAGCTCTTAAAACGCTGAGCATTACTAAGCCTACCGGACCTAAGCCCTGAAGCAATACTTTGGAATTAAAATTTAAAAGTCCCGTTCCGTTTGCACGCTTTAACGCATGAACGCATACGCATGCTAGTTCCAGAATCATTCTTTCTTTAAGGTTAAGGTCGTTTACTACAAAATACGTAGCACCCTTTCCTCTTATAAGAATGTGAGTTGAGAACCAGCCGGTAAGAGGCTGTTCGGGATTGTGAGGAATAAGTCCGAAAACGCCCTGCTTATCGCAAAGGTTTGTGTTTGCGGGGTGATTTCTGCAAATGTAGCACTCGCCGCAGCTTATAACGCTGGTAACGAGCTTATCGCCCACTTTTATGGGGTTGCCTGCAGTATCGGTTTTGATATTCTTTCCGAGATATACTATCTCGCCCGTTCCTTCGTGTCCGAGCGTTACGGGAATAATTCCGAACGGATCTGCGCGCCATTCGTGAACGTCGGTTCCGCAGACGCCGCAACCTTCAACTTTAACCAAAATATCGTTATCGTTAAGTTCGGGGACGTCAAATTCCTTTACTTCGATATTTTTAAGCGAAGTGAGCATCGCAACTTTGGCTTTTTTAGGAACGCCTGCAGTACATTTTTTACTGCTTTCGCCGCCCATTTCGCCTAAAACTTTGCGAACTATGTTTTCTACCTGAGAAGATGTTATATCCATAATTTTTCTCCTTTTAGTGCTTATATAATGCGGAAATTATCGGTCATAACGCATCTGCGATATCTCGTAAAGCTTCTCGCACTTGTTAAGCCTTCGCCGGTAGGACCTGCAATGGTGAACGTAGTGTGACCTTCACCGCCAAAACCTATACCCGCATACGAGGGAGCGTTTTTAACAAATATGGTCGTTTCTACCGCACGGGCAAATCTCGTGAGATTGTCCACGTTTTTAGAGTGCATGTGCGCCGTATGACGGCAACCGTGTTCCGCTTTTACCGCAAGATCTATAGCTTCGTCTATATCGTGTACGCGAACTATAGGCAGAATGGGCATCATAAGCTCGGTCTGAACGAAAGGATGTTCAAAAGGAGCTTCGCATATAATACATCTTACTTCGTCGCCTACGTTTACGCCGATTTTTGCAAGAAGAACTTTTGCGTCGCGACCTACACATTCGCGGTTAATTGTCTTTTTAATAATGCCCGTCTTGGGATTTTTGGTGTCTACCAAAACGATATCGGCAAGTCTTGCAGCCTGATCTGCGGTTATCTGATATGCGCCGTTTTTCTTCATTACGGAGATAAGTTCATCCGCAATGTTGTTGAACGCAAATACTTCCTTTTCGGCAATACAAGGCAGGTTGTTATCGAAAGAACAACCGTCTATTATATCCTTGCCCGCTTTTTGAATATCTGCGGTGTCGTCTACGATTACGGGAGGATTTCCCGCGCCCGCGCCTATCGCCTTTTTACCGCTTGAAAGAACGCTTCTTACAACGCCGGGACCGCCGGTGCAGACGAGAAGTCTTATAGCGGGATGATTATACATTACCTGCGCGGAATCAAGCGTGGGTTTAACCATGGAAGCAACAAGTATTTCGGGACCGCCCGCAGCTGCGCTTGCTCTGTTTACAAGATCTACCGCGTAGTTGGAAGTAGCTATTGCGTGCGGGTGCGGATTGAATACGACGCCGTTGCCCGCAGCTATCATTCCTATGCTGTTGCAGATTACCGTTTCTGACGGATTAGTGCTGGGCGTTATGCTTCCCACTACTCCGAAAGGAGCCATTTCGGTAAGAGTAAGTCCGTGATCGCCGGTTTTTACCTGAGCTACGATATCGGCAGTGCCGGGGGTTTTATCCGCCACAAGAATGTGCTTTGCCGTTTTATGCTCTACGCGCCCCATTTTTGTTTCGGTAACGCCGAGGTTTGCCATAATAGCGGCTTCCTTTCTGCAAAGATTCCTTATTTCGGCAATAATCTTTTCACGTTCGTCGAGCGACATTGCGCGGATAGCTTTGTATCCTGCCTGGGCCGCCGCGATTGCGTCGTTCATATCTTCGAATATGCCCTTGAATTTTCTGCCGTTGTATTGCGTGGAATCCCAATTTCCGTTAGTACTCGGAGTGTGTTTGCCCAAACTGTCGATAACTGCGTTTACGACCTGCTCTATCTGAGCCTCCGTCCAATTTATAGCCATCGGATTCTCCTTTTAGCAATAATTATTTTTTAAGAGCGGAAAGAACGTTACGAGTGATTTCGTCAACGAGTTCTTCCTTGCTGGTAAGTTGTTTGTCTTCTTCGATTTCAATGCCGGGGTGACGTCCGGGAATTCTCATTTTCTTACGGAGTTCCATAAGTTTTTTGAGTTGTTCGTTAGGAATTTCGTGAACGTTGCCGAGTTCCATTGCGTGTTTGCAGATAACGGCGTTAAATTCAACTTCTTCCATGATAAACATTGCTCTTGTCAAATCGCAGCCTACGGTTAAAGCACCGTGGTTACGGAGAAGGAATGCATCGTGATCCTGAAGATACGGTTCAAGAGAATCGGGAATTTCCATAGTGGAAGGTGTTCCGTAATCACAGGTAGGAACGTCGCCGATTGTGAGTACCGCTTCGGGAAGAATGTACTGATCAAGGTCGATATCCGCAACGGTGAATGCGGTTGCAACGGGAGGATGCGCGTGAACTACGGCGTTTACGTCGGGACGTTCTTTATAAACGCGCATGTGCATTTTAATTTCGGAAGAAGGATTGAGCTTGCCTTCGAGCTTTTTGCCTTCTCTGTCAACCTTGATTATCATGTCGGGAGTTAAAGAACCCTTGGATACGCCGGTCGGAGTGCAATAGAATTCGTTATCGTTGATTTTAACGGAGATGTTACCGTCGTTTGCGGCAACGAAGTTCTTGTTGTAAAGCTTATGACCGACTTCACAGATTTCCTTCTTGATTTCAAATGGTGATTTCATTTCGTTTACCTTTCCTTATATTAATAATTATATTTTTTCTTAATATTTATTTTTATATTCTTTTTTGCTTTAAAGGTTTTAGCTTATCGACAAGAATTATTTTTGCCAAGGCTAAAGCCTGAAAATTATCTGCGGGCAAGAAGAACTTCTTTTTCGTATTTTTCAACTTCTTTATACCAGTCGTTGTCCATACCCTGAAGTCTTAAATATTCATCCCATACGTCGCCGAGCGGCAGTGTTTTGAATTCTTCGTTTAAGTACATAATCTTACCGAACTTGAATTCGTCCTGCAACTCTCTGAGTTGTTTGTTGGGAAGAAGAAGCGCGTACATAAGTGCTTTTTGCATACTGCGTACGCCGGTAACCCATGCGCCGATACGGTTAATAGAAGCGTCGAAATAGTCAAGACCGATTATAACTTTTTCGGTTGCGTCGTTACGAACGATTTCTTTAGCTATTTCTTTAAGCTCGTCGTCTAAGATAACAACGTGGTCGCTGTCCCAACGAACGGGGCGCGAAACGTGAAGAGCAACTTTATCGTAAAACGCTAAAAGCGCGGGAATCTTATCGGAAACGACTTCGGTCGGATGATAGTGGCCGGTATCAAGCAAGCAGCATATACCTGCCTTAGCCGCATAATTCTGATAAAATTCGTTGCTGCCTACGGTGTAGCTTTCAAGACCTATACCGAAAACTTTGCTTTCGACTGCGGGAATAACCCACTTTTTATCGTATCCCGCAAGAATCTCGTCAAGAGATTTTTTAAGACGAACTCTCGGCGACAGCCTGTCCGCAGGAATATCTTTATATCCGTCGGGGATCCAGATGTTTACAAGGCAGGGACTGTTCATAGCCTTACCTATTTCAGCCGCGATCCGCATGCAAGCTTTTCCGTGGTTTACCCAGAAAGTGCGGGTAGCTTCGTCGGGAGAAGAAAGCGACAAACCGTCTTTCATCTTAGGATGTCCGAAGAACGTGGGGTTAAAGTCGATACCCGAAATTCCGTTAGCCTTAGCAAATTCAACCCAAGGTTTGAAATATTCGTATGTGTAAGCGTCTCTGTCTACTTTTCCCTTGTCTGCTCCTAATACCGCGTAACTTGCGTGAAGATTCAGACGCTTTTTGCCCGGCATTAAAGAAAAGGCTTTTACAATATCTTGTTTAAGCTGTTCGAAGCCGACTGCTTTTCCGGGATAATTTCCGGTGGTCTGTATTCCGCCGTCAAGCGAATCGGATCCGTCAAATCCCAAAACGTCGTCGCCTTGCCAGCAATGTACGCTTACGGGAATTTCTTTTAGTGCTTTAAGCGCGCTGTCGGTATCTACGCCGTACTTTGCGTACATTTCCCTTGCTTGTTCGTATCTGGTCATGTGTTCACTCCTTGATATTTATAGTTGTACGTTTTTTAATTTATTTTTTTATTGCGGCATTGCCGCTCATTTACTTAATTATAATATTGCCGCAGTTTATAATTTTGCGATTTACAGTTCGGCAATATCGAACGATCTTTTAACAAACTCTCTGCCTTCGGCTACGTCCTTTATAACGCCCGCACCTATCATCTGCATCATAAGATTGCCTATAGCGGTGCCTTCCGCAGGTCCGGTGATAATTTTTCTGCCCGTATACTTTTCGGTAAGTTCGTTTAAAAGAATGTTCTTACTGCCGCCGCCTATGATGTTAAGCGTATCGTATTTTTCGTTTGTAATCTGCTCTAAAGCGTTAAGGCTCGAAGCGTAATCTCTTGCAAGGTTATTGAAAATTACATACGCAATTTCGCCGGTGGCAAGTTTTCTGCCTACTTCGTCTTCTATTTCTCTCGTCATATTTTCGGGAGACAAAAAGCGCGGTTTGTTTACGTCTATCTCATCGGGAACGGGATTTGCTCTTGCCATATCCGCGAGTTCTGCAAACGAATATTTATCGTTTAGTTCGTGCCTTACCTGCTGAATCATCCAAAGTCCCATTATATTCTTTTGCAGACGGAAGGTGAAATTGACGCTTCCCTCGTTGGAATAATCGTTTTCTCTTGCGACAGCCGCGGTATGAACTTCGTTTTGTTCAACGCCTAAAAGCGACCACGTTCCGCTTGATATATAAGGAGTATGTCCTTTTAACGGAGCGGCAAGAACCGCGCTTGCGGTATCGTGCGTGGCGGGAAGAATTACTTTTGCTTTATAACCCGTGAACGCTGCAACTTCGTCGGTAAACTCACCTACGACAGTACCCGGCTGAGAAAGTTCGCCGAACAATTCTTTTTTGTAACCGAGCGTCTCGAGAATTTCTTCGTCCCACTTGTGGGTTTTAGCGTTTACCATGCCTGTATTAGTGGCGTTGGTGTATTCCTGTTTTTTAACGCCCGTCAAACGGAAATGAAAATAATCGGGGAGCATTAAAAAGCTCTTTGCGTTGTTTATTCTGCCCGTCTTTACGTCGTCGAGCAGTTGGTAAACGGTATTGAAAACAGCAAACTGAATGCCCGTTTTTTCAAACAGCTTTTCAAACGGTATTATCGAATGAACTTCGGGAACGGTCTTATCCGTTCTGTGATCGCGATAACAATATATGCCGTCGATCTCTTTGTCGTTTTCATCTAAAAGCGCGTAATCGACGCCCCAGGTATCTATTCCGACCGAATACGGTGCTTTGCCCATTTCGCCGGCTTTTTTCAAACCGTTAAGAATTTCACGGAACAATCTTTCGTGCTCCCATTTTAAACAGTCTTCGTTGTTACCTCTTTTCGACGCAACCGGTCCGTTTGAAAAACGATATATCTCTTCGGTAATAATTTTACCGTTTTCTATATGAGCGAGTATATGTCTGCCGGACGATGCGCCGATGTCTATTGCAAGAAAATATTTCACGAGTAACCCCTTAAAAATTTTATTGTTGCGTTCATTATATCACAGCTTTTTTATTTTGTCTATATGTGTTCAAAAGATTGACAAACAAATTTTTTTATGACAAAATATAAGCATAAACGAGCAGAAATGCGCAAACTTAAACCGAATTTAAGCAATTTTACCGCCGATTATTTGATTTAAACACAAATATAAGCAAGTACGGAGCAGATTTTATGGCACTAAGCGAACGGCAAACCGATTTACTGAACATTTTAAAAGAGAATAAAAAGGCAAGCGTACAAAAACTTGCAAAAACTTTATACGTAAGCGAGGCAACGATAAGGCGCGACCTTGCAGAGCTAAAAAGCATGGGGCTTGTAGAACGCAGTCACGGCGGAGCGATTCTGCCGCAGAACACCGAAGAAATTTCCATTTTCTTTCGTATGGAGAAAAATGCGGACGAAAAACAGCGCGCGGCAACTAAAGCGTTAAACCACGTTCCCCCGTTCAAAACGCTTTTTATTGACAGCTCGTCCACAGCGCTCGCCCTTGCGCAAAGGCTTGACCTTGCGTTTAAAACGGTTGTTACAAACAACCTGCAAGCCGCGCTTTTGCTTGCGCAAAAACCTAACATAAATTTGATTATTCTGGGCGGAGCGGTTCAGAACAACACAAACTGCGCACTTGGAAGCTGGACGGTTCGTCAGCTTAACGATTTCACTTTCGACCTGATGATTGCATCATGCGCGGCGATAGCGGACTCTTACACCTATGAGCGTTCGGTCGAACAAAAGGAATTAAAGCTTGCAGCGCTTAATAATTGCAGATATAAAATTCTTATAGTGGACCACACCAAATTCGAAGCACAGACGACTTATAAAGTTTGCCGACTTGACGAATACGACTTAGTGGTAACAGATAAAAAACCCGAAGTGGATTTGAGTTCGGAAAAGATAAAACTTATTTTTTAAATTATAAAATTTTTACCAAACATAAATAAGGAGCAGAACATATGATACAGGATTTACACGCGCACACTTATTACTCGTTCGACTCGCAGGACAAAATAGAAAAAGTAGTTGAAACTGCAATAGCCAACGGAATAGAGCTTTTGGGAATTACCGACCACAACTACGGAATAGCTTACCCGAGTACGGAAATGGTTTACGACAAGGGACCGGCCCTTGACTCGGATTACGGCTCGGGCTTATTACGTTACTACGACCACATGAAACTTATAAAGGAAAAATATAAGAACAGAATAAAGATTTTATCCGGTATAGAAGTGGCCACCCTTATTTGTAAAGAAAGATACGCCCTTCCGGACAAAACCGATATCTCGTATTTCGATTATTGCTTAGTTGAAAATCTTGATAACGTAAATCACTCCACTGTCCACGGCAATATTTTTTCGTTTGCAAAGCGTTGCGGCTGTCCGACGGGAATAGCTCACACCGATATGTTTAAATTCATTTCGGACATAGGCGAAGAGCCTAATTCGTATTTTAGAAAAATGGCGGCAAACAACATATTTTGGGAAATCAACGTGAACTACGACAGTCTGCACGGCTTTCACATACACGAGTATGTAACCGACTTTTTTAAAGACAAAACTCAGCAGGACATAGTTAAAAAATCGGGCGTAAAATTGAGCGTAGGTTTTGACAGCCACAGAATTAACGAGTACAAAGCCGACCGCGTAAAAACGGCGAACAAACTCATTAAGGATATGGGAATAAAACTTATGTTTGACAACCTGTAAAATTTAATAACTGCAACAAAAAGACGGGGCAATACATAAAATGCTCCGTCATATTTTTATCAAAATGTTTTACGTTAAACATAAAAACTTTTAAAATCGCTTTTTATAAGCCGAATTTTAAAAATTATTACGAAACGCTATTTTTTAAAACAACCCCGAAATTATACCGTCAGAAGATACATCGATAAGCTCGGCGGCAGGTCGCTCGGGAAGCCCGGGCATAGTTAAAACGTCGCCCGTATAAACGACTACAAACCCCGCTCCCGCGGAAACTTTAAGACCTTTTACAGATACCTTAAAGTCTTCGGGCGCACACAGTAAAAGCGGATTATCGGAAAAACTGTACTGGGTTTTAGCTATACATACAGGCAGCGACGAATAGCCGAATTTTTGTAAAGCCTGCATCTGCTTAATCGCATTTTCGCTAAACTCAACGCCGCTCCCGCCGTATATTTTTTTTACAACGCTTTCGATTTTTTCTTTCAACCCGAGATCAAGCGGATAACAAAAATCGAACTCGTTTTTTAAGTTGCCTTCGCAAAGTCTTACCACTTCTTCGGCAAGTGCGATTCCGCCCCTACCGCCTTTTGCGTACACATCGGACAGCACCGCTTTAATCCCGAGTTTTTCACACTCGGAGATCAAAAGGTTATGTTCGGCTTTTGTATCCGACGGGAAGGCGTTTACCGCCACCACGCACGGAAGCTTATAGACCTTTGTAATATTTTTAACGTGACGCAAAAGATTAGGAATACCTCTTTTTAAAGCTTCCGGGTTTTCCTGCCCTAATTCGTCCTTTTTTAAACCGCCGTGCATTTTAAGAGCGCGTACGGTTGCCACTACTACGCAAGCGGAAGGCTTGAATTTACCCTTTCTGCATTTTATATCAAAGAACTTTTCCGCGCCGAGATCTGCGCCGAAGCCTGCTTCGGTAATGGCGTAGTCGGAAACTTTCATTGCAAGATCTGTAGCTATTATCGAGTTACAGCCATGGGCAATATTGGCAAACGGTCCGCCATGGACTATTGCGGGCGAGCCTTCGAGCGTCTGGACTAAATTCGGCTTGATTGCGTCTTTTAAAAGAGCAGTCATTGCACCCTGAGCCTTTAAGTCGCCGCAGGTTACGGGATTACCGGATTTATCGTACCCCACAACGATTGCCGCAAGATTGCTTTTTAATTGCGATATGTTTTCAGACAAGCAAAGCACCGCCATAATTTCGGAAGCTACGGTTATTTCAAAGCCGTCCGAGCGAGGAACTCCGTTCTTTTCGCCGCCTAATCCGTCGGTTATAAAACGCAGTTGACGGTCGTTCATATCCACGCATCTTTTCCATGTGATATTCTGCGTATCGATATTCAGCTTATTTCCTCTGAAAATATGATTATCGAGTATTGCGGCAAGCAAGTTGTTTGCTGCGCCCACGGCGTGAATATCGCCCGTAAAATGCAGGTTTATATCTTCCATAGGAACTACTTGTGCATATCCGCCGCCGGCCGCGCCGCCCTTTACGCCGAACACGGGACCTAAAGAAGGTTCTCTTAAAGCGACAACCGCGTTTTTGTTCATTCTGTTAAGCGCGTCGCAAAGGCCTATCGTTGTAGTTGTTTTGCCTTCGCCTGCAGGCGTGGGCGTTATTGCAGTAACAAGGACGAGTTTTGCTTTGCGCTTTAAATCATTCGCAAAAGAGACGTCTATTTTAGCTTTGTATTTTCCGTAACACTCAATGGAGTTTTCGGGAATACCTGCTTTTTTTGCAATTCTCTCTATTTTTTTTAGCTTTTTGCTTTGAGCTATTTCTATATCGCTTTTTATCTTCATTTCTACCTGCCCGTTATTTTTGTATTTGTATAACTTCAGCCGCGGGATAGACTATTATTGCCGTACCGCAGACTTTTATACGGCTTTCTTTTCCGATAAATTCGTTACTTACGCCTATCGGAAAAGCGTTCGCTATTTCGCCGTCAAATTCGTATTTAAGTCCGTTTATTTTTACTCTGCAAGTTTTATCCGCGCTTAAAACGGATATTTTTCCGCGCGCATTGTCATCAAAAGTTATTTCGCCGTTACAAACGGCGGTGATTGCACGCGAGCCGTCGGTCATTCTGTTTGATTTTCCGTGTTGAGCAATATAAATGAGCGCAGAAATATTTGCAAGAGTGTGATCGATTTCGCCGCCGGACGCCGCGTATAACACAAAGTTATCGTACCCGTTTTCAAGTCCGAGTTTTACTGCGGCAAAAGTATCGGTATCGTCTTTTTCGCAAGGGAGTTTTTTTATCTGATTTTCAGGCAAAGCGGGAATAAAACCAAGAGAATCGAAATCGCCTAAAACCATATCGCATTTTACGTTATACTTCAAGGCGTATTTAAAACCGCCGTCGCACGCAATAACAAAATCGCCGTTTTCACGTTTGATATCGAGGACTTCTTCCTGCCCTGCGCAGATTATATGAAAAGTTTTCATTTTTAAATTAAAACCTTTAAACTTATAACGCTTCTAAAATTTTTATTATGAGCGAAATATGTTTTTGGCAAGCAAGACGGTTATATTCTTCAAAATATACGCCGTCGGAATCGTCGCTTACGGACTTTACGAACGCGCAAGGTACTCCGTTTCTTTTACACGTCAGCAAAATTCCCGCGCTTTCCATTTCGCAAACGTCTGCGTTAAAGTCATTTATCAGCCGCTCTTTATCTTCGGCTCTGCCTATAAATAAATCAGCCGAGGCGCAAACCGCGGGTTTTGCAGTGCTGTCCAAGGTTTTTATAAGTTCAAAAAGCTTTCTGTCGGTCGGAATAAACTCGCTTTCTTCATCGGGATAAACGCCCGGTCTTACAGGATCTACGGCAGAGGTATCGAACCCGTAATGAACTATTTTATCTATAACAGCGGTATCTGATTTTTTAAACGAGGGTTTAAGTCCGCCGCAGATACCGAAGTTTAAAATAAGTTCTACCCCATAACGGGTAATTAAAAACTGAGCGGCTCCGGCGGCGGCAATTTCGCCTATTCCGGATTTTACTATATATAATTCTTTATCCTTATATTTCGCGGTAAAATACGTATAAGGCACGCCGCTTTCGTTTTGCGATACGTCGTTTAAGCAGGAAAGTAAGTCGCAAAACTCCTTTTCCATTGCTATAATCATTCCTATTTTCATTTTGTTCTCCTTAAGTTTACCGTTAGTCGGCGATAATTAAAAGGCGATAAAGTCGCCTTTTTTAAGTTTTTAGCGTACTATGTAACGATATATGAAAAAAATTTTTGTCTACGGCGATCCCGCCGTTTTAGTAAATTACAACAGAGCCGTGAACGACTCGGGCGCAGAGTGCGTAATTTCGGAAAACGTTGCCGACGCAAAACGCTGCGACGCGCTTTTGCTTGCAGGCGGCGGCGACGTTTCGCCGTGTTTATACAAAACGGCAAGAACGAACTGCAAAGCCGTAAGTTTAAAACGCGATATTTCGGAGTTATATTTAATCGCTCTGTTTTTGCACCGCAAAGCTCCCATAATGGGCGTTTGCCGCGGATTGCAGATTTTGAACGTGTTTTTTGACGGAACGCTTAACCAAAGCATTTTGCACGAAGAAATTCATTACGCAAAAAACAAAGACGTTACGCACAAAATAACCGACTCTAAAAAAGGTTTTATGCGCGAACTGTTCGGCGAAAACCTTATAGTAAATTCGGCGCACCGCCAAAGCGTAAATAAACTCGGTAAAGGACTTATCGTTTGCGCCAAATCAAACGACAACGTTATAGAAGCATTTGAACATAGGAACGAAAAAGTAATAGCCGTTCAGTTTCACCCCGAAAGAATGGGCGAAATAAACGCCCGCGTGAGGACTTTTATTTACGATTACTTTATATCAATGATTTAAAATTTTTAAAACCGTCGGCGTTAATGCTCGGCGGTTTTTTGATATTTTGTTTTAAACCGTCGCTACGTTTCGTTCAGGCTTAATCGCTTTTTTAGCTTTAATTCAGCCGTTTATTATTTTCAGCCAACCGTCAAGCCTTTCCATAAGCCGGTCGTTATTTTCGCTCTTTTGCAACATTTCTATAAATATTTCAGCCGCGTTATCCTTTTGCGCAAGCATACGGCGCAGTTTATAAACGCCTTCACGATAGTTGTCGTCAAAAAGATATTCGTCGTTTCTGGTTCCCGATTTATAAATGTCAATCGCAGGGAAAATTCTGCGCTCGGAAAGATATCTTGACAATACGATTTCCATATTGCCCGTACCCTTGAATTCTTCAAAGATAACGTCGTCCATACGACTGCCTGTTTCTACCAAAGCGGTTGAAATAATAGTTAAACTTCCGCCGCTGCGAGTATTTCGTGCCGCGCCAAAGAATTTTTTAGGTGCTAAAAGAGCCTGAGGATCAACACCGCCGGACAGCGTTTTTCCCGATGACGGCAATGCGTTATTGTACGCGCGGGCAAGTTTGGTTATGGAGTCGAGAAGAATTACAACGTCTTTACCGCATTCAACAAGCCTTTTTGCACGCTCCATATACATTTCGGCAAACTTAATGTGCTTTTCGGGCGATTCGTCGAATGTAGAGCTTACGACTTCGGCTTTTCTGACGATAGAGGCAAAGTCGGTAACTTCTTCAGGTCTTTCGTCTATAAGTAAAACTATCAGATGAATATCGGGATACTTACTTTCAATAGAACAAGCCAGCTTTTTTAAAAGCGTGGTCTTGCCGGTTTTTGGCGGCGCAACAATCAAGCCGCGCTGACCTTTACCTATGGGCGAAATCAAGTCTATTGAGCGAAGCGCGTATTCGTCGCCGGCGGTTTCGGTAATTATTTGTTCGCAAGGATAAATTGCGGTTAAATCGTCAAAATGCGTTCCGCGAACAAAATTTTCAACTTCGACGCCGTTTATTTCCAGAACTTCACACACACTGAGCGAACTTTTATCAAATTTATTTATCGCATAACCTACTACAAAATCGCCGGTTTTTAGCGCGTACTTTCTTATAACCTGTCTTTCAACGTAAAAGTCGGGCTGGTTTTTATGAATGTCGTAAGTTCTTAAAAAGCCGTAACCCTCCATTATTTCAAGAACGCCGCTCGCCGCAACCATTTTTTCGGAAGGTTCGGCCGTTCCGTCAGAAACGAGAACTTTTGACGATGCACTCTCAACCAAAGTTTCATCTTTTCTATAGCATACGTTACCCTCTTTAAGACGCTCGTCATTCGAATCGCCGTCGGGCGGTATAAAACGACTGGTGTATTTATAACCCGTATACATGTTCTGCACGTTACGATAACCGCCGTTTGTTTCGTTATGACAGCCGCTTGATTCGTTGCGGCAACTACTATCGTCAGATTCGTTATGGCTATCGCTCGGAGTATTTTTAGGAGCATCTGCAAATTTAAATTCCGAGTATAACGCTTCGGCTCGGATGAATTTAGGTTTACGTCCGCGATTACTGCGCTGCGGTACTGTTTTGCCGAGCTGTATATCTATTATCTCGTCCATCATTTCTCTACGATTTTTCAGCTTGGGCGTGCCGCCGAGTTTGCTTAATATTATTCTTAAATCGTGAACGGTCAATGCGTCAAGCTCTGCCGTGGTGTATTTTTTAATTTCGTTATCCATTTCAAACCTCTTTGATTCCGAATCAATCCTATTTATTCTTATTTTCTTTTCTCATCTGTCCCGTAGCTTTCAAGATTAAAATTCGCTGTCGTCTATGTCAAGTGCGGTAAGCGTTTCGGGAAGAGAATTTTTATCGAGCGCAAAAATACGCCCGCTTTTTATAACTTTATTAAAGCAAGACAAAAAGTCTTTCTTGCAGTCTATATCTATGTTACTTCTTTTCGTTTTATAATGCATGGGGATAGCTAAAGCGGGATTTATAGCCTTAACGTAATCGTAAGCCGTTGCGCAGTCGATAGTATAATTACCGCCGACGGGAATCATTAAAATGTCCACCTTGCCGATTTTTTCGGTGAGTGATAAATCGAGCGGCTGACCTATGTCGCCCATGTGGCAAAACTTTATGCCGTCACATTCAAATACAAAAATAAGGTTTCTTCCGCGCTTGGCTCCCTTTACTTCGTCGTGAAAACTTTCTATCCCTTTAAGCCAGTCGAACGACGAATAGTTGTTAAAGTCTATAACAAATTTTTCGTCTGCCGCACCTACTGCGTAATGGTCGTAATGCGTGTGAGTACAAAGACAATAGTCCACACTGTCGCGTTCCTGCTCATAGCCGATGTCGCCAAACGGATCGATGATAAGAGATCTTTCCGTACCGTAAAGCGTAAAGCTTGCATGACCGTTATATTTGATTTTCATCGCGAAACCCCTTTATTTTTTATTTCGTAATAAAGTTTAAAATATCGCTTTTTATCTTGTGTTTTAAAAATTATTACGTTAGGCGTAATTTTATTTTGCTTGTAACTTTTGTGCGAGTGCGAGTGCGGCTTTAATGCCGTCTGCCGCCGCGCTGGTTATGCCGCCGGCGTATCCTGCGCCCTCGCCCGCAGGATAAAGTCCGGAAAGATTAACGCTTTCCATATCCTCGTTTCTGAGTATTCTAAGCGGAGAAGATGTCCTGCTTTCAACGCCCGTAAACACGGCGTCGGAAAAAGCAAAGCCTTTAATTTTTCGCTCCATATCGGTAACGCCTGCAGATAGCGAACGGGTTAAAACCGAATCGAAAAATTCATGCAAAGGGCAAAACGAAGTGCCGAGCGGATAGGACGGAACAACGTCGCCGAAAGCGGACGAGTTTTTGTTTTTTAAAAAATCTTTGACAAGCTGAACGGGCGCGGAATAATTTTTTCCGCCAAGCGCAAATGCTTTTTGTTCTAACTTTCGTTGATAGTTTATACCCGCCAAAGGATCGGTCGAACCGAAATCTTCGGGAGTGACGGCAACGACGATTGCACTGTTCGCGTTTACTTTGTCACGCGCGTATTCACTCATTCCGTTTACGACTACCCCGCCCGTTTCGCTTGCGGCGGGAATAACCGTGCCGCCCGGACACATACAAAACGAAAACACGTCGCGCTCGCCCGCATGGCTTACGAGCTTATAATCCGCCGCGGGCAGTTTATCATAAATTTTGCCGTATTGATTAAGCCCTATCGCGCTTTGCAAATGCTCCACACGGAAACCCACGGCAAAAGGCTTCTGCTCCATTTTAATATCGCTCTTTTTAAGGCTTTCGAACAAGTCGCGCGCGCTATGCCCTACGCATAGCAAAACGTTGTCGCAAACGTACTCGGCTTGTTTGCCGTCTTTTTGGTAGACTATTCCGCCAACTGCGCCGCCGTTTGTTATTAAGGAAGTTACCTTTGCGTCGTAGTAAATTTCGCCGCCTAACCTTAAAATTTCGTTACGCAAGTTCTTTATAACGGCAGGAAGTTTATCGCTGCCTATATGTGGTTTTGAAAGGTATTCTATCTCTTTTGGCGCGCCAAAGCTGACAAAATCTTCTATTACCCATTTTACCCTTTCGCTATGCACACCGGTTGTAAGCTTGCCGTCGGAAAAAGTTCCCGCGCCGCCTTCGCCGAATTGTACGTTACATTCTGTATTTAATTCACGGGTTTTTATAAAGTTCTGAATAACAGTCTTTCTTTCGTCAACGCTTTTACCGCGCTCAAAAAGTACGGGTTTAACGCCGCAACGCGCCAGATATAATGCGGCAAAAAGCCCGCACGGCCCTGCGCCTATTACTACGGCTTTGCCGCTTGCTTTCGGGTATTCCCTTAAAGGCTTTGTTTCTTCCGTCAACGATAATTCCACATTATATGTATAGAATATATCTCCTTTATCCCTTGCGTCAAGCGACTTTTTGAGTATTTTGAAATATTTTACGTTTTTTACGTTTGCTTTTGCAATTTTTGCGGCGTATAAAAGCAAATTATCTTCGCTTTCGCCTATTTTAAGCTTTATGTTGTTGATTTTTTGCATGTTGATTATTTATTTTAGCCAAGCAATGCCTTAGCGCAAACCGCCGCGCTGGAATACGCCCATTGCAGGTTATATCCGCCGCAATCGCCGTCTACGTTTAATGCTTCGCCTATTATATACAAATCGCTTACTATACGGCTTTCCATAGTGTTTACGTCGATATCCTTCGTATCGATTCCGCCGGCTGTAACCTGCGAACTTTTAAAGCCGAGCGTGCCTTCTGTTTTTAACGTGAAATTTTTAATTTCGTGTGCGATTTTTAATATTCCTTGTTTACTTGCGCAATCGTTTTCTTTTAAGCCAACGCATTTTAACACCGCAAGCGATAAATTTTTGGGCAATACCGAAATTAAAAGCCGCGAATAGTCGCAGGATTTTTCAGCTTTTTTTAGCAGTGCGGTAAGTAGTTTTTGCTCGTCGTATTCGGGTAAAAACGAAATTTTTACGCACGGATTTTTTAAGCCTTTTAAATATGCCGAAAGATAAAACGTGCAGTTTCCGCTTATGCCGAAATCGGTAAATAATACGTCGCCCGAAAACGTGCAGATTTTAGTTTGTCCGTCGTAAAGAGTTGCAGTAGCTTCCTGTTTTATGCCTTTTAAACCTTTAATTTTCTCGCGTTCGGTTTTTAATTGCACGAGCGACGGGCAAAGCTCGGTTATTTTATGCCCTAAATTTCGGGCTATTTTATAGCTTGTACCGTCAGTCATAAATCCGTCGCCGCTGCTGCCGCCGAAAGCAAAAATTACCTTTTTAGCCAAAATCACGCGCGATGAATAGTCCGTAATATAAAATAAATCCTGTTTTGTAACGTTTATTACGTTAAACTCGGTTATTATATCTATGTTTTCGTCGGTTAATTTAAACCTTAAAACGTCGGATACAGCGCCCGCAAAAAAACTTGCGGGATATATTTTGCCGTCGCGCTCGGCAGTTAAAAGCCCGATCGAACTGAAAAATTCAAGCAAAGATTTATTGCCGTAACGGCAAATAACGGCGGAAGCAAATTCACGGTCGCCATGATAATGCGAAGCGTCCATCACCGTATTCGTAATATTTCCCTGACCGTTTCCGGTTACTAATATTTTTTTGCCTAAGCGTTTGTTGGCTTCGAGAATGACTACTTTACCCACTTTTTTTTGATCGAGCATTGCAGCAAGACACATTCCCGAAAATCCGCCGCCTATTATTGCAATATCGTATTTATTCATTAAAAACTCCGAATAAAAAATTAAAAACAGACTCCGATTTTTAAGCGTTTGTATATTCTTTTAATTGTGGAATAGTTTTTTATTGACATAAAACGTAAAATATAATAAAATATAAGGGAAAAAATTAAATAAACAAGATTCAAAATACGAGCTTGGAGTGAAAAATGCAAAAGATAATAGATTATTTTAAAGATAATCCGATTTATGAAACAGTGCTTATTTTTAGCGCGGTCGTTATAATATTCGCCGTCATCGTAATTATTATAGCATACAAATGCGGAAAAAAGAAGAAAAAAACCGACGAAAACGAAATTTTAAAGGAAGAATTTCCGTCTTTAATGCAAGAAGATAAAGAAACTCCCGAAAATATCGTTGATAGCGACGTTTTAAACGCCGAGCCGCACAACCCCATTTTGAACGAAGCCGCCAAAGAACCCGAAAATGCGGGCAAGGCAAAACCTTCGAACAAAAGAGAAAAACCCGAGATTGAAAAAGCGGCGGAACGAAAAGAAGAAAACGAACAAGAAAAGTTAAATAATAATTCCGAAAACAAAATGCATGAAGGCAAAAAAACAGAAATTCCTGTACCCGCGACCGACGAAACAGAGAAAAAGCCTTTTAAAAGCATTACGGAATCCATAAAAGCTCAAACGGCGACTCCTGAAAAAAGCGAAACTTTTACTGCCGATGAAAAAGACCTTCCCGTTAAATACGCGGGCAAATGGGAAATAGTCCGCGACGATACAAGATATTTTGCTTACCTTAAAGCTTCGAACGGCGAAAAGATGCTTGCAACCGAAAGTTACACGTCTTTAAGCGGAATAAAAAGCGGAATCGATACGTTAAAGAAAAACATAGAAAAAGAAAATTACGCTATAAACTTAGATAAAAACGGTAATTTTGTATTCAAGATTTTTTCAACGGCAAACCGTCTTTTATGCGTAGGCGAAGGCTATTCCACCCGCGAACAGTGCGAAAAAGCGTTTGCTTCGGTAAAGCGTTTTTCTAAAACCGCAAAGATAGTGGTTGCCGAACAGGAACAAAATTAAACAACATAAAAATTAAACAATTTTCTTAAAACTATGCAAATTTTTGATGCATAGTTTTTTTATGTGAAAATCACGGGGAAAAATAAAGAATAATATTTACAAACCATATTTTATATGTTATGATACTTGACAATAAAAATGGGGAAAATATAATGCAAACAATACTTAAAGAAGGAAAACTTTTAGACGAAAAAGGCAATTTATGCGAATGCGGTTACGCGACCGAAGCCGTTAAAACTTACGACCGCAAAGACGTTAAAGCCGGAAAACTAAGAATTAAAGAATGGGATTATTACCTGATTTCAAACGGCAAACAAGCGGTTTGTTTAACTATTGACGATAACTCGTATATGTCGCTTGCGTCGGTTAGTTTTTTGGACTTTGAAAAACGCTCTTACGTAACAAAAAGCAGAATGCACGCGTTTTCGCTTGGAAAAGTAGGTTTACCCTGCGATTACAGAAGCGGAACGACTAAATATAACGACAAAGTTATAACGGGAAGCTTTTCAGCCGAAAACGGAAAACGTAAACTGATTTTTAAATACAAAAACTTTTGCGATAACAAAGATTTTGAATGTGAATTTGACCTTTCAAACGAGCCGCGCGATAAAATGGCTATTGCCACACCGTTTAACAAAAAAGCACACTTTTATTACAACGTAAAAGTAAATTGCATTACGGCAAAAGGCTACGCTAAAATAGGCAACGAACGATACGTTTTCAGCGAAGAAAACTCGCTTGCAACGCTCGACTGGGGGCGCGGCGTATGGACTTATTCAAACGAGTGGTACTGGGGAAGCCTGCAATGCACTATTGACGGAGTTAAATTCGGGTTTAACATAGGCTACGGCTTTGGCGATACTTCCGCCGCCACTGAAAATATGTTGTTTTACGACGGCGTAGCGCACAAGTTAGATAAAGTATCGTTTAATATTCCCAAAAGCTCGGACGGCAAAAAATATGACTACCTATCCCCTTGGACTTTTACCGATAACGAAGGAAGGTTCAACCTTTCTTTCACGCCGCTTATAGACAGATACGACAATGCAAACGCCCTTATAATTTCAAGTAATCAGCATCAGGTATTCGGGCTGTTTTCGGGGCAAGTAACGCTTGACGACGGCACGATTTTACAGCTTAAGGATAAAATCGGGTTTGCCGAACACGTGAAAAATCGCTGGTAATTTTTTATTTTTCACACAAACGTATATAATACGGAATGCACGTTAATTACATACATGCGTTCCGTATTTTTGCAACCGCAGGTTGCAATTAAAGTAATTTTACGTTGGTTGTTTTTTTATAAATTCTATGTTAAATTATCAGTAATTTTAACAACGGAGAGTAGCTATGATATCAGACAAAATTTATTTTTTAAGAAACGAGAACAAAATGACGCAGGAAGAACTTGCAGAAAAAGCAGACGTTTCGCGGCAGGCAATACAAAAGTGGGAATCGGGACAAGCCGCGCCCACTATAGATAAACTTATAAAACTATCCGAACTTTTTAACGTTACGCTGGACTATTTATGCAAAGATTTAACGGGCGACTGCCAAAGAGCGGAATCAGGTAAAAAATATAAGCTGAACTACGAAAAAATTACCGACACTTATTTTACGTCGTCGGATATAGAATACCGCCAGAGCTACGACGAAGGCAAGGATATAGAACAGTTCAAAGACCTGTTTATGGCTGTAAAAAAGATGCCCGCAAACGAATATAAGGAAAAAATGACCGACGTTTTGTTTGACCTTGTAAACAGTCTGCCCGTCCGCGGCGATTTTAATTTTATAGAGCCAAACGACCTTTTAACTATAAAATTACAGAGAGAAAAAAATATTGCCGCCTTGGATAAACCGAGCAACGTACCCGACAAAATAAAAGGCGGCTGGTTTGGCAGAATTTGCGGCTGTCTGCTCGGTAAACCCGTAGAGTGCATTATGCGCGCCGACCTTGAAAAGATTTTAAAACGCACGGATAACTATCCCCTGCGCCGTTATATTACCGCCGAAGAAATTGCAGAAATAAACACGGACGATATAACCTTCCCTATAAAAAATCGCGCATATTCAAAAAACTTTAACGCGATGCCTTCGGACGACGATACTAACTATATGCTTATCGCCTTAAAAACGGTTGAACGTCATGGGCGCGATTTTACTTCGGACGACGTTGCCGACGTATGGCTTACCACTCAGACGCATAACGCATACTGCACTGCCGAACACATAGCGTATATCAATTTTTTAAACGGCTACACCGCCCCGCAGAGTGCTGAATACAAAAACGTATACCGCGAATGGGTTGGCGCGCAAATCCGCGGCGACGTTTGGGGATATATTAACCCCGCGAACACCGAAAAAGCTGCCGAAATGGCTTGGCGCGACGCGCGCATTTCACACGTAAAAAACGGAATTTACGGCGAGATGTTTGTTTCGGCTATGATAGCCGCGGCTTTTACAACCGACGATATAACAAAAATAATAAAAATCGGGCTTGGCGAAATTCCTGCATCTTCGCGCCTTTATAAAGCCGTTACAGATGTTATTGACGGCTATGAAAAAGGCATAAGCGCGAAAGACTTTTTTGCAGATTTCAGATCGCGTTGGGACGAAAAGCAAACTTACGACTGGTGCCACGTTATTTCTAACGCCGAAATTGTAACGGCTTGCTTACTGTACGGCAACGGCAATTACGAAAAATCTATATGCCTTGCCGTTGAACAGGGCTTTGACACCGACTGCAACGGCGCAACGGTAGGCTCGGTTCTCGGCGTAATGCTCGGGTATGAAAAACTCCCCAAAACGTGGACGAATCAAATAAACGACACCCTGCTTTCAACTTTAAGCGGCTGCGAAAAAGTTTCGGTCAGCGATATGGCTAAAAAGACGCTTGAATTTATAGAAAAATAACATATATTTTTATTAACGTCGTTATTTTTTACGCCAGATTTTGGCGAATTTCAGACGGAAAAACCGTAAAAAAACAATAAAAAAAGACCAAAAGTGCAGGCTTTTAACTTGCATTCAGGTCTTTTTGTTTTTTATTAAAATTATTTGCCTATTACTTCTTCTTTTAAAAAGTCTTCAACTTCTTTTTTGTCTACCAGATATTCGTCTTCTATTTTAAAACCGTCAAATACCGTATAGTGCGCAATTTCCTGCAACTTTGAGGCGGTAACTATATCTACGCCGCCAGGTCTATATGATATTCCCATCGGGCTTAATCCGTAAACGGTTGCAAAATGAACGAGCGCAGCAAGATAATGCCCGTTTATACTCGGATGACTCATATCCTTTGAATACAGTTCGATTTCTTCGTACTGATTAAGACATTCGTAAAAAGCTGCACCTACGGGAGATACCGGTACGTTTAAAACCTCGCCCATAACGTTATAGTTTGCGGCAATGGTTTTAGTCATATCATCGACCGTAAAAGAATCGTTATAGATAGTCGCGCCCGGCTTTCTTGCCCAAGTCTGATATAAAATCGACTTTGCGCCGTTTGCTTTTACCTTTTCGTTAAGAAGGTACGCGCCCTTGTAAAAAGCCTCTCTTCCGTACATCGTCTGCGTGCTTAAATCCTGCAAAAATACGATATCGTATGAATTATTTTTTAACTTTTCGGCTACCATTTTACCGTTGCCTTCGCCTTGATCGTCAACCGTAGTATCGTTTTCGTTGCAATACTTTATAAGCGAATAGCTTCCGTGAGTAACCGAATCGACGGTAACTTCTAAGCCTGCGCTCTTTACCACGTTTTCAAAAAGCGACGGCAGATTGTGCCAGAAAGTATAACTGTTGCCTATGAATAAAACCGAATAACCGTTCATATTTTCTTGCTTTTCTCCTGTAAAACCATAATATTCAGTGTACGTTTCGCCACATGAACATGTATAAGTATTATAACCTTGCTCTGTTAAAGTGGCTTCGGTGTATTTTACGGCGTATTTATGGACGTGAAAGGATTGTTCGCTGTCGGTTTTATTATTTGAACAACCGCCAAAAAGCGCGAGCATTACGCACAGCAAAAGAATGAAAATTTTAATTGAACGTTTCTTAATTTTCCCCATAAAATCTATTTATCTTCGTCAACGGCGAGCTGTAGATCTTTAAGCCATAATGCGGCTTCGGCGTCGCTCGGCATGCGCCAGTCGCCGCGCGGCGATAATGCGAGAGCACCCGTTTTTACTCCGTCGGACGCGCACGAGCGCTTGAACTGCGAAGCAAAAAAACGCTTGATGAATATCTGAAGATATTTTGCTATATCCTGCTTTGTATAAACGCCGTCAAATGCATGCTTGGCAATATAATACACTTTTGACGGTGCAAAACCGTGTTTTATTAAATAATACAGATAAAAATCGTGAAGAATATACGGACCGATAACGCTTTCGGTTTCCTGCGAAATTTTACCGTTTTCGTGCGGTTTAAGTTCGGGACTTATAGGCGTATCCGCTATATCGAGCGCGATCTTTTTTATTTTTCCGCCCAAACGTTCACCCTCGTAACGAACGATTTCGCGAACCAAAGTTTTTGGAACCGCGCCGTTTACGTTATACATAGAAATGTGATCGCCGTTAAAGGTACACCAGCCGAGCGCGCTCTCGCTTAAATCGCCGGTGCCGACAACAAAGCCGCCTGCTTTGCATGCAAGATCCATAAGAACCTGCGTGCGCTCACGCGCCTGAGCGTTTTCGTAAGTGACGTCGGCAATGTTTGCATCCTGACCGATATCTTTAAAATGCGCCAGAACACTGTTTTCTATATTGATCTCTTTAAAATCGACTTTCAGCAGTTTGCAAAGCACTTCCGCATTTGAATGAGTTCTGTCGGACGTTCCGAACGAAGGCATTGTTACGGCTAAAATATCGGAAGGTTTTCTGCCCGCCTGTTTCATCGCGCGAACGCAGACGAAAAGTGCGAGTGTACTGTCAAGTCCGCCGGAAATTCCGATAACGATCTTTTTTGGGTTGATAAATTTTATACGCTTTAATAGTGCGTGCGACTGAATTTCAAGCACGCTTTCGCATCTGTCGCGAAGAAGCGTTGAATCGTCGGATATAAACGGCGTGGGCGAAAAATTGCGCTCTAACTCAAAACGATTAACGGCAACCGAAAACGGAACGTAAACGTAACCGCTTAAATTCTCGGCGCGGCTGAATTTTTTTGAACGCTCGAATTCTAAAAACGAACAGTCTATATCGCCGTAGGCAACGCCTTCTTTAAAAGGCTTGCATTCGCCCACTATTCTGCCGGCTTCCGCAATAACGTTATGCCCGCCGAACACCACGTCGGTAGTGCTTTCGCCAAAACCTGCCGAGGTGTAAACATAGCCGCACAGACACTTAGACGATTGCATGACAACCATTTGTCTGCGATATTCGGCCTTGCCCGCAACTTCGTTACTTGCCGACAAATTAACAACTACGGTCGCGCCCGCAAGGCTATGCGAAACCGCGGGAGAATCGGGTACCCATATATCTTCGCAAATTTCGCAGGAAACTTTCATTTCGGGCATAAGCTCGTTTTTGAGTATTATTTTATAGCCGAACGGAACGTTAAAGCCGCATAGCGATATATATCTTACTTCTTCGGGGGCAACCGTAAAATAACGTTTTTCGTAAAATTCGTTATAGTTAGGTATGTTCTTTTTTGCAATTATAGCAAGAAGCTTGCCTTTGGCAACCGCCGCGGCGCAGTTGTAAATTCTGCCGTCCACGCATACGGGAAGTCCGACAAAAATAAGCGTTTCTATTTTTTTGCTCGCCTTTATTATCCTGCTTAATCCGCTAAGCGCGGCGTTTAAAAGCGTGGGCTGATAAATAAGATCGCCTGCGGTATAAGAAGTTATTCCGAGTTCGGAAAACACTGCGAGCGATACGCCTTTTTTATCCGCGTCTGAAAGACATTGCAATATTGAATCTACGTTTTTATCCACGTTGCAAACGGCAAGCTCGCCCGAGTATGCCGCGCATTTTATAAAACCGTAATTTTTGTTGCCGTTGCTAACTGCCTGTTTTAAATGTAAATCCGATTGATTATCGTCTGTTACTTTATCCGTTCCGCCCTGCAAACATTCAACAAGCTTTTCGTATGTGTTTGTTTTTACGCTGTTTATTCCGCCCGAAAAAATCTTGTATACCGTGCCGAGAGATATCCCCGAACGATCGGAAATCTGCTTTAAAGTAAATCCGCTCTGTTTTTTTAATTGTTTTAAACGTTGTATTGTCTGATCCATGTTATGCCTATATGTATTAAGTTATTGATTATTTATTTAATGCTAAAACATTTTACCATATTTTATAAAAAATGCAAAGCGTTTTAAATTGAAAATTGTATTTTTTTAAATTGACAAGCAGTTATTTTTGATATATAATTGATTAAAAATCAGATTTTATTAAAGCGCAATATAAAGCGCATTATTACGTGCGCTGAAAAGGGAATTATTATGAATAAAATAGACGTTTCGAAATACGAAGATTATTATTTTAAAACCGCACTGAAAATTTTTAATACGCCAAGCCCCACAGGCTATTATACCGAAATTGCAAGCGTGTTAAAAAGCTATGCCGACGAGCTTGACGTTTCGTTTGAACGCACGAACAAAGGCTGTTTTGTTTTTACGCTGAAAGGCAAAGACGAAAAAGCTTTGGGCCTTGCCGCTCACGCAGATACGCTCGGCGCGATGGTTCGCTCTTTTTCGGGCGATAAAATAAACTTTACTAAAATAGGCGGACCGCTGCTTTCCACTTTTGACGGAGAATACTGCACTATTATTACAAGAAGCGGCAAAAAATATACGGGAACGTTTTTATCGGTAAGCCCTTCCAAACACGTTTACACCGACGGCGATACCATTTTACACACCGAAGAAAATATGTACGTACGCATAGACGAACCCGTAAAATGTGCGGAAGATTTTAAAAAACTCGGCATACAAAGCGGAGATTATATCGCGCTTGACACAAAAACCACGGTTACTCCGTCCGGATATTTAAAGTCGCGCTTTATAGACGATAAGGCAAGCGTGGTTGCGCTTTTAACAGTTTTAAAAATATTAAAAGACTATAACGTAACGCCCGATTACACCGTTAAAATTTTGATTACTATGTACGAAGAAGTAGGACACGGCGCAAGCTTTGTTCCCGCAGATATATTTAAAATGCTGGGCGTTGATATGGGCTGCATAGGCAAAGATTTAAACTGCACCGAACATATGGTGAGCATTTGCGCCAAAGACTCACACGGACCGTACGACTACGATTTTACAAACGAACTGATTGAACTTGCAAAGAAAAATAAACTTGATTACGCAGTGGATATTTACCCCTATTACGGCTCGGACGTAGACGCTATGTGGTGCGCGGGTTACGATATTCCCGGTGCGCTTATCGGCACCGGAGTACACGCGTCTCACGGTATGGAGCGCACTCATTTTGACGGAATAAAAAATACCCTGTCTCTTATTTTGTTATACCTCGGATTAGAAATAAAAACAGAAAAATAATTTTTGTAAATAATTATACAAAATTATAAAATGCATATTTTAATACATGAAAACGATACAACAAAGCGCATGCCGCGGCAGTTTTTATCGCCGCCGGACATGCGCTTTTTTGTATTATAAAAATAAAATCACTTTGTTATAAAAAAATCAGGTATAAACTGTTTACGTTTTGTACCTGATTTGTTATTTATTTTAATTCTTCGGCGATGGCGTTGATTTTGCGCAAACGGTGGTTTAAACAGCTTTTTGTTATGCCTAAAACCGTCGCCAAATCATTAAGGCTAAGCTCGGGATTTTTGCGCCTTGCCTCCGCAGTTAAATACAACTCTTCGCTTAAAGCTTCAAGTCCGATGGTTTGCTCTATTAAATCTATTGCGCCGCGCTGTTTTACGCTCGCGTCTACCGTTTTATCGGTATTATATAAAAAGCAGTTGTTTTCGCGGTTTGTTTTATTTTTCATTTCGCGGACGAGCATTGTGTCTACAAGCTCGAAAACGCTTTTATCCGCGCCTATAAAGGCAAGTAAATCCTTGATTTCTTCTGAACTTTTAAAGTATACAACCCAACTTTCTTTACGAGAAATAAGCTTAGGAAAAAAGCCCGATTGAGTTAAAACGTCGCATAAGCTGAGCGCGGTAACGTACATTGAAAACACTATTTCGAAATGATAGCCGGTTGTGCTTTTTTTATCGCCTTTATCGGGAAGAGTAATGCTCCCGCCACCCATAAACGCGCCGGCGGTATACGCTCTTTTCAGTTCGTCGTTTTTGGCAACGATTTTTGGCGGTTCGAAACAAAGAGTTATTTTACCGTCTTCCTTTTTGCAAATGCCTAAATCTTCAAGAATTTTATAGCCGTTTTCGTCCATAACCGAAAAACTGCTGAGCTTGTTTTTTGTGCCGATACTAAACACCGGAGTTGCACCGTATATCCGCGCGGCAACGTCGGCAAAATATTCAAGACATTCGCTTTGCCCGTTTACCGAAAACCCTATGTTGCCGTGCTGAGAAATTATGCTCCCCGCCGTACGCACAAAGCCCGAAAATGCAGCTAACTGCAAATTATTAGCTCGCTTTTTTGCGCAAAGCTCACTTTTTGTCTGTTCGGTAAAGTTCATAATTTTATCTCCGTGTAAATCGCTCGGTCTTTTTGTTTGTCTGCTGTTTATCGGTTATTTGAATTTTTGTTTGTCTGTTTACTTAAAACCGTTCAGCCGTTTCGTTTTTTGAACTCGGCAAATCTTAAATCAGGCGTGGCTCCGTTTATATTGTCTATTCTGTTTTCGGGAATATATATCCGACTTTTCAAATCTTCAAAAAGTTTGGTATCGCCTACGCGTTCCGGCGAGTGAGCGTCGGAATCCACAACAAACCTGACGTTGGTTTTATCTATTATGTTCTGCCATTCTTCATCGGTTAAATGCACTTTTTTGGTGTTTATTTCAAGATACGTTCCGTAATCTTCCAAACATTTTGCAACTTCTAAACTATCCGCAAAACAGCAAAAGTTAAGATGCGTTAAAACGTCTAACGGGTTGCTTTTTATGGCGTTTATATATGCCTTTGTTGTGCGCCTTACGAGCGCGTTGCTCGGCTTTAATTTAAGCGACGAATCTATAAGGTTTGCAGCAAAATATCCGAAATAATCTTTGAACGAATCTAATATTACAAACCTATGCACTCCGGCTAAAAAAACGTCAAGCCACTCGTAATCGGAAGTTTTTACGTCGGTTTTTCCGTCGGTTCCCGTTATGTTTGCCTCCACGCCCAAAAGCACGGGAATTTTACATTCTTCGCTTGCGGCAATGCAATCCCTTTTCATATCGGGCAAACGCCGACGCCTCATTCCAAAAGCCGGGTGATTAAAACCGTGATCGGTTATTGCTATGCCTTTAAGTCCTTTTTGTACTGCGGCTTTGGCGTTATCCATAACGCTTCCGCTGCCGTGGCTATAAGTTGTGTGAGTATGATAATCAAAATCAATCATTAAATTTTCCTATGTATTTAAGTTCCTCGCTTAAAGCGATTCCCTGAGTTTCGTAAACTCGTTTTTTAACAAATTTTATAAGTTCGTAAATATCTTCAGACGTTGCACCCGCCGACGCGATTATAAAGTTAGCGTGCTTTTCCGATACCCTTGCCCCGCCTATTTTATAACCCTTTAAGTTGGCGGCATCTATTACTTTGCCCGCAAAAAATCCGTCGTTTTTAAAAACCGAACCGCAACTTCTGCCCTGCGGCTGATTTTTTCTTAGTTTTTTAAACCTTTCGCGCTTGCTTTCGATTATATCGTTTTCGCCCGGTTTTAAAATAAAGCAGACTGAAATAATAGTTTCGTTTAAGTCGCGCGTAAAAACGCTCTCGCGATAATCGAACCGACACTCTGCATTATTGTAAATTCCGCCGTCGGTTTTTACATACGAAACGTAATCGCCCACGCATTTTGAAAAGCAACCCGCGTTCATTGCGACCGCTCCGCCCACCGTTGCGGGAATACCTTCGGTAAATTCCAAACCGGAAAGGCAGTTCATAAGGCAGGTTTCCCTTAGTCCTGCAAGCGAAACGCCTGCGTCCGCCGTTACGCTTACGCCGTTTACCTTTATGCCGCGCGCTTTTATCGTGTTTATAATAACGCCGTCGAACCCAAGATCCGAAAAAAGCACGTTTGAACCGTAGCCTATGGGGATAACTTCAAAATCGCCGTCGCGCTTTGCCGATAAAGCACAAGTTTTAAGCTGTTCGGCATTTGCGGGAAACACCATAAGGCTGCCGCGTCCGCCCGTTTTATAAGTGCAATACGCGGATAAATCCACGTCCGTCTGGTAAGCTATATGTTCGTTTTCAAGCGTCTTTATGTAATCGCCTATGGACATCTTTTCTCCTATTTTACACCATTTATTTATTTATTTCAAATATTTGAGTGCGCTTTTTATACTTTCCGAGTTACGCTCGTAATCGTTTGCAAGATTTTTAAGCTTTGCTATACCTTCCGCAGTTGTAAACGCGGGCAATGCGTAAGAATAGCTTATTTTATCAAACACGTCGGTAGGGCTGTTTTTTGCTTTGACTTTTCCGCTTTTATCGCAACAGAGCATGCCTATGCCGTCAAGTTTCCCTGCAATTTCGTCGCTTAAAATATAATCTATAAACAGCCCGCACTTAAACGCTTTTTCGTCATCTGCGCTTATAACCGAAACGTACTGATACAAATCGTTATAGCCGGCATACGGAACAACGTCGATATCTATTCCCTTATTTTCAAGCCTGAACAGATCGCGCTGAGTGCCTACAAGCGCGGCGTTTTTATCCGCATAAAACGAATATACGGCTTTATCGGAATCTGTTACCTGTTTAACCGGTAAAGTTTCGCCGGATAACTTTGCCGCAAGATACGGTATTGCATTTTTTTGTTCTGAAATAATAAGCCCGTCTGCCGAAACGCCCTTTCTGGTAATTTTAACGTATCCGCCCATACACCAGACTTTGGCATAGTCGTTGCCGCCGCTCTTTTCGGCTTTTGCTATTGCCTCTTTATTATTTTTGTCCGATTTTCCCGTTTTTAAGCTTACGAGCCTGTCGTAAGGAAGTTTTATTCCGCTGCCGAACGAGATCATATCGGGATAAACGTTGTTTAAAAAATTTTGCTCGGCAGAATAAACCGTCTGCTCTTTTACTATTACGACAGTATCGCTCTTTTTTTGGTAAGATAACGCCGCTTTTTCTAAAAAAGCGCGCCGCGAGCCGACGCCTCCTTCAAAAGTGTCTATATGCCAAAGCTCGATATAAGTTTTTTTGACGGCTTCAACCTGCTTTCCGCGCGGATAAAAAATTATCAGGCTTGAAAAAGCAAGTATTGCCGAAATAAAACACAATAAAAAAAACGGCAGTTTTCTCATAACACAATATATGAGAAAAAAACCGTTTTAATGTATTTAAAGTGATTATTTAATTATTTTATTACAGAATATCCAAATTCTTTTTGAATATACGCTTAAAGTCGGGCGCGGCATTCATTGCGTCTTTAATTTCAAGAGTCGCGTCGCCTGCAAGTTCGGTCTTCATTATAACGGAATCGCCGAGTACATCGCAGTTTATGGACGTAACGAGCGAAGCCATGCTTCTATCCAGACTTTCGGCAATTCTTAAAATAATACCGAGTTTGCGTATAACTTCAACGTCGGTTTCGTTTATATAATCTTTGTATTTAACAAGATCCGAAAGCGAAAAATCGTCGTTTTTATGAACAGCTACAACTTGCGAAGCAAGCACTATCTCGCGATGGCTAAGCCCGTATATAGCCGAATTTAAAATTATATAACTGCTGTGCTTTTGATAATCGTAATATTTAATGCAGGTTCCCGCATCGTGCAAATAAGCCGCAACTTTTAAAATACGCAGATATTGCCTTGGGAATTTATGAAGCACGCGGAGCTGTTTGAAGAGTTGAACAGAAATGTTCAAAACCTGCTCGACGTGTTTTTCGTTGCAGTTGTAATACTTGATTAAGGTTTTTAAACTGTAAGTTAAAACGTCGCTTATGGGTTTTTCTATGGTTATGGGCATAGCATAGTTGAACATAATCCCTTCCCTTAAACCGCAGCCGGCTATGGTTATCTCGCTGAAATTCTTATATTTTATAAACGAACTTACAGCCGCGAGTGCGCCAGGTAAAATGTCTGCACGGTTGGACGAAATTCCTTTGATTCTCTTCTTTTTATCAAGATCCAGAACCTTTAACGTATTGTATATAAGGTTGAAATCGTCGATAGGAATGTGATAATTGTGGAGCATTGTGTAAGGCGATTTTTTCATTACCTTGCTGATTTTCGCAAGGCTTCTGCATGAGCCGCCTACACCTATTAACTGCGTATCTTCGTCGATTTCGTTAAGCCATTCGATTTTTTTAAGCTGTTCGGTGAAAAATTCTTCTATCTTATCAGCCTGCTGTTCGGGCTTTAATCCGTCGTTTGCAAAAAGTTCGGTTAAAGTTACCGCTCCGAACGGAAGCGTTTCGTAATGCAATAAATTTCTTCTGTTATAATATACGAGTTTTGTCGAGCCGCCGCCTATTTCTATTATTACGCCTTTTGGAATATCCATCGTATTGATAACCCCGCGGTAGACGAACATAGCTTCTTCTTCGGCAGATAAAACTTTAAGTTTAATTCCGCAGGTCGTTGCCACTTCGTCTAAAAAACTGCGCTGGTTTTTAGCGCGTCTTACAGCAGCCGTGGCTACGGCAATTATTCTGTCTATTCCGTGTGCGTCGCACAAACGACGGAACATCTTTAACGTTTTTAAAGTTTCCTGTATGCGCTGGACCTTCAAAAATCCGTCTCTTTCCATATCCTTGCCGAGTCTTACGCTTTCTTTAAGCTGGTCCACTACTATAAAATGACCGTCACCCAGCATCTGCACGATTACAAGTCTTGCAGAATTCGACCCAAGGTCGATTATTCCTATTTTTTCCACTGTCTTTGCCTCACTCTATTTATTTTAGAAACGCAGTCGCACTCCGATTAAAGCCTCATTTTTTTAGCGCACGGGCTTTTTACACAATTTAAGTCCTGTTTTTTAATAAACCTAAGTGCGATAACGCTATTTATCAGACTATGGCCATTATACCATATAAATCAAAAAAAATAAAGGGGTTTCAAAATATTTGTGCAATATTTTTTGCAAGAATTTTCATATTTACAAAAATAAGGAGTTTTTTTACGTAAATCGCAAATATTTCGCAGTTTGCATTTAAAAAAATCATTTTTATCGTATTTTTATAAAGCAAATGACAGATTTTTACTTTTATGCAATATGACTAAAATTTAAACGGCTTTATTGCTTTTAAAAAAAATTGTTATGCCTTTTTGCCCGCGTTTTTTTTGCTTGTAAAACTTTTGTTTTCGGTGCTATTGCCCGCTTTTTGTAATAACCAGAACTGATAAACAGCCAACGCGCATAAAAACGCGCCGAAAAACTTTTTTTGAATGTTTCCGCTTATAATTCGTTCTACAAAACTTGCGCCGACGGAAACTACGAGAGCAACCGACGCAATGGGAATTATGCCTTTTATTTTTATAAGTTTATTTTTTGCGTGAACTATAAGCGCGCCGATAGCCATAGGCACGAACGCTACGAGATTTACCGTTTGCGAAAAACTCTGGTCAAAGCCGAAAAGCAGCGTAAGCGCGGGTATTAAAAGCGTGCCGCCGCCCATACCCATTCCGCCAAGCACTCCGCCGCCCACGCCGGTAAGAAAAATTAAAACGTATTTCATATGTAAATAAATAATTGCCGATGAAATAATCGTGTATTATTCCAGTCGCGCCCGCTTATTCTCGTTTTTTAAGCTGCCATTTTTACGCCCGCAATCAGCATTACGATGCAAAAAAAATAGCCTATAACCGCATTATCGGTCTTTTTAAGCAACAACGCGCCTAAAATTCCGCCCATGGTAACGCCTGCAGAGCATACCAAAAGCACGTCCCAAAGCACGTCCACACTGAAAATATATACCGCCGCGCTAACGACGGTTACCGGTAAAATTATGGCAATCGAAGTTGCGTGAGCGTTTTTTTCTTTATAAGAATACGCTCGTTCTAAAAGCGGGACGGCGACCATTCCGCCGCCACCGCCGAAAAATCCGTTTATAAAACCTATTATCGCACCGAAAATATACGGTATAAATGCATTTTTACGTTTAACCATAACCATAGTTTCCGTCTTTTTGCAAAATTTAAACCCGTGATAATATTTTTTTTGAACTCATGCCGAAAGGCTTAATCCTGTTTTCCCTCCAAAAATAGGTTTTTTTCAAAATTTATGCTTAAAAACATTGATTTATAAAATCAATTATAGTATAATATAAAAAGTGTAAAAAACTACTTAATTCATTTTGAAAGGTGTAACATGAAAAAAGCAACTAAGTTTGATTTTAAAACTTTACTCGTTCTTCTTCTTTCGCTTACGCTTTGCTTGTCGATGGTATTTGCCGCCGCTTGCAGCGACGCAAAAGATTCGTCCTCTTCAAGCTCTTCAAGCACAGAAGAAGAAACCTATCCCACGGATTACCAGCAAGTCACCAACGGCGACTTCGAGTTTTCCACTTTCACAAAGAAGAAAGCAAGCGATTATCCCGTTTCGTCCTCTATCGGTTGGACTTTATCGAGAAACTCCACTTCTTCAAACTATGCTAAGTCAGATTGTCCGTCCGGTATAATCGACACTAACAAAGAACTTTACAACGCTTCGGAAAAGAATTTTTCAAGCGTAAACCCCAAAACCCCGTTTGACTACGAAGGGTTGGTTGACAGTAAAGATTACATCGAAGCGGACGCCGAAGCTAACGACGACGGTCTTGTTACCAAAGGCAGCAAGATTTTAATGATTCACAACCGCACCACTACCGAAGGCAGAGGTACGGCTCAGAAGTTCACTTCGTCAAAGACTCTTTCGCTTAGCCATAACGAATATGCAGAACTCTCCGTTTGGGTATTAACCCGCGGCATTGACGGCGCGGAGCTGAAATCTTTGGCAGAAGGTTCTGAAACCGGCGCATACGTTGCTATTCAGAACACTATATCTTCTACCCGCGATCCGTTCATCATCAAGAACATCAATACCAAAGGCGAATGGGTTAAATACACTGTTTACCTTTCCGCTTCTGATTTTGCTACTTCTTCATTCAAGATAGTTTTAGGTCTTGGTTTCGGTCAGGATAAAATTACAAACGAATACGTTGAAGGTTACGCTTTCTTTGATAACGTAAACTTTAAAATTATCGATAAAAAGGCATATGACGAAGCTGTTTCGGCTATTGACGGCGCAAACAAATACAACGTTTACAACGATTCAAACGAATTAGTTGCGGCAGACGCACTTATTGCCAACGAATGGAATGCAACTTATTTGAAAAATGAGGACAAGCAGTACAGCAATCAGAAATACGTTCTTTCTCACACGAGAGCCGGCAAACTTACATCCACTTTATCCGGTGAACTTTTAACTGCCGATACAGGAGATAAAAATCTTCCCGAAGTTAAAGACCTCCCCGACGGAACGGCTAAAGCAGTTGATTCTATATCAGACGCTTACACCGCTTGCGGCATTGCAGACGACAAGAAGCTCCCCGAAGAAAAAGGCGCAGGCAAAGCTCTTTACTTTAACTATGCGGCAAATGCTCCCACGACTTACTCCTACACTACCGCAGAATATACCGTTAAAGCGGGCGATTGCTTAAAGCTTTCGTTCTGGGTAAAAGCAGAAGTAAGATATCCCACCGAGCGTGCGCTCACAGTTACTTTGAACGACCTTGGCAACGGAGTTTCCGAAGATCATATCGTTAAAACCACTATTGCCGACAACGTAAACACTAAAGATTACGAAAACGACAATTACAACGGTTGGTGTGAATATATCGTTTATGTAAACAATACCTCTGATTTGGAAGGCAAAGAAACCGACAGAAAATTCACTTTGACTTTTGATTTCGGTATCACTTCCATTTCCGATTATAATAACAACACCTGGAACTTGACGAGCGGTTATGCTATTATCGCAGGTTTTGACGGTTACGTTATGACCGAAGAAGATTACAACATTGCAGATACTTCTTCTTACTCCTACGCTAAGAAAGTTACTCTTTCGGCAGATCTTCCCAACGGAAACGAAAGCAAAAATACCGATTCTTATAACTTCTCTTACAGTGCGGCAGATAACGTTAAGATTAAAACCGGCGTTGCGTCAAACGTTTTAAGATATTCTCTTATAAAGGGTAACTCGAAAGCGGCAGGCAACACCAGCGACGAAGCTTTAAGCGGCTACGGCAACCCCGACGGCGTTGTTGCAGGTCTTATAAATACCGAATATACAAGCACTTATGCCGATGCAGTAAAGGGTCTTGAAAGGATCGGCGAAAACACACATCTCCAACCTTTACTTATTGATAACACCGGTAAGAACGCAGCTTACGGTTATATGGGACAATCCGCTACTTTATCGGCGAACACCACTACCCTTATTACCGTTAAGGTTTACGTAACCGGAAACGCAGTTGCTCGTATTTACCTTGTAAATTCCGACGCGCTCGACGGATTTAACACCATGCAGCTTTACGGCGAAGGTAAAGAAAATTACACCGCCGAAGTTAAAGAAGATTTTGTAATTGAAGTAACCGCAGCTGACTGCGTAAACGGTTGGTTCACCGCTACTTTCTGCATTACCACCGGAAACGAAGCTAAGAACTATCGCCCTGAATTCTGGATAGGCGATCGCAACAGCGAAACCGCAACCGAAGGCGTTGTTTACTTTGATTCTTACACTGTAAATTCGTCTGTTGACGCTGACGCATTAAAAGCAGAACTTGCAAACAAGGGCGACAAAATAAATAAGAGCGTTTCTTATAAACGTCTTCCCACTACCGTTAAGTACACCGACGAAAACAACAAGGAAGTTACCAAAGATTTCGACGGATACGACGCTACCCCCGTTTATGAAGTTTATCGCACAAGCAAGGCTGTATTTGCTACGTTTGCAACTATCGACGTTGAACATGAATTAGACAAGACGAGCGGTTCTTCTACCGACAGTTCTTCGTCCTCTTCGTCTGAAACTTCTTCGTCAACCGAAACTTCGTTCAACTGGGCACTCCAAATCACTTCTATCATAATCGCGGCAATACTTATCGTTCTTCTCGCAGTAGTTCTTATTAAGATGATAGTTGACAAGAACAGCAGCAAGAAACATAAGACCGTTGCTTATTACGATCGTGACAGCAGAGATAAAGCGCATTTGAACATTGAAGCCAAAAAGGTAAGAAACAGCGCAAAGAGCAATGATGCTTCCGACGCTACGGAAGAAAAAGAAGCTCCCGCTAAAGAATACGATTACGATAATATGGAAAACAATGTAGAATCTGACGAAGCTACCGAAGAAACTACCGAAGCTGAAACCGCTGAAGAAACCGGCGCAGAAGAAGCTACCGATAGCGAAAACAACGAAACTTCCGACGATAATACAGACAATCAATAATCAATGAATTAAGTCAAGATAAAAAGACTGCCCGATTAAATCGGACAGTCTTTTTTAATACATCCTTATTCCACTTATATGCACTACCCTTCCTTATTTTTAAGTAACGCATTAAAAAAGACGCACGATTTTTTGATGTGAACCCCAAAGTTTGGACAAAAAATCCAATTAAATTATTTGAGATTGAGTTCGGTATTGTACCGGACTCAT
>CAKVPH010000004.1 GCA_934796775.1 uncultured Clostridia bacterium
TGTTTGTCCCTTTTTTGCCATAAAAAATGCACCTCCAAAAGTTTTTCTTCTCTGTCCAACTTTTGGGGTGCATTTCAAAACTCTCTCGCCGATTTTTTTATTATCTTAAATATTTACTTAACCTTAAATCTTGCTACTCTTACGGAATGACTCGTGCCGTAATAAAAGGGCTTTACGGTAAACTCATTTTTATTGACTGCAATTTTTTCGCCGTTATCAAGCCATACCGCATTTTTAATATTTGCATTTATTTTTACGTTAAACACCACGCCCTGAAGCGCAACGTTAGGATCTGCCGCCATAGGAACGTTTTTTATTAAAGCGTAATAATATTTTCCGTCATATACTATATCCGCATTCTCGGCGGTAACAAAGCAGCTCTTTGCATTATAAATAAAATTCTTGTTTGCTTTTATCCATTTTGCAATTTCAAGGTACAAACATTTATCCATTACATTTATAGATCCGTCGCCTTTAAGCCCGGTGTTGAGCAAGAAATTACAGTCAAACTTTCTGCAATCGACAAGGTTTTCGATAAGCTCTTTTACCGACTTATAATTGCAATCGTCTTTAGCGTAACCCCAGTGGTCGTTTAACACCTGACACATTTCGCCTGCTATAGGCTTTTCGGAACGGTCTACAAAAGTAGTTTTGCCGCGCTCGAAAGTTACGCTGTCAATCTCTCTATGCCCCGTTTTGCCAAGTTCGCTAAGCCCTGTGTTGTTTATAATCATGGCTTCGGGCTGATATTTACGGATAGTGCCGTAAATCCTGTCTTCCTGCCAGTTTTCGTTGGGTTTATCCCACATACCGTCAAACCAAAAACCGCCCACCGAACCATAAGACGTACATAAAATTTCTATACTCTTATCCAGATAGTCGATATATGCGGGGAAATTATTTGCATAATCCTTATTATGCCAGTCTAAAAGCGTATGATAGAAAAACGGAACTATTCCGTTTTTATGGCATTCGTCGGCAAATTCTTTAATAAGATCGCGCTTACAAGCGGAATGCGGCGCATCGAAATCGGACAAGCCCTTGGTGTCGTAAAGGGAAAATCCGTCATGATGACGGGTTGTAAGCGTTATATATTTGCAACCCGCTTTTTTTGCGGTTTTTACAAGCTCTTTTGCCCAAGTTTTTTTTACGTTGAATTTGTTTATATAATTATAATAAGCTTGCTTATCCGGATGCGGATTAGAAGTTAAATACCACTCGCCCTGTTCAAACGCGCTGTAAAGCCCGAAATGCACGAACATGCCGTATCCTAAACGCGAAAATCTTTCAATATACTCAAATGCCATAAAATCACCTTTATCCTGTAGCTAAAAAGCGCGATATACCCGCGCTTTTTTAATTTTATAAAATAAATTAAGTTTAGTCAATCGTTTTTTACCGTAATTGAGAAAAGCGTTTGGGTAAAAGATTGACCCAAAACACAACCGCTCAAAAGCAGAAAAAAATTATACGGACGAAAGCAAAAATACCTCGTATTCGGTTTGCTTTAATTTATCCGCCGCCCAACTGCAAAGTTCTTTAGTTTCAAACAATCCCACAACGCAAGCTCCGCTACCCGTCATAAAAGCGGCAAGCGGCGAAAGAGATAAAACGCTTTCGTACGCACTCTTTACGTTTTGCGAAAGTTTAGCCGCCGACGGATAGAGCGCGTTTTTACATTCTTTGCACCAGGAATAATTCTCGGCTTTCTTTAAGCCGTCTATCAAACTATCCACGTTTGAAACTTCACCGCTAAAATCGCACGAATCAAACGTTTTAAAACATTCTGCCGTATTTACGCCAACGTTTGGGTATACTGCAACAAAATTAAGTTTTGTTTTTACATCGAGTTTCTGTATTATCTCGCCCCTGCCCGAAATTCTTGCAAAACCGCCGTTTAGCAAATATGCCGTATCGCTCCCCAGCGTATTTGCCAAGTCGGATAAATCGTCCTGCACTTTGTATAACTTTTTCATTGCACGCAAAACGGCGGAAGCGTCTGCAGACGATCCGCCCATTCCGCCCGACAACGGAATCCGCTTTTGAATGCTTATATCCGCGCCGAATGTATTATATTTTTCCATAAAGCTTTTTGCCGCTTTGTATGCGTTGTCCTTTTCGGGAACGAATTCCGAAAGATATTCCGTCCGCCCGAAAGCACGCACCGTAATCAGTTTATCTTTACGCTTAGAAACGTGCAGCGTGTCATATAAATCCACGGTCGTCATAACGCCGTCAAGCAAATGATAGCCGTCTTTAATGCCGCAAACGTTGAGCGCAAGATTGATTTTAGCGTAAGCTTTTTCTTTAACCGTTGTAAAAATCATTTTTTAATTTATGCAATAATTAAGTTGTGTAACAATCGACAAAAACCGATTTTTTTAAGTTTATAAATCTATTTTCCTGTAAACCACGATGCCCGTGTGTTTTTCGGCAGGAAAAATGAGATCGGGATTTTGTACTTTTAAAGTATCTTCGTTCACTCCGGCTTTTTTGCATACCGTCCAAAGCTCGTCGCCTTTTTCAACGAAAATAATCTTTACGGCACTGTCGTCGTCAACCTTTTTTGCACCTTCCTCTATTTCGGCAACCATTGAAATACGAGTTTTCTGCACGCAAACCGCACTGAAAACGATCTCGCCTTCCAAAACGTATTTATCGTCAAGCTTTTTAACAGTGACGTTGCGCTTTGTAGCTATCAACGAAAGAGGCGTTCCTTCGCACAAAAACGACGTTTGAAAGGTAAGTTCGCAAACGCCCTGAGCTTTTTCTCCGTCCTTTTCTCCCCCTAAAACGTCGGCATGCAAAATTCCGCCTATAACAAGATTTTCACCTTCTTTATTATAGCTTAAAGCATACACGCCGCCGCCTATAACCGACAGAACGTTTTTACCGTCTAAATCGCAAGTGGCTTCGCCAAAACATTTGTAGCGCATCTCTTTTTCTTTTACGCCTGCAAAAAACTCGTACTCTTCACGCCTTAAACCAAGTTCGCAGTCGGTTGAAAACGCGTCGTCTATGCACGAAACGCTTTTATTTTCAAAAACTACGGCGCAAAACCGCAGCGAATATGATGCGTAAAGATTGTTTTTGCCGCTGCTTTGGTCGTTTTCCATTCTGTACGCCAAAGAAACCACTTCGCAATATACGTTTGCAGTCATTTCGGGCAGACAATTATTACATTCTATTTCGTAACGGAACGGACAGATAAGCGTTTCTTTAAACGTTTCGCCGCGCTCGGTTATAAACAAAAATTCGGCATACACTTCGCCGTCTGCTATAACTTCGTTTATCCCGCACTGAACGCCGCTTATTCGCGCGCTTTCTTCATGGGATAACATTTTGTATGCCAAAAGGCTTATTTCTTTTTCCTGTTCAAAGTCGTTTTCGCCTTTGCAAAAAGCAAAGAACGACAGAGCGTTCTGCTCCTTTCTTTTTACTATCGCGCCGTCGCAATCTGCAGTATATTCTAACGGCGATAAAACGAAAAAGTCCATCTCGGAGTCGATTATCGCACTAATCGCGTATGAATCGTCCTGACGTTCTACCTTTACGTTCTGCGCAATATGAGTCGAGTGCAACAAGCAGTTTTCGGTTATTTTTTCGCACTCGAACAAAACGTCGAAGTCCACAGTGTTTTCACACGAAACGGTCGCGCCGTCGCTTAAACATATGGCGTTTAAATTTGCGCGCGCTTTAAGCGTACACGTTTTATCCCCGTATAAAACGTCCGCCGTGTATACGGTGACGGTCGCGCTCTGAATTTCTTCTATTTCAAACGGCGCAACAAAATTGCAAGTTATCGGCTTTGACGAACTTATTTTCATATATCCGATATTATTTACGGATGCTTTTCTGATTTCCATTTCTAATCCTCCCGCTTGATAGATTATATTCAAAAAACAAAACAGGTATGATTAAAACAAAAAATTTTTTAAGTTTTTAATATCGGGTATACAAAAAGGTTGTTGCAAAACGATTTTGCAACAACCCCTTCAGTAAAATAACATGCAAATTATTCTTCGTCGATAGCGTTTACAGGGCAATTAGCCGCGCAATTACCGCAAGAAATGCAGGTATCCGCATCGATATTGTATTGAGTGTCGCCTTCGGAAATAGCGTTTACGGGGCAGTTAGCCGCGCAAGTTCCGCAGGAAATGCAAGTATCGTTGATTTTGAATGCCATGGTACAGTACCTCCGATTGTTTCTGTTTTTTATTATATCATATTTTTTTTTATTTGTATATGATTTTTTAAAAATTTTTTTTAAATATTTACAAAAAATCTCTTGATTTTTCTGTTATACGCACAAAAAGCTTTTACAGCATGGGCGCAATTACTATAGTACACAAAATTATACCATATTTATACAAAAGAGTTTTCAATAATTATTTTAAATATTTATTCAACTCTTCTTCTGTCGGCAAATAATTTCTTATTTCGTAAGAAGCAACACCGATCGGAGCCGTTGTAGATTTCAATGCCCATTCAACGGAATATTTATCTTTCCCTTTACAAAGTAGTAATCCGATAGTCGGATTATCCGCTTCTTTTTTAAGAATTTCATCAACCGCAGTAATATAAAACTGCAACTGTCCTATAAAGTCAGGCTTAAAATCCACATTTTTTAACTCAACAACTACATAACACCTGAGTTCTAAGTGATAAAACAGTAAATCAATAATATAGTCGTTATTCGGCGTAGAAATTCTATATTGATTTCCCACAAAAGAAAATCCCTTCCCGAGTTCGAGCAAAACAGTTTTTATCTGTTCGAGCATAGCAGTTTCTATATCTTTTTCGACAATTTTTTCTTTTAAACCGACAAGTTCAAAGATATACGGATCTTTTATAATATCTCTCGACAATTCACTTTGCGGTGCCGGCAATTTATTTTCAAAATTTGTTAATTTTTTGGACAAATCTGCCTGACGCTCATATAATTTTAATTCAATCTGATGTTCAAGAACAATTTTACTCCAACCGTTTTCAATACACTTTTGAGCATACCAGATACGTTCATCAAAATTCTTTATTTTTTCTATCAATATAAAATTATGCGTCCATGGCAATTTTGCCACTGACGGTGGCAAAATTGATAAGTCCTTGTATGTGTCATAAAATTTACGCATTCTAGCAAGATTCCGAGGAGAATAACCGTCGTTTTCGGGAAATTCCATCTTCAAACTTTTAGAAAGCTCATTGATGAAATTATTCCCGTATTTAACATTTTCGGCAATTATTTTTCCTATTCTGAAATACATAGAAAGTAATTCTCTATTTGCATCAGACAGAACTTTCCCCCTCGTCTGAAAAATATCCGACTTAATTTGTTCAAAGACAGAAATTATATTTTTATCTATAGTTGCCATGTTTTTTGTCTCCATTTTTAAATTACATTCCCCTCTTGCATCAAATTAAAAAAATATAATTTAAATGCAAAAACTTGCTTTTTAACTATCCTTATTTTTTAAACTATAATAACCTTTGAAAGCCTGCTATCACAAAAAGCTTTTACAGCATGGGAGCAATTACGCCTATTACGTTTTTTACAAGCTTTTCGGCTAAAGTAAGTCTTGCGCTTTCAGGCGTTTGCAAAATCCCGTTGCTTTCAACCGTGTTAAGATAATCTTTTTTAATTTTTAAAAGCGACGAGGTTTTAACTAAAAACGCTCCGCATTCGTAATGATGCACAAAGCTTCGGTAATCAAAATTCACCGTGCCTATTACGCCCAGACTATCGTCCGCGAGTATTATTTTGGAATGAATGAACCCTGGCCCGTATTCGTAAACTTTAACGCCCGCGTCTATAAGCTTTTTGTAAACAGAACGCGTCATTATAAACACGCTTTTTTTATCGGGAACGTGCGGAGTCATAACAATAACGTCTACGCCGCGCTTTGCGGCAACGCACAACGCTTCTTCCGCTTCATACCCCATTATAAGATACGGAGTTGCTATATACAGATATTTTTTTGCGGCGTTTATTATGCCGAGATACAGATTTTTGCCTGTATAGTCGTTATCCATAGGTCTTGGTCCGTCGCCGTAAGGCTGTACAAACCCATCGCATTTTTCAGTTTTATGCCGCGCAAGAAACAACGCGGGATCTATAGGCTCCCTTGCAAATATGTTGTAAAGCTGAGTAAACATAAACACAAAACTGTCCACCGCCTCGCCGGTAAGCTTAATCGCGCTGTCTTTCCACTTGCCGTAAAGCGAAATCTCGTTTATATACTCGTCGGCAATGTTTACGCCGCCCGTATAGGCTATTTTGCCGTCTATTACAGTAATTTTACGGTGATCACGGTTATTGTGTACGGTAGTTGCAATAGGCGTTATCGGATTGAATTTATACGCCGAAAACCCTTCCGCCCTTAACCGGGTATCAAAATCGGTCGGCGTTTTTTTCATGCTGCCTATATCGTCGTATAAAACGTAAACCTTTACGCCTTCAATTATTTTTTGCTTTAATATATCGTATATCTCGCCCCACATTTTACCGGGAGTAATTATAAAATACTCCATAAAAACGTAATTTTTAGCCGTTTTAAGGTCGTTTTTAAGGCTATCGAAAAAAGCTTCTCCGCTCGGAAAATATTCGCTTGAGGTGTTTTCGTACGGCGGCATTTTCGTCGTCGCCGACAGATAATTTGCAAGCGACGCTCCGTCCGGGCAAGCTTCGACCATCTTTTCGTGCAGTCCGTCCTGCTCTACAAGATATCCAGCCGCCTCTTTATTCACCTGATTAAAACGCTTTCTCACCCGCCTTGACTGCTGCGGATTGCCGAATATAAGATATATTATCACCCCCGGTACGGGTAAAATACTCAATAGAATACCCCAGGGCAGTTTGTATGCCGCAGGTTCGTCCTTGTTTATTACGTTAAAAACAACCGCAATACCTAAAGCAACAACTAAAAAGCTGACAAAATAAAACCATTCGTCAAGCAAGAATACCAGATTTACAGCAACTACAAGTTCGAGTAAAATCAAAAGCGCGCATATAAACATGCGCATAGGAAAATGCGCCGCAGCCTTTCTGAATTTTTTTGAACCGCCTTTTTTGCGGTTGTTTGTACCGTTTTTTTTATTTTGCTTTTTTTCCGACATATTTTATACTCTTATGTATTGTTTAATTGCTTTACGCATTTCTTTTATATCTGCTCCGTCTTTAACCCAAAAGGTAATAAGCGGAATCTTGGCCTGTTTGCAAATTTTTGCAACTTTTTTATCGCGCTCTGCCCGATCGGAACGAAGATGCGAGTTATCGTTTATTTCTATAAGCACGAGCGGCTTATAATTAAAATCGAATATTCCGAAATCAACGTTTCTGAATAGTTCGGTTCTGCCGCCCGCACCGTTCTCCTTATCTATAACGGCGGCAAGATTTATCTGCGGAAAAACAAGATATTCGTCACCCGCGACAGAGCAAAGCAAATCGTAATATTCTATTTCCGTAGCCGTTAGCAGGGCGTCTTTTGCAACGTAATGCGGCTGACTTTTTTTGTGTTTTATAAAAAGTACGACCGCTATTATTATGCCTATTATAAAAATTATTAAAAAATAAGGCAAATATTTTTCAAGCCATGCGTGATTTATAGCGCATAAATCAGGTAAAAACATAATTTCTTCTCCTATAAATTGCATTTAGTCGCATTTTTTAATTCACCTTGCGACTACTAAATTATAAATCAACCGCCGTAAAAAATCAAGCCGTTTTATAATTTTTATATGAGCAGAAACGCTAAAGAAAAATATTTCGCACAGAAATTATAACAAAGAATTTGCTTTAACGTTCTAAACGCAAATTCGCACGCATAATGTAAAGCGAGATTAAATAAAAGAGGTGCAAAAAATGAGCGACAGCGTTGAATATGCAAAAATGATCGGCGTTCCCACTAACTCCTGCGAATACGTCTATACAAAAAGACGTAATTTTTTAAAAAAGTCAAACTTAATAAAAAAAATCAATTCGGATCTCGAAAACGATTCAAACCATTTGAACGACAAGGCAAAATTCGCGGCAACAACAGATTTATCAGACGATAAAAACGAACTTATAGAAAAAGACGCAACAAGTTTGAAAAAAGAACGCAGACTGGGCGCGATTATAACCGCTCAGATAGTTGCCGCGCTTTGCTTGGCTGTAGCAATTATTTTAACCAACATTTTTTGGGAAAACAGCGGTATGAATACGCTGTTTAAAAGCGTTTTCGGCGGCGAAAGCATAACCCGGCAGATTGCGGACGAACGAGTTTACAGCGATTTTTCGCTCAATCTTCCCGTTAAGGAAGAAGGCGTAACTTTAGTTAAAGGCGTTATAAACATCGACGGTAATTATGCCATCTACCCCGTTTGCGAAGGCACTGTAAAAAAAGTTGAAAAAGCGACCGACGGAACTTACACCGTAACTATAAAGCACAGCGACAGCTTTTCGAGCATTATAGAAGGCGCGGATCTCGTTTATTTTGCCACGGGCGAAAAGATAAATAAAAACGTTCCCGTTTGCCACACTTCAAAAAAAGCCGCAGTTTATCTTTACGAAAACGGCAACCTGCTCACCGACTACGCCGCAGTGGAAAATACAATCGTATTTAATAAATGAAAATAACTATCCATCCGTTGTTTTTTGCCTTCGGACTATACTTTGCCCTAACCGGCAAAGTATTTTTATTCCTGACGTTTATCCTTACCGCACTACTCCACGAATACGGGCATGCGTCTACCGCGGAAAAGCTGGGTTATAAGATGAATAAAATCTCGCTTATGCCGTACGGAGCAGTGATTAACGGTGCTATAGAGGGACTTTCTTATAAAGACGAAGTTTTAGTTGCCCTTATGGGACCTTTAACAAATCTTGCCGTTTGCGTTTTTTTTGTGTGCCTTTGGTGGCTTATTCCCGAAAGTTACCCATACACCGAAACCATAGTATTTTCAAACCTTTCGGTTGCGGCGATTAACCTTTTGCCTGCATGGCCGCTTGACGGCGGAAGAATTTTTTCAGCCGCGCTATCGCTTGTAACTACGCGAAAAAAAGCCATGCTTATAGTAAAAATTACGGGTATAGTATGCGCGGTTGCGCTTTTTGCGTTGTTTGTGTTTTCAATAATAAAAAATAACATAAACATTTCCATTTTGTTTTTTGCGCTGTTTATGCTTACCGGCGCAATTACAAAAACCAAAGAAAACGCTTATGTTAAGATATTCAAAAACCGTTCTATATACTTAGGCGGCATAAAGGAACGCAAACGGCTTATTTTAAGCGGAGATCTTACTCTTAAACAGCTTATGCAAAAAACCGAAGGAAACTGTTTTTACGCACTTGATATTACCGATAAAAAGACGGGAGAAATAAAATCCCTTTCGGTAAAACAGACCGAAGAAATTCTTTCTTCGTATCGTTTATACGACACTTTAAACGATATAATAAACAGTTCAAGTAATAAAAAAGTCGGGCTATAAGTCCGTTATCGGCACTTTAAATAATTTGCTCACAATTTCGTTTATTTCTAAAAAAAAGACGAACTATCGTTTTTCAAGCGATAGTTCTCTTTTATATATTAAAATACTTTTTAGGTTATAACAACTTTTTAAGCGACGTGTAAGACGCGCACCAGACTGCGCCCGCGCAGGAAGGACTTCTGCCCGTGATTTCGGAATAAACGGCTTTTGCATTTGATTTTTTTTGTAAAGCCCGGTTTATTTCGTTTAAAAATCCGTCGCCGAGTTCTCTGACTAAGCCGCCGACGATAACGAGCGGAACGCAAAGCAAAAACGCCAGAACGGAAATTTTATCGATAAGCGGTGACAGCGCGCCGTTCACGTTTTCAACCGTAGCTATATCGCCCGCCCTGTATTTTTTTGCAATTTCCATCCATTGTTCGTTGCAGACGTCTTCTAAAAGCTGTAAAACGTCCGAGTCGGACAAACTGTTTATACTTCCTTTTTCAATCTTTTCGCCGCTGTAATTTATATGATCAAAAAACAGAGAACAACTTGCTTCGCCCTCGATTTCGCATAAAAGCGCGCCCGAACAATAATGATGCAACGCACCGTATTTGCTCTCGCCCGTAGCCCAAAAATCGTTATTGCTTTTTACAATAACTTCCGCACCGCCAAACGAGTGGTAAAAGCCGTTTTTAAGCAGATTTTTGCTTTGCTCAAAATCGCTTACTCCAACGCCTTTAAGCGGCAGACTTACGCAAACGGTAGAAAGCTTTGCGCTTTTGATCCGATAATGTTCAAGCAGGGTTTTTAATTTGTTTTTTGTAAACTCAAACAATTGCTCGGCGCACGAAAACTCGTTTTCGGATATAAACTCGTTTATCTGCAAACCCTTCATATCCACGACGAATATTTCAAGCCGTCTTACGCCAAGGCAAACCGCGGCGGCAAAGCCGCAATCGGGGTTTATGTCATAAAGTGCGGACGGCCGCCCCATATCTCCCGCTTTAATATCGATAACGCGCACGATATTGAGCTGCATAAGCTCGCTCATCACCTTTCTTAGCGCGGTATGACTAAGTTTTAATTGTTGTTCTAAATCCGCAAGAGTCATCTGACTCCTTAAAAGGCAGTCTATTACCACGCTTTTGTTATCTTCGCGGATATCTCTTTGTTTTTTTCCGATCATATAAAAGTTGTTTTTTTATCTTTTTTTGTTATTTTAGCATGAAACGTGCTTTTTGTCAATCAACAAGAGTATCAAGATACACCGTTTTATCTGTTTTTCTGGACTGCTCGGCGGCGATTACCGCAAGATGGCCTGAAATAGAATCGTCTATATCGGTGCAGGAAACCGATTTAGGCCGCTTCAGCACTGCCGAAACAAAATCTTCGGCTAAACGAAGATCTCCGCCGGAATGTGCGCCCGAAACGTCCTCGGATATTTCCACAGTTCTTTCGGTATAGCCCAAAGTATCGGGTTCGTACTTTCTTACAACAAACTTATTCTCTTCCAAAAAACCTTCAATTTCGCCCGTAGTTCCCACAATATGGATAGATCTGCCGGGACGCGAAACGCCGCCGGTCATATCGAGAGATGCGGTTGAACCGTCTTTAAACATAACTATTACCGACTGCTGATCCACAAGGTCTTTATCTTCAAAACAGCATTTTCCGTGCGGATTTACGGTTTTTAAAAGCTCTTCGCGCAAATGTCTGTCGGTAACTTCGCTCCAGTCCTTGCCGTCAACGCCCGTCCAGATTAAAAACGGATAAACGTCGTTATCAAGGTACAGCTTTTTGCATGAATACGGACAATCTTTTTCCACGGCGCAATCCACAAGGCATCTCGTGCCGCCGCCCCTGGGTTTATTTTTTGAAGTAAAGAAAGCGCGCGAGCCTAAAGAACTGACTTTTTCAACCTCGTTGTTTTCGCCTTTTAGCCATACGATTAAATCAAGGTCGTGGCAACATTTAGCCATAAGCATACCCGAACCGCATTCCTTTTCGCTTTTCCACTTACCGCGTATATAAGATGATAAAACGTGGTAAATAGCAACGTTTTCGGCTAAATGCATATGTTTAACGTTACCTATTTCGCCGCTTAACAAAACCTGCTTGATCTTTTTATAAAACGGAGCGTACCTTAAAACGTGACAAATCATTAAAACCACGTTGTTTTGTTTTGCAAGACGGCTTAATTCCCTTAATTCTTCCGGGCTGTTGCTTACGGGTTTTTCAAGCAATACGTTATAGCCCGCATTCAAAAGCGGAACGGTGGTTTTAAAATGCAAACTGTCCATAGTGGCATTGATTACCGCGTCGCAAATTTTGCCTTTGGCATAAAATTTTTGGGGATCGGTAAAACACATATCGTCCGATAACCCGTATAGTTTTTTTGCTTTTTCTACTCTTACGGTATCGGGGTCTACCACACCGACTATTTCAAATCTTTCGGGTGCTTTTTTTGCATATTCTGCGTAAACCTGCCCGCGATCTCCGAATCCCATAATGATTGCTTTTACTTTATTCATGATTCTCCTTAAAAACGCAGGGAGAGTAGCTTATATTACCCTCCCCGCGAATTTCTTGTGTGATTAGTCAGTTATCAGCCGTTTACTTTTTTACGGATTACTATAGTCAAGCCAAACGCCAAAGCTAAAAGAGCGATGTTTAAAACGTTGCTTTCGATACTGCCGCTGCAGTTTGCGCAGTTATCGCCGTTATCGCCGCTGTTTTCTTTTGAACTATTGTTATCGGTTGACGAAGACGAATCGGGATCGACAGGCTTAGGATCTTCGCCTTTAACGTAAGAAGTATTACCTACTTTGGTAATAAGAATTTCGTTATTGTCTGCGCCTTCAACGCTCATTGCGCTTACGGTCAGATATGCGCCGTCTTTATAAAGTTCGGGCGAAACGTTAAGATCCATTTCCATTCCGTTTACGTTTAAAACAAGCGTTCCGTCTTCAACTAAAAGCGAAACTACGTATTTACCTGCGGTGTAGTCGATTTCGTCGGCGTCAAGGTCGATATCGCCGGTATCGGGTACGGAAAGATATGCGCCTTCGTATATAGCTTCTTCGGTTTTGCCGTTTACGGGTTTAATTTCGAACTGACCTGCCGCAGAGAACCAGAAGTCTACTCTTACGCCGTCAGACGTACCTTTCGTGCCTGTTCCGACTACCGGATAGAAACCTAAATGCAAGTGGTTTGCGCCGAGTTTGCGAAGAACGCTTATAATATTGAATTCAACGGTAGTGGTTTTGCCGAGTTCAAGTTTTTGATTGAAACCTAATGTTTCGTAATATTTGCCTGCGCCGGAAGCATATAAACCGAGATCGGTCTTTCTTGCTTCCCAAGTGTTACCTTCCGTCCAGAACGAAGAGTAGAAAGATTTGCTCATCTTATCGCCGATTGCTTTAATACGATCGTCGTAGGCTTTTGTTTCATCTGCAGAAAGACTTAAAGTAACAAAGTTTTCTTCTTTATAAGTAGTCCAGTTTTCTACTATAGCGTTTACTTTTTTGTAAGTGGAAAGAGCGGCTGCATCGCCTTCTTTAACCATTTCTTCGTATTCGGCAATGTATTTATCGGTTTTGTGTTTTACAACCGCTTTGAATGAATCGCCCTTTACAACGCCTTCGAGCTTAGCTAAAAGCGTAGTTTTGTAAGTTTCGGAAAGACCGTTGAGCGTTTCTCTGTCGATAGCGTTGTATTTTGCTATTGCAGCGGCAACTGCAGTTTCGTCGTTTACGTCAAGGCCGTTTAAAGCAGCCGAGAACGCGTCGATCTGAGCGTCTACTTCGCGGTATAAAACTTTTTCGTATTTGCCTGCGTATGCGGCGCGTGCGGAAGCAACTCCGTTTGCCAAAGTATTAGCTTCGTCATCACAAATACCTAAAAGCGTTGCGTATGCGCCGCTTTCGAATACGTCGGCTTCTTTAGCAGCGATTATTTCTTCATCGGTAGAGTCATCGGTAAGAGCGTTTACCGCAGCATTGAAAGCGTCTATTTTGGTCTGTACTATCGATTTGTAGTTTTCAAGCGGAGTTTTGCCGTTGATGCTTTCGATTCTGTACTGAGCCGTAGGCGTTGCGGGAGGAGCCATCATATAATAACTGCTTATCGAGTAATATCCCTTATAACCGCTTGCCGCATAGTGATCGTCAAAAGCTGCCTGTTTAATAAGAGAATCGTCTAATGCATAGGTATCTTTTAATGTAAGAGTAATGCGAGGAGATGCATCGTAATTGTAAGTAATGGTAATACTCTTATCTTCGGGAAGAGCTAATTGTCCGGGTGCCCAGTAAGCGGGTTCTGATGCAGCCGCGTCATAAACTGAAACCGCTACTACGTTTTCGCCGTCACGTCTGAACATAATGTTAATTGCATTACCGTTGCCGCCACCTACGGTTCCTGTAGGTACAGTTTGTAAACCGAATATTGTAGAAACGTTTACGGGAACATCAACTAACGTAATCTTTGTAGAAAAGTGTTTTACGTCATAAAGGTTTACTTCGCCGAGAAGAGTTGCATTAGCGCGGAAACCAAATCCCGGAGTAGGCGTTGCCGTAATATCTACGGTACCGTCGTCGTTGATAGTGGCAATATCGCCCTTGCCGCCGGCAATAAAATTGAACGACGGATCGCTTGCGAGCGTTGCGGCTTTAACCGGTTTAACCAGTGCCGCCATGCCTAAGGTGAGCGATAATGCACAGCATATCGCCATGATGAGAGTGGATAGTTTTTTCATTTCTTTCCTCCTGTTTTTTTCGCTGTTTATGCGAATATCTTTTTTTATTTTAAGCGATTTTACGCTTATTTTTCGTATGACAGAGAAATATCGTGAATGGTAACGCTTTCGTCCCATCTGTCAAATATTTCCCAGCCGATATTTGTACCCGTAACGGATATATCGTTATAAGTAGTGCCTACCATAAAGCCGCGTTCCTGCGCTACGGAAAGCGCGGTGTGAACGACCGGCAATATATCGAACGAGAATTCGTTTTTCTTGCCGACTTCTATTTTTTCCTGCAAAAAGTCTGCATTTGAAAGCGAGTAAATAAAGTTACCCAAGCCGCCGGCGGTATCCTGCGAAGAATGCGCCCCGCTTACTTCCCTTGCGGAATCATAAATATTAAGCCCAAACCACAAGAAATTGCCGTAACCGGGACTGTTTTCGTTTTTATCCACAATATAGATAAACCAGGCAAACTGAGAGTGCAGCATTGCGCCGCCTTCTATTCTTTTATCTTCGCTTTTGTTGATTGTAAACGATAAATTTGCGTTTAAATTCTTTTTGTCTTTAATGGGAACGGGCGTTTTTAATGCCTGTTCTATTAAAAGATGCGGCCATGCAGACGGCGCGGCGGTTACCACGTTCGGAAAATCTGCAGTAGAATCGAGTGCGAGCGTTAAATCGCCCGTAGGAATATCAACGGTAACGCTCTTGTGGTCGTCTTTTAAAACGTACTTATCCACAGTTGAGCTTTCAACGCCGTTAGCAAGGTTATATTTGCACCACCATTGCGCCATTTTCCATTGCGGAGTGCCTAAACCGGTGCCGTAACGAATACGCTTGAAAACGGTTGTTCCGTCGGTTGCGCCGTTTAATCCCATAAGGTCAAATCCTTTTTTAAACTCGCAATCGCTTAATATGTTTACATATTCAGGCTGAGGAGGCTCGGGATTCGGCGTACTGCTTGACGAGTCGGGCGAAATTACCGACGAATCGGCACTGCTATCCGAAGAAGAATCGCTCCCCGAATCTCCCCCGCCGGAGCATGCCGCCGCTAAACAAAGCAACAGTGCAAGAATAAGGCTTAAAGCCGTTAATAACGTTTTTTTCATATATCTTTTACTCCTTTACGGTTTTATCGATTGCCATATCGTAAATAGTAACGCTTACGTCCCATCTGTCAAAGACTTCCCAGCCGATATTCATTCCGATAATTGCCAGGTCTTCAAAAGAAGAGCCTTGCATAAAGCCTTTGCTTTGCGCAACCGAAATGCTGTTTTTTATTTCGGGCAAAATATCATAAGTAAAGCTGTTATTTACGTTTGTTTTAACGCGTTTTTGCATAAATTGATTTGCGCCGAGCGCGTATATAAAACTGCCGGGACCGTTAGCCGTATCCTGCTGCGCGGAAGCGGGCGCATAAACCTTAGTGGAATCAAAAATGTTCAAGCCGAAATATAAAAAGTTATTATATCCCGCGCTTTCGGGATTTACGTCGCTGATGTAAATAAACCAGGCGAACTGTGCCTGAAAGCCGTTTCCGTCCGAGTTGCGTTTATCTTCGCTTTTAGTAAGCGTAAAGTTAAGGCTTGCATCGATTTTTTCTGCGTCGCTAAGTGCAATCGGTTGAGTAACGCCGTGAACTAAAAGGTGCGGCCATTCAGTTGGGGCTTGCTCGTTATAGCTTTCAAATTCGTTTGAGCCTGAAACTTCAAGCGTAACGCCGACTTTTTCGCGATCTATGCCCAAAGTTTTGCCTTGGTTTTTAAGCGAATATTGCTTTCCGTCATCGCTTTCTTCGCCGCCGGCAAGATTATGTTTAGACCACCATTGACAGATACTCCAAGTAGGTTCTTCATCGGTAAATTTTACCGTCTTTTTTACTGCGGTATCATTTACGGGGTGCATTCCGAGCAATAAAAATCCGTTATGCAGTCCTACGTCTTTAAGACAGTGAACAACTTCTTTTTCAGGCAGTGGCTCAACCGTGCTGCCCGACGAATCCAAAGCAGAAGACGACGAACTCTCGCTTGCAGAGCTGCCGCCGTCGCAAGCCGACGCAAAACATACGATTAAGCAAAGTAAAACGCAGAAAAGAGATAAAAATCTTTTTTTCATAATTTTTTACTCCTTTACCGTTTTATCGATTGCCATATTAAAAATAGTAATGCTTTCGTCCCATCTGTCAAAAACTTCCCAGCCGATGTTTGTTCCCGTAATCGAGCAGTCTTCAACGGTAGTCCCCGTCATAAAGCCCTTGCTCTGCGCCGTTTCGAGCGCGGTTTTTATTTGCGGCAAAATATCGACCGAAAAACGATTGTTCACGTTTGTTTTAACGCGTTTTTCCATAAATTCGTTTGCACCGAGCGAGTAAATAAAATTACCTAACCCGCCGGCTGTATCCTGCTGGGCGGAAGCCGGCGCATAAACTTTTGTGGAATCGAAAATATTAAGCCCGAACCACAGGAAATTGCCAAAACCTTCGCTTTTAGGATTAGTATCCACAATATAGATAAACCAAGCGAACTGCGACTGGAATCCGTAACCGCCTGCGTCGCGTTTGTCTTCGTTTTTAGTTATGGTAAAGTCGAGCTTTGCCTCTAACTTTTCGGCATCGGCAAGCGGAATTTTTGCAATTTGCTGTTCGATTAAAAGATGCGGCCATTTTGAGGGAGCTACGGGGTTGAACGTTTCAAATTCTTCAGAGGCGTTTATTTCAAGCGTAATACTGCCGTACTTACGGTTGATTTCAACCTTTTTGCTTTGGTCTTTAAGCGAATAAACGGTATCGGTTATACTTTCTTCGCCGTCCTTTAAGTTATGCTTTGACCACCATTGAGCAACGCTCCATACAGGTTCTTCTTCGGTAAATTTTACCGTTTTTACAACGCCGCTGTCGGTTGCGGAATCAAGTCCGCGAAGGTTAAAGCCCCTTTCAAACCCGAAATCGGTAAGGCAGTGAACGATTTCTTTTTCAGGCTCCGGAGCAGTTGACGAAGAAGAATCGCCGCCACCTGACGAAGAACTGCTTGCGGAATCGTTTCCGCCGCAAGCTAAACAGCCGAATGCCAGAATAAGGCAAATGAGTGCGGTTAAGAATTTTTTCATTTTGTTTTCCTCACTTATTTATATTTTTTTCAATTTGAATTGCAATATCTTTAACGAGTATGCTTGCCGAATACGTTCCCGTAATTTCAAACCCGAAGTTCATGCCCGTAATTGCAAGCTCTTGTATACGAGTATCAGGCAAGTAGTGCGCTTTTTGCGCGCAGGATAGTATTTCGTTAAGTTTGGGATATACGTCAAAATCAATAGTTTTAGGGCAATTTTTTTCAAGCTTTCCGCTAAAAAAAGCTGAAGAGCCGAAACTGTAAATAAACTCGCCGTTGGGAAGAGCCTTATCCTGAGCGCAGTAAAAAGGCGTTATTTCGTATCTGCTGTCTGAAATGTTTAAAACAACCCATATAAAATGCCCGAAATCAGGCGATTTTTCGTTTACGTTTTTTATAACCGTAACCCACACGAACTGCGTGGTGTGATGTTCTTCGGCATTTCCGCCCATAAAATCGCAAAAATCTTTGAGCTCAAACGTGCCTTGCATTTTAAGGCTTTTTATATCGTCTAATTTAACGTAAGGTTCTATATCTTGTTCTAAAAGAAGGTGCGGCCACGGTTCGTCGGGTTTTCTGGGAGCAGAAAATTCTTTTGACGCGTCAAGCGTCATTAAAATCGCTCCGTTTTTATCCACCGTAATGCTCTTGCTTCCGTCGTAAAACCTGTAGCCTTTATCGAGTTTTTCGATAACTCCGTCGGTGCAAAAGTCGTAGCGGGAATTCCACTGGCATAAAAACCATTCGGGAACTTTTCCGTTATTTTCTATCATTTTGCGGCAGAAATGCCCGTCTTTTAAACTGTTTAAGCCTTTCAGTTTGAAACCGTTTTCAAACTTTGCGTCGTGTAAAATATTGTAAAACATAATCCTCACATTTTAAACGCGCCCGCCGTCATACCCTGTATGAACTGTTTGGACGTAAAGCCGAACAAAACGAGTATGGGAAGCGACACGATAACGTATCCCGCAAGCGCGGGTGCGTAGTATTGATTCATCTTATAAAAATAATCGGTAAACGACTGCAAATTCACGGATATGGTGAATTTTGCTTCGTCATGCAGTATCATAAGCGGCCACAGATAGTCATTCCAACTGGTCATAAAGTTCATTAAAAACAACGTCATAACCATGGGAACGGAAAGCGGCACGGTGATTTTGATAAACTGAACGGCTGAGTTTGCGCCGTCTATTTCGGCGGCTTCCAAAAGACCTTTGGGCAGCGAATCGAAATACCCGCGAAGAAGCATTATACCAAAAGGCACAAGCCCTGCCGCCTGCGGCACTATTACGCCCAGAAACGAGTCGTACATTTTAAAAGTAACCGATACCAGAACGTATTTTGAAGTTAAAATAAGTATGCTCGGCATCATCATAAGCGCAACGGTTAAAGAGTAAACGATCTCTTTGCCTTTAAAAGAAAATCTTGAAAAAGCATAGCCGCCCATTGCCGACAGCAAAACGCACATAACGCTTATGGATATGCTTACAAAAAACGAGTTGAATATACTGTTTTTTACGTAAAGCCAAGCTATTTCGTAGTTTTCAAAATGCAACGGGAAAGTAAACGTTATGGGAGAATATACTTCCTGCTCGTAGTCTTTAAAACTCTTTATAATAAGCGTTAAAAAGGGATAAACGACCAAAGCGCAAAGTATAAAAACGGCTATTTGCAGCGCAATTTGCGAGCGCATTATTTTTTTGCGTTTTACTTTGTTCATACCGTTTCCTCCTGCGCTCTTTTGGTTATTCTGTTAGATATTACGGTAAGCGCAAAGGTGATTATAAACAGCACTACGCCTATAGCCGATGCTTCGCCGAGTTTTGAATAGCCGTAAGTTTTCATGTACAGCATATACCCGGGAACCGTGGTTGAGTTGTTAGGTCCGCCGTCGGTTATTATCAACTGATAGTCGAAGTTCTGCACTCCGTTTACAAGCCCTACTACAAAAAAGTATTTTATCTGTCCTACAAGCAGCGGTAAATCAATATACCATACACGTTTGAACGTGGTTATTCCGTCAAGTTTTGCCGCCTCTATGCAGGATTCGGGTATAGCCTGAAGCCCCGAAAGATAAATTAAAAATCCTATGCCGCCTACCCATGGAAAGTTGGTCATGATTATTGAAAATTTAGACCATTCTTCCGAGAAATACCAGGCGTTTGGTTTTGCTCCGAAAGCGGACAAAATTATATTTATCAAGCCTTCTTCGGTACCTAAAAGAATTACGTTCTTCCATAAAAGTATAATTACCATTCCGGGAACGAGCGCGGGTATAAGGAATAAATAGCGATATACCTTTGCAGCCTTTTTAGATACCATGTTGAACAAAAACTCTGCAAGCATTATGGTTGCGGCGTTTGACGTTATAAGACTGAAAAATATGATTATAACCATATTTTTAAGCGCTTTGTAAAAAATTTCGTCGGTAAATATGGCTTTATAGTTATCAAACCATACCCACTCGGTTTTGCCTGCGGCAGACCATTCGGTAAAAGATTTGAATATTGCCGAAAACGCAGGATAAACGCAGAATATGCACACAACGCCGAGCGGGATAATCAGCCATATTACCGCGTTTAAAAATTGATGTTTCTTTTTAATTCCGCTCATCGGTTATAAGCTCCAACCGTATTTTTTGCTCATATTTTCTATTGTTTCGGGAAGAAGTCCTTTTAACAAGCCTACTATATAGCCCTTTTCGCCGTTATGGTTTTTGCCGTAGAATTCGCCCATTCCCTTTTCGTAGGTGTCGTAAAATTCCTGTCCGAACGAGTTGAAAAGGTTTATCGCGCTCCACATAACCGAATCGGGATTTTTCATATCTTCTTCGTACTGAGCGGAAAGCTCGTTGAATATAGCCGTTTTGTTGTCGGCAACGTTTAACGGAAGAGCAAACCCTAAATCGTTTACCATTCTGGAGTTGTTTTCGGGCGCGGTCAAGAATTTAAGAAAATCTACGCACGCGTCAACGGCGTCCTGCCCTTTGTTTATCGCGGTGTTAGTTACCCAGTATGCAGTAGAAAGACCGGCACTGCCCCTTACTACGGTGTGTCCGCCATATTCGGAAGCGGCTTCGTCAAGCGCGGGATAGCCGCTGATTCTTAATTTGTTTTTAAGACCGCGGTAAGCTATTCTCATATTGTTACCAAGTCCGTCGGTTATGGCAAGCTGCCCTTTTGCAAATTTAGAAGCCGTGTCGTATGCCAAATAGTTTTCGGGATAATACGAAGCCTTTAAATAACACAAATCCAAGAATTCGGCAAATTCGGGATCGTCATAGCTCCATTTGCCTTGCTTTTGAGCCTTTGCAAGCTCATAAGCCGAAACCATTCCGTTGCCGTCAAGGTCAAATTCTTTTACCTTGGACGCATAAACCGAAGTATTTAAAAAAATTTCAAGCCAAAATCCCTGATGCAAATAAACTTCGGCATTGATTTTTCCCGCTTCTTTTGCCGCCTTTAAAGTTTGAAGGCAGGTTTTAAATTCAGAAAAAGTCTGCGGAATTTCGGTTATTCCCGCCGCCGCAAGTATATCGGCATTGTACATAAGCCCGACCGTAACTTTATCAAGACAAGCGTAATAAATCTTGCCGTCGGAAGCTTTTGTTCCGTCAAGTTCCTGCTTGTTGTATAGATCCCCCCACTTGGGCGAGCCTTCGGCATAAGTGTTAGGCGTATCGAAATACGGCGTTAAATCAACGTACCAGCCCTTGCCTAAATCGTCGTTTATTACGCCGCCTGCCTGAAATAACATATCGGGCGCAGTACCTGCGTCTAAAAGTCCGGTTATTGCAGAACGCATGCCGTTAAGCGAGTTGCGGTTTATTACAACTTCGAACTTATCGTTTTTGTCGCTCCACTCTTTGGCAAGCTTTTCCAAAGTATTGTACGGATAAGGGTTTGCCGCACTCTGATTCATGCTGAGCGTGCTGTTATAGTTGCCGCTTCCCCCGCCGCCGTCAAAATATAATTTGATCTTATCGTTTTTCTTCCCGCACGAAACGGATAAGAACGCAACCTGCAAAACTACAATAATCATTATTAATATGCTTACTGTCTTTTTCATTTTCTGCCTCCCTTTAAAGCCGCTTTAAATAAAGAGAAGGTTTTCTCATTTATTTTTTCAGCGCGTTTTCGTATTTATGAAACTTTGTTTCAAAAGTATTTTTATCATAGCACATATTGTTTAGCTTGTCAATACCTTTTTGAAATTTTGTTGCAAAAATTTTTTAAAATGCAATTTTTTAATATTAAATTGCGTTAAAAAGCATTGTGCGTACAGCACAAGTGTATTTTTATTGATTTTGCAAAAAATAAAGCATGAACAACGGCAAAACATAGGATACACATATAGTGTGCTTAATTTTGCGGTAAAAATTAAAAGAGCGCAAAATAAAAATAAAAAGCAAACGGGAAAAAACCATTGCTTTTTTTATAAAAATAAGATATGATATAATTATAATTCAATGAGGGAGAAACTAAAAATGAAAACGATAGCACTTATCGCGCACGACAATAAAAAGAAAGATATAATACACTGGGCGGAAGAGAACAAAAAAGAGCTTTCACGGTTTAATCTTTGCGGCACGGGAACGACGGCAAAACTCGTATCCGAAGCGACAGGGTTAAAAGTTACGGGGTATTTATCCGGACCGCTCGGCGGCGATTTGGAGATAGGCGCAAAGGTTGCAGAAGGCAAAATTGACGTAGTAGTTTTCTTTTGGGATCCGCTTCAGGCACAACCGCACGATCCCGACGTAAAAGCATTACTTAGAATTGCGGTAGTTTACGATATTCCTATTGCTACCAACCGCTCCACCGCAACTTACGTTCTGCATTCCGATTTACTTAAATAGTCGCAGCGTAACGGCAGTGTGACTCTGGCAACGTAACGGCAGCGTGACGCTGCACCCGAGCTGCCTCTTATAAGCTTTTCGCAAAAACATAAAGCAACTACTCGTTAAAGCTTTTTATAACTCAAAGCTTTAATAATCGACTTATAGCGCGGGATTTATGCAAGGCTTCCCCGCAACGTAACGCTACATCTTGGCTACCACTTATAAGCTTACTGGTAAAACAAAACCACAACTCGTTTTAGCTTTTGCGAGTGCAAGGCTTCCCCGCTTGGGGAAGCTGGCAATGCGTAGCACTGACTGAAGAGGATTTCTTATAATTAAAGCTGCGACAAGCATAACGCTTAACCTTGGCAGCGTGACGCTGCACCCGAGCTGATACTTATAAATTCTTTAAATAAAAATAATGTTACAACTCGTTTTTATTTTTATAATAAACAATTAAATAATCGTAGCGGGCGGATAGTATCCGCCCGTTTGGTTTATTCATGCCTAACTTTATTGCGGGAAGATAATATCTTCCCCTACAACTATTTTTAATTATGATTTAATCTTATTATTAGAAATCCTCTCTCGCCATCTGCGCTAACGCTTGATGCCACTCTCCCCAACAGGGGAAAGCTTATTTAATTCTAAAGCTTTAATAATCAACCTATAGGCTGATTTCATGTAAGGCTTCCACGCTTGGGGAAGCTGGCAATGCGTAGCACTGACTGAAGAGGATTTCTTATAATTAAAGCTGCGACAAGCATAACGCTTAACCTTGGCAGCGTGACGCTGCACCCTTGGCTACCACTTATAAGCTTACTGGTAAAACAAAACCACAACTCGTTTTAGCTTTTGCGAGTGCAAGGCTTCCCCGCTTGGGGAAGCTGTCGGCGGCGAATTTTTGTGAGCCGCTGACTGAAGAGGATTTCTTATAATTAAAGCTGCGACAAGCATAACGCTTGACCTTGGCAGCGGGTTCTGCCCCCGAGCTGATACTTATAAATTCTTTAAATAAAAATAATGTTACAACTTGTTTTAATTTTTATAATAAACAATTAAAAAATCGTAGCGGGCGGATATCCGCCCGTTTGGTTTATTCAAGCCTACTTTATTGCGGGAAGATAATATCTTCCCCTACAATTATTTTTAATTATGATTTAATCTTATTATCAGAAATCCTCTATCGGCGCATTTGCGCCACTTTCTCCAACGGGAGAAAGCTTATTTAATTCTAAAGCTTTAATAATCAACTTATAGCGCGGGCAGACAGCCGAAATTGCCAAAAACATAAATATTTTCAGCAACAAAGATCTTTTAAAAGATCCCATTTTTCTTTTCGCCTTTTATTCGATGTGTAGTTGCAGGTTATCTTCAAACTGTAATCAATGGCAACTAAAATCTAAAACAAAAAAATATTTTTTCAGCACAAAAAAAGACTGATTTGAAGCGTACCCACTGCAATCAGCCTTTTTTATTTTAAATTTTAAAAATATTATTTATTCGTTTTTGCCGCAGCAGTTTTTATATTTTTTGCCGCTGCCGCAAGGACAAGGATCATTACGCCCTACAGTTTGTTTTTTAACGACGGTACGCTGCTGCGCATCTAAACTGCCGCCGTTTTCGATATACTGACGGGGACGTTCTTCTTTCTTGGGAACTTTTTCAACTTCAATCTTCAAAAGATATTTAACGGTGTCTTCCTGAATGCTTGCAGTCATTTCTTCAAACATTTCAAGACCTTCTTTTTTATAAGAAATCAACGGGTCTTCGTTACCGTAAGCACGGAGCGATATTCCGCGCTTTAATTTATCCATTGCGTCGATATGGTCTATCCACTTAGTATCCACGTTTTTAAGAAGAATAATTCTTTCTACTTCGTGATAATCTATGCCCTTTTCTTTATAATCTTCAATCTTTTTCTCGTAGCACTCGATAACTTTTTCAATTATCTTATTGAGCAGGAATTTGTAATCCCAGTTCATAAGTTTTTCGCGGTCTACGTAGTTAGTGCCTACGGGAAGAACTCTTTCTTCAAGATGTTTATTAAGGGCGGCTTCGTCCCACTTGGTGGGATCGTCTGCGGAGTTGACCGTTTCGTTTACGATCATCGTTACGTAATCGGGTATGAGATTTAAAATATCCTGGTGGATATTTTCGCCGCGCAACACCTTCATTCTCTCCTCGTACATAACTATACGCTGACGGTTCATTACGTCGTCGTAACCGAGAATGTGTTTTCTTATGCCGAAGTTCTTGCCCTCGATGGTTCTTTGTGCGTTTTCGATAGAACGCGAAAGCATTTTTGCTTCGATAGGCGTGTTTTCGTCAACTTTAAACAGCGTATATATTCTTTGCAGTCTTTCGCCGCCGAATCTTTCGGCAAGATCGTCTTCAAGCGAAATATAGAATCTTGATTCGCCGGGATCGCCCTGACGACCTGCACGACCGCGCAACTGGTTATCTATACGTCTGGATTCGTGACGCTCGGTACCCAAAATATAAAGTCCGCCAAGGCGGGTAACTTCCTGTTTTTCCGCGTCGGTTATGCGTGAATGCTCTTCTAAAAGTTCGCGATAGGTTTTACGAACTTCGGCAACCTCTTCGGGAATATTCTGTATATAGGAAGTTGCAAGTTCGATAGTTTCTTCGTCTATGCCGCGGTTTCTTAAATCCTGCTTTGCAAGATATTCGGGGTTACCGCCGAGCAGAATATCCGTACCACGGCCTGCCATGTTGGTTGCGATAGTTACCGCGCCGAGCTTACCTGCCTGAGCGATTATTTCAGCTTCGCGGCGGTGGTTTTTAGCGTTCAATATCTGGTGGCGAATTCTGCGTTTTAAAAGTTCGCGCGAGATCTCTTCGGATTTTTCAACCGTTACGGTACCGACAAGTATCGGCTGACCTTTTTCGTGTACGCGTTCGATATCTTCTACTATTGCGCGGATTTTACCTTTCATGGTAGAATATACCACGTCGGGATTATCCTTTCTTATCATAGGTTTGTTGGTAGGTATTTCCAGAACGTCAAGCCCGTAAATGGTCTTAAATTCTTCTTCTTCGGTCTTAGCCGTTCCCGTCATACCCGAAAGCTTGTGGTAAAGACGGAAATAATTCTGGAACGTAATGGTCGCCTGAGTCTGGTTTTCGTTTCTGATAACAACCTTTTCTTTTGCTTCGATTGCCTGATGCAAACCGTCGGAATATCTTCTTCCGATCATCAGTCGGCCGGTGAATTCGTCAACGATTATAATTTCGTTGTCCTGCACGATATAGTCGTTGTCGCGCTTAAAGATAAAGTGCGCTTTTAACGCCTGCTGTATGTGGTGGTTGAGTTCTGCGTTTTCTATATCCGCAATGTTTGCCACGTTAAAAAATGCTTCGGCTTTTTTAGAACCGCTTTCGGTTATCTGAACGGATTTGTCTTTAACGTCTATGGTAAAATCTTCGTCTTTTACAAGCGTTCTTACAAATCTATCCGCAGTAACGTACATTTCGGAAGATTTATTACCTCTGCCCGAAATGATAAGCGGCGTTCTTGCTTCATCGATTAAAATGGAGTCCACTTCGTCGACGATTGCAAATTCAAGTCCGCGCTGAACCATTTGCTTGAGCGAAACTTTAAGATTGTCACGCAAATAATCGAAGCCGAACTCGTTGTTCGTTCCGTAAGTTATATCGCAGGCATAAGCTGCGCGTTTTGCATCGTCGTCCATTTCGTGTACGTTTACGCCTACGGTAAGACCTAAAAAGCGGTGAACTTTGCCCATCCACTCGGCGTCACGCTTGGCAAGGTAATCGTTTACCGTAACTATATGCACGCCTTTACCGTTTAACGCATTAAGGTATGCGGGAAGCGTAGCCATAAGAGTTTTACCTTCACCTGTTTTCAGTTCGGCAACACGCCCCTGGTGAACGCATATACCGCCCATTAACTGAACTTTGTAATGGCGCATGTTTAAAACTCTGTACGAAGCCTCCCTTACTACAGCAAAAGCTTCCGGCAAGAGCGAATCCAGCGTTTCGCCGCCTTCGATTCTCTTTTTAAACGCGTCCGTTTGCCCTTTAAGCTCGGCGTCCGTCATTTTTTCGTAAGTGGGCGACATCGCCATTATTTTATCCGCAATGGCACCTATTTTTTTTAAGCTGCGCCTTGAATCGGATTCGAGAATGTATTTTATAAGCCCCATAAGTTGATTAACTCCTAAGTTGTTTTAACGATAATGCATACAACAAACGCATACCGTGTCAACTTATATTATACTTTATTTTTAGTTATAAGTAAATTGTTTCGCGCACATTTTAGCCTATTTTTTTATTTTTTAACTGTACATAAAACATTTTTCGCGGCATTTAAACCACATTAAGAAAAATTATAAGATTATTTTTTCTTTATAATTTTAAATCTTGCCGCCGACGTAGCTTTTTATCCGTACTTTTTACAGAACAATAATCAGGGAAAAATAATCGAGGAAAATTTTCTCTGCGCTTAAGCACTTGACAAGAGTTTTTTTTTGGTATATAATGCAGGCATAAAATATAATGCAGACATAAACGGGTGAATACCCGAAATTTAATCGGAATAAAAAAGGAAACATATAAAATGGCACTTTCACTTGTATATTACAGAGTAAACGAACTTGAATTCAAGTTCAACGAATCGGTAAAACCCAACACTTCTTTTCAGATAAAACCTAAAATAGAGTGTAAGGTAGCAAAAAAAGACGAACTGCTGTTCGTCAATTTAACTTTGAAAATCAATGAGGACATATCGTCACCCGTACCTTTTAACTTGAGAGTTCTGCTTGCCGGCACCTTCAAAGCTCAGGACGGCGGCGCGCTTGAAAGCGCAGACCAGAAAGCACAGGTAAACGAAGCTTTTGCAATTTTGTACCCCTACCTTCGCGCGGCGGTATCTTCGGTTACGGTCAACTTAAATATTCCGGCATATATTTTGCCCACAATTATCCCCGAACAGTTAACCGAAAACGAATCTGTCGAAATCAAAAAGCCTTCCGACCTTAACTAAAGATTAAATTTAAGCTATAACGGCGTAACGTTTAAAAGTGCGCCGTTTTTGTTTGCTTTTTATTTAATATTTATAAAAAGTGCCGCTATAAGTCGATTATCGCATATTTTAGTTTTATAACGCCACTTCGTATTCGGCAGCTTTTTTTACTAAAAACCTTAAAAGTTCGTTAAGCTTTGAAACAGTTTCGCCGTCATATAAAATTCTCCCGCCGAGTCTGAATTCAAGCTCGCCTAAAGTTTCTTTATCTTCGTCGGATAAGTCTTTTACTTTAAGCGATTCAATTATCTTTTTAATATAGGCGACGTTTATATCAACAAAAGAACGAATTTCCGCTTTACCGCCCAAAAATCTTTCGATTATTTTGCTTTTTTGCGGGATATCATCATAGTCTTTGCCGTTTTTATCGCAAATGTTTTCGTTTACGGTCACGTTGTTAAGCTCAATTTTTTTAGCATTCTCAGGCTTTAATTCGTTTTTTTCGGGCTTAAACCCGTTTATACATTCAGCATCTTTAAATTTTGCTCCGTTTATGGGTTTTCCTGCCGACGCGCAAACTGCAACCATAAGATAGATTACGAATAATATTAAAAATTTAAAATAACAGAACGTGAATACGTGTGCGAAATTATAAAATATTTTATGCGAAAACTCACATTCGCAAAAACATAGCGCAAGATCGGTAAAAAACGACACAATATATAAAATAAGTATCGGCTTAACGTTTTGCCTGTTCGAACGGACGGCACAACATATAATTAAAGTTACAAACCCGGAAAGCACGCAAACGCAAAAAATACAGCAAGATATAAAAAAGTTGTTGTTTAATAAAGTAAATTCTTTTATACCCTGCAAAAAATAATTAAAATAAGGCTTTATACAAATAAAAAAATCGTCCATAAATTGCTCCGTATTTTTTTCCGTAGACAATTATGGACGTTTTTTCATATTTTTAAACACAACTAATTTACAAATTTACTTCAATTACCTTGCATGCGTAAATATTTATAAGATAGGTTTTTACCACTCGTTTTTTAAGCACTTTTTCCACAGCCAAAGCGTAAAGTTTAAGCTGTTTTTTATAATATTCGGCAAGCTGAAAATCGTTTGAAAGCGTGGTGTGTTTATAATCTGTTATTATAGCTTCATCGCCTTTTATCGCAAGCAAATCGATTATGCCCTGAACTAAAATTTCACGATTTCCCGCGTACCCTTTTTCAACTTCTTTGGCGGGTAAAAATGCGGTAAACGGTTGTTCTTTATAAAGAGTGTATTCGCTAAGTTTACCAAAAACAGGCATTTTTAATATCTGTATTATTTTACGCCTATCTATAAGCGAAATTTCGTCGGTTGTAAGTAAATGTCCGTCTATAAGTCGATTAACTTCACTTTCGGCATCTGCCGAAAAATCGCAGAGTTCCAAAAATCTGTGGTATGCACTACCTGTTTTTTCGTCTGAACTACCATATAAGGCACTGCGTTCAAAAGTTATTCCGTCCTCTTCGTCAAAGTGCGCCGCGGCGGTAACTGATCTTTTTACAAGCAAGTTTTCGTCATCTTTAAACGCATACTTAAAGGCAAGATTGCTTTCTAAAATTTCGGCAAGATCTTCGTCTTTTTCGCCTATTAAAACCTGCCTTACTTCACGTTCTTTAATTTTTTCGTTTTCAGAATTTCCGGCTTTTTCAAACGGCATATCGGTAATAGCAAAAAAGTCCGAAATGTTTTTTGCCGATAAAGCTTCGCCTTCGTAATGAGCGGGCTTTAACGAAAAATCTTCGCCGTTTTTATACTCGCCTACAATATAAAGGCTGTTTCTTGCACGGGTCATTGCAACGTACAAAATGCGCATTTCTTCCGCACGGGAAGAAACGAGCAGCATTTTTCGCATATATCTTACAAACGCGGTTTTGTAAACGTGCATATTTTCAACGTCGTAATAGCTTACGGCAACGCCCGCTTTTCTGTCGTAAATAAGGTTTCCGCTTTTATCTCTGTCGTAAAAATTCTTATTTGCGCCCGCAAGAATAACTATGGGATACTCAAGCCCCTTTGACGCGTGTATACTCATTATTTTTACGGCGTTATCGTCGTCGTAAGTAAGCGATAAGTTTTTAAGAACTTCATCCGCATCTTCCAAAAATTCGTTTACCGACTGTTTTTTTGTGCCGCACGCACGGATAAACGCGTTTACCCTTGCCATTTTCATTTCGCCAAGCCGGGAAAACGTGAGATATATATCCAACGATTTTTCTCTTATAACTGTAGAAAGCAGCTCGTCGCAAGGCAAAAATTCGGCAAGCAGCCTTACGCGCGAAAAATACTCGTCGAACGCCTTTAATTTTTTAGATAAATCGTCGGAATAATTTGATATATAATTTCGGTAAGCGTCGGAAAAACTGCCGCCGTTAAGGCTTTTTCTTAACGTAAAAAGCTCTGAATCCGTTACGCCGCCTATCGGGCTTTTAAGAACCGAGGCAAGCGGGATATCCTGATTAAAGCACGAAATAAGCTTTAAAAGATCCATAAGGAGTGCAATTTCGGAATATTCGGCAATGCTTTTTTTAGAGCTTGCCGAAACGGGTATTCCGCAGGCAATAAGTTCTTTTGCATACTCGTCGCCGGACGAATTCGCGCTTCTTAAAAGTATGGTAATATCGCCGTATCCTATTTTTTTAGTTTTTCCGTCTTTTCCCGTCTGAATTTCTTTTCCGTAAAGACTTTCTATCAAAGAAGCGATAAAACGTCCTTCTTTAAAGCACGAATACTCGCTTTCAGCCTGCAAATGTTTAACTACCCCGTAAACGCCGCGGAGCCGAACGTCATCTCTCGCGCTTTTTTCTACGGCATAATATTTTACTTCGCCTTCGTCTTGCGTATAATCCGCGCCGAAAATCATCGGGTTTTCTTTATACTCCGCGCCGCCCGAGTTTTTAGTCATTACGCAGGAAAAAACGTTGTTTACCGCATCGATAACAGGCTTTGAACTGCGGAAATTTTTATCAAGATCTATGACCGTACCGGTTTTTAATTCGGTAAGCGCGTTGCGTTTATTAGTAAAAACGGAAGGATCGCACCCGCGGAAATCGTAAATATTCTGCTTTACGTCACCGACCATAAACAAATTGTTATCCGAAACGAGTGAAAGAATTTCTTCCTGCACGCCGCTGGTATCCTGATATTCGTCGGTAAAAACGTATTTAAAACGTGAACGTACTTCTTTGCCTATTTCTTCATTTCTTAAAAGTTGCAAAGTAAAATGCTCAAAATCGGAAAAGTCAACACAGTTTTCTTCGCGTTTTTCTCTTGCAAAATACTCCGAAAAGCCCTTTACGGCGGTGCAAAGCGCGCGGTAAACGGGTAAGGTTTTTTCGGCATATTCATACTCTGTCTGAATCGAATTGCAGGCGTATTCCGCGCACTTGGTTCTTTTAAAAGCGGAAAATTTCTTTGAAAAATCGCTTGCCGCACCTTCGGCTTTTAAAGCTGATTCGTCGGTTTCGTTTTTGCGCTTTACAGGCTTACTTACTGAAATATCGTTCAAACCCTGAACGGTTAAATACAAGTCGTTAGTCATAACCGACGAAAGCGCGTTTATAACGTTTGAAAGATAAACTTCGTATCTTTCAACGCCCTTAACCGAACGCAAAACGTTTTCGGCCTTTTTCTGCATTGAACGAATATCGCTTAAAAGCGCGTCGTTTAACTTGCCTAAAATATAGTCCGTGCCTTGCTTGGTATAATAAAACTCGCCGTCTAACAAAACCTTGAACGGATCCGGTTCGGTTATGATTTTTTTATAAATATCGACTATAAGTTCCTTTAATTTCTTATCGCTCCTGCGCTTGAAAAAAATAGGAATCAAAACCTTTAAAACAGGATCGTCCGCTTGGTATAAATCTTCAAAATATCGGTCTATAGCACGTTTAACGAATATTTCGCTTTCACTTTCGCTCATTACGGTAAACGACGGATCGATGCCTATTACGTAGAAAAATTCTTTTAATAGATTCTTGCAAAAAGCGTGTACGGTAGAGATATTTGCCGTTCTTAAAAGCTCGGTTTGCAAAAGTAATCTTTTCTTTTTTTCTCCGGACGACACGGCAATTTCTTTAACCAGTGCGTCTTTTATTTTTTGCTTCATTTCGGTTGCGGCTAAAACGGTAAAAGTAACGCACAGAATTTGATCCGCGTCGGCTTTGCCTTCGATGATAAGACGCAGAATTCTGTTTACCATAACGCAGGTCTTGCCGCTCCCCGCCGACGCCGAAACTAAAATATTGCCTTTTTCAAAATCTATGGCTTGTTGTTGTTTTTCGGTCATCATAAACTATCACCGCCCGTTTTCTGCCCGTTCGTTTCGGAAACTTTTGAAACGTCGTTTTTTTCGTCCGTCACGGCAGCCTGTAAAATCATTTCTTTGGTCACGCCGCCGCTTATCTTACGCGTTCGGTTATCTATCGCCTCGTCGTATCCGCACATTCCGTGAAAATCGCAAAAAGCGCACGCATTTTCAACAGGCGAAGGAATAATTACGCCCTCGTTTATTTCGGAAAGTCCTTCGCCCGCCACCTTTTCGGCATAAGTAAGATACGCCGAAAATTCATCTCGGCTTAAAAGATTCCACGGATATTTGAATTTGCCTTCCTTACTCTTGCTTAAATTAACCGAAACGTATCTGCCTTTGGGCGTTTCTTCGGTAATGCTGTCGTCTATAAGCATAGCCGTTTTTTCGTCCGCAATCGTTTTGCCGCGCATAGACATAACGAACTCATCGTCCTCTTTTCCGAATTCGTCCGAAACGGGGAAATAATATGCGCCGACCGGCTCGTATTTATCCGAAAATGCTTTGGCGTACAGATAAAGCTGTAATTTTCTGCCGGTGTAAAGTTCTTCTTCGCCCGTATCAACCTGCCCGGTCTTGTAATCGATTATGGTCATTTTATCCAAATAAACGTCCACTCTGTCCGCCTTGCCTATGACTTTTTTAACGCCCGTGCGCGTGTTTACACTGATCGCGGGGAATTTTCCGTAGCCGAAAGCTATTTCAAGGTGTTCAGGTTTAAAAGACGAATGACTCACGCCTGAAAAAATCGTCTTGCAAAACCGCACGGCTTCGCGCTTGATGTATGAAAAGGCAACGCCGCCGTCCGCACTTTTTTTGTATCTTGAATATTCCGGTTTTTCGCAAACGCTGTCAAAAATTTCGGAAGCCAGATTTTCGGCATATTGCTCGCCGCGCTCAAAATCTGCAACCTTAGTAAATTCGCTTGCCACTTCGTGAATAAGATTGCCTAACGTGGTCTGTTGCATTTCGCTTTGCTCTCGCCTTAAAAGCTTTACGCCGCGCGATAAAAAATTCGCGTAAGGGCAACGGAAAAAGCCTTCTATAGCCGTTGCCGAAAGTTTTTCCGGCGCATAGTTCACGCCTTTAGTGTAGTATCCCGTTTCGCAGTTCACCGATTGCAATATTTCGTCCGGCAGCGTGGAATATCCGTTTTCTTTAGCCACCGAATAATAAGTGCTTGCAACCGAAAAATCGTTTTTTAAGCCTTCCTTATACTCGCTCACTTCGCGCGAAAAGGCAAACGCCGCGCTCCGTTCGGTCATATACCCGAGCGAAAGATATTGTTTGGCTTTAAGCCCGCCTATCTTTTGTGCGGCGGCGTCATTTTTAAAAGAATCCGAAATTACGACTTTGCGCATATCGTCTGAAAAAGCGGCTAATGCGTAATCTATTATTTCCGAAAGCTTTTTCTCTTCGCCGTCAATACTTCTTGCAGGCGCGGATAAATACAGTCCTTTTTTAAACGCGACAGTTGCCATACAAACATTTTCGCGCTCCCTGCGATTTACTTCTTTTATTTTAGGTTCAACCAAAACAAACGAACTTTCCATTTTTAAAATATCGCGATCGCATAAAAGCGCACTGTCGAATTTTACGGCGGGAACGTCTTCGCAAAGCCCCGTTATAAACAAATAATCGTAGCGGTTATACTTTATCGCGCGGAAATCCCCTATAAATACGCAATCGTCGTATTTGGGAATAAGTGCCACCTTGCATGCCGTCATGCCCGATAAAATTACGTTTTTAACCTCTTTTAGCGGCATTTTTTTATCGCCGAGCAGCAGCGAGCAGGTTGAAAGAACGCTTAAAAGCTTTTCGTATGCCTGAGCGTTGAACGCGGATAACTCCGCTTGCTTTAAATCTTCAAGCCGAGTAGATAATTCGTTTGCCCGCTCCGCTACGCCAAGCGTTTCAAGCATACTCTTTATTGCCGAAACAGCAGCCGAAAAACTATCGTCCGCTTTTAAGAGCGAACAAAGATCTACCGCCTTTTTGCGCATTGCTTCAAACTTTTGTTCATAGGAAAGCTCTGCTTGCATTATTTCGGTTTCTTCATAGCCGTCGTCTTTTTCTTTTTTCGGCTCATTAAGGCTTTTTAAGGCTGCTTTCTTTTTAATTTCGTCCGCCACAAAAGTAAACGGTTCACGCACGGTCTTGCGATTTACCGCATTTTTTAAAAAGTAATTTTCAAAAGCGTCGGTCAAAGAGATATCGCTTTCAAACAGCGGATTTTTTATAAAAGCCAGAACGTCCGCAGGCGAAAAGTTTCGCCTTACAACGTCTATATACGCGCAAATGAGCTTTGTGAGCGGGTGTTTTCCGAGATTTTCGGTTGCGTCTATAAAATGCGGCAATCCGTAATCGGAAAAAGTGCGCTTTATAACGTTTTCGTAAATCGACGCGTCAGGCACGCAGACCGCAAAATCTTTAAACCGCGCTCCGTCGCGCACGCCTTTTGAAATAAGACGAGCAACGTATTCTATTTCTTCGTCCACGGTTTTTGCTCTGTAAATATGAACTTTTTCACTGAACGTACCTGTTTTATCTCTCTTTTCGGGTGCAAAAAGCACGTCTAAAAAGTTATCCGTTTCATAGTCGGATAAAAAGGCAACCGCACTTGCGTCCGGTCGGCTTATTGCAAAATTATAAGTTTCGTTGGTATAAACGCCTTCGTTATCGCCTTGCACTAAAACATAAGAAAGCGACTTCGCATTTTGTTCAAGCGAAATAAAAATTTCGCACAGCGTTCTGTTCAGCGACGGGAAGCCCGCAATTATAACTTCGGTATCCTTAATTTCTGTATCGTTATTAAAAAAGTAAGGCAGCGTGCGAAGCTTATTATTGCCGTCGGTAAAATTTGAGCGCGCCAAAAAATTCTCGTACGCGTCAAAAATAAGATAGATATCGTTAAGCTTTCTTTTTAAATTTCCGCTCTCGTTTTCTTTGGCGCGCAGGATATCCACAGGCGTTACTTTTGCACTCTTAAGTTGGGCTATAAGTTCATAAACGACACTTGCAAGGTTTGGATCATATACGTTTTTAAAGCAAACGAGCTTGTCTTTATTTTCTAAAAGAAGGCGTTTTACGATCAGCGAACAGCCTTCGATAGAAAGCGTTTTTTCGTCCGCGCCCAGATACTTATGCATAAATCTGTTAAACGAAAAAACGCGCGTACCGAAAGTTCCTCCGTTTTTTTCAGCCAACGCAAGCTCTAAGGCGAGAGTAAACTTATCCTCGCAAAAAACTATTCTTTTTTTAAGCGGATCGCCCTTAGCTAAATCGCAAACGACTTTTGCTATTTCGCAAGTGGCTTTTACCGTATATATCCGCATAGAAATATCCTACCCTGATTTTATTGTTTTTCGTAAAGCCGTAATAAACACTCTTTTTACGTTTATTGCACTTTTTATTATACAAAACATTATAACAAAAAAGCGAGTATTTTGCAACCCCGCCGGATAATTTTCTTCTTTTTAAATTTTAAATCAATATTCTTTACTTCTTCGTATCACGTGATAACAGAACATAGCATAGCTATAGATAAACTTAAAATTTTCTTTTTCATAGATTTTTTTCTCTCTGATACTATATTGTATGCAACCGAGCATTTTTAAGCTCGGCATATTTTTGTAAAATAGTTACAAGAAAAAAACGCAAGAATATATCCTTTATCCTGCGTTTTTACTCAATCAAACTTATTCATTGGCGGTTACCTCCCGTCGCTGTTGGTTGATTTTTTGTTTTTTATGATAAAAGAGTTTAAATGATTGCACTTTTTTTCTTTCAATGTTATAATAATCACAAGTATATAAAAGTTGGATTAGTATGAAAATCAATAAATTTTTCTTAATTTTAATGGCGGCGGTTCTCGCTTTTTCGGTTTCCGCATGCACAAGCAACCAAAAAACTTACTCGCTGCTTAGCGGCTCGTACTGGCTTTCGGATCCTTCTGTTTCGGAAGTTGGCGCAGTAAACGAAACTTGCGTTTACGACATATCGTTTTTACCGCAAGATGACGATACGCCCGTAAAAGCCGAAATAACAGGCACTTTAACAACCACGCTCACCCGCGAAACGTATAACGATACGCCGTGCTATAAATTTACCGCAAAAGTAAACACTACGGGTAAATATATATCAGGGCAGAACGAATACCCCGTTGAAGACGAAATGAGTTCGGAATGTTACTTTTTGGGAATGAGCGATAAACTTTTCCCGCTTGCAAGCAGTAAAACGGTAAACGGATTAACACCGCAAAAAACCGGCGACGTTTTCACTTTTCATCGCGTAGCATATTCGGTTTCTACCGTTTACGATTATAAAAACGGCAAAGCAACCGTAACCGTTACACCCGACGACAGAAGCGAAAAAGGATATGAAGTTCCAAAAAGCGAAAGAACTTACGAAAAATTAAGCGCAAAAAACACATACTTTGATAACGAAAGTCTTTTTATGATTGCGCGTTCGTGTAATTTAGAAGCAGGTTTTTCGGCAAGATTTACCTCTATTGACGCGCTTTCCGGTAAAGCCAACGTTTTAACTTTATCGGTAGACACATCCGCCGCAAGTAAAGAAATTTCGCTCAGCGATTACACTTTGGATGGCGTTACCCAAGGCACCGAGCAGTCGCCTAAAAAAATAACCTGCGACAACGTTCAGATAGCAATAAGCGATACGTTCTCCGGCAACCCTTTGCTTTTATCGTATGCAAGCGATAACGCAAACAGAAAACGCCTTATAGAAATGACCACTTATCTGCCCTACCTTGCAGGCAAATTAAATTACAGATTAAAAAGCGTTACCACAAAATAATTTTTTTGCGTACAATATAATAAAGAAATATCGTAAAAACATAACATCGATTTTAATTTAAGGTTATATAAAATGAAAGACGTAGACAACCCGCGAAGTAGCGACAATTATCCGTTACAAAACAATTTTTATTATTCACTTTGCGGAACAAACTATAAAAATTTAATACCCGGCATGAAAAATTTGCGACAGATCTTTTAGCTTTTATATTTTTGCTTTAACTTTTTTGTTCAAGGCAAGAATACGTTTTTGCTTTAACGATTTTGGTCTGCACTTTTTCGTGCAGACTTTTTTTATCAAAAAATTCTGTTTTTATTGCATAAACGCGCTACTAAAACGCAAAAAAACGCACTAAAACCGTTATGCAAAAAAACTAAGGAGGTCGTTATGGCAAACGAAGAAATAAAAGACGTAGCCGCACAAAACCTATTGCAACGAGATTTTGAAAAAGAAATCGTTGAAATAGTACGAAGCGGATATCACGCCCAAAAACTTAAAGAACTGCTCGCCGAATTTCACGAAAACGACGTAGCAAAAGCCCTGCCGCTTTTAAACGAAAAAGAACGGCGCAGACTTTACGTTTTACTGCCCGACGAAGAATTATCCGAAATATTCAGCTACTTAGAAGAACCCGAGCCGTTTATAGAAGAGCTTTCCGCCGCTAAAGCCGCCGACATTATCGAATCCATGGCTGCCGACGACGCGGTGGACATCTTAGACGAGTTAGACGAGGACAAAAAGCTTGAAATTATCAAGCTTATGGACAAAGAGAGCGCCGAAGACGTTGAACTTATTTCCGCTTACGACGAAAACCTTGTAGGTTCGCTTATGACCACAGATTACGTCTGCATAGACGAATCTTCCACCGTAAAAGAAGCAATGAAGCAGGTCGTTCAGGAAGCTGCCGATAAAGAAAACATAGCCACACTTTTCGTAACCGAAAACGGCATTTACAAAGGTGCGTTTAAGTTAAAAGATCTGGTAATTGCAAGAAGTTCAACTCCGCTTAGCGATATAGTGGTAACGTCCTTCCCTTTTTTACACGCAAACGACGAAATAAGCGCGGTTTTGGAAGAAGTAAAATCTTATTCGGAACCGTCTTTACCTGTGTTAGATAGCGATAATCGACTTATAGGCGCACTTACGAGCAGTGATGTTATAGAAGCCGTCGGTGACGAAATGGGCGAAGATTACGCAAAACTCGCAGGTCTTTCAGAGGAAACCGAAGATGACGAAAGTTTTAAAAACTCTCTTTTAAAACGCCTCCCCTGGCTTGCAGCTCTGTTCATTTTCGACCTTTTTATAGGCGCGTATATAGGAGTGTTTGAAGCGGTAATCGTAGGGCTTCCGTTTATAGTATGTTTTCAGCAGATGATATCCGGCATGAGCGGCAACGTAGGAACGCAATCGCTCGCCGTAACGCTAAGAATTCTTGCCGAAGGCAAACCTGATAAAAAGCAAACGCGCCATATTATAGCTAAAGAACTTACAGTAGGTTTTTTAAACGGATTGATTATGGGAATTTTGTCCGGAATTGCCGTGTTTATATATTCGTTTTTAACAAAAAGTGCGGGTGATTTGTCCGTTTGCGCGTCCACGGGCGTTGCAGTAGGAGTTTCTATGCTGGCGTCAACGCTTGCCTCATCGCTCACGGGGACTTGCATACCGCTACTTTTCAATAAAATTAAAATCGATCCCGCAGTGGCTTCGGGGCCGCTGATTACAACCATAAACGACCTTGCCGCCGTAACGGTATATTACGGCGTTGCTCTTATTCTTTTAGGGTATTTATTGTGAGGAGGTGATTTTTCGTGAAAAAAACAGATAAAAAATCTTTAAAAGCGTTAAAAAAATCTGCAAAAAAAGATCCGACTAAAAAAATCGAAGAAAAACTCCTTATACTGCTCCGCTCTGACGTTGCCGCCCCTACATTAAAACGGCGACTTGAAAAATTCCACGAAAAAGACATTGCGGAAGTAATGCCGAAGCTCACCGTGGAAGAGAGAAAAAAGCTTTACCTTAAACTTGGCAATAAGTTTTTGTCGGAAATATTCAGTTATTTAGAGGATCCCGAACCGTTTATAGACGAACTTTCGGCAGACAAAGCGGCGGACATAGTAGAATCCATGCCCGCGGACGACGCCGTAGATATCTTAGACGAGTTAGACGAGGACAAAAAGAGCGAAATAATCAACTTGATGGATAAGGAAAGCGCGGAGGACGTAAAACTTATTTCCGCCTACGACGAAGACCTTATCGGTTCGCTTATGACAACCGATTACGTCAGCGTGCCTGACACGTCCGACATAAAGCAAACCATGGCAAGCGTGGTTTCTCAGGCTGCCGAAAACGACAATATTTCCACAATTTTTATAACCGACGAGGACAATCATTTTTTAGGTGCTACCACGCTAAGAAAATTATTCATTGCAAGAAGCACCTCCCCGCTTAAAGATATAGTAACAGCGTCGTTCCCGTTTTTATATGCGACCGACAAAATAGCCGACGTTTTGGAGAACATAAAGGAATACGATGAAGAGTCTTTACCCGTGTTAGATAGCGATAATCGACTTATAGGCGCACTTACGAGCAGCGACGTTATCGAAGCCGTCGGCGATGAGATGAGCGAAGACTATGCAAAACTCGCAGGTCTTTCCGAAAGCGAAGATTTAAGCGAAAGCGTTTTTCAAAGCGTTAAAAAACGCCTGCCCTGGCTTATGTTATTGTTGCTGTTAAGTATAGGAGTATCCACGGTAATAGGGCTATTTGATTTTGTAATAGCGGCTCTTCCGCTTATAGTTATGTTTCAGCCTATGATACTTGATATGAGCGGCAACTCCGGCTCGCAATCACTTGGCGTTACGATAAGAAAAATCGCAACAGACGCCTCCGACGAAAAAGAGCTACAAAAAAACACCTTAAAAGAAGTGTTTTTATGTTTTATGAGCGGACTTATATTATCCTTGGTATGCGTTGTTTTAGTAGGACTGTATTTATTACTTAAAGGTCAGTCGGCAGCTTCCGCATTTTCGGTTTCTGCGCTTACAGGAGCGTCGCTGCTTATAGCGATGTCCGTTTCAGGACTTATAGGCACGCTTACACCGCTGTTTTTTAAAAAGGTAGGCATAGATCCCGCCGCGGCGTCAGGCCCGTTAATCACAACGCTCAACGACCTTATTTCGGCTGTAACTTATTACGGTTTAGCAGCCCTGTTCCTGCTCGGAATTTAAAATAATTGCTTAGTTTTAAAAATATCAGGTACAAAAAAAGCATTGCTTTTTGTAAAAGCAATGCTTTTTTTTAATGGTCGGAGTGACAAGAATCGAACTTGCGACCTCTTGAACCCCATTCAAGCGCGCTACCAAACTGCGCTACACCCCGTTCCCTTTTTTAGCATAGACATTATATCACAATCATTTTATCATTGCAAATAAAATAACGCAATTTTTATATTTTTATCAAAAAAAGATTGTCTTTTCATATTTGATGTGATAAAATAATATTTGCTTAAATTTAGGAGGTATAGCTCAGTCGGTCAGAGCGCATGCTTCACATGCATGAGGTCGTTGGTTCGAGCCCAACTATCTTCACCACTACAAAAAGGCACACAAAACGTGTGCTTTTTTGTATTTTTATTTTAATGCCGTTGATTATAAAAAATATTAATCGTCTACTCAATATTTTTTTGCAATAAATTAGCGGCGTAAAGCCTTGCGCATAGCCATATTATTTATATAAATAAACATTGTTAAAAGGTTTGCTTTTTTATTTTTTTATGTTATAATGAACGTACAATTTACGGTTTGAAAAGTTGTTAAGCTGAGTAAACGCAGTCTGTTTTACAGACCATAAGGAAATCAGGTACGAATCCTGAACAACCCACCATTCCTGTATTTGACGAAAAAATCATAATTTAGTTACATTCCTGCTTTTATGTAAAAAATTTTTTTACGTATTTAAACGGGAAGTTTATAATTTTGCTTGATTTATAGGTTTAGTATGATTTATAATTTGGGCTAAAAACGTATTTTTTCGCATAAGTCAGTATACCTTACCGTATTTATAATTTACCCGCTATGGTGAAAAGCGTGTAAACGGTTGTAACGCCGCTTCATGCTTTTATTTTTTTGTTTGCGGCGATTGCTTCCACAAAAAATTTTACTTAAAGGAGTTATCCCAAATGAAAAAATTCACCACCCTATCGGCAATTTTACTTGCCTTGTGCCTTTGCTTTGCGGCTTGCGCGACACCTGTCGATTCATCGTCGTTAAATTCAAGCAGTAGCTACCCGGACAGTTCGCAAGAGCTTGACTACTACGTTGTTACCTATACCGAAAACGGAAACCGCGGCGAAATAAAGGTTAAAAAAGGCGAAAGTTGCACGCCATACACTCCGGAACCGCGCGAAGGCTATGTTTTTACAGGTTGGTTTTTAAACGGCACCTTAATTAACGGAAGCTTTATTCCCGAAGGCGACGTAGAAATCGAAGGTATTTGGGAACGTTACGATCTATTAGCCGAAGAACTTAAAGCTTCGCTTAAAAAGTATCTTTCGTCCGAAGCGTTTGCAAAAGCCGTAACCGATGCTAAAACCACGCAGGCAAGAATTCCTCTTTTATACTTAAAATATATAGACGGAAATTACTATACTCCGGAATTAGCCGAACAGTTCAAAAATTACCTTAATATGATTGACGGCGTTATTTTGGACGGTAAAATTTCTGACTCGCTGTACTCTTCTTCCGACGTAAGCAAAACCGGCTGGTATGGTATTCCCGACTTTTTATACAGTTGGTCGGCAATTTATAATCAGTACGCTTTGGCGTCTGTCGCTTTAAAATATGACAACGCTTACGGAAAATATTTTGATTTAATCTCGGAATATCTTACAAATCTCGATAAATTTCAAAGCAATTCAAACAAGAAATATGAGTGGAACGGCGAAGAAGTAACTCAGTCTAATCTTTATTACAAAGGTTATAACGCAATCAACAACATTGCAAACGCTTCTTCTCGTCTTTCAAAAGATGAATTTGTTTCGCTTTTGAGTTGCATAGCAACCGCCACCAAAAACACCGACGGACACGCCGCATTTATAGCAAAATATGAAACGATAGATTTTGAATCTATGGATGCAAGCACCGATAAAAACAAGTTATACACCGCGTTAAAAACCGAGCTTATGCCCATGTGGAAGGACTGCATGCCCGTAACCCAAGTGGCTTTCGGCTACGGAATTTATAACGTAATACTTCTTACAGCTTACAATTTAGGGCTTGACCTTAAACAAGTAACGCCGGTTTCGCTCGAATATATGCTTTCATATTATAAAAAAGATGAAAGCGGTAACTTTAAAAAGAACGGCGGAACGCCTAACTGGGTAGGATTTTCAGGCAGACCGCTTGCCGGCTCCGTTTTAAGAGGCTACGAAGAATATGACGTTAAATTTGAAAAAACAATGCAGGGATATTTCCCCTTCACCGACGGCTGGAATCAACCGCTTGACCAACTGATCAATATGGACAGATTGTGCAATTTCTACAATCACGATTTAGGCGCAAAGGCAAACGTTGCTCCGCATTACGGCATTTTGTACGGATATATGAACGGAATCGATATGGAACACTACAAAAAAGAAGTTTATCACCCCGAAGTTTGCCCGGGCGTAGAAAATTGCGAATATCATATTGACGAAACCGTCGGACAGGTGTATAATGTAATTACGCTTTGGCGTGAAACGCTTTCAAAAGACGAAGAAGGCAATTATGTAATCTCCAACACGGGCGAAATGTCGGTTGCTATTGCTTACTGTGCGTATATTCAAGGCATTGAAGCACCCTCGCCGCTCGGATTATATAATAAAGCGGATTCAGTTATTAAACTTTGATAATTTTTTATGAAAAAATTAAAACTTATAGTCGTTTTTATTACAATTATCGCGGCAGTGCTTTATTGTACTGCCTGCGATAAAGTTTTCGGGAAAGACGAAACCACGTCGGTCGCGTCCTACGTCAGGATAAACGGAACTCAGCTTTACTTTACGCTTGAATTCCGCGATACCGGCACGGGACAAGAAACGGCTGACGGCGATTATTTCCCGCATGCGACTACCGACGGCGAACTTATTTCGAGTTGGAAAATTCCCTATTACGGCGCAACCGTATACGAATCGATTGTAAAATTCTTTGACGGAAGAACCGATAACATCTCTTTCAAGCTCTCTCAGCACCGCTATTACATGTTTCACGAATGCGTCTTATCAAACGGCGACAAATATAACCTTGAAACCGTATATATTGCGGCGGACGGAAAATACTCGCTGTGCGCAAACTTTCAAAAGCTCGCCGGCGAAGACGGAGTTTTCGGCACGACAGACGACTTGAAAGTTTTAACGCTCGTTTATAAGGGCTGGCTGTATTAAAATTTATAAAAAGTCGGGCTATAAGTCCGTTATCGGTATTTTTGCAATAAAAAATCGGAGGCAAAAATGAATAACAATTTAGAAAAAGCACAAAGATACGCCCAAACAAGCGGCAAAAAAGGCTGGGTGTGGCTAATCGCACTGCTCGGCATTATGTGTTTTGATCAGTTCGTTTTGCAAATACCTTTTGCAAACGTGGTATTCCCTATTCTTGTAATATGTGCCGCAAGCATGACGGTTCAAAAAAACATTGCGCTCATAATATGCTATTCGGTAATATTCGAGCTGTCCTGTATTGCCTGGTTTATCTGGGATCTGCCAAGAGTTCCGTTCTGGCTTTTGGAAGTTACTATAGGTTATTCAATGCCTCTTGTTTGCTATAAGCTTTTTAACCGCAAACATAAAAATATCGGCATAGTTTCTTATGCTTTAATTGCGGCATTCTCGGAAATTCTGTATTTTTGGGTTTCGGTTATAGCCACCCGCCTTATCTGGAAAGTGCCGTTTGTTGCTTATTTGCTAAGCGATTTACCGTTTGAAGCTTTAGGTGCCGCAGCAACGTTTGTTTGCGCGCTTCCGGTTGCGTTTATTTATAAATTGCTTACCGGCGAAATCATCTTAAAAAAGCGCGAAAACATGCTCTGCCCTTCTTGCTTTACAAATTAAAAATTTAACTTTAAATTAAAAAGATCGCTTTACCGTTTTAACTCGGTATTCGGCGATCTTTTTTTATAAGGTTATAACTATTATTACATTTTATATTGCCGTAAAATATGCGATAATCAACCTATACGGCAACTTTTATCATTTTAAAAGAAATTTTTCAACCGCAGCATTAAACTCCTGCGGTTTTTTGTTTGCTATAAAATGATTGCCTTTTATTATAGCGAGTTCTGCGTTTTTAATGCTTTTTGCAATCAATTCGCTGTGCTTATGTTTTACCATATCGTTAGTGCCTACAATTATAAGCGTCGGTGCGGTTACCGAAATCAAACTTTCGGGCAAAATATCAGGTTCGTTCACCATAAGCGCAAGCATTTCGTGATTTTTTAATGCGTCCGCACTCTTTTTAGCAAAAAATCCGCTTATTTTATATCCTAATTCTATAGGGAACTGCGTAGATCTTTTTATTCCCGCAGGGCATAAATTCCCGCCGTTTAAAATAAGTTTTTCAACCATTTCGGGGTGTTTTAAGGTGAATTCAAGAGCGATGTTTGCACCGTCGGAAAAACCTAAAATATGAGCTTTATTTATGCCTTTTTCACAAAAAAACTCATATAAATCGTTAGCAAAACGACTAATGGAAAACACACCGTTTCCGCGCGGGCTTTTTCCGTGGCCTCGGGTATCGATAGCTATAACGCGATATTTTTTTGAAAAGTAATCTATTTGATTTACAAAATACGAGTGGTCTTCCCCGTTCCCGTGCAAAAGCACGAGCGGAAAGCCGTTCCCCTTTTGTTCATAAAAAAGTTCTATATCCATTGCCTTTTATCCTGTATGTTTGTTGAGAATTATATGTTTTGAGTACAAAGTTTTAAGTGTATATACATCGGTTGAAAATTGATTTTTCAATTTTTTAATATAGATACCGATATGAAAAACATCGAAATTTTAGTCAGTAAAGTATTTTTTTATTTTTAGCTTTGCATTAAAATCATAATAATATCTGCGAGCTACCCTATTGTAGCATTAATGACGGATAATGTCAAAACGTATAAAAGCCTATCGGCTTTTTTGTTTTTTAGCAATTATTAACAAACGGAGAATTGATAATGAAATACATTAACTGGCTGAATATCTGGCTCAACAATTACATAAAACCAAGTGCAAAAGAACGCACTTATATCCGTTACGAGCAACTTATACGCACACACATTGCACCGAAAATCGGTGGTAACGACGTAAACGACCTCACGCCCATCGTTTTGCAGTCGTTTGTAACGGGACTTTTATCGAGCGGAAACGATAAAAACGGCAAGGGGTTATCCGCAAATACGGTAAATGCAATTATATCGGTATTGCAAAATTCATTACGCACGGCGCATTTGCTTGGATATGCCAAAGACTATACGGCAAATATGATTAAACGCCCGAAACTAAAAGAGCGCAAAATCGAGTGCTTTACGCTTGCCGAGCAAAAGAAAATAGAATCGGCTGTATTTGATAGCAAAAAGACAAAAATGTTCGGTATCGTGCTATGTCTTTATACGGGCTTACGCATAGGCGAATTGATTGCTCTGCAATGGAAAGATATAGACCTACAAAAAGGCTTGCTGACCGTTTCTCGCTCCTGCCACGATACAAGTAGCGGAATTGTGTTTGACGAGCCGAAAACCGCCACTTCACGCCGAGTGATACCACTCCCGAAACAGCTTTTGCCGAAACTAAAAAGCATAAAGAAAAGCAGTAATTCGGACTTCGTGGTGTCTATGGGCGGCAACGCCGTTTCGGTGCGTTCCTACCAACGAAGTTTTGAATTGCTGCTTAAAAGGCAGAATATTGTTCACCGCGGTTTTCACTCGTTACGTCATACGTTTGCAACTCGCGCCTTAGAGTGTGGAATGGACGTAAAAACGCTATCCGAAATACTCGGTCACAAGAACCCGACAGTCACTCTGATCCGCTATGCTCATTCGCTTTTAGAGCATAAAGCCGCTATGATGAACCGCCTTGGAAAACTGCTGTAATTTGTTCACCGAATATGCCAATCCATGTACATATTATATCTAAAAGGCGCACAAAAGTCAATAAATGCCCATAGCCGACACGATTTTCCTTAGAATTATGATATTTATATGCCGTTTTAGCAATTTCCAATTGTTATTCTTTGCTGTTTTTTCAAATTTTTCCAGCGAATGGCATATTCGGTGAACATAAAGGGCTTTATCTTTGTTCATGGATAGTCAAAATTTATGAACGGAGAGAATTATCGTGTCTACTAACATTTCCAAAGAAAAACGTGAAAGACTTGTCCAAAAAATAAATGCAATAAAAACATACATATCTTCTGCCGCACAGGACGAAAACACGGCGCAGTTGCTTGCATATATTGCCGATATTGAAAAAGATATTAAAGGCAAAAAATACGGTCTTGTGTTTGAAGAACACCGCGAAGGCATTGACGAGTTGCTTGAAAACAATTTGCCCATTCTCACGGAAGATACCGACTTGTTTATAGATAACGGCGGACAAATGAATTTCCTTATCGAGGGCGACAATCTGGCAGGTCTTAAACTGCTTGAAAAAACACATAAAGGCAGAATTGACCTTATTTACATAGATCCGCCTTACAATACTGGCAACAAAGATTTTGTTTACGACGATACGTTTGTTGACGGTAACGATACTTTCCGTCATAGTAAATGGCTTTCATTTATGGAAAAACGCCTTGCTTTTGCAAAAAATTTATTGTCCGAAAACGGCGTAATTTTTATAAGTATTGATTATAACGAGGATTCGCAATTAACATTACTTATGAATGAAATTTTTGGAGAAGGTAATTATATTGCAAAAATCACAAGAGAATCGATTAAGGGCGGTAGTAAATCAAAGCATATACGAAACACTAACGATTATGTACTTGTTTATGCTAAAAATATTGATAAAGTTGAATTTTCAGGATATAAACAGGAAGCCCAAGAATTAACCTTAATGGACGAAAAAGGTCCCTACTTAAAAGGCAGAGAGTTAAATAAATGGGGTGCGGGCTCTCGCAGGGAAGACGCCCCATCAATGTTTTTTGCAATACAAGGACCAAACGGCGAAGATGTTTATCCTATAAGAAACGACGGAAGCGAAGGACGGTGGCGACTTGGACGACAAAAAATGTTTGAGCGTGTAAATTCGGGCGACGTTATATTTGAAAAACGTGATAATGGCACATATATTGTATATGAAAAAATTAGGGTTACAAAAGAAAAAATTAAACAATTCACAACATTATTTTTAGATAATTATCTCAACGCAAAAGGTGGAGAAGCAATAAAAAAACTGTTTGGAACTATGATGTCTATTTTTGACTACGCTAAACCTATTGAGTTGGTTTATGATTTGTTAGTTATGGGTGTTGTTAAAAATAATGCTATTGTTCTTGATTTTTTCGCAGGTAGCGGAACTACGGGACACGCTGTAATGAAGTATAATCAAGATTTCAATCAAAATGTTGCCTATATATTAACGACGAATAATCAAAATAACATTTGTAAAGAAATTACTTATGAGCGCATAAAACGTGCGATATACCAAGAAAATTACAAGGCAAGCCTTAAATACTTCAAAGTGGACTATTTGCCCATCTCAGATAAGTTATATTATGAGTATGCGGACGAACTGCTTTTGCATATCCGCGAACTCGTGGAACTTGAAAACGGTATCAATTTTAACGGCAATGCAAAAATCGCAATCGTTCTGACAGAAAAAGAACTCGACGATTTTACTAAAAACATTCCTGAAACGTGTAAAGCAATTTACATTGGACACGACGTCTTGCCGACCGAAGAACAAGAAAAGATATTTGCAAAAAGAAAAATCAAAGTCAACGTTATCCCGGAATACTACTACCGCGATTTGGAGGGCTAAAAGATGAATTTAATGAATTTTCAGTTGAAAGCAATAAAAAGCCTGCTTGAATGTATGGAAGACGATTCCGTCCGCGAAATCGTTTTGAAAAGCCCTACCGGTAGCGGTAAAACCATAATCTTGACGCATTTTATGGACGAATATACCAAAGAACACGCAAAAACTGTGTTTGTATGGCTTACTCCCGGCAAAGGCGACCTTGAAACTCAAAGCAAGGATAAAATGGACAAGTATATCCACAACGCACAAACGAAACTACTTGCCGACGTTATGACCTGCGGTTTTGAAGAAAACAACGCCTGTTTTATCAACTGGGAAAAACTTACGAAAAAAGGCAATAACGCATTAAAGGACAGCGAACGCACTAACTTTTTGGAATGGATAGAAAAGGCATTGAATACAGGTTTGTCTTTCAAAATTATTATCGACGAAAGCCATCAGAATTTTACCGATAAAGCCGACGCTATCGTGCAACTTTTCAAAACGGATAAAATCATTCGCTGTTCCGCTACGCCTACCGTGGATAAAAAGGCAAAACTTATTGAAATTGCCGAAGAAGATGTTATTGCGGAAGGGCTGATAAAGAAGGTGCTCGTTATCAACGAGAATTTTCCGCAAACAATCGAAACCGATAATCAGACGTGGTATTTGTTGGAGCGCGCATTAAATAAGCAACGTGAAATAAAATCAATATTTTTAACTAAAGGCATTGCCGTAAATCCGCTTATCGTCGTTCAACTGCCCAATAACAGTGACGCTTTATGCGACAGCGTGGAAGAGTACTTTGCAACCCAAGGCATCAATACCGAGAACGAAACGCTTGCGATATGGCTTTCTGGCAGACACGAAAATGTTGAAAATATATCAGACAATGACGGCAAACAAATTGCCGTTGTGATGAAACAAGCCGTTGCCACCGGCTGGGATTGTCCTCGTGCGCAAATACTTGTAAAACTGCGCGAAAACATGGACGAAACGTTTGAAATTCAGACGATAGGACGTATTCGCCGTATGCCCGAAGCAAAACATTACGACAACGACATTTTGGATTGTTGCTATCTTTATACGTTTGACCAAAAGTTCACGGCGGGAGTGAAACAGGCACTTAGTAAAGGAGCACTTGACGGCAAAGATATTTTTCTGAAAAACGAATACAAGTCGTTTACGCTTACGAAAGAACAACGCACTATGATTACGGATTTAAGAGATCCGCGCAAAGCGTTATTCTCTATCGCAAGTTACTTCAAAGATACTTTCGGGCTTACAGGCAACAAAAAGGAGAATAAAACAAGGCTCGAAACTGCGGGTTTTGTTTTCTCTGATTCGATAAATACATATACACAATCCGGTAGCGTTGCTACTCTTTCCGATTTGGGTGAAAGCGACAATTTTAATACCATTACAGTAAAAGAAACGGTAAATACTCATAAACTCGGGCGTGTAAATCAACATTGTGTCGGACTTATTGCTCGTGAGATAGGAATAGAGCCTGCCATGACTCATACAATATTGCGTCGATTGTTTTGTGATAAAAGTGATTACTATAACAAATTTTTAGCACTTTCAACGAGAGAATTGTATGCGTTTATCATAAACAACGTCGATTTGTTACGCCGCAACTTCCGCGAGGCTATGGCGGTACAACTTTCGCAAGGTGTTATATCTCCCGAAATGGTTTCCAAGAAAGAGTTTGTTTTGCCGCGTGCTTGCAAGTTTACCTACGACAGTGCAAGTAAGGTGCAAACGGAAAGCGTGAAAAGTGTATATCAAGGATATTTGATGTCCGCCGAACCTCGTTCGACTGCCGAGAAAAAATTTGAAAAGTTTTGCGAAAAATGCTCTGCCGTCAATTGGATTTATAAAAACGGCGATAAAGGCGATGAATATTTGTCTATCGTTTATCTCGACAACGGCAATCGGCAAAAACTGTTTTACCCAGACTATATCGTGTCCGTGAACGACGAAACGTGGATAATAGAAACCAAAGGCGGATTTGACAAAGCCGGCAACAGCGAAGATATTGATATTTTCTCGCCGAAAAAGTTTGAAGTGCTTAAAGCATATCTTGAAAAATACGGTCTGAAAGGCGGCTTTGTCCGTTTTGATAAAAACAGCGACGAACTCTGCATTTGCACGGATAACTACAGCAACGATATAACCTCCGACAGTTGGAAGTTGTTAGACGAGGTGCTTTAATATGGCAAAGAAAAAAGAAGTAAATTTTAAAGTCGCTGCCATTGGCGAGCCGGATATTTCTACTCTTACCGATAGTGAACGCCACACGTTTTTTGAAACGTTATTTTGGCAATATTATTAAAGTAAAACAGGAAGAAGAAAATTCAAAATCTAATAAAAAATGTTGATAAACTTGAAAAATATGACTGTTTATGCTATAATGCCATTAACAATTGAACGGAGCTTATAAAATGAGTATAAACAAACCATTATTTGATTCTATATATGATGAGTGCTGTAAAATTATCCAATTTTCACAAGACAAAATGTTGCAGCAAAAAAAGGACAAATTGGATTATAGTTATAGACAACTTTGCAAAACAGAAGACTGCGAATTACAAGAATTTTACAGTATTGTCCATGAACTAAGAACCTATCATTTCTTGCGCTCAAATAATTTTGATATTTCTGCTCAAAATGACAAACTCATTGGGCCTGATTTTTTATGTAAAGAATTAGGTTATATCGAATGCATAAGTATTACTAAAGGTTCTAACGGAACAAAAGGAAGAATTTATTTAGACAATCAACTGTCAGAATGTACTAATCGATATATGTCCGCTCTTCCTCGCATAACAAGTGCTATTATTGACAAAAAGAATAAATATGAAACTTATTTATGTAAACAAGCAATCGAACCCAATATTCCCCGTTTAATAGCCATAAATACATCCATATTTTCAAATGAATTTCATAGTGATTTAATTTTTGATTTATTTCTAAAAGTACTTTATGGAATGGGTTGCCCTATAATAACAATTCAAAAAAATAAAATGTCATCTGTGAACAAAAAACTTATCGAACTGCACAAATTTGACGATAAAGGAAAAAAACACGGAAATTTAGAACTTCAACTAAATTATTTTGCACAAGATGATTTCAAAAGTATATCCGCTATCATCGCTGAAAATAATTCAATTAAAGAAAAAATAGAAAAAAAATATTTTACTATCTTTCTTAATCCGATAGCAACTATACCTTTAGAAATTGAAACACAAAATTGTTTTCAATATTTTAAGAAAGTAAAGACCGAATGCCCCAATAATTATTACCAATTATTTAGTTAATATAAAAACAACCTCATTCTTAAGCTATTGACTCTTGAATAAGGTTTGCTTTTAGTATTTTATTGCCAAAAACTATTTTAATCATACACAAAAAAACTTTTTGCGACATATTTTGCTTCTACCATACCGACAAAAGAATTTACCATTTTTATGATTTTTCGGCGTTAAGCTGAGATTTTTCGGCTTCTTCGCGCTTTTTGCAGATATCCGCCCACTTGGGCATCTGCTCTAATACAGCGGAAAATTCTTTTAGTTCTTTGGGTACGTCTATATTTTGAGGACACGTTCTTACACACGCCCCGCACGATATGCACGCCGTTGGAAGCTGACTTTTATCAAGTGCTTCCATCTGCATGGCGGCGGTCATTCCGCCCTCCTTACTGAACCTTATATCGTTGTACGCCGCAAGCAAAAGCGGAATATCCAAATGCTTAGGGCAGCCCATACAGCAATACCTGCACCCCGTGCAAGGAATTGAATTTTTTAATTTTTCGGCTATTTTATAGAGTAAATCGGTCTCTTTATCGTCAAGCGGAAGGCGTTCGTTAAAGGTCCTTAAATTGTCTTTTACCTGCGCTATGTCAGACATTCCGCTAAGTATCATTTTTACTTCGGAAAATCTTTGCAGATACTTAAACGCCCACGACGCAACCGATTCGCCCTGATGCAGACTTTCAAGTTTTTCGTTAAAACTTTTGCCTAAATTAGCAAGTTTACCGCCGCGAACGGGTTCCATAACCCATACTGGAATGCCGTAATCGCACAAAACGTCATACTTTTCGTTTGCCTGTTGAAGCGTCCAGTCAAGATAGTTAAGCTGAATCTGGCAAAACTCCATTGCGCCGTCGGTATAGTCCAAAAAATCGGCAAGCGTGCCGGGGCGCGCGTGCGAAGAAAACCCGAGATGTTTTATTCTGCCAAGCTCCTTTTGTTTAAGAAAATAATCGATTATTCCGTAGCGCGGATCTTTATAAACGCCTACGGAATTTTCATACACGTTGTGCAATAGATAAAAATCAAAATACTCCACGCCGCATTTTTCAAGCTGACGCTCGAATACTTCGGCAGGATCATACGAAGCCCTTATCTGATGCCCCGGGAACTTGGTTGCAAGATAAAAACTATCCCTAGGGTAATTTTTTAAAATTTTACCTATTACAATTTCGGATTCGCCGCCGTGGTACGGAAACGCGGTATCAAAATAATTAACTCCGCTTTGTATTGCCAAATCTACCATTTCGGCAGTTTTTTGCTCATCTATCCTGCCCGTTTCGTCCGTAGGCAGGCGCATCGTGCCAAAGCCTAACCCCGAAAGCTTTGTATCTTTAAAAGTGTTATAATACATATTTTCCCTTGGTTTTTTAATAAAAATTTTTTTACAGCCTGCTGCAAATATAACCTGCTATAAACAGTTTTTTTTAGTTATTTGCGGCTTTTACGACTGAATGCAAGCTGCCTTTATTGCAATTATAGCCGATTTTGCCGTAAAATAAAGTTAGCATAAACAACTATTATTTGTTTATTCGTTTTCAGAGTCGTCTATTTCGTAATAGCCGGCATATTTTTTTAAATAGCTGTGATTATTTACAAACTGCGTTGCGTCTTTATTGCCCGTTTCAAGCGTTGCTTTTATTACTTGAAGCACAGCTTCCTCCTGAACGAACACGCCGTTTTTACCCGAAAACACGGTCTGGCAGTTTTTCATTTCGCTAAGTATATTGCCGAGTTCTTCAGGCGAAAGCGACAATTTATCGAGTGCGTCGTAATAGTCCAAAAGCGCGTTAAAAAGCGAAACAGACTTTTTATCGTCCAAAAATTTACGGGTGAGCGCGTAACCGCCGACGCCCACAAACGCGCTGGCAACAAATAAATACTCGATTTTTAAAACAATCGCAAGCACGAGCAACAAAACGCAAACGGCATACGCCGCAGAAAAAAGTATAGGATAAATTTTAAGCCCGCGTTCTTTTTTCATAAACGGCGGAATAAGCTCTTTAAGCTTTTGCTCGAGCTTGCTCTTTTTTGCCTGATTTTCTTCTTTTTTATACTGTGCTATTTCTTCGTCACTGCACTTTGAAAGTTGAAAAAAGTCCTTGTATAAGCGCGTTATCACGCTTTTTTCTTCGCTGTCGGCGCAGTCGATTGCCTTGTTTAAATACTCGATATGGCTGGTGTTTTTGTAGTCGGTCAAATCTTTTGTTTCGGCACGGACAAGCCCGAAATAAACGCGATAATCGGAATTTGTAAGTTTTAACGCGCTTTCAAGTTCTTCTTTAGCTTTATCGAACTGTTTTTTGCCAAAATAAAATTCGGCGCGGTCTAAAATTCTGTCAACTTCCAGATAGTCCGAACCCTTTGCAACCTTTTTTTCGGCTTTTTCTACAGTTTCGTGTATACTTTTATAGAGTTTTACCGCTTTTTCCGCATCGAACTGTTTACTGCAATTCGGGCAGAAGCCGCTACCCTTTTCATGCCTTAAATATAACTCGGCACCGCAATTAGGGCATTTTGCATTTTTTTCTTCCATAATTACTCCGTTTAACCGCCATACGCGGTCGGATAAATTTTTATGTTTGTATTATACCATAACTCAGCCGTTTTTGCAACTGACGGCAAATAGTTTTTTAAAAGCAAAAAAGAGCAACGATTTAAAACTTTAAAAAGTCTTTTTCTCTTTGCTCTTTATTTTTTAAAATAGTCGATAATCAACCTATAGAGGCACTTTTACAGAAGAAGAACGCCTTCGTCGGTATTTACGACTTTAAATATCTGAAGTTCTCTGCCTGTAAGCGCGTCTATATAGATATAGAAATCGCCGTCTTCGCCGCTGCCGAAAAATTCATAGGCAAGTTTTTCTTTGCCGTTTTCCAAAGGAATATAGGCAAGGCGCGAAGTTTCAACGTTGATGTTTAAACCGAGCTTACTTTCCGCTTCGTAAACGGTAAGCTTAGGTTCGGGAATTTCTCTTTCGGTGTGATTTTCAACGTAAGCGGTAGCGTCAAACGAATATACCATACCGCGTTCTGCACATACGCTTACTTTAATCATATCGGCATAAACGATTATGTCGTCGTGTTCACGAGAGGCAAAATTGACGTAAACGGTAGTTCCGTTTTCGCTCACCCATACGGGTTTAATCGACTTATAGCCGCACTTTTCTAAAAATTGTTCAGCCGATTCGATGCACTCGTCGCGCGTAAAGTTTTTATCTTTACAATCCATAAACCAGTCCATCATTACAAGCTCGCCGCTTTCGGTTACCTGACAGTTGAGGGTTGCACCCTTTGCCGTGGCGGTTACGTTATAAACTTTAAAATATTCGCCCTCGCCCATACCGGTAACTTTTACTTCGTCTAATTCGTAATCGGATAAATATGAGGCTACTTTTTCTTTCGCCTGTTCTTCGTCGACAGGCGAACCGTTTTCCTTTCTGTCGGAAGCTTTAACTTCGGGCTTATCTGCAAACGGGCCGTCATAAATCATTTGAGGATAGTCAACTGCGTTGGATTCTATTTCTCCGAATTTTTTTAACACTACGTTATCGTCTTTTTCAGATAGCATAGCTGTAAAATCGTAGTCGTCGCCAACCGACGCGTTAAGATCGTTAAGGTCGCTTTTTAAAGCTGCGTTAATCTTTTTAAACTGATTTACCAAAGCTAAATCTTCGTCCGTGATAGTTCCGCCTTCAATAAGTTTATTGTTAAGGTATTTTGCAAAATCGCCGAGCTGATTTATAAACTTAACAGTGTGATATCTGGATTCGTCGCCGAGCGGCAAAGTTTGCAGGTCGTTTTCGGCAAGGTTCGCCTGAACCATAACGTCCGAAACGATTTTGCGGCTGTTTTCGCCGTCGTTTGAAACGGTGAGCTTACTTAAGTTTACATCGATATTATCAACGTACCCTACTAAATCGTAAAAGGACTTTGCATATATGCCGTCAAGCATATCCTGTCCGCCGCCGGTCATAAACAAATCCCATACCAAAACGGTGCTTAGTATCAGACACACAACGCCGAGCGAAATTACAGCTGCAAGCCAACCGCCGAGTCCCCTTGAACTGCGGATTTGTCTTTTTTCTCTTCTTTCGGTCGCCTTTTGAGCGCGTTTTTCTTTTAACGCGCGCTGTTTTTCGCGTTTTATTTCCGCTTTTTGGCGGCGTTTTTCCATTTTTAAATCGTTTTTAGCCTTCTTTTCGGCAAGAATTCTTTCCTGTCGCTGTTCCTTGCTCTCGTGTTTTAACATATCTCTGCGGGCAAGGCGTTCTTCTCTCTTTTTGATGCGCAATTCCTTAATGCTTTCGCGCTTTCTTAAAGCCGCCTGTTTTTTTGCCATACGCAATTTTTTGCGTTCTTCTTTTAAAGCGGCTTTCTTTTCGGCTTTCTGCATTCTAATCTTAGCCGCTTCTTCTTCTCTTTTCTGCTTTGCGGCAAGCGCGGCTTTTTTATCTTTTTCACGCTTTACGGCTTTTTTATCGTTAGTCGCCTTTTTTGCGTTATTAGTTTTTTTATTGTCGTTAGTCTTTTTTGTATTATCGGCTGAAGCCGTTTTAATTTTACCTTTTGCTATAGCCGCCGTTACGGGAGCATTCTGATTTTCAAATTTTACTTTTTGAGTATCTTCGGATAATTTTTCCGTTTTTTCTATGGCATTGTTGAATTTCTTTTGTTCCATTTATTATTTACCTCCGTTTAAGACCTATCACCTTGCAAAAACGTGATTTCCTATGGTTATAGTGGTTTTTCTTGAGAAAATCCACGTGCTGGTCGCCGTACTCGGATTATAGTAGTACAATGCGCCGTAAGTGGGATCGTAACCGTTAAGTGCTTCCTTTGCGGCGGAAAGCGCAGTTGAATCCGGACTTAAATTGATCTGCCCGTCTATAACTGCGGTGAACGCATAGGGTTGATAAATTACGCCCGAAATAGTGTTCGGGAAAGAACTGCTCTTAACTCTGTTCATAACCACTGCGCCGACGGCAACCTGCCCTGTATAGCTTTCGCCGCGCGCTTCGCCGTAAATAAGTCTTGCGAGCAAGGTTACGTCCGAATTGCTGTACGACGAGCTGTTGTTTGTCTTATTGCCGGTAGTTTTATTGCTTATACCGAGTGCGGCAAGCGTTTTGTCGCCCACAATACCGTCTGCTTTAAGACCGTTTTTCTGCTGGAAATTTTTAACGGCTGCTTTAGTGCCGGCACCAAAAATGCCGTCTACCGCACCTTTATAATAACCCCAGCGTTTGAGTTTTTGCTGTATTAGTTTTACCGTTTCGCCTCTGCTGCCCTGAGATATCACGGCAACGGCTATAACACTGTTATCGTTTACGGTTTCGGTTTTGTAAATAGCAAAACCTGACGCACCGATAATCACTGCGCCCGCTAAAACGAACGCGGCTATCTTTAACGTTTTTTTCATAAGTCCTCCTTTAAGATCATTTGTATTTTAAAACGTTTATATAACGCCTTTTATTGCGAATTTTCGCTTTAAATTAAAGCGTTTATCGCTTAAAAGGCAAAAGGCATTCAGCCTTTAAATATGTCTGAAAAAATAGAGCGGTAACGCACGGAATTTTCGCCCGAAAAACACAGCGGCGGATAAACAACGCACCACCAGTTTGCGCCCTCGGCTTTGCCAAGCTCAACTATTACCGCATAGTATTCGCCGGCGGGAAGTGTTACTCCGTCGTATACGCGAGTGGGAAATTCTTCTTTTCTTACGCTTATTTTTGACGTGTAAGAAAAACCCTTTTGATACAAAAAGCCGTCTATAAGTTCATTAACTGCACTTTCGCTTTCTTCAATCGCGGTTATTGCCTCATTTAAAGAATTGCAGTTATTAACCTTTGGCGTAAGGTACTTAACAACTTCGTCGCGTATTTCGTATTTGACTGCCTGATCGCAAAACTCATCTGAATTAGCGCGTATGTGTATGCGCAGGTATTCCGTTTGGTTTATATTGCAACCTGAAAAGTTCGCTAAAAGTATTATGCAACAGCAAAAAAAAGTTATGCGGCGTAATTTCATAAAAAAAAGCCTCCGATGTTTTATATCATATTTATTGACACAAAACACGAAAGCTATTCATAGTTTTTGCTATTCGATTTCTTTTGTTTTTCCTAAACTTTAAGCAAGCCTAAAAAAAGCACTAACGCTTAAGCGAAAGATAATATTCTGCGATTTTTTCGGCAACGTCAACGCCGCTCGCCTTTGATAATGCGTAAAAATGTGCGTTTGAATTTATTTCGCAAACGACGGGTTTGCCGCCGTCACCTATTAAAAGATCCACGCCCGCAAAATCAGCTTTTACAACGGAAGCGGCTTTTATGGCAAGTTGTTTATAGTTTTCATACTCGCCGTCGTCAATTTTTAACATTTTGCCGCCCGAAGTTACGTTGGATTTGAAATCAAAGTCGTTTTTTCTCATTCCCAAAGCAACAGCCCTGCCGCCTATAACGTAAACACGGATATCTTTCCCTTTTGACGTAGCAATAAATTGCTGGTAAATAACCCTGCCGAACTTGCTTAGTTCCTGCGTTTTTTCCTTTAGCTCGTCGTAGTTTTCGGCAAGCGCGACCTGACAGCCAAACGAACCGACGGAACTTTTTACAACTACGGGATATGGAATTTTTTTCTCTGTTTCTTTTAAAAAATCGTAATTATCATATTCCACACCGGCATAAGTAAACGGAGCTATAACGGTTTCGGGCATATCGATTTCGCCTTTTAAAGCCGCATACGTTTTAGCTTTATCGTCGCAAATTTCTATTGTGTTTATGCTGTTAATGAGCTTATAGCCTGACTTTTCTAAAAGCGCGCCTAAAACTGCGTCCTTATCGAAAAACAAAATCGGCTGTTTGTTTCCGTTTGAATTTACAAGCGAATACGCTTTATCGTTTGTTAATACGATGAGCTTTTCACCTTTTGATAAAAAGGCTTTTTCAAGCGAACTTTTAAGGTTTTCAAACGGCGGAGTTTTTAAATACGCGTTTACAATAAGATAGTTATTCATAAATTTTATTTTAGTTTGAGCATTAAGTCGTTTATTGCGCGTGCGCGATGGCTTATGGAATTTTTTTCGGCAAAACTTGCCAAGCCAAAAGTTTTTTTAAGCTCGTACGAATAAAATATTCCGTCATAACCAAACCCGCTTTCGCCTTGTTTTTCTTTAAGTATTTCACCTTTAACTTCGCCGTCGCCGCGCGCTATTACACCGTTTTTACCATAGAGAACCAAACAGCAGACAAATTTTGCACTCCTGTCGGTTTTACCGTCAAGCGCATTTATTAAAAGCGCGTTTTTTTCGTCCTGAGAACAATCACCGCCGTAGCGCGCGCTGTGAACTCCGGGCGCACCGCCGAGTGCGGTAACGCAAAGGCCGCTGTCGTCGGCTAAAGCAATTTCGCCGGTAGCTTCGTATACGGCTTTTGCCTTTAAAAGCGCATTATCGTAAAAGGTTTCTCCCGTTTCTTCCGTCTCTTTGTCATAACCGTTATAAGGCAAGGAAAACACTTCGTATTTTTCGCCGAGCAGTTTTTTAAACTCGTTTAATTTGCCTATATTATGCGTTGCAATTATTATTTTTTCCATAAAAAACCTTCAAAATCGATTTTAATATATTATACCCTTTTTCAGTACCGATCGTCAACACTTTAAGCAAACGGCCAAGTTTTAAGCTTGACAATTTTTATAGAGTAAAATATAATTAAAACATGCTGTATTTTTACCGTTTAAATAAATTTTATAAGATACCGTTTGAAATTGAAATCGTATGCGACGAAAAAAGCCTTTTTTCGCTTTCGATTAAAGGGCAAACGAGTTATAACGTACTTACAAAAAACGCAAAAGAAATAACCACGGCAACCTTTTCAGTCGCGCCCGACGTTATAAAACTTACGGTAAAATGGTTAGACGAATATTTTTCGGGCAAAACTCCCGATTTTTTGCCTCCGCTTTGTTATGATAATTTAACGCCGTTTTCGCGCCTTGTGCGCGAAGAAATGTTAAAAATTCCGCACGGCAAGCTTTCATCTTACGGCGAAATCGCAAAAAACATAAGCAAAATTACCGGTGCAAAGCCTTGCGCTCAGGCGGTCGGACAAGCAGTAGGCTCAAATCCCGTTTCTGTAATAGTTCCCTGCCACAGAGTTATAGGCACCAACGGCAAAATTACGGGATACAACGGCGGAAAGGACAAAAAAATCGCACTGCTTAGCTTAGAAGGCGTTTTGGTAACGGGCGAAAAAGTTATTTACTGACAAAATTTTTTTTGCATCATAATATTAAAACGCAAATAAAAATACTTGACAAGGCACTTTGACAGTGCTATATTTAAGAAAAATGAATAATCTTTGGGGCGTGGTGAAACTCCACACCGATAGTATAGCCTATGAACGCAATTTGCAAAAATTTTTAAGCTTTTTGCGCCGAGCGGGTGAAATTCCCGCGCCGACGGTAAACTTTAAAACGTTTTTGTTTTAAAGCAAAGTCCGGATGAGAAAAGATATTTAAAACGATATTTTTAATTACGTCCCGAGTTTAATTCGGGACGTTTTTTTAAGGCAAAAATTTATGAAAAATCAAGAAGAAAAAATTATAACCGCCAACCAAAAAACAAATAAAAGTTTTGCAAGAAAATCCGCGGCATACATTGCTAAAATCGCAATTTTAGCGGCATTCGGAGTAGTTTTATTGTTCATTGAATTTCCTGTTTTCCCCGCAGTTTCGTTTTTAAAACTAAACGTTTCAGACTGCCCCGCTCTTATAGCCGCTTTCATGTTCGGCCCCGTTTCGGGCGTTATAGTAAATGCCATAAAAGTAGGGCTTTGTTTACTTCTTCGCGGAACGTCAACCGGTTTTGTAGGCGATATTTCAAACCTTATAAGCGGAAGTTTATACGCAGTGATTGCAGGCGTGATCTATTATATCAAAAAAGATAAAACCGGCGCACTGCTTGCACTCGTTTTGTCGTCGGTCGTTTTTTGCGGAGTAATGCTTTTGTGTAACGCTTACATGCTGTTCCCGTTTTTCGGCATAACCGACAAAAATACGATATCTTCGTTTTTATGGTGGACTCTTTTATTCAACGTTATAAAATGCACCCTTACAAGCGTTATTACGTTTTACGTTTATAAACATACGCGAAAACTATTTAATAAAATCATTCCTTAAAAAGCCTGTATTTTAATAAAAAACGCAATAATCGACTTATAGCGCGACTTTTACAAAAAACAAACCCCGCAAACCGTTTTAAAAAGCATTGCGGAGGTATCTGTTTTTCTTCAGTTATTCTATTACAACGTCTATTTTCTCGGGCGCATCAACAGCAAGGTGTCCGTCGGTTTTTACTATTGTAACATAGCCGAACGGCGTGGGTAGCTTCGCGCTGAAATTTGCAAGATAATCGTTTTTGCAAACCTTGATATTTTGATAACCGTTACAGATGTTCAAACCTATAATGCGTTCTATAATAAAGCCTAAAACGCCGCCTGCCCAACCGTGACACAGACTATGGCGAAGCCCTTTATAACAATATTTTCCGTAATCGCCGTGAATATCGATTTTGCCGGCAACGGGCATTTCGTCTATTCTGAATGCATTTTCTACCCATTCGATATCAAAATCCTCCCAGAACGAAGTCGCGCCCATTTTAAGCATTGCGCCGTAATATTCTTCTATTAAATCAAGAGCTTTTTTACCGCCGGCCATTTCATAAGCGGTTAAAATGTAGTAGCCCATAAACGTGGACAAACCTTTTGCTCCGCCGTCTTCCAAAAACGCCTTGTCTTCAGGTTTAATCTTGCGCCCCGCAAGAATCTGAACGGCTTTTGTCTGCTTGCATTTTACGTCTTCGTCAAGATAGCGTTCGAGTTTTTGTATAATGCTGTTTGCGTGAGCGTTGTTTGCAAATTCCAGATATCTTTTTGCCGCCAGAATGAACAGCGACGCAGTTCCGACTTCGGCATCGGGTGTTTCGTAGGTAGGCCAATCAAGGTAAAAATGCATTCCCGCATCTTTAAAGGTCATTTTACCGTTTTCGTCGATGCTTTCGTCTGTAATTTTTAAAATCTTTTCAATAAAATCGGTGCAATGTTTTCTATCAATATCCGAAAACTCTACCCCTAATCTTAACGCATCGCAATAATTTATAATATACCACGCCGAATAGGAAGGTATGCCGTTTACCCATACGCCGCCGTTTGAATCTTCAATTAAAACACTCATGGCATTTGCCACCGATTTAAAATTGTTGTAATATTCAAGCCCCGCAATTTCTTCGGGGTTAAGATCTCCGCACCATACAAGGCGGTCACGCTTAATGCCGTCCCATATAAAGCCGTTTTGCATGTTGAGTTTTAAAGTGTGAGCCGCTACCGTAATAACGTTATTTAAAAGTTCGTTATCGGTTTTTATTTCACCTTGCTTTTCTAAAACGGGCATAACGCTTCTTGCAACGATTGCCGAAAACGCGCAGGATTCGCCTTCAACTAAAATAATTCTGGCAAACCTGAAACCTGTGTTTCCCGCAAGAGAATCGGACATATTAGGAAGTTCAACCGCAAAATCACGCATGGCGTGGTCGTTGGTAGCACCTTTTTCGCCTATAGATGAAAGAGCTTCCGAAACGCTTTCGCCAAAAATAATTCTCACCTTAACGGGAGTTAAAGCGTATCTTACCAAAAGCCTTAAACCGCCGCAAATTTCTTTGCCGAAATCAAGTAGCAGTTCGCCGCCCTTTTTTAATGTAAAAAGATTTGCACTGCTAAAGCCTATGGATAAAGTACGCGGTTTTAATGCGTTTTCTTCGTTTTCAACGTCAATCGCCCGCAAAATCCGTTTTGCAAAAATATATTCGTTCTCGTATCTTACGCCGTTATTCATAATACCTTCCGTCGCGGTAAGTTACCGCATTAGTGTTATCAGTCATTATTTTAACATATTTTACCATATAATACAATCTTTTTTTTGCCTGTTTCTGCGAATAAAAATAAATCGGCTGTAATTTTAAGAAAAAATTTTAACAAACTTTCTCTTTTATTCAGCCGATTTTTTATAAAAATGTTAGTCTATAAGTTGATTATCGATAGTTTCAAGAAAAAAAGTCAGTCGTTTTGTTCGTCCTGTTTTTTACGTGCCGAACCGTTTTTTCTTGTTTTTACGCACTCGGTTAAAAGGTATTCAATCTGCCCGTTTACCGAGCGAAACTCGTCTTCTGCCCAGGCGGCAAGCTCGGCATACAGTTTTTCGGATAAACGAAGCGGTATTTGTTTTTTCTCAGCCATCAGTACAAGCTACCCGAATTAACGACAGGTTGCGCGTCACGATTTCCGCAAAGAACTACCAGTAAATTAGATACCATTGCCGCTTTGCGTTCTTCGTCAAGTTCGACAACTCCGCTCTCTTTTAATCTTTCGAGTGCCATTTCGACCATGCCTACCGCTCCGTCAACTATCATTTTTCTCGCGTCTATAACGGCGGAAGCCTGTTGACGCTGAAGCATTACAGAAGCAATTTCGGTAGCATAAGCAAGATAAGTAATTCTCGCTTCTATAATTTCTATACCTGCCTCGTTTACACGCGACTGAATTTCATCTCTGATTCTTGCAACGACAACTTCGCTTGATCCGCGAAGGCTGCCTTCGTCGGCTACGCCGTCACCCGTGGTATCAACGTTGGGCGCAACGTCGTAAGGATAAATGCGAACTATGTTTCTTACCGCGCTGTCGCACTGAAGCGAAAGATATTCTTTATAGTTATCTACGTTAAACACGGCCTTTGCCGTATCAACCACTCTCCACATAACAGCTATTCCGATTTCTACGGGATTACCAAGACAATCGTTTATCTTCTGCTTGTTATTGTTGAGCGTCATGATTTTAAGCGAGATCTTTTTGTTTGCCGCAGCGGATACATCAACGGTAGTCGTATCTTTTGCACCGTCCGAACAAGTATGAACGCTAAGCGAGCCTACGTCGCCGCTCTGTTTTAGTTTTGTGGTTGCAGCGGGGTTGAATGCCGTGCAGAACGGATTTACAAAATAAAAGCCGTCGCCTTTTAAAGTACCTGCGTATTTACCGAACAGAGTTAAAACCAAAGCTTCCTGCGGTTTTAAAACTTTTAACCCGGGAATCAAAAAGAAACATACTATAAAAAGTAGTATGCCCGCCACTACCATAACGGTAGCAACTACCGGATTAAGCGAAGAAGCTCCGCCTTCCGAAATAGTTTCAAGCGAAATTCCCCCGTAAACCATAAACGCAACGGCGGCAATAAAACCGAATATGCAAATAAGCATAACGAGCATGCCGTTTTTCTTGTTTGATAAAATTTTTTCCTGCATTTTGTTTTATCTCCTTTTCTCGATTTAATCAATATGATATCTTTTTGATATCAACTATTTTGATTATAAACTATAAAAAAACCTTTGTCAAGCCTTTTTATTGAATTTTTGTATTTTTTTATGCGTTTAAAAATAGACAAAAACGCAAGGATATAGTATAATGAAAAGAGCAATAACATATAAAGAGGATTAAATGGACGTAAAATATAAAAGAATATTGCTTAAAATAAGCGGCGAAGCGCTTTCGGCAAACGATGGATACGGATACGATCAGCAAACGCTTGAACGCGTTGCCGGGCAGATTGCAAAAACGCAGGAAGCGGGTGCAGAAGTCGCGGTTGTTGTAGGCGGCGGAAATTTTTGGCGCGGAAGAAAAAAACTTGATATCGAGCGCACGACTTCTGACTATATGGGTATGCTTGCCACGGTTATGAACGCAATGTGTTTAGCCGACAGCATCAGACGGTTTGGAAAAAAAGTTTCCGTTCAGACGTCGCTTTCAATCGAGCATATAGCCGAGCCATTCAACGCGATTACAGCCGACCGGAAGTTATCGCAAGGCGAAATCGTAATTTTCGGCGGCGGCACGGGTTGCCCGTTTTTTTCTACCGACACGACGGCATCTCTTCGTGCAGCGGAAATTAAAGCCGATATGTTGCTTCTTGCAAAAAACGTTGACGGAATTTATGACAGCGATCCGCAGACAAACCCGAACGCCAAAAAATTTGCACAGATTAGTTATATGGACTTTATTGATAAAGACCTTAAAGCTATGGACGCTTCAGCCGTTTTAATGTGCAAAGAAAACAATATTTTAATTTACGCATTCCATTTAAACGAAAGAGATTCGCTTACCCGCGCACTTTCGGGTGACTTTTCTTTCGGAACGATAATAAAATAACAATATAACGCTAAAAAATAACAATAAAAATATACGCTTAAAAATAAGGAGTGAAAAACTATGGCAGCAGATATGGAAAGAATCGACGGCATTTTAATGGAAAACGAAGAAAAGCTTGAAAAGACTTTAAACGTTTTTAAAAGCGACCTGTTACTCATAAGAGTAGGAAGAGCCAACCCGCACGTTTTAGATAAAGTAACGGTAGACTACTACGGAACTCCTACGCCGATAAATCAGGTGGGCAATATGTCGGTATCGGACGGTCAGTGTCTGGTTGTTGCGCCGTGGGATAAATCGCTTTTAAAATCGGTTGAAAAAGCCATTTTACAGGCGAATATAGGACTTACTCCCACTAACGACGGAAACGTTATAAGACTGGTATTCCCCGCTCTTACCGAAGAACGCAGAAAAGACCTTGTAAAACAAGTTAAAAAGATGACGGAAGACGCAAAAATCGCAGCGCGCAATATCCGTCGCGACACGCTCGATACTTTAAAAAAGATGAAAAACAATAAGGAAATTACCGAGGACGAACTTGCGGATTTTTCGGAAACAGTTGAAAAATCGGTAACAGAAACTATAGAAAAAATAGACAAAGTTGCCGCAGAAAAAGAAAAGGATATTATGACCGTCTGATGCCAAACAGCATTTTAGCAGTTCCCCGCCACGTGGGGATAATTATGGACGGAAACGGAAGATGGGCTGAAAAACGAGGGAAAAAACGCAGCTATGGGCATGAAGCCGGTGCCAAAATCATCGAGCAAGTTGCCGATACGCTGTTTTCTCACGGGGTTCAGGCCATTTCACTATATGCCTTTTCTACCGAGAATTTTTCGCGCCCCAAAGAAGAAGTAGATTATTTAATGAAACTTTTAGGGCGCGGAATCAAACGCTACGCCGATTATTCCAAGAGTAAAAATGTGCGTTTTATGGTTTCGGGCGATATTTCCGCGCTTGATAAAAAACTCCAAAGCGAGATTATAAAACAAACCGCGGTTTTTTCAAGCGAAAACGCTCCCGTTTTGAATATTTTACTAAACTACGGCGGAAGAAGCGAACTTTGCCGCGCCTTTAACCTCATGGCAAAAGACGGAATAAAAATTGCCGACGAAAAAACGCTGGAACAATATCTGTACACGACTACGCTTCCCCCGCTCGACCTTATTATAAGAACGGGCGGAGAAAAACGCCTGAGTAACTTTTTGCTTTGGCAGGCGGCTTATGCCGAACTTTATTTTACCGACGTTTTATGGCCGGATTTTTCAAAGGAGGAAGCCGAAAAATCTCTTGAATGGTTTTCGCACCGCTCGCGCAGATTCGGCAACGTATAATGCTTAAACGAACAATTACGGGAGCGGCACTCGTCGCTTTTACCGTTGCTTTTTTCTTTCTGCGCGAAATAGACGTACGCCTTTTTTTAATTTACATTGCGGCAATTTCGCTTGTGGGCAGTTTTGAAATTAACAAGGCGTTAAAGGATAAAACCTGTTTGTTGCAAAAAATAGTATGCTTTGCCGCAGTTTTAGCGGCAAACGTTTTAAACCTGTTTTTCGGGCTTTCCGGCATGCTCGTGTGCTATTTATGCTTTGCGGCCACGCTGTTTTTCCTGTTCGTGTTCAAACATAACGATATAACGCTTGAAAGCCTTGCGTATTCGCTTTTTGCGCTAATTTATCCCGCAATGCTTTTAATTCCGCTTACGCTTATGAACGCGCTGGGTAAAGTATCCTTTTTCGCGCTCGTTTTAACGTTTATAATATCCCCTTGCGCAGACGTTTTCGCCTACCTTGCGGGAAGAACCTTCAAAGGCAAAAAACTTTGCCCTGCTATAAGCCCGAACAAAACGATAAGTGGGGCTATAGGCGGTTTAATCGGAGGTATAGGTGGAAGCATAGCCGTTTATGCGGTACTCAAAAACAGCTTTACTTACCACTTAAATACCAACCCTTACGTTTACTTTGCCATAGTCGGACTTATTGCTGCGCTCCTTACCGAGCTCGGCGATTTAGTAGAAAGCGCAATCAAGCGCAGCCTTGATATAAAAGACTCCGGAAACATTTTTCCCGGACACGGCGGAATGCTTGACAGAGTTGACGGGCTTATTTTCGCTTCGGTATTTATATATTTCGTAACCGCCTTATTTTAAGCGTTTCCGCTTATTTTTACACTCACTTTTGCATAAACTTTATACGGAGTAATTAAATCGTCTTTTATAAAAGATGATTTTTAAGCGCAAAATAATTATGAAAAAAATAGCCTTACTCGGCAGCACCGGCTCTATAGGCAGGCAGGTTTTGCAGGTAGTTGACAGATATCCGGATCAATATCAGATAATTTCGCTTGCCGCAGGAAAAAACGCTAAACTTTTAAGCGAACAAATACAAAAATACAAACCCGAAACAGCCGCGCTTACCGATCCCGAAAACGCGTTTGAAATAGCTTCTCTGCCACAAAAAACTACACTTTATACGGGCGAAAACGCTCTTCTTCACTGCATTTTGCCTGACGCAGACGTAATTTTTGTTGCAGTAACGGGTTTTTGCGGGTTTATACCCGTAATAGAAGCGTTAAAAATGGGTAAAACCGTTGCCCTTGCAAATAAGGAATCATTAATTGCGGGCGGCGAACTTATAGAAAAAGTAAAAAAAGAACACGGGGGCAAAATAATTCCCGTTGACAGCGAACATTCCGCCATATGGCAGGCACTTGCGTTTGAGCCGACGCGCCCTTATAAACGCATAGTTTTAACCGCCTCGGGCGGAGCTTTGCGAGACGTTCCGATAGAAAAACTTCCTTTGGTGACTAAAAACGACGCACTCAAACACCCGAACTGGAAAATGGGCGATAAAATAACCATAGACTGCGCCACCATGTTCAATAAGGGGCTTGAAGTTATAGAAGCCATGTGGCTGTACAATGCGCCGCTTGAAAAAATAGAAGTGCTTATTCACCCGCAAAGTATAGTTCATTCTCTCGTTGAATATGCCGATAACGCGCTTATAGCCCAACTTTCGGCTCCGTCAATGGAAATTCCCATTCAACTCGCCCTGACCTATCCGGAGCGAGAGTATGCGGGCGTAGCGCCTTTGGATCTCACAAAACAACTGCTTGAATTTTTTAAGCCCGATCTTAAAAGATACCCTTGTTTTTCGCTCGCGCTAAGCGCGGCAAAAAAAGGCGGAATATACCCTTGTGCAATATCAGCCGCCAACGAAGAAGCGGTTAAATTGTTTTTAGCGGACAAAATAGGTTTTTGCGATATAGAAAAATATCTTGAAAACGCTTTGAACAAAGCAACAGAAATGCCCGTTACTTTGCAAAATCTTATTTTTACCGACTACCGGGCGCGTGCATCGGTTTACGCGCTTTTTAAGGAGAATAAAAATTGAATATTACAAGCATATTAAGTTACTTGTGCGCGGCAAACGTATGGGGCAGAATTTACCCGATTCTGGTTGCGCTTTTAATACTTTTATTTATGATAACCATACACGAAGCGGGACACTATCTCGTAGCAAAGATTTTCGACTTTAAAGTAAACGAATTTGCAATCGGTATGGGACCTGCCATTTTTAAAAAACAAAAGAAAAACGGCGAATATTTTTCAGTCCGACTCCTGCCCTTAGGCGGCTATTGCGCCTTTGAAGGCGAAGACGCGGATAATTCAGATCCTCGCGCTTTTAACAACAAAAAACCATACCAGCGAATACTTGTTCTGATTGCGGGCGCAACCATGAACTTTATTGCGGCGATTTTAATTTTTATGATTTCAATCGGTTGCTACGGGCAGATGTGTTTGCAGTCGTATGAAGTTATGCCGTCCGAGAGTGCGTATTCGCTTGAAAACGAAGACGTTTTACTCTCTTTAAACGGCAGAGATATATACGTAACCACAGATATTATAACTGCGCTTAAAGGTAAAAAAGCGGGCGACCTTGTTGACGCCGAAGTTTTGCGCGGCGAAAAAACAGCCGACGGAAAGTACGTTGCGGATAAATTAAAACGCGAAAAAATTCAGATAAAACTTGCCGCCGATCCCGTTTCAAACAACCTGCAAGATTTTACGGGCGTATTAAAAAGTCTGGGTATAGCATCGTTATTCGCTGTTTCGGACTCTGATAATACCTATGAGGCCAACCTTATAAAAGGCGATTATATTTTAAGAATTACCACCACATGCCCCACTCTTGAAAGCTCGGATCTTATAGGTACCGAAGGATATCTTGATTGCGTAACTATAGATAGCGTAAAGACAAAGTACGCTATAAAAGAAGATGAATATATGAATTTCGATCGCGCGTACGATATGGAAGATTTTGCAAGTAAGTTGCGCGACCTTTCAGACGGACAGGATCTTTATATTTTTGTTTCGCGCGGAGAAGACAGAGTAATGCTTAAATATACTCTGAATAACTTTGAAGCAATAAAAGGTTCTACCGAAAAAATTCAAAGTTATTTCGGAATCAAAGCGGTAAGTACAGGTTACAGAATGTACAGCGAAAACGTGCATTTCGGCTTTTTTGAAAGCATAGGAAGAGGTTTTGTTTACGCATTCCGCTCGGCGGGTTCAACTTTTTCCGCACTCGGTCAGCTTATTACCGGCAAGCTCGGAATAGACGCGCTCGGCGGCCCCGTAACTACGATTTCGATAACTTCGGAATACGTTTCGATGGGATTTAACTACCTGCTTGAAATTGCAGGATTTATAGGCGTAAGCCTTGCCGTATTTAATCTCCTGCCCATACCCGCATTAGACGGCGCGCGCGTTATATTTGTAATAATAGAATGGATACGCAAAAAGCCCGTTGACAGAAAGATAGAAGGCTACGTTCACACGATAGGTTTAATAGCCCTGCTTTTGTTTGCAATAGTAATTGACCTTGCAAAATGTTTTTAAAACATAAATACATTCACAAAAAATAACCCGCAGTTTTTACGACCTTGCGGGTTATTTTTTTCGCCTTATAACGCGTTATTTAAGTTTTTATTATTTGTTTACGTGGTTTACGACGATATAATTATTATCCGAAAACAAAGTATTTATTTCCCGGATTTTTTCAAATTCTTCGGCTGTTAATTTTCGGTTATATCCTTTTTTATCGGCATTCTTATTTTCTTTAAGAGAATCGGCAAAATAAAAATTTTAACTTTTATTAAAATTCGCCTGTATATATTAATATTTAGTTTGTGTAAGGTAAAAACTTTCCTTATTAAAGCATAGTTTTTTTGAGTTGTTGCAGTATTTATTAAAACTGAACTGTTTTTGAGTTTGACAAAGCAATTTTTTAGCGGTATAATTAAATACGGCAAAAATAGTTTACGCTTAACATGCAAAAGCTAAAACCGCCCGAAAAATTAAGGAGAGATATTATGGAAAGAACATATATCTGCGATATTAAAAACAATACTCAAAAAGATATACTGATCTCCGGATTCGTTGAAAATTTCAGAGATCGAAAGAGTATGGCTTTCATTGTACTTAAAGACATAACCGGTAAAGTACAGGTGACCGTGGAAAAAGAAAAGCACCCCGAACTTATACCCGAACTTGAAAAAATCACGCTTGATTCGGTTATAACCGTAATAGGTCAGGCAGTGCTCAGCGAATACGTTAAAATGGGCGGAGTGGAAGTCTTCCCCGAAAGCATAAAAGTTGAATCGGTTGCGGACGCATTGCCGATAGTAAGAGAAGACATTCCCGAATCAAAAGGCAAAGCGGGTGTTGAAAGATCGGCTATCGAATCGCGCCTTGACTATCGTTGGATAGACCTTCGCACCGAAAAAAATCAGCTTATGTTCAAAGTTCAGACCGAGCTTACCGCCGCAATGCGTAATTTTTTACTCGAAAAGAACTTTATCGAAATTCACACCCCTAAGCTTATTGCCGCGGCAAGCGAAAGCGGCGCGGACGTTTTTGAAGTAAAATATTTTGATCGCTTGGCATATCTTGCCCAAAGCCCGCAGTTTTATAAACAAATGGCAATGGCGAGCGGTTTTGAACGCATTTTTGAAACAGGACCTGTTTTCAGAGCGGAAAAATCTTACACCAACAAACACACTACCGAATTTACAGGGTTCGACTTAGAATTCAGTTACATTACTTCTTTTAAAGACGTAATGAAAATGGAAGAAGATCTTTTAACCTACGCTATCGAAAAGGTTGCGGCAAAGTACGGCGAACAGATAAAAGAACTTTACGGCGTTGAACTTATCGTACCTAAAAAGCCTTTCCCGATAGTTTCGCTTAAAGATTTATACGACGGACTTGAAAAAGACTTTGGTTATACAGTACCCGAAAGCGAAAAAGGCGATCTTACGACCGAAGCCGAAAGGTTGAGCTTTGAATGGGTTAAAAAGCATTACGATCACGAATTTTTATTTATTACCGACTACAGTGCGGAAAAACGTGCGTTCTATCATATGAGAGATGAAAAAGGCGTTCCGCAAGGTTACGACCTTATCTGGCGCGGCGTAGAAATAACCACCGGCGCACAGAGAGAACACAGATACGACGTACTTAAAAAGCAAGCCGACGAAAAAGGTTTGGGCGAAGACGTAAAATTCTATCTTGAATTCTTTAAATACGGCTGCCCGCCCCACGGAGGTTTCGGACTTGGCGTAGACAGACTTACCATGCTTATTTTCAACCTGCACATTAACGAAGCAATGTTCTTGTTCAGAAGTCCAAAACGTCTTACTCCGTAATACAAAACTCAAATCAAATTACTTTAAAATATTAATGTATAAAAAAGGCGCGTTTTCGCGCTTTTTTTATACCTTCAACCTAACGTAAAAAAAGCGACAAACAAGTGTAATTAACTTTTTGTCCAAAATTTTTGGTTCACATCACTTTTAGGTTGCTCCTTTTTTTAATAAAGTAAACAACAGACGTTGTTATTTTCGCCATTTTATTGTATAATCAAAAGCGAGGATACCGTATGAAAAAAACTATTATTTGTGCTATTGTCTTTCTCGTATTAATTACTTGCACTGTTATAGGGCTTGTGTATAAAGATGACCTGACTTATTTGTCTTCAACTATGCGAAGAATAAAGATTGACAAGAATATAACAACGCAGTCCGTTATGACCTTTAATGTTAAATGTATTACAAGTGTTAACAATGACAAATTTAGTTGGAAATATCGCGCCCCTCTGATTTGCGACCTTTTGCAAGAACATACACCCTCTATAATCTGCATGCAAGAAAATAAAAAAGAACAATATTCCTTCTTCGAAAAGTTTTTAAAAGGCTATGGTTCGGTGGCTACATATCGGGACGCAACACTACTCACGGAATGTTTACCTATTTTTTATAGAACCGATATGTATGAACTTATTAAAACTCAAACGTTTTGGCTTAGCGACACTCCCGATGTAATGAGCAATACGTGGGACCTGGCATATTTCAGAATTTGCACGTTTGTTATTTTGAAAAACAAAAACACTGACAAAGAATTTATTGTAGGCAATGTGCATCTTGATTATAAAAATCAAGAAACACAGATAAAAAGTATTCGGTTGATTTGCGACAGATTAAGCACATTTAATCTTCCGGCTATCATAATGGGAGACTTTAATTGCACCCCGGACAGTAATGCGATCGATTTTGCAAAACAATTTTTTGTCGATGCAGGACAAGGCTTTGAAGATGAAAACAAAGGCACTATCAATTATTTCAAAAACGAGTATCCGAATATAAAGATTGATTATATGTTACTATTTCCCGACAGTTTTACAATAAACAATTACAAAGTAATCGACAAAAAGTATAACGGACATTATGCCAGCGACCACTTCCCTGTATATGCGGAATTAGCCTGAAAAAATAACACCGACTAATATACAAAAAGCATTCGGCTTTTTAAAAGTATATCTTGGTCGGTGTTTTATTATTTATGATAAAAGGTATTTTGTCTTTATTATAAACAACTCTTTATATAAGAAACACATTCGGTAAGATTTTTAAAAGTTGGCGGTAATATTTCTTTATATGCGCTACTTTTAGTAAAATCTTCCGAATATATCCCGGTAGTTACTAATATCGGGCGGACGCTTGCTTTACAAGAAGCTATCACGTCACTCATCTGGTCGCCGATAAAAAAGCTGTTGAGCATATCGATACCTATATCATTTTCAGCCTGCAAAAGCATGCCGGGATTAGGTTTGAACGAAATATGATTTTCTGTTTTTATATGCGGTGAATAATAAACAGCGGCAATTTCAACCCCATACGCACGGAAATCGTCAATAATTTTATAATTAAAAGCGTGCATATCTTCGGTTTTATAAAGACCTTTTTTTAACCCGTCCTGATTTGTGACGATTACGATATAATAATTCATATCACATAATGCTTTTACCGAAGTAAAAACATCGTCAAAATACTGTAAATCTTCAATCCGGTGCGTGTTGACTTTGTCTATATGAATAGTTCCGTCACGATCCAAAAAAACAACTTTCTTTTTATTCCCGTCTTTTTTCAGCTTCGGATTAAGATAATCGCATTCAGCAAATTTTTCATTCGTCATTTTTTATCACCGCATTTATTACATTTTTTACCATTGCTTTTGTTAAATGATAAAACGATTAAAAGATTTACAGTTTGAAAAATAACAAAAGCCGCTACCGCAATAATAATTATTATATTGATATTAAACAACGACTTTTCGTAAGAAACGCAGAAAAACAATATTGAACTTATAATAGGGATGGCTAACGATATTTTCTCAAAAAAACCACGTCTGATACCGGGGGTACGGATTGAGTTCCGTTTGGACTCGTATTCGCAATAAGACTCCCACATATATCTGCTCTTTTCATCGTTGTTGTATTCTAATAGTTTACATATCGCAGGCTCAATTTCGTTGACTAAAAATTTATGGCACCTGTCGTGTATGGTATACGAGTATAAAATCTGAACGGAAAAAAACAGCGTTACAAGCGGCAAAAGAAAAAATAAAAACGGCGCAAACTTAAAATCTAAAAATCCGAGAGTAAATATCGCTCCGCACGAAACTAAAAATTGAATAGCAAACGTATCGCGCTGGCCTATTCTCATTTCGATTTCACCGCGCACTGCTTTATGCGTTTCGATAAGTTGAGATAATCGTTTTTCTTTTAAATCCATTTTATTTTTCCCTCTTTCGTTGTTATTTTATAAAAATTTAAAAAAACCCGAAACGATGTTCTTTTAAACGAATTAGTTTCGGGCTTATGGTGGAGATGGGCGGAGTCGAACCGCCGTGTTGCACTCAAACCCAAAAGTCTTCTACATACTTATTCGGCTTTTATCCTCCTCGCAAAGCAGTCAACCGACGAACAACCTGCGCAAAAGTCCGTTAAAATACCTTTTTAACGCCACGAACAAAGCGTTAAAAACGTTCACTGCGTTTCTGATGCCCTCTGCCCGCCCCGCAGTATGACGGACGAAGACAACTGCTTTTAATTAAGCAGCAAATGCGTAATTGTTATTATCAGCATTTAATTTTAAAATTTTCCGTATTTTAACGCAGCTACGGTCTGCGGTATGCTTATACTTTCCAATTCGGGCACAGTCGAAACCGAAACACCCCCGTAATCTTCGGTATTATTGTAACACCGAATTATTAAATTGTCAAATTATTTTTGTTGCGCCGCAAAGCTTTACTTTATGACTTTGCCAAACTTTGCAGTCAAATTATATCCTTTATGTTTCCGAGTTATGCCGCAAAAATATTTACTCCGAGAGGAAATAAATAAATTACAAATATAACCACCGCGCCGAGCGCAAGAACACAATAAAAAGATATATTATTCGCAATCGCATTTATTTTTTCGTTTTGCTCGATTTTTTCTTTAAAAATGCAAAAATACAATGCGCCGAGAATTAAGCCTATTACCGAAATACAAATCCCCGCAGTGAACCCTTCAGGTTTAAAATTAAGTTCTACCTTATTTTCGCCTTTTTGTACCTTTACGGTCATAAAACCGTTAAACTCGTTTACCTCGGCATTTTTGCCGTTTACTTTTGCCTTAAAGCCTTGATTATACGGCACGGCAAAAAACACGTATCCGTCGTCAGGTGCATTTATTTTGCCCGAAATTCCATTCGGTTTTTTATTAAAATCTCCGCCTATAGCTTCGTTAATAGCATTTTTAAGCTTTGTTGTAGCTACAGAAAACAATCCGAAAGTGTTTGCCGAAACACTATCTGTAAGCGTTACGGTAACATCTGCCACGCAGTGCGAATAGTTACCCAAAAACGCCGTTCCGTTATTTGATTGCGTAGGATAAGACGGAATGCTTTTTCTTGTAAGTCCGCCCACGGTAACCCTGACAGACGATATTTTTGAATAATACGGTTCTCTTAAATTATTAGTGTATTCGTCAAATAAATCAAAATAAAGGGCTACCGGCTGAGTTATTTTTATAGAATATATGATTTTTGCGGGTTCGCTTTGAGTTACTATCTGATATGAAAACCGTTCGTCATCGGATAAATCAACTACGTTAGAAAGCAATTCGGGTTCGTATTTAGTATAAAGTCCGCTGTCGCCCGTAAGCTTTTCGTATAATGCGTTTTGAATTTCACGTCTTTCAAGCGTTTCGTCCGCTTTAAAAGTTTCGCCGTCCTTTATATAAAAGCCGAACGGAAAACAATATTCGTTTTGTTTAACCGAAAATCTTGCGCCGTTTATCGGTTCGGATACAAAAAACGCACCGCTTTCGCTTCCGCTGTGAACGGTATATTTGTTTCGTAAAAGCGCATCGGTAAAAACCGTCCCGCCGTTGGAGTTTACTTCCATCCAGTACGACGAATAACCCAGCTGTTTTACCGTGTGCATATACAATCTGTCGTTAAGCGAAGTGTAATGCGCCAAACTGCCGTAGCCCATTGCACCTGTAAGGTTTACGTCAAAAAGTTTTACGTTATTTTTTACTCTGAAAAATTCATCATCTTCTATAACGTTTTCTATTTTTGCCGCCTTTTTTAAAGAATATGCGTTGTTCTTTGCCGATATCATATAAACGTTGCACGAAAAGGCACATTCAACAATACAAAGTGCGGCTATAAGTGCGTAAACGGCTATTTTGGGTATTAAATCGTAACGCGTTAAAAGCAAGCACGCCGCGCCCGCTATAAGCGGTATAGCGGCATATTTTGCAAGTGCTTTAAACGACTCGGCATTCCCCCATAAACTATGCGAATATGCTGTTAAAATCTCTTGATTTTTCTCGTAATACCTGTATGCAAAAATTGAAAACAAAGTACAAAACGCTATAACGATAACGCTCGTAAAAATCTTTATAAGTGTTTTGTGATTATTTATAAAATTTACAAAAACGTTATTTTCCGCGTTGCCGTCCTTAGTTTCATTTATAAAAAGTTGAGTTTTTCCGTCAGCCTTTATTTCCTTTGCGTCAAGCATTTCGGCAATTTGTTTTGCGCCGATATATAAAACGAGCGCAATCAGAATAAATCCGTATCTTGTGGGAAACGCCATATAGTTAAAAGTCTGCCAGGCTTTTGCCACAGGCTCAAAAAATACGGGAACAACACAAAGCAAAGTGAGAATTGCCAAATGTGATTTATAGTTTTTAACTATATACAAAATAGCGAATGTACAGGCAAACGCAAGACAGAAAAACGTGGGATAGGAAGTTGAACCGGACGGAAAGATGTTACTGCCCTTTAAAGTTGCCATTATATCCGAAGTTCTCATTGAACTTAAATACTGCATAAAACACGGCAAAAGCACCGCCGCAGACAAAAGTGCGGCAAAAAGCGAGCCTGAAATAAAAGAAAAACAAAACTTTTTAGCTTTTTCTCGATTTAATATCGCATAAACGGCAGCATACAAAGATACAAAAACCACCACTGCATACGAAAGATAAAACTGAAATACTACGCAGAACAAAAGCGATATACCGTAAAGCAAAAAGCTTTTGCCTTCAGTCATTTTTTCAAGGCCTAAAAGTATCAGCGGAAAAGTATAAACTACGTCGATCCACTGCAAAATCTGGTAATACATCATCGTATAGCCTGAAAAAGCGTAAATCAAAGAGAAAAAGATTACTAAACAAGGATAATTTTTCAGCCTGTCCTTTAAAAATATCGCAAACGTAAGAGCCGCGCAAGATATTTTTAAAATAGTCATCAGGTTAAAGCAGTCGCTCATTTTGCTCTTTTCAAAAAATACGACCAGAAAGGAAAACGGACTTGAAAGATTAAAGAAAAATACCCCGAAAAAGTTCATTCCTCCCGCATTTTGAAAACTATAAAAAAAGCCTTCCTTCCCGCTTAAAACGTCCTTAAAATCACAGAGCAACGGAATAAATTGCTGATTCGCGTCGCACCAGGCAATGCTTTTTTCGCCAAACGGATAAATATCATTTATTTTAAACAAAAGCACAAATAAAATCAAGCTAAAAATAAACGCAAAAAGCGGCGAAAAGCGTTTGAATATTTCATATAAAACACTTATTAATCGACCTATATGGCGACTTTTACAAATTTGTCTTTGGTTTTGTTCGCTCATTTATATCGCTTAATCTCCCGCTCCATATCGCGTTTTATATCGGCATCGCGCAGATTCTGCTTTTTATCATAGGTATGTTTACCTTTGCAAAGCCCTACTTCGGCTTTGATGAGCGCGTCTTTAAAATACAGCTTTAACGGAACGACGGTAAAGCCTTTTTCGGCAATTTTTGAAGAAAGTCTGCGTATTTCGCTTTTGTGCATCAAAAGTCTTCTGTCGCGCTTGGCTTCTCTTACGTTGTACGCGCCCGATTTATCGTAAACCGAAATATGCATGTTTTTTATAAACAGATTACTGCCCGATATCGAGCAAAAACTATCTTTTAAATTTACATTTCCAAGCCTTATTGATTTTACTTCTCCACCGTCGAGAGAAATGCCCGCCTCATATTTTTCTATTATAAAATATTCGTGCCGGGCTTCTTTGTTTTCGCAAATGACTTTCATGAGTAAAAATCTCCGTTATATATTGATAATCGACTTATAGGCGGCTTTTGCGTTGGATTACGGCTGCCTTTATACGTTTAAAATCATAATTTTCCAACAAAATCGAAATATATTTTTCCTGCCGGAATATCGCAGGCTATAAGTTTTACAAGCAAGGTTTCGCCAAGTTTAAAACTCTTATTGCCGCTTTTTAGCGAGTAGTTTTCGGGATAAAAATCGTATTTTCCCTTAGGTAATCTTTCAATAGGCAAAAAGCCTTCGGCTCCGTTTTCAAGGCGCGCATATAGTCCGTTTGCAGTAACGCCCGAGCAAATACCCTCAAAAAAGTCACCTATAAAACCGGACATAAACTTTGCTATAAAGATATTATCCGCAGTACGCTCTATGGTTTCGGCTTTTCTTTCGGCTTTTGAACTTGAAAGCGCGATCGGCTCTGCAAGCGAAGAATAACTATCGTAAATCTCTCCTATTTGTCCCGAAAGAGCCGCTTTTAAAACTCTGTGAACAAACAAGTCGGGATAACGGCGGATAGGCGACGTAAAATGGCAATAACACTTTTCGTTAAGCCCGAAATGCCCCTTGTTTTGCGCCGAATACTCTGCTTTTTGCATGGACCTTAACATTACGTTGTTTATTATGGGATAACACGGATTTTGTTTTGCTTTTTTCAGCACCGCCCGGTAGTCCTTTGCATATTTAAGGCTTTTAACCTTACCTATACCCGCCGCGCTTAAAAAGCTTAAAAAACTTTCCGTCTTTTTTTCGAGCGGTTTTTCGTGTACTCTGTAAATTGCGGGAAGTTCGGAATAAAACAAAAATTCAGCAACGGCAACGTTAGCCGCAATCATAAATTCTTCAATCAGACTTTCCGATTCAAGGCTTTGCTTTTTTTCAACTATAAGCTCGCCGTTCTCAAATTTTATTTCGCTCTCTTCGCTTTCAAGATTGATTGAACCGTTTTGCTCTCTCTTTTCCCATAAAAGATCTTTTAACTTTTTGGCATTAAAAAGCATTTCGGCATAATCGTTCAGTTCTTCTTTTATTTTGTCATCACCATCAAAAAGCGATTGCACCAAAGTGTAAGTTAAACGCTTGTTTGATTTGATAATCGACTTATAGAAGGACTTTTCAAGTAAAACGCCCTGATTATCGTAGGTAAGTTTTACGCTTAAAGTAAATCTTTTTTCGTTTTCTTTTAAAGAGCAAAGGTCGTTCGACAAAACTTCCGGCAGCATGGGAATAACGCTTCCCGGAAAGTATATGCTCGTGCCGCGAGTTATCGCTTCTTTATCTATTGCTCCGTTTGGTTTTACAAAGTGAGATACATCGGCAATATGAACGTATAGCTCATACCCTTCCTGCGTCTTTATAACTGAAATAGCATCGTCAAAGTCCTTTGCGGTTTCGCCGTCTATCGTAACCGTTAAAAGATCGCAAAAATCGGTTCTGTTAAAATCTTCTTCCGCGCCGTTGTATTCACGTTTGATTTTTTCGGCTTCTTGTATAGTTTTTTTATCAAATTCGGTTTTTATATCCTGCGTAATAAGAAGGCTGTTGATTCTGGCATTCAAATCGTCCGGCTCACCCAAAACCGAAGCAATTTCGCCATACGGAAGGTCGTCTTTATATCCCGTAATTTCGCAAATAACCTGATCCCCCGTTTTTGCGTTTAAAGTTTTGCCGTGTTTTATAAAAACCTCGTGACTAAAACCCTTATCGTCGGGATAAACGCGGGCAAATCCTTTTTCGACAACTATTACTCCCGAAACTTTTGTTACTCCGCGCCTAATTATTTTTACAACTTCCGCCTCATCGCTTTTTTCTCCGCCGTAATACGTTTTTTTAACTAAAACGGTATCGCCCTGAAAAGCTCCGTTTTTATGCCTTGGCGGGATAAAAAGATCGGGCGAGCCGTCGTCCGGAATAAAAAAAGCATAGCCTTTTTCGTGCGTTTTTATTGTTCCGCGAATAAAACCGCATTTTGAAAACAAACAATAAACTCCGCCGCCTGAATCAAATAAAACTTCTTCTTTACAAAGTTGGTTTAAAACGGTTTTCAGTTCACTCTTTTCGCTTTGTTTTACAAGGTTTAAGCGTTTAAAAAGCGTTTTTTCGCTTATTTTTTCTATTTTTTCGTTATTAAATAAATCAACAATATATTCTTTAACAGTCATTTTAAAAATTATTTTAAAAGCGGCTTAAATAACTTTAAGCCGCTTTTGATTACTATTATTATACCGATAAATCAAACGTTGAGTAAAATCTGAATGAGATAGAAAGCTATCATCAATAAGATCATAACAACAAGACAAATTACCGTAAGTCTTCTGAGTTTGCTTTCGACGGTTTTTGATTTGTTTTTGCCGTAGAAAGTATCGGAACTTCCGGAAAGTGCGCTGATTCCGTTCGAGTTACCCGGTTGAATCATTACGACTACGATTATGAAAAGTGCGCAAAGAGTAGATAAAACTACGCATACGATGCTGAGCGCCTTATATAATTCGAATGAAGCCAAAAGATTATTTAAAACTGCTGACATTTGTTATCTCCGTTTACGCCGATAAGCGCATTCTTTTTTTCCTGTTTTTTCGTCGCTTATAATCTTACCCTTTTTAGTTTGAACATCATTTTTTCCGCTAAAAAACAAGGTAAACGTTCCGACGTCTTTTTACATTATAACATAACAAAAAAATAATTACAAGCATTTTTTTATAATTTCGCCGAATTTTTGCACGCCAAAACTATTTTTAGCACAAAAAATCAGTTAAAACTGCCGTTAAAATTATTTTTACGTTATTAAACCTTTTCTATAAGCGATTTTCCGGTCATTTCGGCAGGAATTTCTTCGCCCATAACCTGTAAAAGCGTGGGTGCGATATCCGCAAGTATTCCGTGGGGCGCAAGTTTTGCGTTTTTAAACTGTTCGCTTACGAGAATGAACGGAACGGGGTTAGTTGTGTGAGCGGTAAACGGCTTGCCGTTTTCGTCAATCATTTTATCCGCGTTGCCGTGGTCTGCTGTTATAAGCGCGCTTCCGCCCTTTTTAAGCACTTCCGAAACGATTTTATCCATGCACTCTTCAACGGTTTTAACTGCTTTTACAGCAGCGTCGAATACTCCGGTATGTCCTACCATGTCGCAGTTTGCATAGTTTAATATGATTACGTCGTACTTATCGGAATCAATCGCGGCCAGAACTTTTTCGGTTACGCCGTACGCGCTCATTTCGGGCTGAAGGTCGTAAGTTGCAACCTTTGGCGAAGGAACGAGTATTCTGTCTTCCAAAGCGTTAGGTGCTTCCACGCTACCGTTAAAGAAGAACGTAACGTGCGCATATTTTTCGGTTTCGGCAATTTTTAAGTGTCTGTGACCTTTGTTTGAAAGATATTCGCTGAGCGTGTTTGCATAATGCTGCTTTTTAAACGCGATTTCAACGTTTTTAAACGTAGCGTCGTACTCGGTAAAACAAACGTAGAACGGATGCAGATATCCCGTTTTACGCTCGAATGAAGCAAACTCTTCTTCGGTAAAAGCACGGGTTATCTCGCGTGCGCGGTCAGGTCTGAAATTAAAGAAAATAATGCTGTCGTCTTTTTCTACAAGTCCTATGGGTTTACCGTCTTCGCAAATATTTACGGGAACGATAAATTCATCGGTAACGCCGGCGGCATAACTGTCGTTTACGGCTTTTACGGGATCGGTAGCTTTTACGCCGTTACCTATGGTTAAAGCGTCGTAAGCTTTTTCAACTCTGTCCCAACGGTTATCACGGTCCATAGCGTAATATCTGCCAGCAATAGTTGCAATTTTACCGCAACCGATCTCATTGATTTTATCCTGAAGCTCACTTATAAAGCCTGCTCCGGACGTAGGCGAAACGTCTCTGCCGTCCATAAAGCAATGAACAAAGACGTTTTTAACGCCTTTATCCTTTGCCATTTTTAAAAGCGCATATAAATGAGTGTTGTGGCTGTGAACGCCGCCGCTTGACAAAAGTCCGTATAAGTGGAGATTTTTGTTTTCTTTAACGGCATGTTTCATAGCGTCCGATAAAGCGGGGTTAGAGAAAAACTCGCCGTTTTTTATTTCGTAGGTTATTCTTGAAAGTTCCTGACGGATAATTCTGCCCGCGCCGATATTAAGGTGACCTACTTCGCTGTTGCCCATCTGCCCGTCGGGAAGACCTACGTCTTCGCCGCTTGCGCCGAGAGTAGTGTGCGGATATTCGCGCATAAGTCTTTCGATAACGCCGGCATTAGCCGCTTTTATCGCGTTGCCTTTGACTTCGGGATTGATTCCGTAACCGTCCATTATAAATAAACATACGGGTCTGGTTTTCATTTCCATAAATTCAACTTCCTTATAAACAAAAGGTTAAGTTAAAGCCCGAACTATTACTTGTTGTAATTTACAACGAGAGCAAAATCGGGAGCTTTAAGCGATGCGCCGCCGATAAGACCGCCGTCGATTTCGGGCTGAGCCATAAGTTCTTTTGCATTAGAACCTTTCATACTGCCGCCGTACTGAATACGAACAGCCGCCGCGCATTTCGGACAGAAGTTTTCGGCAAGAACTTTTCTGATATAGCCGATAGTTTCGTTAGCCTGTTCGCTTGTAGCGGTTCTGCCTGTACCGATTGCCCATACGGGTTCGTAAGCAACTACGAGCTTTGTGAGATCTTCAACGCCTTTAAGACCTTCTACTATCTGGCGATGCAGAACTTCTTCGGTCTTGCCGGATTCTCTTTCTTCCAAAGTTTCGCCTATGCAAACGATAGGAATAAGTCCTTTATTGATAGCGGTAAGAGTTCTTTTGTTTACTGTTTCGTCGGTTTCGCCGAAATACTGACGGCGTTCGCTATGACCGATAATTACGTATTCAACGCCGAGCGATAAAAGCATATCGGCAGAGATTTCGCCGGTATATGCGCCACTTTCGGCAAAGTGAACGTTTTGTGCGCCAAGGTGAATATTGCTACCTTTTACTGCTTCCGCTACGGCATAAATATCGGTAGCCGGAACGCAAACTACAACGTCGCAATCGGCGTCTGCAACCAAAGGTTTAAGTTCGTTTACGAGTGCCGCGCCTTCAGCGGGCGTTTTATTCATTTTCCAGTTTCCTGCAATGATGGGTTTTCTCATAATTATAAGCTCCTGTTCGTTAATTTATAACGACTAAATATTTTTTAAACGTCTAAATTATACCACCATTATATAAATTAAGCAAATGTTTTTTAAGCGTTTTTTTGCCATGAATTTTTAAACAATAAAACAAAGCCCCTTTCGGCAAACGTATTTTTCACCGAAAAAGGCTTTTGGTTTGTTATAGTAAATTTACTTTAGTTTGATTCATTCAATAATGAACCAGTAAGCGTTATAAATCATTGAAAATGTTTCAGAAGCCACATCAAAATTATCATCTGAGCTGGATAGTACTACATATAAATTCCCATATGGGTTTTCATCAAGGCTCACGTTTTGTTGTTTAGCTGCATATAAAACAGAATGTTTTCCATTTTCTGCATCATAAACAAAATATATCAACTGGTCGTTATCGCCGTCATAAACAATTCCTTTGTTTTCAACGCCTAAGTCTATATTTATTTTGCCCATATACATGCCTTTTTGTTTTAAAGTTAAATATGTAGCAACAAACATACGATCTTGTTCCTTAATAGGCTCTGAATATTCAGATAAAGAAAATCCGGCTTCTTTAAGCTGTTCGTCGGTAAGATTTAAAGCAAGTTTGCGGACTTGCTCGCTGTTTTTATTTAAAATGGACTGCATAAGTACGACTTTCATAAAATTATCGTCAGCAGAGCTTTGTAAAGATTCGATTATCTTGTTTTTATCGATACTTGCAGGCAAATCATCTGAAACAGTAACGCTTTCGCCGCTGATAGTCACTAAGCTTTCGGTTATTTTAATACCTGTTTTGGGTTGCGTGGTTTGAAGTTTAAACGAAGTTACGTTTTCGGTTCGTTTTATTTCGGGCATTTTTATATCTTGTGCAACAGCCACTATCGCGTTATTATCCGCAACAGAAACAAGCCCTGTTAAATCGTTTTTTTCAAATATTACGCGACCTGATTTTACAACTACCATTGCCGAAGCCCCGTATTCGTGGAGTGATTGAGTATTTGCATTTTGAACGTCTAATAAATCGCAATATCCGTAGCGGTTCACGGTATCTATTGGCGCGTTAATTGTAAGAGTTCCGCCATTTGCATAAATGGTAACCGTTTGACCGACGGTACGGCCTTCTTTTACGGCATAGTTTATTACCGATATTTCATTATGCGCACCTACGTCAAGACCGGTATAAATTTTTTCGGGGAAAGTAAATGTTTCGCCTGATTTTAAATAGTTACTGTATTTTTCGCTAAGTCCGCGTTTAGCGGTTGCAACCGTCCAAAAATCCACGGCGGCACATTCTGCGGTAGTGTTATCGCGATATACGGGAGTTCCGTCTTTATAGAGTGCAAAACGATTATTTTTGCTATCCCATAAAATGTCGCCTGTGCTTAGCGGCGTAAGCTTTTCTACGTTATAACCTTTTTCTTCAACGACTTTTAAAGCGTCGCGGAAAAGTTCGGGCTTACCGTTTTTGGCTTCGTCTTCCACAAGTACGGTGTTTAAGGTTTTTACGGTAGTCATATCGTTGGTTTCCTTTGCCTGTTCAACAAAGCAACCGATAGTAGGAATGAGTATTGCAGAAAGCACTGCAATTATCGCAATTACCACAACAAGTTCCACCAACGTAAAACCTTTTTTGTTAAGTTTTTTGGTTTGCATTTTTTGTTTTCTCCTGTTACTTTTTTATTACTAAACGGACATTTACCCGTGTTAGTTCTTTTTTTGTTTGCTTTTTTAGCGGGAAGATGATATCTTCCCCTACAAGCTTTTATAAGCTCACACAACGCACAATAAGGGTGCAGCGTCACGCTGCCGTCACGCTGCCTATTCACAGAATAATATATTCTATGAACTTTTTTCGTCTTTATTATATTATAGTAAAAAATAAAAGTCAACTAATTTTTATATTTTTGCACAATTTGCCGTTTTTTGTAAAAATGGCACTTTTTATTTTTATATTTTTTTCTTTAAATATATTATTCTGCGAACAATCACAAAAAAACCTTGATAATCGACTTATAGCCAAACTTTTTTTATTTTATAAATGCAAAAAACGCACCCAAAAAAGGTGCGTTTTTTATTAAAGTTTTTAAGTTGAAAATTTAAGAAAAAGCAAATTTTATACGTCTTTAAAACAGCTGCCGCCTATAAATTCGCGGAGAAGCGAATTGCATGGGACGTATTCGTCGTCGATATCCTTAAAATATTTCAGCGCTTTCATAAGCCTGTTTGCAGTGATATAATACGGGCTGTCCGGCTGAATTTTTGAAAGTGCGGGAACTGCATATTTTTTTATAACACAGAGCTCGTAAGTGAGCGCGGAATTGAATACGAAATCGCAATCTTCCTGATAAGGATAAATCCAACGGAACTCGCCACGCCTTACCGATGCCCACATATCGATCGTATGCTCTGCTTCGGTTGCTCTGAACTGCCTGTCGCGAACGATTCTTCTTAATAACCTTAAATCGGTTAAACTTACAGGATTATCGTTATCAAGATTTAATTGCAGTTGCGGAGCTATGTATATTTTAAATTTCTGGTGATTAGGAATTGCGAACGACAATTTGTCGTTAAGAGCATGAATGCCTTCTATTATTATGGGCGTATGCTCGTCTATTCGGGTAAGTTTTCCGCTGTTAAGCCTGCCTTCTTTAAAATCGAAAACAGGCAAAGCAACTTCCTTACCGTGAATGAGATCTATCATCTGCTCGTTGAAATATTCAAGATCAAGCGCGTCGATATTTTCAAAATCCGGCTTGCCGAACTCATCGAGCGGACAATCCTTTTTCTCCTTATAATACATATCGAGCGATATTCTTAGAGGGTTTATTCCCCTTGACATAAGCTCGATTCTGAGTCTGTTTGAAAAGGTCGTTTTTCCGCTGCTGGAAGGCCCTGCAATGCAGATAAGGCGAATATCGTCGATATTTTCTTCGATTTTACTGCCGAGTTCGTAAAGCATATCGTTATGACGGGTTTCGCACATATTGATAAAATCAACCTGAGTATCGGCGGCTATATGCCCGTTCATTTTTGCAACGGTTTCGGCATTGCAGATTTTAGCCCAGTCGTGCGCGGCTTTTAACCCGCGACCAAAAGTGGGTGCGTCTTCAAATACGGGAATTTTTCCGCCCATTTCGGCACGAGGATACTGCACGACGATATTACTGCCGTAATTGAATATGTTAAATTGCTTTAAATATCCCGTAGACGGAACCATGTAACCGTACATATAGTTAAGATATCCGTTGCATTTATAAAAATGGCAAACTTTTTCAGGACGATACTGTAATATTGCGTCTTTATCGTCCGCGCCGATTTTTTTATAAAACTCATGAGCTTCGTCCTTGCTCATTGCGGCGCGTTCAAACGGAATATCTGCGGCAACAAGCCTTAACATTTCGGCTTTTACCGTTTTAACTAAGTTAAAGTCAACCGCAAAATCTTTAGGAGAAACAACTTCAACCATAAGCGCACGCGAAACGTTATAGCTTATTCTAATTTTAAGCGCAGGATTTACGTTGAAAAACGCCATTGCTACAAGGTAGCGCAAACTCGTTTCGTACACTTTTACGGAATCTACCGATTCTAAAGTTAAAAGCTCAACTTCGCAATTAAAACACAATTCGTAATTAAGCTCGCGCAATCTGTTGTTTACCTTTGCGACGTAATAATTCTTTTTTTCATCATCGCCGATAAGCGATAAAATACTTGTTTTTGCGTCTAAGTCGTAACTTTTGCCGCACATTTTTACTGTAAACATTTTTCACCCCTGTTTTTGTTTTGATTGTTTATTATAATATTAGTTATTTTTAACTCTTAGAACACGCAAAAAGCATAAACTTTTTAAACAGCATAACTTTTGCGTGGGTTAGTATTGTAACACAAAAAAAATCAAATTTCAATACTTTACCAAAAATTTCTTTGCGTTTTTTTATTTTTTTTACGAGTTTTACCGATAAAAAATAAAAGATCGCTATCTTGATATGCACCTTCAAAAGTTTTTTATCTATATTCAAACTTTTGGGTTCACGTCATTTTTGCGACCTTGTTTATTTTTGTTATGAGAAAAATTTTTAATTCCCAACGTTTTTTACGGCGGAAATAAGTCGGTTTCTGCTTGTTAAAAAAGTGCGATAATCAACTTATAGCCCCACTTTATCTTATTCCTATATTCAAAAGGAATTTATTAAAAGCGGATATGCCGTCGGAATCCTGCTTGAATACCGCTGTATTTTTTAAGATTTCGGCGCAAGTTTTATTTACGTAAGAAGTTATTGCAGCTTTTGCCTGCTCTGCATTTGCCATTACGCCGCCTGCCATTAGTTTTTCGATCATAAATCTGTGAACGTAAAGCGAGGCTTCGGGATTATTTAATGCCTCTTTATCGTAAGGCGTTTTGCCGGCAAGGATATCCTCCATTTCGGCAAACTGGCGTTTAAGTCTTGCGGGAAGAATAAACAAGCCCATTGCTTCAATAAGCCCGATACCCTCTTTTTTAATATTGTGATATTCGGGATGAGCATGGAAAATTCCGTCGGGATATTCTTCGCTCGTGCAGTTGTTGCGTAAAATTATATCAAGGCTGTATCTGTTATCGGGTAAAAATCTTGCCGAAAGAGTGCAGGTGTTATGTCTTACGCCGTCTTCGCTTGAAATTATGCCCGCTTCTAAACTCGAATATTGTTTCCAACTTTCTATTATCGCGCCTGCAAGTTCGCAAACGGTGTTGCGGTTAAAGCCCGATAACCGAATGACGGAATTGTACCAGTTTACCTGCCCTATCTCAACGTCGGGATAGCTTTCGTGTTTAAAGTTTCTTAAAATTTTAGCTCTGTGCATGGGCAGTTCGTGATAACCGCCCTGATAATGTTCGTGATTTAATATCGAGCCGCCAACTATCGGCAGGTCTGAATTGCTGCCTATAAAATAATGCGGAACGTATTCTATAAAATCAAACAGTTTTTCTACGGTGTCACGCGTCATTTTCATGGGCGTATGCTCGCCGGAGAGCAAAATGCAATGCTGATAAAAATATGCGTAAGGCGAATACTGCATAAACCATTTTTCGCCGTTTAACTGCATTTCAAAGGTTCTTAAATTAGTTCGCGCGGGGTGCGTGAGCGTTCCGCGATACCCTTCGTTTTCGCGGCAAAGAACGCAGAGCGGATATTTTGTTGTATCCTTGGGCGCGCCGACAAGCTTTATTATGTCCTTGTTGTCCTTTTCGGGTTTTGATAAATTTATGGTAATTTCAAGCGATTTATCGCCGTCGGTATAATCCCAACCGATATTTTTATCTATTGCCGTTTTGCGTATATAGTTATTTTTTACGGAAAGATTATATAAATATTCGCAGGCGGCTTTTGCCCCCATTTTTTCGCGCAAGGTGCGCATGCGAAGATTTATTTCCGACGGCTTGGGCGTGATAATGCCGAAAATATACGTTGCGTAAATTTCTTCATAACCGTCTTGGCAAAGAGTATTTTCAAGCGCGAATTTACATACCTTGTCAAACAGTTCGTCGGGAACGGTCATTTGCGATATGTATTTGACGTTTAAGTTTGCGTCCGCCATAGGGGAAGTCAAATTAAATTCGCCAAGCAATATATTTCTTGTATAAACTTCGTCAAGCTCGGAAAGATATAAAAACGTCTTTGCATAACATACAAGCTCTTCGATAAGCATTTTTCCGTCAATCATTTTTAATTAAACCTCTGTTTTGCCGCAAATTTACCGTACTTTTGCGGTTCGTTCGTTGCGCTTAAAACTCGCGCAATATTTTTATTTTTTGTTTTTTTACGTGCGAAAGGCTTATACGTCACGCCTTTTGCAACTTTATTGCGTTTACCGCATTTAAATGCGTTTTTAAGTTTTCTGAATTTATCCGAAATAAATCTTTCTATTTTTTCGCCGCGTTTCATTATAAAAGCCGCTGAAAAAATGGCAATAACAATTAAAACGCACCAACATATTATTCCGCCCACGGTGTTGTACGGAATTATTTTGCCGTCCGCAATCGCAGCTACCGTAAAGATAGAAAACGTTCTTGCAGTAAGAGTTAAAAGAATAAAAGACCTTCTTTCGACGCCCATTATTCCCGCGGCAAAACATAATACGTCGTCAGGAAAGCACGGGAGCAAAAACATAGTAAAAAGTGCTATTTTATCCTTGCCTTTTATCGCGTTAATCGACTTATTGAGGGCTTTTTCGCCCACGAGCCAACAAACGGCTTTATGACCGAAACGCCGCCCTATTTCGTACGCTATAACAGATCCCGAAAGTATCCCCGTTACCGAGTAAAGTCCGCCCAAAAGCCAACCGAACATATAAACTCCGGCGGCAACGGCAACAGCCCCCGGAATGGGCAGCAACACCACTTGCAGAATCTGAAGAAGTATAAATGCGGGAACGGCGAAAAGACCGTAACCGGATATGTTTTTGCGAAAACTTTCCGTATCGCCGAATTTTTCGCCAAACCCCGAAATATTAAACAGCCAGATAACCGCAAAAACAATTATAAGTCCCGTCAGAACAAACACAAGCAACCGCACTATAAAAGAAGCGTCTTTCATATAACGATTATATTCGCGCGGACTTGTTTTTAAAACCTTTTCAAGAGTCTTTCTTTTTCTCTTTTCGATCCAGAATATCTTTAATGAACGACACGTCAAGTTTCCATTCGCTCACCTGATTAAGCCGTTTGTGATATTCGTTTGCTTTGCCGAGTTCGCGCCGATAATCCGCATAAGTACAGTTATTCACTCTGCAAAAGTGTGCGATAGCCTGCTCTTCACGGTCAAAAAGTTGCGTTCTGCCGATATGAATTACAGAATGACATTCATGGCATACCGCAAGTATATCGTCGAGTTTCTGAATTTGATTTTCCTCGTCATACGACCATTTTTCATGTGCTTCGAGCCTGTTTACATGTCTGCCGCATATCATACACCTGCCGTTTGCGCGGGCATATGCGTCTTTTCTGATAATATCCCAAATTTTGGCAGGCAGTGCGCTTCTTAAATTCGAGTACCAGCAACTGTCCGGCACGGGCATCATTTTAAGTTTGTAAGTTTTCTCCTGATTATCCTGCATAACAAGTTTTTGTATTAAATTACGCTTTGGTCTTTATATATTCGAGCGGGAATTTATCCTGTTCGTCAATAATGTTATACGCGGGATATTTGTTATAAGCTATATCGTTTTCGTCAAGTTTGTCAAGCGTTGCTCTGTCGTAAATGTTTGCAGATTTATCCGAGGTGGAGCTTTTTACTCCGCCCTGCATAAACGTGAGCGAGGCAAGTTTAGCGTCGCTGTTTATAAAGCAGATTTCGTTAAACTTCATGCTGTCTATTACGGAAACCACAACTTTAGTACATTCGATCGCAGTATCAAAGTAAGCGTTAAGCCAACCGCTTTCGCTCTTTTTTAACGCGTCGGAAGAAATTCTGTACGTCCAGGTCTTTTTTAAAGTAGACGATTTGTAGAACTGCAGCGTTACGTCTACGCCGTTACCAGATATATCCGAAACGTTAAGCCAGACTTCGCCTATTTTCACATAGGAAGAACCGAAAGATAATTCCGAAACGAAAGTCAGTCTGGAATCGGCGGCTTGTTTAGCCTTGATCTCCCAGTAGCTGTACTCGGTTTTGTTACCGCAGCCTGCAAACGCAAACGTCATGCCGAAAGCGAGAAGCAAAGTTATAAGAAGCGAAATTACTTTTTTCATAATAATCTCCGTGTGTTTTGCGCCTTGGCGCATTTTACCTTTATTTATATTTTTATTTGTTTTTATTAAAGTATGTAAAAGTTCAACCTGAAAATATGCGATAATCGACTTATAGGCGCACTTTTTAATTTTACTTGATTTCGGATTTCAACTTTTTAAGTTCTTTCATAAAAGATTGCAAATCCGCAAATTGACGATAAACCGAAGCGAAACGAACGTAAGCTACTTCGTCCACCTGTGCAAGCCTGTTCATAACCATTTCGCCTATTTCCTTAGAAGAAATTTCCTGCACCATAGAGTTTGATATCTGTTTTTGAATATCTTCTACGATATCGTCGATTTTCTGCATGGGAACGGGGCGTTTTTCGCAGGCTTTCATAATGCCGCATTTGATTTTGGACGGATCGAACAGCTGCCTTGCTCCGTTCATTTTAACCACGAAAACCGGAGTAGTTTCTATAGTTTCGTGCGTGGTAAAACGCTTTCCGCAGCGTTCGCACTCTCTTCTTCTTCTGATAGTAGTTCCGTCTTCGCTAAGGCGGGAATCTATTACGCGGCTTTCAAGACAACCGCAATACTGACATTTCATTTATCGTTAATTCCTCCGATTTTACAAGCGCGTCGGCTGAAAATCGCCGATTTACGGGTAAAAAGGCATATATTTTGCTTTTCTCGGCAAACTGTTTATATGCTTGTTTTTATTAAAATAATCGTTATAGTTTATTATATAGCCATAAACGTTTACGGTTTTATACTTATACTTTTGCAGCGCAAAGCGCACGAGGAATGCTCCGACAGCCGCGTTTCGGACGGAAAACTGTTCGTAGCGGGCGCACTTGGCGGCGCGGCGGGCGTTTACATTGCCATGTTTGTTTTTAAATACAGACTTTCAAGCCTGTTTTTAATGGTCGCAATGCCCGTGCTTATAACCATAAACATATACATTCTGATCTTCGGATTCTACAACAATTTCTGGCTTATAGAAAACGAATTGTATTACTGAAAAAAATTCGTTTTTAATTTATTTTGCGAATTTTAAAATTATTTTACCGCTTATTTGCCTTATACCACAAGAGCGCAACAACCGTTTTCCCGTCAAAAATCTCGCCGTTTTCCATCATTTTAAAGGCTTTTTCTTTTTCGATCCAAACGGTTTCCAAAACCTCGTCTGCATCTAAATGAATTTTACCTTCTATAAAAGTATCGGCATAATAAACCCATATTATCTCGTCGGAATACCCCGGCGACACGCAAAACGAAGCTATTTGTTTTAAATTGTCGGTTTCAAGCCCGCATTCTTCAGAAAGTTCGCGCTTTGCCGTGATTTCGGGCGGCTCGCCTTTTTCGCGCTTGCCCGCGGGAATTTCAAGTATCTCTTTCCCGAACGGATGGCGATACTGCGAAACAAAGGCAAATTTGCCGTCTTTTTCGGCAAGAACAGCAGCTCCGCCGCTATGACGAACGTATTCTCTTTTGGCGCAAACGTCGCCGATTTTTACACTGTCTTTATAAAGGCTTATTACCCTTCCGTCGTATATAAGTTCGCTTGACAGCGTTTTATATTTATCACTCATTTTTTGCATGTATAAATTCAAGCTTATAAAATATTGCAGAACTTTAAAATACGCTCTATGTCTTCAACGTCGCTTTGCAGGCGTTTAAAGCTTAAAATAGCGTATTTATAGCTGATAAAAGTGGTTTTTACCTGTTCTTTACTCCCCTTAAACAAGCAATCGCGGAAAGATTCAAGCAAAATGAACAGATCGCGTTTTTCGTTTTCCTTGATTTTGCCGTGAATAATTTTTGATTTTTCTTCGGTAATTATCTTTTGTATGTCGCTGTAACAAGTAAGATAATTACGGCGCGGCTGATTTTCGTCGTACACAAGCTCGCGCGAGGCTTTATTCTCTTCAGGGTCGCAACTCTTTTCCATGCCGAAATTTTCATCGGTAAACAAGGAAGAGTGAACGTCAGAATCATCTACCGGGCGGCTGAGTTCAAGCATCTGCTCGGCAACTTCTACAATCGCAAGTTTAAAAGGCGTTAAAAACAACGCGGCAAAATTGCGATAGCTCCTGTCAACGTAGTCGTTTTTATAGTTGTTTGAAAGCACGCTTAAAAGCTCAAGCTCTTTTGAATCGATAGCCGCAAGAACAGAAAAACCGAACGCTATCAACGTTTTTTTGTCTTCGGTAGGATACGGATTTTGCGATTCGGTATAGCGGGAGTAAATATTTTCAAAATCAAAATCCTGCATACAGAAAGTAATCAGTTCAAAAAACATTTTAGACGAAGTAAGAGCTTTTAAAACGTCTTTTATTCTGGACGCAGTCAAAAGATAACTGCTGTCAATCAGCTTGTCCATTTTTTCGGAAAAGTTATTTATAGACTGTTTTCTTGTCACCATACCCAAGATTACCTCCCGTAAGACTATATTTTATTATAACATAAGTAAAAAAATAAAACAATTATTTGATAGAAAAAATATCGTTTTGCCGCCGTAAAAATGCCCGACCTTAAAAAAGGTTGTTTTATTGCAAGCAATTTTGCGATATTTATAATAAATTTATTAAAAACTATTGATTTTTTTTATATTTTCGTATATAATATCTGCGATGAAATATCGGAGGTTACATTATGAAATCGATCAGAATATCTTTACAGATGGCATCACAAGTCAAAAAATTCGTATCAATAGTACAAAACTATGCGTTTGAAATAGATTTACGTTGCGACAGATACGTTGTTGACGCTAAGTCCATACTCGGAATTTTCAGTCTGGATCTTTCCAAGCCCATCAACGTTGAAATTCACGCCGACGATAAGAACGCCGCAGAATGCGATAAGCTTATCGAAGAACTCAAACAGTTTGCCGTATAATTTTTTAGCAGACTTAAACGTTTACAACAAAGGCGGCTGAATCGTCCACCGCGTTTTTGCGCGCGGGTACGCTTTGGCTGTTTTGTTATGGCATTATTAGTTGTTGATAAAACACTTTAAATGCTTTGGCGGAGGATTTATGCAAGTCAAAGGCGACGCACTTTTAAACAAGTTAATATTGTTGTTCGTCTTCGACAAAATGGAATGTCCGCTGACGGAAAATACGATACTCGACATTTGCTGTTCTTCAAACAACTGGATATCGTACATGGATTGCAAGCCGATAATAAATCAACTTATCGACCACGGTTTTATATATAAACTCCCCCCGTCCGGAGGAGAAGCTCTTTACAGCATTACACCGGACGGCAGAGTATGCCTTGCGGATTTTTTTGTACAGATCCCTTCGTCTGTAAGGGAAAACATATCCCGATTTGTTAAAGCAAACTGTTTGAAATACAAAAAACGTCAGGAGTTCGTTGCCGACTATTATATGAATAAGGACGGCACTTATACGGTCAATTTAAAGATAATGGAACCCGCGCATGCGGTTTTAGAGCTTAAATTGGTCGTTCCTAGCCGATTAACGGCAAAAAATATATATAAACGCTGGGAAGAAAAAGGTATGATTATTTTAGATTTGCTCTATGATAATCTTGTGGAATAACGGAGGTATAAAAATGCGCACCTACAGCACTAAAGGAACATGTTCTCGTCAGATACTTTTTGAAGTAACCGACGGCAAGGTTCATGACGTAAAATTTATAGGCGGTTGCAGCGGCAACCTTCAGGGAATAGCAAAACTCGTAAACAACAAGGACATTGACGAAGTTATTTCCTTGCTTAAAGGCATAAAATGCAGAGGCAACACGTCTTGCCCCGATCAGCTCGCTCAGGCTTTGATAGAATACAAAGAAGCTAACCAAAAAGCGTAAACCTGATAAATATAAAAAGATAAAAACCGTCGCAAAAACGACGGTTTTTTGTGTTTAAAAATGCGCCAAGCGAACGCTTAGCGCATTTTTATTTATTTTTAATCAGTATAGCTTATTTAAAAAACTATTCAGTATGAACCATAATATGAGCTATCGTAATTATTATGTTCTCTTTCGATTTCCATAGATCTTATAGCTATACTGCCGATCATTTCTCCGAAAGATATTTTCTCGCTTAAAAACATTTTCAGATATTGCAAACTGTTTGTGTCATAATTTAAATCGCCCATCATATTATTTATACAAACTCCGTCGTATATTGAATTTTGTTCGTTTATTAAATAATATTGAGCGGTTATAAGATCCTTTACGGTAATTTGTCCGTCTAAGTCAAAATCGGCAATCAGTTGAGATCTACAACCAATATCGCCGAATGAATAATTTATTGCAATAACTCTATTCCCTTTCATATAGCCGACAGATTCAACAGAATACATGACATATAAATCAGAAAAAGTATTTACGTTGTCATATTGCTCCTGAATCGGCGAAGCGTTGGTCGAAATCAACCCTATCGGAAGCAAATAAGACTTACGGTTTAAATTCAATTCATTATTTTCATCCGCGCCATATATGATCGCTCCCTTAGAAAAATCTGCATTTGCGTCGCCGTTGAAAATAATATTGCACCTGAATCCAGGCGAATAATAGTCCAGCGACGAGCCAGATGAATCATCTAATTTCCCTACTTCGTCTTTTACTACTTCATCTTTTACTACCTCCTCTTTTACTTCTCCTGTCTCTTTTAGCTCAGCATAAAAAGCTTTGCCTTTTGACAATACGTTTCCGCTTAAATTTGAAGTAAAAGAACATTTAAAGTTTTCAACAAATTCCCTCACTTGTCCGCCTTCATCACTATCTTTGGAATAACGTCCGGCATACCGTACACTAACATTTATATTATAATTTGAAAAAGTGGGAATAGCTCCGTTTTCTTCGCGGGCAACTGCATACAAAACAAAATCATAACAACCTGTTTGGGCATTTATTTTCGCATAAGCACCAAAACCCAACCCAACTTCTTCATATCCTACGTTTAACGCTTTTACTTCCGTTTTATTAACGCGTGAAAACATTCCCGCGGTAAAAACTACCGCTAACGCCATTATTAAAGATAATAATTTTTTCATAATACTTACCCCCATTTAAGATAAAGTAAATTCTGTAAGTGTGCCGCGCACGCTTTTTACGGGCGGAACTGCATTTTCGTCGATATAGCCGAGTCCGCCGACAGGTAATTTCATAGTGAGTTTTGTTGACGTTACGTCGCCTAAATCAAAAGTAATATCGCAAATTTCAGACGAATCGGTTACGTTTTCGGTTGCAGCCCAAACAAGTTTAAGTCTGCCTGCGGCAACATTGTTAAACGAAAGCGAAGAAAATACGCCTTTACCATTAACCGATTTTACAATTACGGATTTTTCAAAGTCGATACAAAGTTCAAAACCCGCAAGTTTTACCTGAGTTCCGCCTATTTTAAGCGTTATCGTTATCTCTTTGCCGTTTTGCGATTTCTTTTCGAAAGAAAAAGTATTTTCTCCTTCTACAGGCGCATCGGGATAATGTTCGTTGCCGTCGCGCCAGAACGAACCGTCTTCCGCTGCGTTTTGTCCGCCGTTTGAGCTTGACGAATTATTTCCGCCCGCTCCGCCTGCGCCGCCGCAACCGAACAAAAACGTCGATGTACATAAGAGCGCAAGAAGTAAAACTAAAATTTTTTTCATTTACTACCTCCTCGATCGGTCTTTTATTTTGCAAACCCGACCTCTTTTGTTTTATTTTAACCTATTTCAGGTTAAAAGTCAAGTAAAAAGGTAATAATATGCTAAAATAACAATTCGAGATAACATATATTCGGAGAACACATGAAAAACCGGCTTAGAGATTTACGAGAAGATATGGATCTTAATCAAACTGCGGTGGCAAAAATGCTTGGAATGTCGCAGACGGGATATTCGAAGTATGAAACATTAGAAAACGACATTCCGACGGATATTTTAATAAAACTTGCAGATTTTTACAATGTAAGCATAGATTACATTTTATACCGTACCAACAACCCAAAAACTAACTTATAAAAAAATGCCTGTAAAATAAATACAGACATTTTTTTTAATAACAAAAGCGGCACTTTGATTTTCAAAGCGCCTCTTTCGTTATTGAATTTCAATTAGTCTTCGTTAAGGTCGTGCATAACCACAAGACCACGCTTTAAAAAATCAGCAGTCTTTTTAGTGATGTCGTCCAATGGCAGATCCTTATCGTTTCTGAACCAGACATAATATACGTCAAACACGCCGCCAACCAAAAATGCGAGCATGTATTTTGCAAACGGACTTGTAGAAGGACGTTCGCTTAAATAAATCTGGTAGAATCTGTCGCAAAGCATTTCTTTAAGCTTAGCGGTAAGATCACCCGAAGAACGCGAGAATAACAGATATTCGGTAAAATATTTATTTTCCGTAATAGCCGTTGAAAAATCGCGCAGCAGAGGATAAGGTTCCGCTCTGAATTCCGCATAGGTATACTTTTTGATAATGGAATCGATCAGCTCGACTATATCCATATTGATATCGTCCAAAACATTACAGATACTCGTATAATGAGTATAAAACGAATTTCTGTTAATTCCGGCAAGAGCCGTAAGTTCGGTAATGGAAATATGGTCGATATCCTTGTTTCTCACAAGCTTTAAAAGGGCAAGCTTGATGAGCTTTCTCGTTCTTACGCTACGCTTATCCTGTTTAAATTTTAATTCTTCCATTTTATAGCCTCCATCGCTTAAATTAAAAAGCATTGTTTTGCACTTGTATAATATATTTTACTTTATAATATCATAAGATTATAAAAAAAGCAATCACAATTTACTCTTGTTAATTAATTTTTTATTTTTTATATAATTTTTAATTTTTATCAGTATAAAAATTACTAATATCGAAAAACAAAAAGTAAGCGTTTTAAAATTGATTTTTTTCGTCCGTTTTGATATCATAATTACATTATGTTTTAAAGGCGGGCTTGTGTTTATTATGCTAAAAATCGGTTTCGACAACGACAAATATCTCAAACTGCAATCCGAAAAAATTAAAGAGCGCATTTTGGATTACGACAAACTCTACCTTGAATTCGGCGGCAAACTTTTTGACGACTTTCACGCGTCGCGGGTATTGCCCGGCTTTATGCCCGACAGCAAACTTAAAATGCTGTTACAGCTAAAAGACGAAGCCGAACTTTTAATTGTTATTTCGGCAAACGACATAGAACATAACAAAGTCAGACAGGACCTTGGTATTTCTTACGATCAGGACGTTTTAAGGCTTATAGATGCTTTTAAAGCCGTAGATTTATACGTTGGAAGCGTTGTTGTAACGCAATATGCGGCGCAACCCGAAGCCGACGCTTTTATAGAACACCTTAATAAACTCGGCGTAAGAGTTAAAAAACACTTTAATATAAAAGGTTACCCTTCCGACGTGGAATTTATAGTAAGCGACGACGGATTCGGTAAAAACGAATACATCGAAACCACGAGAAAACTCGTTATAGTAACCGCGCCCGGTCCCGGAAGCGGAAAAATGGCAACTTGTTTAAGCCAGTTGTATCAGGAAAACAAGCGCGGCGTAAAAGCGGGATATGCAAAGTTTGAAACCTTTCCCGTATGGAATCTGCCGCTTAAACACCCCGTAAATATCGCCTACGAAGCCGCCACCGCGGACCTTAACGATATAAACATGATAGATCCGTTCCACCTTGACGCATACGGAGTTGCCGCCGTAAATTACAATCGCGACGTGGACGTATTCCCCGTGCTTGACGCAATATTTAAAAAAATCTGGGGATATTCGCCTTACAAATCGCCGACGGATATGGGCGTTAATATGGCGGGATACTGCATTACGGACGACCGGATAGTATCGAGTGCGTCCGAGCAGGAAATTATCCGCCGTTACTACCTTGCAAAATGCAGAAACCTGCAATACAAAGACGATAACGCCGAAGAAATTTTTAAAATAGAATTGCTTTTAAAGCAAGCGGGCATAACGCGGGATAAACGCCCCGTTATAAAATACGCGCTTGAAAAAGCAGAAGAAACGGGCGCACCCGCCACTGCAATAGAGCTTTCGGACGGAACGATAATAACGGGAAAAACTTCTTCGCTTTTAGGTCCGTCTTCCGCAATGCTTTTAAACGCATTAAAATATCTTGCGGGCATTCCGGACGATAAAAAAATCCTTCCGCCTTCCATAATAGAACCCGTTCAGGACTTAAAAGTCAACCATTTGGGCAACTCTAACCCACGGCTTCATACCGATGAAATTCTTGTTGCGCTTTCTATCTGTGCAGTTACAAGCGACTACGCCGAAAAAGCTTTAAATCAACTATCAAAACTTAAAGACTGCGAAATGCACTCTTCGGTTTTATTATCGGCTACCGATAAAACAACTCTTTCAAGGCTTGGAATCCGCATTTCGTGCGAACCTAAATATCAGACCAAAAAACTTTACCACGCAAAATAAAACCTCTGCGCAAAAACAACGCTTAGATTAAACAAATTTTAAATATTTTTTTTAGCGGACAGTCATTTACTTTATGGCTGTCCGCTTTTTTATCTGTTATTTATTTTTTTACAAGTCTTTTAATTTAAATACCCTGATTGTTACAAAATGTTTGTAAAGTGCTTGGTTTCAAGCGTAAAATCAAACTTAAGCGTTTGCGCGCTTCCGTCTGCCGTCGGGCGTTTTACGGTTACGGTGATAACGTCGCCGGGGCGAACCGCAAGCATATAATCTACGCATATAAACATTCTGATAACAGGTGTTACAACTCCGTCTTTTTCTATTGAAACTATTATATCGTTTTCCTTGATGCTGCCATATGCCAGACTGTTTGCGGTTACAGACTTAACCGAAACTTCTTCTTCAATTATCGTTTTCGACGTCTTTTCGTCATAGTACGACTTAGACGCAGAAGCGTTAAGCGTTATGCCCATAAGCCCTTTTGAAACGCCGCGATTTGAACCGGACGAACAGTTCCATATAATATTATCGGCAACCTTTATAGCAATGGCGGAAGGTATGGCGTAAGCGATATTTTCAATTTCGTTGGTTACGACTTTCGCGTTTACTATTCCTAACAAATTGCCGGTTGAATCGAATAATCCGCCGCCCGAGTTACCGGGGTTTATTGCGCAGTCAACACGCATACAACGGAATGTTACCACAGTCTGTTCGTCTGCAGCTTTCATTGTGATATACTCGGAATCTTTACTTACTATACCGCTGGTTACGGCAATGCCCTCCGCGGCAGGATTTCCGATTGCGAATACGCCCGCTCCGGGTACGATTTCATTACTGTTTGCAATTGTAACCGCGCGAAAATCTCCGTTTTTTAAAATCTCGCTGCCCGTTATTTTTATAACGGCTATATCGTAAGTCATACTGCCGCCTACGTATTCGGCAGTTACGCCGTAATCGAGTTCATCGGTTGCAGATTCAAACCCATAAAAATAAACTTTGATTTGATGAGCTATTCCGTTCAAGTCGCTGCTATCCGCATTGTATACAACGTGATAGTTGGTTATAAGGTAAGCGTCACCCTTTTCTTTATCAAGTTTATAAATAACCGAAGCTCCGCCCGCGGTAGCCGAAGATACTTCGGCATAATGTCCCGTCGGTTTAACAGAAAAAGTGGCTTTTACCAAACCTACGGATAAAATCGCATTGTTTATAGCTATCTGCTCGTCGTAGCTTTCTATGTTTTTGCCGATATACTCCTTGATAAAATCACTTAAACTACCGGTGTATCCGTCAGCACCGGCGGCTTCGTATAAATCGGATATGGTTATACTGTCGGCATTTTTGCCGTCGGAACCGTTATCTCCGTCGCGCCCGTCTTTGCCCTTTAAGCTTTCAAGCCATTCGACTTCGGTTCCGCTAAAACCGTTTTTTACGGCTATTTCGTAAGCACTGAGTGCTGTTTTAGTGCATGCGGCAAGCCCGAAAACACACAATGTTGCAAGTAACGCCGCAATATAACGCGTAATTTTTGTTTTCATATAGTTACTCCAATATTATAATTCTTTTTATTTTTCCTATATTATAAACCACGAAAGTTAAAAATTAGTTAAAAATGACAAAACTTTTTAACAATTTGTTTTTTTAATTATACAACATAAAATGCATTATGTAAAGAATAGATAACAATGATAACAAATGCAACGCCTGAAATATTGACTTTTTTTTAATTCAGATTTAAAATATTATTATGATTAGTAAAAACGTAACCGACTTTATATCTTCTATACCCCCAAAAAATGCTTACGGCGAAAAAATAACGGTTGTAGGCGCGGTAAAAACCCGGCCGTGCGAAGTTATACGGCAAGCCGTAAACGCGGGGCTTACCGATATAGGCGAAAATAAAGTTCAGGAATTTATTGAAAAATACGACAACTATCCCAAAGCCGCAAATCTCCACTTTATAGGGCATCTTCAGACTAATAAGCTTAAATATATTATCGGCAAAACCGAGCTTATTCAATCGTGCGACAGCGAAAAACTTGCAAATAAAATTTCGGAAGCGGCAAAAAATCTTAATATAACCCAAAACGTTTTACTTGAAGTAAACGTCGGAAAAGAGCCGCAAAAATACGGTTTTATGCCTGACGAATTGTTTGACGCATACGAAAAAATCCGAGTTATGCCGAATATAAAAATTCAAGGGCTTATGACTGTACTTCCAAAAGCCGACGAAAAAGAAATACGGCAACTTTGCTTGCAAATGCGCGAACTTTATGATATAATCAAACAAAAAGACGGCGAGTTCAAATTTTTATCGATGGGAATGTCGGAAGATTATAAAATTGCAATAGATTCGGGCAGTAACATGCTTCGCATCGGCAGGGCGATTTTCGGCGAAAGAATTTACAACCAAAAAACGCCGGTTTGAAAATCAAGGAATTAAGGAGATAAATATATGTTTGATTTCTTTACAAAAACAGAAAAAAGCACCGCAAAAAACGGCGCAGGTTCAAGAATAAATTTAAATTTTAACCAGAGCGGAGATAAAAGTCTGTCCGGTCGGCCGGGCGTAAACGTCTATTTTCCCAAAAGCTTTTCAGACGTGGAAGAAATTATCGACCTGCTGATTATGGGAAAACAAGTTGTAGTTAATTTAAAAGACGTAAAAGAGGCAACGGCGCAACGCGTTATAGATATATTGTGCGGAGCAATTTATGCGCTTAAAGGCGGACTTTGCGAGATCGAGAACAATATTTTTGTAATAACGCCGGACGGAATTTCGGTAAAATAAATAAAATTCTAAAACAGATATATAAAAAACGGGATTTTTTGCAACCTGTTATTGCAACTATCCCGTTTTTATTTTATATTTAAAAGTGGAGATAACGGCATTATAGGCTCACTTTTTTATAATTTACAGAGTTTTTACACCTTCCCTTTATATTTGTTTCTCGTTGAAATTCCGCCTCGAATATGCTTTGTGGAAAAATTATACTCAAGAACTTTTTTTACTTCTTCGTAAAGCGAAGGATTGATACTTTTTAAACGGACGGATACATCCTTATGTATGCAGGACTTGCTAAGCCCGAATTCTTTAGCCGCGCTTCTTACCGTGGCGCGATTTTCTATTATGTAGTAGGCTTCGTGAACAATTCTGTCCTCAAAAGAAAAGAGCATAAACTTTTATTCCGTTTTAGTTTATGCTCTTATATTTTATTGTATGAAAGTTTTAATTGTATTTACGCGCCCAATCGCTTAAATTTTTCGTTTGCATTTTTAAACAGCAAGCTTAAAAACAATATGCATAGCCCTATTGTTAAAACGATTATTATCGCCCAGCCTAAATATCTTGAAATCAAGCTTGCAACAAATTGCAGTCCTACAAGCGGAAGCACAAAAAACATCTCGACCAGAGAACAAATTAAAACCGAAGATCCACGCTTTACAACTTCTGCCTCGCTTTGCCAGTCAAACGAATTGAATTTCATATTGATAAGCAACGAAAATACCGAACAAAGCATTGAGTAACTAAGAACTAAAACTGCGGCAAATATTATTTCAAAAACGCTTGCGCCAACGCATACACCGAATACAATTAAAGAGATCAAAGTGAACGGCGAAGTAAGCGTAAACGACAACAATATTTTTGCCCAAAGTATCGATTTCGGACTTATAGGCAGACTTTTTATAACCCACAGTCTTTTGCCTTCAAGCGAAACGGCGTACGAAGCGTAGTTTGCCAAACCTATAAGCATGGGAATAAACGGAAAAATCGAGAGCGCGATATCCTTTAAAAATTGAGCTTCTTCTCCCGTTTCCGCGCCGAAAATACCGTTCATTCCGCCACCGATCGCAAACGCTACCGATAAAGCCGCCGCAATTATCGGACTTGAAAGAGTGTTTACTACCGTGACCGACGAAGACGTGAAAAGCTTCAATTCGCGAAAAAACAGCGTCTTTTTAATGTCGTTTTTCTTTTGCTCTTTCATTTTAAACGCTTTGCCGGCGCACTTTGTAGAAATAGCCGTATTTATTTTTTTGTAATTTGCCGAAACAAACCAAAAACACAAAAGCGTAACCGCTAAACTTACAAGATCAAACAATAAAAGCGAGATAAAATTTCCGCCCAAACCTTTTGCCACAAAATCCACAGGCAACAGGTATTTTGAATTTACAAACGCAAAAAGTTGCGCGTCTTCGATATCGCCCATACCGAACACAAAATATAAATACGCACAAAGCAAAACAAGCGTTGCAATTATACGCGAAAGGTTTTTATGTTTTATTCTTGCCGAAACGTAGGATATTACAGTTCCCACAAAAAGTCCTATCGTCATAGGAATAAGCGGCATGAAAAATACTGCCAAAAGTGCGGTTAATAAACTTATAGCCACACTTTTTGTGTTTATTCCGTAAACTATGGCAGACGGCATCAAACATGCAACCGCAAATAAAAAATCTACTATATAAACGTATGCAAGTTTTGAAACCACTATGGTTACGGGCTTTACGGGAAGAGACATGAGGTTATCGTAATCGGCGCAACCGAAAATTGTTTTTGCCGTTCCTGCCGACATAAATAACATTATTACTATGTAAACCAAAACCACCGGCGACAGAGATTTATATTTGCTTTCTTCGTGCAAAATCGTAGTAAGAATACCCGTATAAACGGCGGATTCCAAAACGATAAAAAATAACACGAGCAAACTTGCCGCAATTATGCCCAACAGTTTACGCCCGCCCTTTCCCGAATGAAAAGCCTTGTTTATACCAAAAAGCCGCAAAAGATCGGCTTTTAAAAGAGCAGAAAAGGTTTTCATAATGTATTGTCCTTTTCTGCGGGCGCGTTGCCGATAGTATTATCTGAGCTTGCGCCTTGGTTTTCGCTGCTTAAAAATACGCTTTCAAGCGACTTGCCGGCAACAATTTCTTCGGTATTTCCGCTTACTACAAGTTTTCCTTTATTTATTATGGCAACTTTATTGCAAAGTTTTTCGGCAACTTCTAAAACGTGAGTGGAAAAGAAAATCGCCGCGCCTTTTTCGCACATTTCGCGCATGACGCTTTTAACAAGATAGCTCGCCTTTGGATCGAGTCCTACAAACGGTTCGTCCATAATCATAAGCTTTGGTTCGTGCATAAGTGCGGAAATAATAACGAGTTTTTGTTTCATTCCGTGAGAATAGCCGCCTATAAGGTCGCCGAGGTTATTTTTAATTTCAAATCTTTCGGCGTATTCGCTTATAAATGCCGTACGCTTTCGGGTTTCGACGTTAAAAACGTCGCCTATAAAATTAAGATATTGAATACCCGTCATATAATCGTAAATATCGGGGTTATCAGGTATGTAAGCAAGCTGTTGCTTGCATTTAAGCGGCTCGTCTTTTATGGAATGTCCGTCTATAAAAATCTCGCCGTCGTCAAAGTCGATGATTCCGGCACAGGACTTTATCGTGGTTGACTTTCCCGCACCGTTATGCCCTATAAAGCCGAATATATCGCCCGCTTCCACTTTAAGCGAAAGGTCGTCTACCGCTTTAAATCCGCCTTTATATATTTTGGTTAAATGTTTAATTTCAAGCATGTTTTCTCCTTCCGCATAACTATTATATAACAACTTTTGTCGCAAATATATTTAAACCTACGCAAAAAGTTTTTTTATAACTCTTCGCGAACTTTTTTTGCAACTTCTTTTGCCTCGGTCAGCAAAAATCTATCGGCTCCCAAATCGGAAAGTCTTTCCATATCGGCAAGACAGGTTACGTTATCCGCATATTCCACTTTGCATTTGTTGGCGCAGGTTTTTGCGATGGCAATCTGTAATTTTGCCTTATCGGCTAAACAATTTCTTACCACCAGATAGTCCGCTTTTGCCTTAAACGCAATGTCTGCAATAAAACGCATCTCGTCGGAATTAACAAGCTCGCAGTCAAACGAAAGCTTGAATATGCGCTTTTTACCGATAATACTTCTGTAACGCTTAAGCTCACGCAAAATATTCTTTTGCTTATCGTCTTTAAGCGACGAAGTTCTGAAAAATACGTCCACTTCCTTTGCTCCGGCTCTTAAAGCTTCTTTTATTTCGCACGCCTTGGAATTTTCGGTCATTTCGCCCGACGGATAGCCGATTACGGCGCAGAAATTGATTTCCTTTGCCTTCTTTTTAAAAAGTTTCATGCGGCTTGCCAGAATGCACAGACTTTTAAACCCGAATTCCGCAAGTGCGCCGGACTGCGTTTTTATATCGGCAGAACTAAGCGTCGGACGCGTCAGGTCAAAGTCTATTTTAGACATCATCTTTGCATACTTAACTTCGTTTATCTGCTTTTTTATGGTAGGATCTTCGGTTTTTTGAGTTTTTTGCGCGTTTACGCTCGTCCAGTCGGACGCTTTGCCCGCGTTGCTTTTATTTAAATCCGCACCGTCTGCATTATACGGCTCGGCACCGATATATTTATCCCATTTATCCGGCTTTTGCGGAGAGTGTTTATTTTCGCTTTGATTATATGAATCCGAACGCTCGCCTGAAGCGTTGCCTTTTGTTTCTTCTTTTAATTCACGGTTAAGCTCGTCCAACGCCTTTTTAAATTCCAAAAATTCGTTTTCGGAATTGCTTTTTTGTGTGTTTTCGTTGACGGGCGCAATTTTTTCGCTCATTTTATCGTCCATTTTTTCGGTTTTTATTTGTTCCTGCATTTCGCCTGCCGTTTTCAAGGGCTGGGTTTTAACTGCGTCACCATTTAATTCCGCTGCCTTTTTGCCGTCAGTGCCGCTCACGTTTGAGGCAGTATTTACGACTACGGGAATATTTTCTTTTTTTACGTTTAATTCAGACATATGATCCTCCGTTTTTAGATTTTAAGATTTTATCTCTTACGGTTATTGACCGTTTTAATAATTTTAATTCACCTCTTTAAAACATTGATTTAAAAAATCAATAGCAGGCTCATATAATCACGCCGAACAAAAAGCAAATTTAAAGGTTTTATCGACATGAAAACGAACGTTTCGCCACGTAATGCTTTAATGCACTTTTTTTCTTATAGTAAAATTAAAATGAGAAATAAAAAGCCGCCTTTATTGTATCAAGCAAATAAAGTTTAAGGAGAATTAAATATGCCAAATCCCTTTATAGCAATACTCCTGTTAGCAATGCTTTATTGTTCCTGCTTTGCGCTATCGCTTATGTTTTCGCTGTTGTATACGAAAAAAGCGCCGACTTTACCTCCGGCAGAAGAAGAATGTACATATAAAATCGTAGAACAACCCGTCAAGCGGCGCAGAAGAAGAAAACCCGTGATAAAAAACACCGTTTTGATTCGCGGCAAAATAGTAAACGATACTATGGCAAAGACCGAAGAACCGGTAAAATAATTTTTAAAACGCAAAACTTTTTAACCGGCTTTTATGTCAACGGGTTATATAATCAGATATAAACCGTAAATACTCGATAATCAGTCGTCGGACGCGATTCTTTCAAAATTATCGCCGTCTTCCCAAAGCTTTTCCAGATGATAGAACAGTCTGTTTTCGTCGTCGAAAATGTGAACGATGCAGTCGCCGTAATCTAAAACAGCCCATCTGCCCTCGCTTTCGCCTTCGCGGCGTTTAACGTCTACGCCCTGCTTTGATAAAGCTTCTTCAACGTATTCGCATAAAGCTTTTACCTGAGTTGTGGATCTTCCGCTTGCGATTATAAAATAATCGGTCAGCGAACTTTTTCTTTCAACGTTGATTTTTACTATATCCTGCGCTTTTTTAGCAACTAAAACGTTGCAGATTTCTTTTGTTAATGTTTTTGAATCCATAATTTTTTTCCTTATTGTATTTATTTAGTTTGAGAAAATTTTTAATTTCGGTTTAAAAAATATCCCGCACGGTCGGATAATAAAAAATATCCCCCGTTATATTATATGTTTTTTTCACGCCGCATTTATACAATGTGCAAAACACGCTTTTGCAAACGCTTGACATTGTAACATTATTTGCCGTTATAGTATTCGTTTGCCTGCTCAGAAAGGTAATAAACGGGTTCGTTACCGCTTTTTAAAAACTTGTTAAGTTCAAAAACGCAAAGTTTAAAACCGCTTTCAAAGTCTTTATCCACTGCAAGGCGCAATTCGTTTACGCCCGGAAAACTTCTGTTAGGCTCTAACAAATCTGCGGTGTAAATGATTTTTTCTAAAAGCGTCATATCGGGTTTTCCCGTGGTGTGCCATTTTATAGCCCCTAAAATTTCGCTATCGGTAACGCCTAAAACGTTTTCGGCAACGTATGCGCCAAGATATTGATGAATTATGGGTTCAGGCACGCCTTCCGGCAGCTTACAACCGGGGTAATCGGCAATGTTTAAATATTTAGCCGAATCGTGAAGCAGCGCGGCAAGCGCGGCTTTTTTTTCATCTGCACCCGTGGCTTTTGCATATTTTACGGCAGTTACCATAACGCCTACGGTATGAATAAGTCTGGGAGTTTTTGAATGCTCGCGTACAAACAAGTGATATTTATCGGGATTGTAAAGCGAATGCGTTTTAATATATTCGTAAACGCCGGCAGGCAAAAAACCGCTTGCGTCAAGCCCGAGCATAAGGTATTCTCTTATTAAACTGCTCGAAATATCGCCGTCCGCTTTTATAACCTGCGGGATATAGCCGAAATGTTTTTTAAAATTCTCAACCGCGGCTGACGTATTTTCGCCCTTTCGCTCTGCAACAACAACGCGCGCATGCTTTAAAATCAAATCGGGATTTTTCCAGGTAGGAAAAGTAAGCAAACTATCCGTTCCCACAAGCAGAAATAACTCTGCATCGGAGTATTTGTTTTTTAGCTTTTCAACCGTTAAATACGTGTAACTTTTGCCAACCGAATCTATCTCGGTGCGATCGGGAATTAGTTTTTCGTTACCGTTTACTGCAAGAGAGAGCATATTAAAACGCTCTTCCTTTGTGGCTTCGCTGCCGTCTTTAAAAGGCGAACACGCAGCGGGAATAAGAAGCGTTAAGTCGAGATTAAGCTCGCTTGTAAACTTTTTACAAATATTTATATGGTCATTATGCACGGGATCGAAAGATCCGCCGAATATACCGATTTTTTTCATACCGAAATTTTATCACACTTTGCTTAAAAAAACAAGTTTATTTTTATAAAAACGCGGCAATAATCCCATTATATGAAGAGCTTAAATAATACGTATTTAATTTTTAAAGAAAAAACCGATTTTGCCTGCGTTTCGGATTCGCTTATTTCGGGGTTTTGCGCCTTTTTATTTTCCGCGTTTATTTTAAACTATTTTTCGTTAAAGTTTATTTTAAAAATATGTATTTCGGTAATATCAGGGCTTGCCGTATGTTTTTTGGTTTTTACCGCAAAAAACAAAAAATACGCTAAAAACGTAAAACTCAAAAGCGACAAAAAACAACTGAAAAACATTCTGTCAGCACTTGAGATAATGCCCGATAACGAACTTATAGCCCTATTTTCAAGCCTTTTTAACAAAGCTGAAATACCGCACGAAACAAAAAAAGACCGTATAATCACAAAAAGCACGAGTTACTTTTTCGACTTTAATGCAGTTACCGATCGCAAAACCGCCTGCGAAAAAATAAGAAAAAGCAAAACGCAAAAAACGGCGTTGTTTTTAGTTAAAGCAACCGACGACTTAATAAATTTTGAAGCCGAAAGAAAAGATATTTTTCGTATAATTGACGCAACCGAGTTATTTAAATTAATTAAAAAATACCGGATGACTTTTCCGGCAATTTGCGGCGAACAAACTTTCAGCGAAAAAGCAAAACGTTTTAAAATTTTGTTTTTTACCAAAAAACGAGCGGTAACGCTTTGTTTTTCATCTGCGCTGCTGTTGTTTTTTTCTATGTTTTCGTTTTACCCGTTTTATTACAGACTGTTTGGTTTTATTCTGCTGATTTTAGCTGTATTGTGCCTGATTTTTGGAAAAAATAAACAGGATAGCAAAAGCGAGCTACCCTGCGATTTTACCTGATAAATACAAAAATTGCTTATTTTTAAGCTTTTAATCAAATTTTAAATGGTTAAAATCTTTTTTAGAGCTTTTTCTGTATAGAACAATTTTTTTGCCGATAACTTCAACCACTTCGGCATTTAATTGTTCTGCAAGCGAAACGGCAAGAGCTTTTGCGTCTTCGTCGATATTGTTAAGCACGCTGATTTTGATAAGTTCGCGCGCTTCGAGCGCATCTGAAAGAGAGGCTATTAAATTATCGCTTATACCGCCTTTACCTATCTGGGTAACAGGCTGAATTGTCTGCGCGATAGAACGCGCTTTGCTTCTTTGTTTTGAGGTAAACATATATATTTCTCCGTAAACGCGAAACTATTTTTTCGCGTATTTTATTATAATTTTTGTGTTTTGTATTTAAATTTTTAAGACAATTGCATTTTTGTGCGCGAAGGAGGGCTTAACACGGCTATTCGCGATGATAAAGCGGTCGTAGAGGGTTTTAGCGCGCGAAGAGCAAGGCAAGACCGACCGAGTCGAAGGGGCGCGTACTTTTTGTACGTACCCCGAGCGAAGGAGGGCTTAACACAGCTATTCACGATAATCAAGCGGTCGTAGAGGGTTTTAGCGCGCGAAGAGCAAGGCAAGACCGACCGAGCCGAAGGGGCGCGTACTTTTTGTACGTAACCCGAGCGAAGGAGGGCTTAACACAGCTATTCGCGATGATAAAGCACTCTACTGGATGAAATCAAATTCGATATCCCCTATAACTATTACGCTTCCTTCCTTGGCTCCTCGCTTGGTTAAAGCGGAGATAACTCCTTTTTCGCGAAGAGTTTTTTGGAAATAGGCGAGAGAATCGGCGTCGTTTAAAACGACGTTACGCTCTAACAAATCGACAAGCGGACCGATAACAACAAAGGTGTTCTCGTCTTCTTTTTCAATTTCAAAATCGTTAAGATTTTTCTTTTCGTAAACGTAAGGTTCAAATTCAATGGGTTTTACGGGGGGCAAAGCTGCAATTTCGTCGGATACGGCGTCTAAAAGTTCTTCAACTCCGTCCGTTCCGAGCGCAGACATGCAATATATAGCATATTTTTTGGAATATTTCTTTTTGAAACGCTTGATATTTTCTTCCGCGCCGAATATATCGGTTTTGTTAAGCGCGACTATCTGCTTTAAAGAAGCGAGTTTTTCACTGTAACAAGCAAGCTCTTCGTTGATCTTTTTAAAATCCTCTAACGGATCGCGCCCTTCTACGCCCGAAATATCCACTACGTGAACGAGCATTCTCGTGCGTTCGATATGGCGCAAAAATTCATGGCCGAGCCCGGCGCCTGAAGACGCGCCCTCTATAAGCCCCGGAATATCGGCAACGATAAAGTCGTTTTCGTTGTGCCTTACCACGCCGAGATTAGGCGTAAGCGTTGTAAAATGATAATTTGCAATTTTTGGCTTAGCACCCGAAATTTTTGATAAGAGCGTGGATTTTCCTACGTTAGGAAATCCCACAAGTCCTACGTCAGCTATAATTTTAAGCTCTAAATTTACGCGTTTTATCTCGGTTTTTTCGCCTTTTTGCGCAAAATGCGGCGCGTGACGGGTACTAGTGCAAAATCTTTTATTGCCCTTTCCTCCGTTACCGCCCTGCAAAACGAGTTGCTTTTGTCCGTCGTAAAAAATATCGCAAATTATATTTTCGGTTTCGGCGTCCTTTACGACCGTACCGAGCGGAAGCGGAATAATTATGTCTTCTCCGCGCCTGCCCGTGCAGTTTTTGGTATCGCCCTTTTGCCCGTCTTCGGCAAAAAATTTATGTTTGAACTGGAAATCCAGCAGGCTCGTCTTGTGCTTGTCCCCAACGAAAATCACGTTACCGCCGCTTCCGCCGTCGCCGCCGTCAGGTCCGCCGTCCGGCACGCCTTTATAGCGGATAAAAGAAGTGCAACCGTCGCCGCCGTCACCCGCTTTAATCAATATACTCTCTTTATCAACAAACATATTTTCACCCGTCTATATGCCGATAATCGACTTATAGCCCTTTGTTTTTATAGTAATAACATAAATCCGACAACTCGCACGAACTGCAGGAAGGATTTCTTGAATGGCAAACCTCACGTCCGAAGAATATCAGATAATGATGACAATCCGCCCACATATTTTCAGGCAGGGCGGCTTTTAACTGAAGTTCCGTTTTTTCCGGCGTAGCGGCGGACGCAAGTCCGAGTCTGTTTGAAACGCGAAAAACGTGAGTATCTACCGCAATTGTCTGTTTTTTAAAAGCCACTGCCGAAACTACGTTCGCAGTTTTTTGTCCTACCCCCGCAAGGGATTTAAGCTCAGTAAAATCTTCAGGTACTTTGCCTCCGAATTTTTCGATTATATCTTTGCTTGCAGCTAAAATATGCTTAGCTTTATTATGATAAAATCCGCAGGAATAAATGTATTTTTCAAGTTCTTCCTGACTAAGTTCAAGCATTTTTTGGGGCGTGGAATATTCTTTGAACAAAACTTCGGTTACTTTGTTCACGCGCGCGTCGGTACACTGCGCGGATAAAATAACAGCCACTAACAGCTCATAGTCCGAATTGAATTTTAGAGCCGGCACGGGATTAGGATACCTTTTTTGCAAACGTTCAATTAACTTTTTTACAGATACCTCGTCCATACAAGCATTTTTCCCTATTTGGCATTATTCTAACATATTTTAACACACAAAGCGTATTTATGCAAGTTTTTTAAAGCGGACATTGCTATTTCTCGTTTTACTGCAATACAAAACCGCATCAAAACAAAAAAATAACGTCCGCTTTTGATAAAAGAAAAATTTAAACCACTCGGGTAAGGCTACTTTTTAATCCGCTCCGTTTGATTTTAAAAATGCCGTAAAAGGTCTGAAAATCGCCGTTTCTGATTATACCCCACGCGCCCATTGCATAATTATCGGCTATTGCGACGGCAAGTCCGCATCCTATTTTTATTTCCTTAGGGGTAGAAACCACTTTGCCGCCTATTCCTACCCGTCTTGCTCTTTCCATAAACGAAAAAACTTCCGTTTTGCTTTTAAAGACCACTACCGTCATAAAATCCTCCTTTGTAATTCTAAATTAAGCACTCAAAACATATGCACGAACAAATATTTAAAACATATATTTGCTCATAGTATAATATATTAAAAAAGAGGACAAAACGTGAAAAAATGATTTATTTCGACAATGCGGCAACAGGCGGATATAAACCGCCACGCGTAATTGAAGCGGCAACCAACGCCATAAAGTACATGAGCGTAAACGCGGGACACAGCGGACACAAACGAGCCGTAATCGCCGAAGAATACGTTTATAAAACGAGAAAGCTTTTATGTGATTTTTTTAATGCCGATAAGCCCGAACGCGTTATTTTTACCAAAAATTGTACCGAAGGACTGAACACCGCCATTTTCGGGCTTGTAAACAAGGGAGATAACGTAGTTACTTCGGTTTTCGAGCATAACAGCGTTCTTCGTCCGCTTTTTTTCTTAGAGAAAAAAGGTATTATTTCACTTACAGTAATAAAACCGAAAAATAACGCCGTTTTTAAAGAAGACGTTGAAAACGTTCTGAAAAAAAATACCGCCCTGGTCTGTTTGACGGGAGCATCCAACGTTACAGGCGAAATTAACGATTACGAAGCTATAGGCAGACTTTTGCGCAATTTGAACATAACTTTTCTGCTTGACGCGGCGCAAACTGCAGGGCATACTTTTATCGATATGAAAAAACATTCCATAGACGTTTTATGTTTTTCAGGGCATAAAGGAATGAACGGAATTCAAGGTTCGGGCGGGCTGATTTTTAATAAAAACGTGAATATCCGACCGCTTATGTACGGCGGAAGCGGTACCGAAAGTTTTTCGCCTGTACCGTCGGGATATCCCGAACTTTTGGAATGCGGAACAATGAATCTGCCTGCTGTCGCTTCGCTTTTTGAAGGAACAATTTACAATGCGCAAAACTTAAACCTTAAACAGCGCAGGTTATTAGAACTTACCGCATATTTTATAGACCGTGTTTCCTGCATAAAGGGAGTAAAACTTTTTTCAAGCAAAAATCCCGTGGGAATAGTTTCGTTTGCTTTCAAAGACTATTCGTCACAGGAAATTGCGGGAGTTCTTTCAGAACACTTCGATATCGCCGTACGCGGAGGATATCATTGCGCGCCGCTTTGCCACGAGTTTTTAGGCACAAAGTTAAACGGACTAACCCGTGTAAGCTTTAACGAAACCAACACCGAAGAAGAAATCGATTTATTTGCGAATTCTTTAATAAACGCCGAAGACTACATATACAATTAAAAATAATTAAAAGTCGGCTTTGATTAAAAAAATATGTATAATTATTTTTAATCACCGCCCTACTTTGTATTTTTAATGCGCTCAACTACTTTTTCAAGCTGATTTCTTTGAGATTTTGAAAGCATAGGCGAAACCGAAGCGACAAAATTTTCTATTTCGCTGTCGGAAAGCGTTCCGGCATTTCTTGCCCGCGAGGCTTCCGCAAATATGGCGGACAACAGCTCCGACTGACTTGCGCCCTCGTATTTTGCCGAGATGTTTTTAAGCATTTCAAACGCCGTACCGTTACCGTCAAACGGATTATTTCCGCCACCCGACTTGTTGTTTTTTGCATTATCGTTAAAATTTTGGGAATATTCGCTGAATTTTTTCATTAACAAAACTCCGTATCGTATAATATAAATATGCAAAACATACGATATAATGTTAAAAAGAGAGAAATATGAACCTATTATTGATTGTTGCCGTGTTGTTTTTTATGTTAGCCAAAAATCAAAAAAGTGACCTTACGGGGCTTTTGCAGGGCGTAAGCGTTGAAGACGCCATTTCACTTTTAAAAAACTTTGGAATAAACGAAGATCTTGCCGATTCGCTCGCCGAACTTATTCCTAAAATAATGTCCGGAAACGCTGATATTGCAGGCATTTTAAAAAGCGTTTTGCCGCTCGTAGTTTCTCTTTCGCAAAATCGCGGAGGGTTCTCGCAAAATCAATCTGAAAAAAACGACGATTTTTCTTCGGGTGAAGGTATTTCACCCATAGGCGAGTTTGCTCCGCAAATCGTTACCGATGGTTTAAAAAGCTATTTTGAATGAGCGTTATAAATCGTCATTTGTAACGTTTGCTTTATAATTCCGCAATATCAGCACTTATAAATATCAGCACTTATATTTATAGTCGATTATTGCTTGATAATCAACTTATAGCTTTACTTTTACAAAAAAATAAGCGGCTACGTTTTTTAGTAGTCGCTTGTTTTATTACGTCAAAAAAGCGAGAGATTGAACTGACAATCTCTCGCTTTTTATTGCAGCTTTACTGCGATAACGGTGCTATAGGCTTACTTTTGCTATTTTTCACCCGCACCGTTATATAATTTTTCAGCCGTTACCTTACTATGCCGCCCTGTTTGTAAACGACGATTTTACCGTCTTTGCAATCGGCAACTAAGGTATCGCCTTCGCCAAGATTGCCTTCGAGTATCGCCCTTGCAACCTGATTTTCAACGTTGCTTTCGATGTATCTTTTAAGCGGACGAGCGCCGTAAACCACGTCGTAACCGCCTTCTACTATTTTATCTTTAGCAGCAGACGTAACGCTTAACTTAAGCTGTTGCTTTGCAAGACGTTTTGCAAGTTTTGCCAAAAGCAAGTCAACGATTTTACAAACGCTTTCGCGGCTGAGCGGCGTGAACATGACTATATCGTCGAGTCTGTTCAAAAATTCGGGACGGAAAGTCTTTTTTAAAAGTGCGTCCACCTTTTCGCGGGCAGTTTCGCTGACCGCCCCGCTGCTTTCCATATCGTCGAGAATATAATTACTGCCAAGGTTGGAAGTCATTATAATTATGGTATTTTTGAAGTTTACCGTTCTGCCCTGACCGTCTGTAATTCTGCCGTCGTCAAGAACCTGAAGCAAAACGTTGAACACGTCGGGGTGAGCTTTTTCGATTTCGTCGAACAAAATTACAGAATAAGGTTTTCTTCTTACAGCTTCGGTAAGCTGTCCGCCTTCGTCATATCCGACGTATCCAGGAGGCGCACCTATAAGACGAGTGACCGAAAACTTTTCCATATACTCCGACATATCGATTCGGACTATATTTCTCTCGTCGTCAAACAGATATTCCGCAAGCGTTTTTGCAAGTTCCGTCTTACCTACACCGGTAGGTCCTAAGAACATAAATGAGCCTATAGGTCGATTTTCGTCACCTATGCCCGCACGCGAACGCAAAATTGCCTGAGCAACTTTTTCAACCGCTTCGTCCTGTCCGATAACTCTTTCATGCAGCGTTTCGGGCAACTTTAAAAGCTTCTGTTTTTCGCTTTCCATCAGCTTTGTAACGGGAACCGAAGTCCAGCGCGATACTATCTGCGCGATCTCGTCGGCGGTTACTTCGTTACGAAGCAACCTGTTCGTGCGCGCGGTAGAATCCTTTTTTTCTTCTTCCGAAAGCTGTTTTTCAAGCACGGGGAGATCGCTGTATTTGAGTTTTGCGGCTCTCTCGTAGTCGCCTTTACGCTTTGCAAGATCGATTTCGTAATTTACTTTATCGATTTTTTCTTTTATTACCTTAACGGCGTCTATTTCTTTCTTCTCGTTTTCCCAACGCGCTTTAAGCTCGGTAAACTGCGCTCTCTTTTCCGAAAGTTCTTTTCTCACCGCTTCTAATCGAGTGGCGGAAAGTTTGTCGCTCTCCTTAGAAAGTGCAAGTTCTTCCATTTGCAGTTGAATTATACGACGGGAAATAACGTCCATTTCGGTAGGCATACTGTCGATTTCGGTACGGAGCATTGCGCACGCTTCGTCCACAAGATCGATAGCTTTATCGGGCAAAAATCTGTCGGTAATGTACCTGTCGGAAAGCGTTGCCGCCGCAACCAAAGCATTATCGTGAATTTTAACGCCGTGGAATATTTCGTAACGCTCTTTTAAACCTCTGAGTATGGTAATAGTGTCTTCAACGGTAGGTTGATCTACGGTTACTGGCTGAAAACGTCTTTCAAGCGCGGCGTCTTTTTCGATATACTTAGTATATTCGTCCAAAGTGGTCGCGCCGATGCAGTGCAGTTCTCCCCTTGCCAGCATAGGCTTTAAAAGGTTGCCCGCGTCCATACTGCCTTCGGTTTTGCCCGCACCGACTATGGTGTGCAGCTCGTCGATAAACAAAATCATTCTGCCTTCCTGCTTCTTGATTTCGTTAAGTACGGCTTTAAGTCTTTCTTCAAATTCGCCGCGGTATTTTGCACCCGCTATAAGCGCGCCCATATCGAGCGCGAATATATGCTTGTTTTTAAGTCCTTCGGGAACGTCGCCGTCAACTATTCGTTTAGCAAGCCCTTCTACAATAGCAGTTTTACCAACGCCCGGTTCGCCTATAAGAACGGGGTTGTTTTTTGTCTTTCTTGAAAGAATTCGTATGACGTTACGAATTTCTTCGTCACGCCCGATTACGGGATCAAGCTTACCGCTTTTTGCGCGCTCAACCAAATCGTCGCCGAATTTTTTAAGCGCGTCGTAAGTATCTTCGGGGTTATCCGCAGTATTAGGCTGCGTTTTTACTTTTTTGAGCGCGGCAGTAAACTTACTTTCGGTAACTCCGCATGCCGCAAAAGATTTCTTTAAAAACTCCGTAGGGTTTTTAAGCATTGCCAAAAACAAATGCTCTACTCCGATGTAACTGTCCCCGCCTTCGCGCGCAAGCTTGTCGGCAACGGCTAATACCTTTGCAGCTTCGTTACCCATATATAAATTCGCGCCCGAACCGGTAACGCCCGGTAAACCGTTTAAGTAATTTTCGGTTTCGGCTTTTAATTTATTTGCGTCAGCTCCGCTCGAATTTAATAATTCTACTATAAGCCCGCCTTCAAGCATGGGCACAAGTATATGCTCGGGTTTTACTTCCTGATGGTTATTTGCAAGAGCGTAATTTTGCGCTTTTGTAATCGCACTTAACGCATTCTGCGTAAATTTTTCTTCGTTCATAAATTCTACCTCCTTTATTTTATGTAATGGCAATAAGGCTTGTATTTAAGGTAATCAACCTTTTTTTATCGCCTGAAATGCCGAGTAATCTGTTTTGCCAAACGCAGTTTGCTTTATCACCGTTTTTTATGGGTGTTTAGCAAACAACTTAATCGAGTGTTAGCACTCTCTTTCTTTGACTGCTAACATTATATGACGTTCCGATCGATTTGTCAAGTATTTTACAAAAAAAGTTTTGCAAATTTTTTAAAATATTTTTTTGACTTCTTTCTCTGCCGTTACTTTTACATATTTTACTGTTTTTTTCAAAAATTTTAGCCGCATTTATCTTTGCCGCCTTTTTATTAAAGTTATATAACCTTAATTAAATGAGTAAAAAAACAAGCCCTGCGGGTTTATGCCCGCAAAGGCTTGCTTGTTAATTTTGTTTAGTTAGTTTATTTAAAGATTCAAAAGTTTTACCGTTATTATGTCGGCAGTTTCTTTTGAGTGTTCGATAACATAGCCTATAGTCGGTATTAAAATTACCGTTAAAATGGCAATTACAACTATAACGACATAAGCTCTACTAAGGTAAAGCCTTTCTTTTTGTGATTTTTGGTTTGCATTTTTTTCTCTACTAAATTTTTTTATAAAATCGGAAATATTTCCGTATTTTTTTAATTTTGAATTTTTTATTAATTTTTTGCAGTTTTAAAAACGCTTTTAACGCGCAAAAAAATAAAATTAAATAATCTGACGGCGGCGTTCTTTTGCGCTTACGTCGGTAAGTTTTGCCTTCTGCTTTTCGGTTTTAGTAATCGAAAACGCGGCAGGCTCATAAAACTTTTTAAGCGAAAAACCTATCGCATAATGTTTTACGCCCGCATTTACAAGCGCAACTACTGCGCCTATACTATCGGAAAGAGTCATATAAATGGTTTCGCCCTTTTTTACCTTTGGTCCGGATTTAAGCACTAAATCTACGGTGCCTAACAGCTTTTCTTCGGGGAAAGCAGAAGCTACCTGCTTTAAAAATTCCTTATTTTCGTCTTTATTTTTGCTTACGGCACCAACTTCTACGTTTACGATTACTTTTTCTATATCAGTAGTACGAAGCGTTTTGCCCTGAACAAAGACTTCTCTGCCGACAAGCGTTAAAACCGCGTCGCTTTTAACAGGATAATTTTTTAAGACCGTGGGAATGAGCGACGCCATAATGAGCAGTACTGCGCCCAGAACGATTACGAACATCCACTGTTTGCTTGCTACAAACGTGCCGATCATAAGCCCCATAACCAAAAATAACAGCACTAAAAGCACGATATATCTTACTCGTCTGCTCTTGTTGTACTCTACGTCCGCATAAAAGCTTATTTTTTCGGTCGGTGCTAAATTAGAAGTTTCTGTTTCTTTTTTTACGTTTTGCATTTTATTCTCCCAAATTATTTATTTGTATTATCGTTTTTGTTTTTGCTGTTGTTTTCGCTTTTTGCGGAATCGCCGTCGGGGTTAATCGTTTCACTGTCGCCGGCAGTGTCAGCCGTGTCCGATACATTGTTTTGTAAGTCTAAAGTAACGCCTGAATCATTTTTATCTTCGGAAAAAATCAAATCTTCAATTTTTCTTGCCAGCCCGTCAACGTTTTCCATTTGCTTCAGCTTTATTTTTTCATCGCCTAAATAAAGCGTTATAGAATTTTTATCGCTGCTCATAGCGGTAACGTCGTTTAAAAAAATCGAAGACACGGTCACAGGTTTTATACCCGAAATTATAGCCACGCGTTTATTTGTGATAGCAAACCACTTTTCCGATTTTAAACCGATTTTTTTAAGCGCAGATATAAGCCACGCCGCAAACGGAATTATATGTATAAACACCCCTATCGCAAAAATTATCGGATAAAAATCCGGCAACTTAATCTGTTTTTTCAAACTATACGACGCACCTATTAAAAAGCAATCGCCGGCAAGCGTTAAAAGCCAAAGTAAAAAACAAATTGCGGTTTCAACAAAAACTCCGTTTCCGCCTTTTGTGCGCGTTTTAAACAAAACATTCTCGTTTTCGGTTAAAAAAGGAGAAAAATCAAGTTTCTTTTTTTCCATAAAACCCTCGATATCGGACTTATAGCCCGACTTTTAATATATTTCTTATAATCTCGCCGGCAATTAAAAGCCCTGCGGTCGCAGGCACATAAGATATGCTTGCAGGCGTTTGTTTGCGTTTGGTTTCGTCAGCAAAAAGCGGTTTTAAAGGCGGTTCTTTTGTGTAAACAACTTTAAGGTTTGTTACGTTCCGCTTTTTTAATTCGTGCCTTAAAACTTTTGCAAGCGGACAAACTTCGGTTTTGTATATATCCGAAATTTCAAAATTCTGATACAGTTTATTGCCCGTTCCCATAGAGCTTATTATAGGCACGCCACTGTCTTTTGCGTTTACTATAAGGCGAATTTTTGAAGTTACGCTGTCTATACAATCGGCAACGTAGTCGTAAGACGAAAGATCAAAGGTGTTCTCGTTTTCGGCTGAATAATATTCCGATCGCAAAACAAGCTCGATTTCGGGATTGATATCTTTCAGACGGTCAGAAGCCGCCTGCGTTTTTAGCTGCCCTATTGTGGAATGAAGAGCAAATAATTGCCTGTTTATGTTATGTTCTGCCACTACGTCGTTATCGCAAAGCAAAAGCTTTCCAACTCCGCCGCGGCAGAGTGCCTCACATACGTACGATCCCACGCCGCCAAGCCCGAAAACCGCAACCGAACTATTTTTTAAAATATCTGATTTTTCGTCGCCTATTAAATTTCTTTCGCGTAAAAAAGTATCCATATTTTTATATTTTCAAGCTAAAAACCCGTCTATAAGTCGATTATCGCACATTTTGATTTTAAGTAAAATCGTTTTTTACTATGCTTCCGTTTTCTATAACAAAGAGTTTTGCGTTTACGTTTAAAATATCTTCGGCATCGGTACAAGTTATAATCGTCTGAATACCGTCAAGCATACCGAGTAGTCGTTTTTGTCTTTTTTTATCGAGTTCGCTCATAGCGTCGTCCAGAATAAAAACCGGATATTCGCCGAAATGCTTTTTTAAAATCTGCAGTTCGCCTATTTTAAGCGATAGCGCGGCGGTGCGCTGTTGCCCTTGCGAAGCAAAAACGCGCGCGTCGGCGTCGTTGATCTTTATTTTTATATCGTCGCGGTGCGGACCTACCGACGTATATCCGAGTTCTATGTCCTTATCCAGAACTTCCGAAAGTTTTGCTTTAAGTTGCTCTTTAACCTCAAACGCGCCGCCTTCAAATTTTTGTTCGCTTGAAATTTCAAGTTTTTCCCTTCCGTCGGTTATGTCAAAATGCGCTTGTTTAGAAAAAGGCTTTAAATCGGTTAAAAACTCGTTTCGCGCACAAATTATATCCGTTGCGACAAGGCAAAGCTGTTCGTCCCACACCGGGAGCGTATCTTTTATAAGTTCAACGTCTTTTTCCTTTAAAAGCCCGTTGCGTTGCTGCAAAATTTTGCGATATTTTAAAAGCGCGTAAAAATATTTGCGACTCATCTGCGACAGAGCTATATCCATAAAACGCCGACGATCTTCGGGGCTTTCCTGCACGAGTTTAAGTTGTTGCGGGTTAAACATGACCGCATTTATATTGCCGAGAAGCTCGCCCGTTTTTGAAAGCGGCATATCGTTTACAAATATTTTTTTTCCGTCCGTTTTATCAAATTCTATCCTTGCCGAAACAGATCCGAACGCAGAAAACGCGTTTGCAGATATGCTTGCGCTATCCGAATTGTACTTAATAACCTGTTTTTCTTTACCGGCGCGCGGCGAATAACCCGTGCATAAGTAAAAAATCGCTTCGGCGGCGTTGGTTTTACCCTGTGCGTTAAACCCCGAAATTATATTTACGCCGTTACAAAATTCGAACGTTTCGTATGCGTAATTTCTGTAATTTTTTAAAACGAGTTTTTCAATATACACTTTTTTTTACCTATGCCGCAAAATACTCAAAAGCTTTCGCCTGCTTTACTGTTTTTTGCTAAAATTCCGCGATAATCGTAAGCAAAAAAACAACTTTGCATAGCCTTGGGCGCTCCCGAAAAAAAATAAAAATGATTGAGCGTTTACCTTGCTTTTTTTACATCTTTAATATATAATAAATATAGTTAAAAATACAAGGGCTATCGGGAAAGCAAAACGCTTTCGCTTTTTTTAACGGTTTTAACCGATACTTGCGATTTATTCGGCTCTTTATATTATACAATTTTACGGCGAACAAGTCAATCTTTACACCAAAGACTTTTGCTTTTAACAAGGAGATACGATGGAAAATTACGAAATTTTGTGGAATAAAGCCTTAGAAGTGCTTAAAAACAAACTTAGCACCATAACATACGCCACTTATATAGAAAAACTTAAGGCCACCGATCTGATTGCGAGAAAGCTTGTGCTTGACGCTCCGTCCGAGCTTAACGCGCGTTTTATTGCCGAAAACGACAAGGTGTATCAAAAAATTTTGGCGGCTCTTGAAGAAGCCGAAACCGGAGTTACCGAAATTAAGCTGACAGCTTGCGGACTTGATCACGATTTTTTGCAAAAAAACAACGATTCTAAGGGCTTTTTGCTTGAAGGCTCTATGGAAATAAACCCCAAATACACCTTCGATTCGTTTGTTGTAGGTCCGTCGAATAAATTTTTGTATTCTGCGGCAAAAGCCGTTGCCGATGATCCGGGGAAAAATTATAACCCCCTGTTTATTTACGGCAGCACCGGGCTTGGCAAAACACACATAATGCACGCAATAGCAAACTATGTTAAAAAGCAAAACCCCGCCGCAAACGTGCTTTACGCAACTTGCGAAAAATTCACTAACGACCTTATTACGATTATCCGTCAGGGCAAAGGCACGGCGGCGGCATCGCAGGAATTCCGCGGCAGATACAGAAACGTTGACGTTTTAATTATAGATGACGTGCAGTTTTTAGCTAATAAAGAAGCCACGCAGGAAGAGTTTTTCCATACGTTTAACGAGCTTTATTCTCAGAATAAACAAATAATTTTATCTTCCGACGCGCACCCGAGAAATATCGAACCGCTTTCGGAAAGACTTAAAACGCGTTTTGAAGGCGGACTTATGGCTCAGGTTCTGCCGCCGGACATCGAAACAAAAATCGCTATTCTTCAGCGCAAAGCGGAAGAGAGAAAATACATAATCAATACCGAAGTTGCCACCTATTTAGCCGAAAACAGCGGCGACGACGTTCGCTCGCTCGAAGGACTTTTAAATAAAGTAATCTTTGCGTCGCTTTTACACGAGGAGCCTATAACCATTTCGCTCGCAATGGAAGCTTTAAAGCAAGCGGTTTCGGAAGAAAATAAAGAAGTTATGACTACAACCAACATTATCAATACGGTCTGTCAGTTTTATAACATTCCTAAAAGCGACCTTTTGGGCAAAAAGAAAAATAAAGAACTCGTTGAACCGAGGCAAATTTGCACATATCTTATTACCGAACTTATGAACTTGCCTCTTGTAACCATAGGCCAGTCAATGGGCGGGCGCGATCATACAACGGTAATTCATGCGCGCAACAAAATAAACGAGCTTATAAAAACCGATCCGCGCGTTGCAACCGAAGTAAACGATCTTAAAAACCTTATTCTTAAAAAATAACTTTTACGGGTAAAACGTGCGATAATCAACTTATAGCGGCACTTTTGCCTTAATCGTTTTAAAACGCAAACTCTTTTAAATAAACTACAAACCAACGAAAATGAAAACTAATTATATAAAAGGGAGCTACGACGCCGTAGTTGTGGGAGCCGGACATGCCGGCTGCGAAGCCGCACTTGCACTCGCCAGAACAGGTCTTAACACTGCCCTTACTACGTTAAATTTAGATAGCATTGCCTTTATGGCGTGTAACCCGTCAATCGGCGGCACGGCAAAAGGACACTTGGTTCGCGAAATAGACGCGCTTGGCGGGCAAATGGGTATTACGGCGGACAAAACGCTTATGCAAATAAGAATGTTAAACCGCGGAAAAGGTGCAGCCGTTCAATCGCTCCGTGCGCAAGAAGATAAAAATTATTATCACCGCGCTATGAAAAGCGTACTTGAAAACACGGAAAATTTGCATATCGTGCAGTGTGAAGTCAGCGAAATTCTGACTGAAAACGGCATCGTTTCGGGCGTAAAAACAACTTACGGCAGTATTTTGCAGGCGAAAGCCGTAGTTATATGTACAGGCGTATATTTAAACAGCGTAGTGTTAGCAGGCGAATGGAAACAAAAGTCCGGACCGAGCGGTTTTGCGCCCGCAACAAAGCTCACCGAAAGTTTGATTTCTCTCGGCTTTAAAATAAGACGTTTTAAAACGGGCACGCCCGCAAGAATAGACGGCAGAACCATTGATTTTTCAAAATGCGAAATTCAGGAAGGCGAAACGAATGTATACCCGTTCTCGTTTTTGTCGCCGCAGGTCCCCGAAAAACAAACGCCCTGTTATTTAACCTACACCAACATAAAAACACATGAGATAATTCGCAATAACCTTGACCGCTCCCCGCTCTATAACGGAATTATTACCGGAACAGGACCGAGATACTGCCCTTCGATAGAAACCAAAGTCGAGCGGTTTGCAGACAAAGAACGCCATCAGGTGTTTTTAGAACCCGAAGGCGGCGACACCAACGAAATTTACGCACAAGGGCTTTCAACGTCGCTCCCGCACGACGTGCAGGAAGAGTTATATCACTCGATTAAAGGCTTGGAATGCTGCGAAATCGTGCGCTATGCCTATGCAATCGAGTATGATTGCATAGACAGTTTAGACCTTTTACCCACCCTTGAATTTAAAAAAGTAAAAGGACTTTACACTGCCGGGCAGATAAACGGCACGAGCGGGTACGAAGAAGCTGCCGCTCAAGGACTGATTGCGGGACTTAACGCCTCGCTGTATCTGCGTGGAAAAACACCTTTGATTTTGCGGCGCGACGAAGCGTATATAGGCGTTTTAATAGACGATCTTGTTACAAAAGGTACAAACGAGCCTTACCGCATGATGACTTCGCGCGCGGAACACCGCATTTACCTGCGGCAGGATAATGCCGATTTCCGCCTTACCGAAATAGGGCGCGAAACAGGGCTTGTAGACGATATCCGTTATGCGGCTTTTAAAGAAAAATGCCTTAAAAAACAAGAGCTTAAAAGCATTTGCAATGCGCCGCACCCACCTAAAGTTATGCAACGCTTAATAGAAAAACACGGCGGAAACGTACCGAACAATGCTGTTTCGTATTCTGATTTAATTCTTCGCGGAATTACGATAAAAGAGATTAAAAACGAATTTAACGAGTTCAATGATTTTTCGTGGGATTTGCTTGAATCAGTCGAAACCGAAATACGATACAGCGGTTACCTTGATAAACAGCAAAAAGAAATAGAAAAAGCTAAAAAGACCGAAAGCAAACTGCTCCCCGCCGATATTGATTACATGCAAATAGAAGGGCTCAGGCTTGAAGCGAGGCAAAAGCTAAACGATATAAGACCGCTTAATTTAGGTCAGGCAAGCAGAATTTCGGGCGTAAACCCTGCTGACGTTGCAGTACTAATGGTTTGGCTTAAAAAGTCCGGCAAATAAAGAATTATAAAGATTAAGCATAGTAAATATTTAAAGAATTTAAGCACGATAAAAGCGCACCTTAAAATAAAACGGGTGCGCTTTTTAGTTTTTTAAATGTGATTCCGGTTTGTTTTTATAAATTTTAACACAGCGCCGATCTTTGAGCTATGCTCGCAATTTTTAACTAAAACAAGGAATAGTGTATATATCAATATAGTAAAAGCGGGACGCACAAATGCGCCCCGCTTTTTTAAATATATTTATGCAAACCGTTATTCAACAATTATAAATCTGCCGCACTTAGAACAAATGTAACCTTTGTAGCTTACACCGTCGATTACAATTATTTTAAGCGAACCGTCTTCAGACGAGTTTGTATGTTCAATAGTTCCTTCAATGTGATTAAACGTCATATCAACTGTTTTTTTCGTTTCTACGACTTCACCTGCATCTTTATCGTAAACTTGAATTGTATAAGTGTAATGATAGGTGCAAACATATCTTCCGATGCTCACGCAACTTTCAACGAGATTTGCCTTAACCGTATAGTCGTCGTTGGTTTTTTCAGGAATTACGGGCAGCTCTATTTCTTTTCTTTCGTTGCAATGGGAGCAAGTAAGAACAGCCTTTCCCGTAGTAGTTCTTGTGGGCGCAAGTTGAATTTCATATGAATAAGAATGACCTATTGCATCAACATAATCAACTTGATCTATACCACAACCTTTGCAGTGATAATGTGATTCAACAACCTTTGTGCAATCAGCTTCAGCTAAAACATAATCGGCAGGTTTTGAATGATCATGTCTTACATTTACTTCAAAATTACCGCCACATTCTTCACAATGAAATAAAGCTCTACGACCGGTTTCACCACAAACAGGAATAATTTCCTGTCCGCCAAAGAATTCAATTCCGACACATTCGGATATATTGTATAACCCGTTAGCTAAAAGTCTGTTAGTAAAATCGCCGTTCTTATATAAATGGGTTTCTTCTTTTAGTTCATCGTTAAATGTATAAGTTTCACCATTATATGTGAACTTATATATCTTACCCGATTGACAAGTTGCAGGAACAATTTCAAGAGTATTTACATCTATTCCGTAAACCGATTTTTCTTTGTCAATATATCCACATTCATAACCGGGTGCCGGATGATCTTTATCTTCAAGCATATTAAAGCAAACATACTCAAGTTTAAATTTCTTAAAAGTTCCGTCTTCGGGAGCCAAAACATATCCCATTTTATGACCTGGCCCAATAAGCTCCTTTGTGGCTTTATCATAGCCACAATCTTTACAGCTAAATGAAATATGAATTGTTTCGCAAGTTGCTTTATCTACTATATAATTTTCAGGCGTTTTATGATCTACCCTTACTTTTAAACCATAATAATCACCACAACGCAAACAATGGAAAAATGCATCTTCACCGTTAATGTCACATGTAGGAATTTCTTTTTTACTCAAAAGGATAATCCCTTCATAATCATTAAAATTCAGAACATTTTTAGTAGCATCAAATTCATAATCATAAATATTTTTGCTACCTAAAAGATGTCTGACAGGACAAGTTTTATCTTCAAAAACAAAGCTTTGTTCATCTATTGTATAAGTATAACGGATAAGACCTTCTTCGTCACAAGCATCAAATGCTTCTATTCCTTGATAAAATGTGCTATTTCTTTCAAGTTTTTTAAGCGTTTTGCGTGCTATTTGGTTACACTCATTACACAGCCCCGTAAGATAGCCTTCTTCAGTGGCTGTAGGAGCTTTTTCAACGTGCCAGTCACTGCAGTGAGCGTTTTCAAACCAAACAGATTGAGCATCAGTCTTTTGGGTATGACATACAGAACAAATCATGATCCAGTCGTGACCGTCACAATAATCTTTTGTAGTATCAATTACCGCTACCGCTTTAAAATTATGAGGAAGCTCAGCGGTTTTAAAAACATCGTCAACAGCTTCACCGCAGTCAGCGCAAGATTTATAGTAAACGCCTTTTTCGGTACAAGAAGCTGCAACTACCAAATATTTTTCATCTTCAATTTCTTTAAGAGTTCTATGCGCAGCTGACGTTCCGATAAACGTTACTTCTTCAGGTCTGCCTTCCGAACTTTCGCCGCAAGCGCAAGATTTATAATATCTTACGTTTTTAACACAGTCATATTCGGAAGCAAGATATTCGGGATCTTGAATTTCCTGCGTGAATTCATGCGTATGACTACATGCAGTAAGCGCAAATATCGAAACTAACGAAAACAGCGCAAAAACGATAGCCATGAGCAATTTGGATTTTTTCATAATTCCTCCTCTTTTTAAAACGGAGTTGTAGACTTAACTTAATAAAAGTTATATGCCAAAGAGCGGAATATAATTCCGACAGTCCGTTTTTTACTCAGAACAGACGTATCCGAGTATCAGTATATAGATATTATAATATGAAATAAAGTATTTGTCAATATATGTTCAAATAAGTTTTTGAAAAAAAAGGCTTTTTTTTAAGTTTTTTTATTTTTTTCACAATTTTATATTTTTTTAAGTGGATTTTAGCAAAATTTAATTTTTTATGTAAAAAACAACGCCTTTGAAGGAGGTTTACTTCAAAGGCGCCGTTTTTTAAGCTTTCGCTTAAAAATGCTTTAAGGGTTTTTTCGGAACGCGCACTTTTAGCGCGCGTTCCGCTTTTCATCTTTGTGAGGTTTTGTAAGATTTATACCTTACTTATCCTAAGTTTTCTCAATTAAACGCGTTATACACGTTTAACATTAACGATGTTATGGCAGAGTTCGCAGTAATTTCCGGTATATTCATATTCACCGTCAGTCCAAGAAATTACTTTTGAATCATATTTATGAGGAGCAGTTATATCTTTTTCAAATACAACATCAGCAAGATCATCGTTATAGAGATATGCGTTCTTAGCAGCAAGAAGCTTTTTAAGAACATCTTTCTTTACAACGAATTTGTAATGTCCGCTATTCGAGCAAGTTACAGCTACTACCTGTTTAACATCGTAATTGTCGGATTCAACAAATTCATATACGTTTTCATCGTTGAGCTTAAGTTCAGGAATTGCAGGAAGTTCAATTACAACAGCTTCAAAATCACAACCTTCACGTTCGCAAGTAACGATCATCTTTCCGTCTTTAACTTCGATATGAGTCTTATGTCCAAGAGCAGGAACAGTTTCAGTTTGTAATTCGTGTCCGCAGTCTTCATTAGCACAATTCCAAGTCGTGGTGCCAGCTTTTTCACAAGTAGCAACAGGTGCTTTATAATCATTAGGTTTAGTATGATCGCCCTTTACATAAGTATCAAAGTAACCATGGCAAACAGTACATTCATAAAGCGCATTCGGATTAGCACCTTTTTCAAAATCAGCGCAAGTAGGCTTAGCACCTTGACCTTTAACTATTATACCAAGTTCTTTAGCTTCGCTTGCAGTATAAGGCTTATCATAAGCATTTTTGATTTCAACACCGTTTCTGGTGTGTCCTACTGTAGCTAAGTCAATAGTTTTATCTTTCTGTTCAACTTGTTCGTCATCAACATACGTAACAACAGCTGTTCCGGTTTCTTCGCACGAAGGAAATTTAGTAACTCTGTAAGAAGAAACAACTAAATCGTGTTCATCACTACATACAGTACATACGCCGTGAAGTTTTGTAACTTTATCTTCAGCATCTTTTTCAGCTACGGTATAAGAATAGCTATGTCCTTTTGCAGGAATAGGTTCACCATCAGTTGCGCCACAGACATCACACTTTTCAATAGAAAGCCAACCGTCTTCAGTACAAGTAGGTTCTTTCGTTACAGTAGTCTTTCCGGTATGTGACATATAAGCATAAACTTCAAATACGCCTTCACATCTGGTACATGTATAAACAGCACGACCGGGTTTAGCTTCGCTGGTGTTGCCACAAGAAATAGCTTTGCCATCCGAAGTAGAACTGTTAATACCTATGAATTTACCAGTATACTTAGCATCTCTTAAATCAATAGGATGCTGAGCATCGCCAAGAGTTCCAAGTTTACCAAGGTCTTTATGGTTGTGACCGAGAGCAGGATTCTTTTCATCGAGAACGTTGATGTTATAACCAACATATTCGGTATAAGCACCCTTATCACATGTAGCTTCATGATATACAGTTTCAGGAGCTTCTTCAAACCAACCGGTCTTCGATTCGCCGCCTACAGAGCAGGTTGCTTCGTATCCGCCAAACTTATGTTCATCTGTAGCAGGTAAAATCTTTTTAACAACATAATTATGAGCAAGCTTTTCAGTCTCAACATGTGCAGTGCTACCACAATCGGTACAAATATAATCAAAACCGCCTACTGAAGAGCAAGAAGCAGCTACTTCGTTGAATTTAGTATCAACCTTAGCATCAAATGCTTTATGAGCTTTTCTTACAGTAATATCGAATGAATCACCGCATTCTTCACAAGTAAAGAAACCGGGAGTTCCTGCTTCACCGCAAGAGAGAGCTGTAGAGCCGCCTAACCATTTAATCTTGCCTGCATATTTAGCATCGTCAAAGTAATAGTCACCATTAATGTCTATTTCGTTGCCGTTTACAATATGTTTGGTCTTAGCAATAGCTATTTCGACTTTGAATTCCTTTTCACCATAAGTGAATGTGTAAACACCCTTTCTGTCTGCAGAGCAGCTAGGAGCAGTAGGAGCAGTATAAGCATAGAAACTATTTACGGTACCGTCTTCATTTCTGAGAGCAGGAATTTCTTCAGTCTCAACATCGTCGTTACGTTCGCATCTACGTTCGAGCTGACCACCATTAGTGAGAGAAGGAGTTTTTCCGGTAGAAATAACCCATTCGCCATAAGTGTGACCTTCAGCTTTCTTAATTAACGTATTGCTAATCGTTGCGCCACAAGCTTCACATTTAACGAGTTCATAAGTATCAAGTTCACAGGGTTTCTTGTTTTCAGGATTCTTAACGTCGAGCTGATATGTATAAGTTTGAACATCCTGATGTTCTGTATAACAAGTGCCGTCTTCTTCAACTGATTTATAAACAACGTCTTTTTCAGCACCGCAGTTTTTACAAACTTTTGCGCTGCGAGCACCAACAAAGCAGTCTTTTCTGGGAAGATCAACAGGTTCTTCGCTCCACTTATGATCTACAACATTTTCAACAGCAACATGTCCGCAATCAAGGCAAACAACTAATTGCTTATATTCACATTTAGAATTAGTATTATAATCATAAGGAATCTTTTCAACACGTTTGCTATGATCGCATTTATCAGCAGCGGGAACTTCAACAGCTATAGTAGCACCGTTATCAAACGTGAAGATAAGTTGCGTACCGTCCTCGTTATACTTTATGGTTTTAATCTGGGGAGCATCTTCACCCTTAGCTCCTGTAGCAGCAACGCCGGTATCTTTTCCGTCGATAGTCCAGTTTCCGTTTTCGCCGATAGCAACAACGGGAGTATGTCCGGCTTCACCGGGCTTGCCTTCTTTTCCTGTAGCAGCAACACCGGTATCAACGTCATCTATAAACCAGTTACCGTTATCTCCGATTTTAACAACGGGAGATTTACCAGGTTCACCGGGATTACCGGTTTCGCCCTTAGTTTCGATTTTTTCTTCGGAACCGTCACTCCAAGTGAGAATGAGAGTCGTGCCTTCGACTTTAATTGAAGTTATCGTTTTTTCTTTGGAACAAGCAGTCATTCCAAGAACCATAACGACCGAACAACAAATAATGAACAAAAAGGCAAGACATTTTGTCAATAATGACTTTTGTTTTTGTAACATTTTCATAAACTCCTTTTTCGTTTAAATTAAATTTAAATTTTTTACTTTTTTGTTTAAACCCGATATAAAATATCAATCACTATCAAATATCATCTTCCTCAAGTACCTCCCGAAAGATTTTCTTTCGCATAGCCACGTTATTCATAACGGGTTTTTCAGACGAAAGCGGTAGTATAACCCTTTTGCTTTATCTATATTAAAACATTTAAAATTGTTTGTCAACTGTTTTTTTGATATTTCAAGTTATTTTGCCGACATTTTTGTTTTTTTCTCTACATTAAAATTTGCATTTAAAACGGTCGTTTTTTTGCTTAAAAAATATAAATTTAAGCCTTTTTTATAAGTTTTTAGGCATATTTGTAACCCATAAGAAAAAATCTCACATTTTTTATCACGAAAAAAATAGTTTTTTTTATCTTTTCAAGTTATATAATATGCCGTTATTTTTAATTTTGACTATGGTTTTATCTGCAAGAAAAATTTTTTAATTTTTAGTCGCATAGTAAAAACCCGTTTTTTACATACATTATAAAAATTAAGTCGTGCGCAGAATTTCATTTGTTTATATATTTATATATGGCAAATGCGGCAAAAAAATTTTTATATATGACAAAAATAACGTTGAAACTTAAAACGAGTTGTAAGCTTATATTCCCGCAAAAAGCTTATAAGTGGTAGCCAAGGGTGCAGCTTCAAGCTGCATTACGCTTTGGTGTAGATTAAATTATAGAAATCCTCTTCAGTCAATGCTACGCATTGCCAGCTTCCCCAAACGGGGAAGCCTTATGTTCGCATAAGCTTTAACGAATTGTAAGCTTATAATTCCGCGAAAAGGCTATAAGAGACAGCCAAGATGCAACGTTACGTTGCCAGCTTCCCCAAACGGGGAAGCCTTATGTTCGCATAAGCTTTAACGAGTTGTAAGCATATATTTCCGCAAAAAGCTTATAAGAGGTAGTTCGGGTGCAGCTTCAAGCTGCCGTCAAGCTGCCGTCAAGCTGCCTTTGCGATATAGCCGGCGTTTTTAACCGCCGAAATAATCAAAGCTTTTACTTCGCGCTCGCTTAGATTACCGGAATAAATCACCGTTGCCGAGTTTTCGGTTAAAGAAACTTCGGCTTTTTTCACTCCCGCAACACTATTGATTGCATCGGTAACGCGCTTTACGCAATGCATGCAAGTCATTTTTTTAACTTTAAACCGCAAAACGACTTCGCCCTCAGATTGCACGATTTTATCAGCCGATTCAGCCGCTAATCCTGATTTTTTGTTTATAGTTTTGTATTTTTTACCGAAACAGTTGATAGTTAAAGCATTCAGAACAACCGAAACGCTCGAAAAGCTCATTGCAAGCGCGCCTATCATAGGCGAAATTTTAAATCCCCAAAGGTGATACGGTATACCTGTTGCGATAGCCACGCATATAAGATTATAGAAAAATGCCCAGAACAGCCCGAGTTTTATAGTGTTAAGCACGCGTTTGCTTAAATCGATTGAGGTTACAACACCCATAAGATCCTTTTTTAAAAGCACGATATCGCCTGCCTCTTTTGCCGCGTCGCTACCGCCGCCCATTGCCACGCCTATATCCGCCGCCATAAGCGCGGGCGCATCGTTCACGCCGTCGCCAACCATGGCAACAACTTTGCCCTCGCTTTTAAGCGTTTCTACAACCCGCTGTTTATCTTCAGGCAAAACGTCGGCAACAACTTCGGTTATACCTATTTCTTTTGCAACGCTTTGCGCCGTTTTTTTATTGTCGCCTGTAAGCATTATTGTGCGAATATGTCGGGCTATAAGCTCTTTAACAGCACTTTCGGCATTTGGTTTTACTCTATCTTTTACAGCGATTATCCCTACTAAAACATTACCTTTTAAAACAAAAAGCGGAGTTTTGCCCTGCGCCGAAAGCTCTTCGGCTTGTTTTGCGGCTTTATCGGGAACGCCCGAATTTTCGCCGACGTATTTCAAATTGCCTATGCGATACGTCGCGCCGCCGATTTCGCCTTCAACCCCGCGCCCCTTTGACGAGTTGTAATTTTCAACGTTTTCAAGCTTAGCAGAGTTTTTTGTTGAATACTCGCACACGGCGTGCGCCAAGGGATGTTCGGACATATTTTCCAACGAATACACTTTATTCAATAGATCCGTATGCAATAAATCTGTATCCGTTTTATTCAAAACATTGCCGTCCGCGCTTAGCCCGATAAAATCGGTTACTTCGGGCATACCTTCGGTTATAGTACCCGTTTTATCAAAAACGACGGTGTTTATAAGGTGCGCTTTTTCCAGAATTTCGGCATTTTTAACAATAACGCCGAGTTCTGCGCCCTTACCCGTGCCGACCATTATGGCAACCGGCGTTGCAAGTCCCAAGGCACACGGGCAAGCTATTACCACAACGGTAACGGCAAAGTTGAGCGATAATTCGAACGTTTCGCCCAAAATTATATTTATTATAAATGTTAAAAGCGAAATACCTAATGTTATAGGCACGAATATGCCCGAAATTTTATCGGCAAGGCGCGAAACGAGTGCTTTGGATGCAGACGCTTCGTCAACCAGCCTGATTATCTGTGCAAACGAAGTATCTTCGCCGACCTTAGTCGCGCGCATCACTATATAACCTGCCGTAAGCGTGGTTGACGCGTAAAGCGTATCGCCCGCCTGTTTTTCAACCGGCATGGACTCGCCCGTAATGTTCGCCTGATTAACAGACGCCGAACCGCTTTCGACTACGCCGTCCACCGGTATTGCCGCGCCTTTTTTTACGACGATCAAATCGCCCGGTTTTACGTTTTCGACTGCGATTTCCTTTTCTTCTCCGTTTTCGATTATAACGGCGCGCTTAGGTGCTAAATCATAAAGTGCCTCTATTGCCTTTGTGGTTTTCTTTTTAGAAAGCCCTTCAAGATATTTTCCGAGCGACACAAGCGTTAATATCATGCCTGCGGACTCAAAATACAAATTGTCGTGATAAGTCTTGATAATCGACTTATACGCCGAGATTTGCTCTTCGGTAAGACCGCCCGCGGCAAGCATTGCCTGCCCGTAAGATATTACGAACAGCGAAACTATACCGTATATAACCGACACGAGCGCACCGATTGAAATAAGCGTATCCATATTAGGCGCACCGTGGACAAGCTTTTTTAAGCCCGAAACAAAATATCTTCGGTAAATAAACAGAATGGGCAGGAGCAGTAAAAACTGAATGAGCGCGTAACCCATGGGGTTTTTCATATGGTCAAACACTGCGGGCGCGGGGAAGCCCCACATCATATTTCCCATTGAAAAATACATGATTCCCAAAAGAAAAACAAACGAAATTATAAGCTCGGTTAATTTTGTTTTATTCTGCTTTTTTTGCTCGTCTGAATTTTTTTTCACGTTGCCTTTTGAACTGCCGTTTGATAAAGGATCGGCATTTAAGCTGCCGATAATCGCCTTATAGCCGGCTTTTTCAACGGCTTTAGAAATATCGTCAAAAGAGCAAGCGTTCTCGTCGAACTCAACTTCCATACTGTTTTTGAGCAGGTTTACGGCGACTTTTTTTACGCCTTTAACCTTTTTTACGGCTTTTTCTACCGCCTGAGAGCAGGCGGCACAGCTCATGCCCAAAACGTCACAATATTGTTTTGTCATAATTTATTCCTTTATGTTTACATTTTTCGGTCAGTCATTTTTCTTACTAACGCCCAAATAATTTTTATACCAGTTTACCGTCTTTTTAAGTCCCGCTGCAAAATCGGTTTGCGGCGCAAAATTCAATTCGCGGCTTATTTTTTCGTCGTCTATCATATAGCAAAAATCGTTGCTTACGCGCCCCGGGACAAACTTTATAAGGCTCTCGTTTTTACCCAAAAGCCGCAAAACAGTTTTTACAAGGTCAAGATTTTTTATTCTGTTTTTGCCGCTTACGTTATATATATCGCCCGATTTGCCAAACTTTAAAACAAGCTCGATTGCGGCACAGTTGTCATCAACGTAAAGCCAGTCGCGAACGTCCTGCCCGGCACCGTAAACTTTAACTTTTTTATTTGATAAAGCGTTTTTTATAACCGCAGGAATTAACTTTTCGTGATTTTGCCATTCCCCGTAATTGTTTGTAGAGCGCGTTACGGTAACGTGCAGCCCGTAACTTTTACCGTAAACGAGCGCGAGAATATCCGCCGCGGCTTTAGTCGCACTGTACGGATTTGTAGGGTTTAAAGGCGACTGTTCGGTTGATAAAATATAATTTTTATGAATTATCTCGTTTTCTAAAACGCCGCCGTATACTTCGTCGGTAGAAACCTGATGAAATCTGTTCACTCCGAAATTTTTACAGCAATCGAGTAAAACCTGAGTGCCTGAAACGTTTGTTTTTGTAAAAAGCGTAGGATATTTAAAAGACCTGTCAACGTGCGTTTCGGCGGCAAAATTAACTATCATATCAGGTTTTTCGCAAGCAAAAAGCTTGGCTATAGCACGTTTATCGCATATATCGACTTGGCATAATACAAAGTTTTTATTTTTTTTAAACGGCTCAAGCGATAAAATATTTGCGGCGTAAGTGAGCTTATCCGCCACCACTACCCGATAATCGCTTTTATTTAAAAGCCGCCTTACAAATGCGCTTCCTATAAAGCCCGCGCCGCCGGTTACAAGAACAGTTTTCATAAATTCACCTTTAAAGCGGCGCAAAACAACGCGGCTTTTCACTTTTTACTTGACTGAATTATATCACCTTTTTAAGCAAAAATCAAACTTTTTTAATTGCTACCTGTAAGGTAGTATATATAAATTTTATATAGTCTGCCTGAAAAATACTTATACCATATAAAACGAGTGCAAAAATCACCGTTTTTAGATGCACTAATTTTTAGCATACAAAAAGTCCTGCGGCAAGAACAAATCCTGCGCAGGACTTTTTTTGTTTTTAGTTTACCGTTTTGTCGGCAAATCATTTACCTGTAAAACGGTGATTTTGTTAGTTTAAATTACATTTCGGTAATAGCTACGCCGTCAATCTTAAGATCTTTAATCTGCGCGATATCGAGTCCGCCGTTAGAAGAACCATCTTTTTCATAAGTAAACGAAAGAACGTCACCGGCTTTTAACGTTATTGTAACTGCTTTAAATGTAATAGTGTTAGTTTGGCCGCCGGCTGTATACTTTTTAGTATCGTTCAAATCTATATGCAGATAGTCCCATTTATCTTCTTTTTCAGAACTACAACCATATTCAAACGTAACGGTTATAGTAGTGTTTGCAGTAATAGTAAATTTAGCTTTACTATTGTTTTTACCTTTATTTCCGCTCGTCCAGATACCCGTTTCCGCATTATATGTAAACGCATTTGACGTAGCAGAGCTTGCGTCGGCGATTACATAAGGTGCTTTTTCAATCCATTTGCAGTAAAGTGTTTTAGCTTCGGATACCGTTGCAGCAGTATATTTTGCGCCTTCGGTAACGCCGCCGTCTTCCGATTCATACCAGTATTCCAAAAGTTTACCGTTAGTATAAGCGGGAGCATAGTCGGCAAGTACAACGCTATCGCCGACTGCAAAGTTTACTACTACGTTTTCAAGCCCGTTACCGTAAACAAGAGTTAAAACTACTTTTTGCGCCCAGGTTGCAACAAAGCTAACGTCCTCTGTAGGAACTAAGGTTTTAACCAAAGTCTGACTTTCGTCACCGGTTACATACCAACCGCGAAGAACGTGAGTTTCGCTTGTGTAAACAGGAAGCGTATATTCTACGTTTTTGTTTACCGAAACGCTTGCAGAGTGTTCTTCTACAGGAGTAACTCCGTTATAATCGAAGGTTAAAGTAACCATAGGCTTAACGAGTTCGCAAGTACCTGCTTCAAGTGAAACAGTGAGCGTATAATAAACAGTGATATCGCCTTCGGTCATATAAACGTCGAATACGCCTTCGGCCCCTTCAACTTTAGAATAAGTTCCGTTGTTGCCGCCAAAGCTTATTGCGCTTACGCCGTTTAAAGTAACGGTGCCGTAGGTAGCGTCCGCATATGCACCTTCGTATTTATCAACTTCGGTTAAACCGTTGTCGCCGTCTTTTGCAAACTTAAAGAGTCTGTTTCCTTCGCTATCAAGAACGAATAAAAGGTCTTTAGTATAGCAAGCTTCGCCGGTTACGTCTTCACCGCCGGTAAGAGCAGTTTTGAACTGTACGTCGAAGTAAACTTTATCGTTATGAACAAGTACTGTATAAGTTACGCCGTCAAATGTATAACCGATAGCTCTCGTGTTACCGTTATTCCAGTAAGATACAGACATAGAAGGTGAACTAACTGCCTTTTCAAACGGTGAAAGGAATAATACTTCACCAAACTTGGCATTTGCGCCTTTATCAAGGCAAAGTATAATTATACCGTTTACCTTGTTAATGTAACCTCTGTAGAACGAAGATCCGACGTTGAATATAAGTTCGCCCGTTGCTTTATTATAATCCGTAATAGAAATTGCGCCGTTAAACGGATATGCAGCACTTTCAGCTTTGCCGTATGCATCTATAGAAATATATGATGCAGATCTGCAATAGAACTTAGATACGCCGCTTACATTACCGTCATCTCTGGTTTCAAGCTCTACCGGAATATATGAGTTATAGTAAGCTTCGGCATCGCTCCACTTAGCGTAAATAGTTACACTTGCAGAAATAGCTTGGTTATTACCCGTCCATTCGGTGCCTTCGTCAAACGTAGCTGTTGTAAACCAACCGTCAAATTTATGAGCTTTCCATACGGGAGCGTCAACAACAACTTTATCGCCTTCGCCATAAGTTAATACTGCGGTTTCGGTTGCGTTGTCGTTATAAACAACGGTTACGGTATATTTAACATCCCACTTAGCTTCAAGTATAAGATCTTCGGTTACAACAACAGAACCTGTGAGTAATGTTTCGCCGTTTAACCAGCCGCGGAATACATGACCTTCTGCAGTTAAAACGGGAAGAGTGTAAGCAATGTTTTTGTTTACGGAAACACTTTCGACTAAGCTTTCGTTAGGTGTAATAGAGGTTTCAAAGAGTACGTCTACCATGGGCTTTTCGCTTACGAAAGACTTTTCGGCAGTATCGATCATAACAACGTGATATTCAGTGTTTTTGCCGTCTGATACAACGTATAAGTCAAACGTTAAGCTTGCTTCGTCTGTTAAGGTATAAGTACCTCTCTTTTCGCCCCAGATAAATTCGCCTGTTCCGTCAAAAGTAAGATCGGCTTCGCCTACGCATGTGTAAGTACCGAAGTAAATATCGAGCGGACGAGTCATTTTACTTGTAGACGTACTGTCTTTAAATGTATATCCGGCAGCAGAAGCACGCGAATAAACAAGAGTTTCGCCCTTGTAAACTAAAACGGTGGTAGCGTTTGCTATAGAATTATCTTTTGATTTATCTACAACAAGATTTTCGCCAAGAGCGTTTTTAATAGTTACTCCGCTATAAATTACGTTGTTGTAAGTAAATATTATTGTGTTATCGCCAAGAGCAGTTTTGGCTTCGATAAACTGAGCATTGTAACTGGTTGAGGAACTACCTACCTTATAATCGTAAACGCCATAGTTTGCAACTACCTTACCATCGGTTCCTAAATCCTGACCTAAGAAATAATAGTCATTCAGAATATCGTTATCGTTATAAATACCTAAAATTATTTTGGCTTCTTTATCGAAGTAGAACTTATACGTTTTGCTTCCTGTTTGCCAGGTAACCGTTTGAGTAGCTTCGTCGTAAGAAACAACCTGTCCGGTTTTAAGTCCGCTGATCTTGCCTGTTTTATCGATAGTAAGAGTCTTTCCGCCGTTGTTACCGAATCCAAGATTATATAATTCGCCGCCGTAGTAAGTTCCTACGTAATCGGGAAGTTTTGTCCAGACAACGGTAATTTCGATTGCGGTATCGTTTTCGCCTATTTGGGCACTTTCAGACAATTCGTTTTCGCCAACCATAAACGTAGCTTCAAAATAGCCGAGTACGCCTTTATATTCAACGCCGTATTTTTCTACAAGAATTTCATATAATACGTCGCCTACGTTCGCTCTTATTACTGTATCGCCAAGGAGTTTGTTCCCGTCGAATCCGCTGTCGGTTATAGTAATAACGGTAAGAGCTTTCCATACTGCGGTAAGAGTCATATCGCCGATAACGACGATTTCTGCACTGCCGGCAATTACAACGTCTGTTTCGCCGTCTTTGTAAGTCCATCCTACAAAGTTCATTTCGTCGGTATTTGAAAGGCTTACGGTAACATAAACTGCATTTTTATTTACAGATACAACCGTCTGTCCGCCTTCTATAACGTAATCCGATTTGAGAGTTACGTTTACCATCGGTTTTTCAACCGTAGCGGTATTACCGGAAAGGGTAGCTTCGTAATAAACAACTACTTTGCTGTTTTCTTCAATGTAAACGGCAACTTTACCGTTTTCTAATACTTCATATCTTCCGGTTACTCCGTCGTAAGTAGCTGAACCTGCGCCGTTTAAAGTAAGAGTTTTATCGGCTGCGGTGTAGCTACCTTCTAAACCGTCAAGCGGAGCTATTACATTATTTAATGCGCCGTAGCGTGCAACGATTTCGCCTTCCGCATTCTTAACGTAGAATATAGGAGCGGTTTTCATATCGGCTGCGCTTAAAGCATTTCCGTTTTCATCCGCGAAAGATACGCCAAAGTAAATTTTACCGTTTTCGATAAATACGTTATAGGTGTTTCCGCCGCTTATAAAAGTATAAGGCTTAGCGTCGCCAACAGTAACTTTACTCGTATCGCAAGTAACAAAGTTATCTGCGGTTAAAGAATCGGGCGAAGCGATAGGCGCCATAAAGCGAATACCGGTAAAGTCGGGATCTTTTCCGTCATTTATAGCCGAAGAACCGATAATGATTATTCCGCTTGCTCTGTCAAGATAACCGTAGAAATATTTGGTCTTTGCTTCGTAGGTAACTTCAGTCCAACCACCGTCGTCATCACCCCAGCCGTTTGACTTTTCTTCATAAGAAACGGTAACTTTGATTCTGCCGGTAGCTTCATCTATAAGTTCAACTTTAACTTTTGAATTTCTGTAATAATCGGTACTTGTATAAAACAACGTATCGGTGCCTTCGCCCTTTTCGTTAAGAACAAGATATTTTGTTCCGGAAGGCGTGCCGCCGTCTGCAGTCCAGGCATAGAATGTTGCCATTCCGTAAGAAGCAGCCAAACCGCAACGCGAGCATTTTCCGTCTACGAGATTATGTCCTGCGGGAATAGTTTCCTGCGGAACTAAAACAGTGTTACAAACCGAGCAATGTTTGCCTTCGGTTTTTCCGGGCTTTGTGCAAGTAGCTTCTTCGGCAGCATCTATAACTTCGGTATGCGCTGTTTTTGCAATTACAAGCTCTTCAGCTTCTTTTTCAACGCCGTCTACAAACAAGTTTCCGCAAACCGAACATTTGTCGTGAGCTAAAACGCCTGTTTGTGTGCATGATGCAGGAACTTCGGCAACGGCAACTAATTTGTGTCCGGCTTTTAAAGTTACGTCAGCTAAAGTCTTTTCTTCATTGCCAACAAAAATCTTTCCGCAAAGGTCACATTTCTTATAAGCTATGTTACCGTCTTCGGTGCAAGTAGCGTCTTTTGCCGCAACGTCAGCTAATTTGTGTCCGGCTTTTAAAGTTACGTCAGCTAAAGTCTTTTCTTCATTGCCAACAAAAATCTTTCCGCAAAGGTCACATTTTTTATAAGCTACGTTACCGTCTTCGGTGCAAGTAGCGGCTTTTGCAACAACCTCTGTGAATTTGTGTCCGGCTTTTAAAGTTACGTCAGCTAAAGTCTTTTCTTTGCCGTCTACAAAAATCTTATGGCAAGCCGAACATTTTTCATAAGCTACGTTACCGTCTTCGGTGCAAGTAGCGTCTTTTGCGGCAACGCTCGTAAGAGTGTGAGCTGCCTTTAAAGTTACGTCAGCTAAAGTCTTTTCTTCATTGCCAACAAAAATCTTTCCGCAAAGGTCACATTTTTTATAAGC